>NZ_JBNJLJ010000002.1:0-894487 GCF_051195295.1 Qipengyuania sp. 902 | reverse complement strand
ACTCCTCGCCCAGCCAAGGATACTTACGGCAGAAAACTCTAACCCGAAACGGTCCAAAATTCAGGTGGCAGAGCAAAATTCGATGAGTCAGTCTTCCAAGAGACAGACTACCCGGACTTCCCGTTCTCAAACGATGTCACGCAGAAAGACGCAGAAGATATTCTCAATATCGACGCACCGCAGATGCGAAGTGTGCGAGCGGAAAACCTGATTGAGTTCAAGAACTCTGGCGTCAGTTTACGCGCCAACCGGCACTCCGTTTTACGTGTTGCAAAACGTCTGATCGCAACATCTGAGATTGCTGAGTTGCACCGGATTGATCCGCGTAGGGTACGGTCCATGATGAAAAATTACGACATCCAGCGAATTGCATTTGGTTGGGAGCGGGGCGAAGTATTCGAGAATGAAATTCGCTGCTTGAGCCGTAGCAATCTAACGACAAACTGATTATCGGCAGGCTTACGAAAGCCAGCCGATATTTTTTTGATGGTGCACGGTCACTGCTTCTTGTTTACGTGACCACGGTCAGCTTGTGCTTATATTGGACTTATAGAGATTGGGCCCGGATCGCGGATTTCCGTTCTAACTAGGGTCACGATTTTCTTGTCCGAGGGAGGAAGCGACTATCCCCGCGCCACCGTGTCCAGTGGTTCGCCGGTCACGGGATAGCCTAGATCCTCACCGATCTCGAGCCAGGTCTGGCCGTCGCGATCACCCATATAGGGCGTGATCGTGCGCACCGGGATCGCCTCTGCCTGCGCTTTCGCTTCCGCGTAGCTGCCGAACAGGGCCAGCCGTTCGAGATTGCGGCGGGTCGGAAAGATGACCTTGATCTCGCCGCGCTCTGCCGCATCCAGCGCGCCCTGTGCGGTCGTCCAGAACAAATGGGTGTTCTCGGACAGATCGGCTTCGATCTCTACTGCCCCCGTACCGAGGTCGGCGAGGTAGAAGCGCGTGTCGTAGACGCGCGGGATGCGCTCGTTCTTCGGGAACCAGCGGGCGAAGGGCGTCAGCTGGTCAAGATCGAGGTCCCAGCCGAAATGATCGAGCACTGGCGCGAGCTCGCCGGTCTGTTGCAGATAGTCCCGCGCCGCGCGGGCCTTGGCAGCGTCGATATCGCCCGAGAGCCCGATAGCGAGCCCGGTCTCTTCCAGAGTCTCCCTTACGACTGCAATCTGGTGCGCAGCCTCGTCCGGGTCCAGCGGCCCGCCGATCCGCGCGCCGAGATCGAAATCTGCCGGATCGACCCGCCCGCCCGGAAACACGGCCATTCCGCCAGCGAAGACCATCTCGCGCGACCGGATCGTCATGAGGATTTCCGGCGGACCATCTTCCGCACCGCGGCGGAAGATCACGACAGTGGCGGCGGGAATCCCTTCGGCAGATGGGTCGGATGGTGCGTTCATGTTGGTATGTGTGGCTTGCAGTGTGCAGCTTGCCAAGTGCAATCGCCGAAGCGGTGTCGGAGAAGTTTACAGATGCTTCGGGTCAAGACCCGGCATTAACCATCGAAACTGCTGCAAATGCTGAGAATGTCTAGTTTGGCATGCTCTGTGCAATGCGATGGATGTCCCGACACAGTCTTCCGCGGGGCGCGCGCTCCCTGGTTCTTTAGCAGCGCCTCGACGTGAACAAAAAGGCCCGCCCGGTTGTCTCCCGGGCGGGCCTTTCCCGTTTAGTCTTGCCTCAAGCGCCGGCGGCTGCATCCGCCGCCTTGGCTATCGTCGCTCATGCGACCTGCGGTCGCCTCGCTGCGGGTGCGCGGTCGCGCTTGCCTCGCCTTCGGCTCGGTTCTCTAGGAGAAGATAGGTATATGCGGGTCTGCCCCTCTTAGAGCACCGGGCCGACCCCTCTTAGAGCACCGGACCGACCGAGGCCCGGCAAGGGCGACCGCCCGCCCGCAGCGGGTGCAGCTTGCTGCACGTACAGCAAGGATGAGCCGACCGATGTCGGCGCGGAAAACTATGAGGCTTTGGCGACCTGCTTTTCGTCCATCATGGTCTGAAGTTCACCGGCTTCGAACATTTCCATCATGATGTCGCTGCCGCCCACGAATTCGCCCTTCACATAGAGCTGGGGAATGGTCGGCCAGTCGGAATAGGTCTTAATGCCCTGCCGGATTTCCATGTCCTGCAGAACATCGACGCTCTCGTAGGCAACGCCGCAATGGTCGAGGATCGCGACTGCGCGGCTCGAGAAGCCACACTGGGGGAACAGCGGCGTGCCCTTCATGAACAGGACTACATCGTTGGAGCCGACAACGTCGGCGATGCGGGTATTGGTGTCGGACATAGCGGTCCGTCCTTTATCTGAGAAACTTGATGGGGATCAGTTGGGGGCTTGGGTGGTCAGTTGCAAGGCGTGCAGTTCGCCGCCCATGCGCCCGCCTAGCGCGTCGTACACCATCTTGTGCTGCTGCACGCGGCTCTTGCCCGCGAACTGCGGGGCAGTGACCTTGGCTGCCCAATGATCGTTGTCGCCTGCCAGATCGCGCATCTCCACCTCGGCGCCGGGAAGCGCCGATGTGATCGCCTCGACGATATCGTCTGCCGCCATCGGCATCGGATCAGCTCTCGCTCATATACTGGCGGCGGGCCTCAATGGCGCACTCTTCCAGCTTGGCACGAATGTCGGCTTCGCTGACATCGCAATCGGCTGCGGTCAGGTCGCCCAGCAGCTTGCGGATCACGTCCTCGTCGCCCGCTTCCTCGAAATCGGCCTGTACGACCGCTTTCTTGTAGGCGTCGGTCTCTTCTTCGGTCAGGCCCATCAGACCGGCGGCCCACTCGCCGACAAGGCGATTGCGGCGTGCCGCGATCTTGAAGGCGGTTTCCTGGTCGAAGGCGAATTTGGATTCCTCGCCGCGTTCGCGATCCTTGAAGTCGGTCATGTCGTGTCCCTCGGGAATGAAAAGCTCTAGCGGGGGGGGATAGGCGCGGCCAATCACACCCGCAAGGGCGCTAGTCCATGGTGACGACGAGTTTTCCAATCGCGCCGCGGTTTTCCAGCTTGGCAATTGCCTCGTGGGCGCGTTCGATCGGATAGGTCTCGCTGACCAGCGGGCTGATTTTGCCTGCTTTCCATAGGTCGAACAGTTCGGCGATGTGGGCCTTGTTCTTCTCCGGCTCGCGAGCGGTGAACGCGCCCCAGAACACACCGCGGATGTCGCAGCTTTTCAGCAGCGTCAGGTTGAGCGGCATCTTGGCGATCCCGGCGGGGAAGCCGATCACCAGGAAGCGACCCTCCCACGCGATCGAACGCAAGGCCGGCTCCGAATAATCGCCGCCGACGATGTCGTAGACGATATCCGCGCCGCCTTCGCCGACAGCGGCCTTGAAGTCGTTGGCGAGCTGCTTGGAAGTGTCCTTGTCGAAGGGCGAGCGGGGATAGATCACCACTTCATCCGCGCCGGCCTTTCGGGCGGTTTCACCTTTCTCTTCGGTCGAGACGGCTGCGACCACGCGGCAGCCATAGGCCTTGGCAAGTTCCACGGCAGAGAGGCCGACCCCGCCTGCTGCGCCTAGCACGAGGACGGTTTCGCCCTCCTTGATGTCGCCGCGATCCTTCAGGCCGTGGATGGTCGTGCCATAGGTCATGAGCAGGGCGCTGGCCTGCACGAGGTCGACGCCTTCGGGCACCTTGAACAGGCGCGCGGCATCGACGACTACCTTTTCCTGCAGGCCACCATTGCCGACGCCGCAAATCACCCTGTCACCGACTGCGAAGTCTTCGACGCCATCGCCCAGCGCCTCGATCGTGCCGGAGATTTCGCCACCCGGCGCGAAGGGGCGGGGCGGCTTGAACTGGTACATGTCGCGGATGATCAGCGTGTCGGGGAAGTTGATCGCGCATGCGGCGACCTTGATCAGCACCTGGCCCTTGCCGGGGGTGGGCTCGGCGATATCTTCGACCACCAGGGTTTCGGGGCCGCCGGTTTCCTTCGACAGGACTGCTTTCATGCTGCGTCTCTCCTTTGCGGCGCGTCGAGCCAGGGAAGGGCCTGCGCGCGCTGTTGTTCATGGGTTTCAATGGCTGCGCTGCGTTCCAGCGTCAGCCCGATTTCGTCCAGCCCTTCCAGCAGGCAATGCTTGCGGAACGGATCGACTTCGAAAGCGAAACGGTCTTGAAAGGGCGTGGTAACGGTTTGGTTCTCGAGATCGATCGTGATGGGGTGGTCCGCGGCGATTTCCAGCAGGCGGTCGACCTGATCTTGCGGCAGTTCGACCGTCAGAATGCCGTTCTTGAACGCGTTGCCCGAAAAGATGTCCGAAAAACTCGGCGCGATGACCGCTGTGATGCCGAGATCGAGAAGCGCCCATGCAGCATGTTCGCGGCTTGATCCGCAGCCGAAATTGTCGCCCGCGATCAGGATCGGGGCACCGGCGAAATCCTCTACGTCGAAGGGATTGCTGGGCGCTTCGCGGATAGTCTCGAATGCACCCCTGCCGAGGCCTTCGCGGCTGACCGTCTTGAGCCAATGCGCCGGGATGATGACGTCGGTATCGACATTCTTGAGGCCCAGCGGAATCGCGCGGCCTTCGATCGTCGATACCTTGTCCATCAATCGGTCTCCGGTTTCTCGCCCGAGGGGATTTTGCCGGGCTGCTCTGGCTTGTTTTTGTCGGTGGTACGCTTGCCTGCATAGAGCAGCGCGGCGGCGATGGCGGCAGAGCCGATGGCCCCGGCGATCTTGAGCTTGTTCGTCATGCCCCATTCAATGGTCAGGCATCGACCGCTTGGCAAGGGGCGAGGGTGCGGACATCGGCAAGGCGACCGGTGACAGCGGCGGCAGCGGCCATCGCCGGACTGACCAGGTGAGTGCGCGCTCCGGGGCCCTGGCGACCGACGAAGTTGCGATTGCTGGTGGAAGCGCAGCGTTCGCCGGGCGGGACCTTGTCGGGATTCATTGCGAGGCAGGCCGAACAGCCAGGCTCGCGCCACTCGAAACCGGCCGCGGTGAAAATCCGGTCCAGCCCCTCGGCTTCCGCCTGCCGCTTGACGAGGCCGGAACCGGGCACGACGATCGCCCAGCGCACGTTCGCAGCTTTCGTGCGACCTTTCAGCACGTCCGCGGCGGCGCGCAGATCCTCGATGCGGCTGTTGGTGCAACTGCCGATGAAGACGTTCTCGATCGCGATATTCTCGATCCGCTGGCCCGGTTCGAGACCCATATAATCGAGGCTCTTGCGGGCGGCAGATTGCTTGGAGGGGTCGGCGAAGCTTTCAGGGGCTGGCACATTGCCGCCGACTGCCACGACGTCTTCGGGGCTGGTGCCCCAGCTTACGGTCGGCTCGACATCTGCGGCATCGATCACGACGGTCTTGTCGAATACGGCATCGGGGTCGGAGTGCAGCGTCTTCCACCACGCGACCGCCTTGTCCCATGCCTCGCCTCGCGGAGCATAGGGGCGCCCCTTCAGATAAGTGAACACGGCTTCGTCCGGCGCGATCAACCCGGCGCGCGCGCCGCCTTCGATGCTCATGTTGCAGACGGTAAGGCGGCCCTCGACGCTCATGCGCTCGAACACGGCCCCGCGATACTCGATCACATGACCCGTGCCGCCTGCGGTGCCGATCACGCCGATGATGTGCAGGATCAGGTCTTTCGGCGTGACACCCGGTCCGAGTTCGCCTTCGACTCTCACTTCCATCGATTTCGACGGGCGCAATTGCAGCGTCTGCGTCGCCAGCACATGTTCGACCTCGCTAGTGCCGATGCCGAAGGCGAGCGCGCCGATGCCGCCATGCGCGGCGGTGTGGCTGTCCCCGCAGACGATCGTCGCACCGGGGAGCGAGAAGCCCTGCTCCGGCCCGACCACGTGGACGATGCCCTGTTCGGGCGCGACCGCGTCGATATAATCGATACCGAAGGCGGGGGCGTTCGCTTCCAGCGCGGCGAGCTGTGCGGCACTCTGTGGATCCTCGATCGGCAGTCGGTTCCCGGCCGCATCGATGCGCGGGGTGGTCGGCAGATTGTGGTCGGGAACGGCAAGTGTCAGGTCGGGGCGGCGCACTTTACGTCCCGCCAGCCGTAGCGCCTCGAAGGCCTGCGGACTGGTGACTTCGTGCACCAGATGCCGGTCGATATAGAGGATGCAGGTGCCGTCGTCGCGGCGCTCGACCACATGGGCGTCCCAGATTTTTTCGTAAAGCGTGCGCGGTTTGCTGGCCATGGCGCGAAATTGCGGCACGAATGTCACGAGCGCAAAAAGGCAATTCCAGAGTCTTCCAAACTTAACCTTTCTCTGCTCTACTGACACTTATGTCAGCAAAGCCATTCGCCTTTCCGATCAAAGTGATTCCCTCGGACATCGATTTCATGGGGCACGTAAACAACGCGCGTTACCTGAACTGGGTGCAGGATACGGTGCTGGCGCATTGGCAGAAGCTCGCGCCGGCCGAAGAAGTGGCGAGCAAGGCCTGGGTCGCGCTCAAGCACGAGATCACCTATCGCAAGCCCGCCTTTCTCCATGACGATGTGATCGCCGAAACGGTGCTCGAAAAAATCAAGGGCGCGCGCTCCTTCTACAACACTGTGATCAAGCGCGGCGAGGAGGTGCTCGCCGAGGTGCAGAGCATGTGGTGCTGCCTCGATAGCGAAACGCATCGCCCCGCGCGCATCAGCAGCGAAGTCGCCGAGAAATTCTTCGGCCTTAAGACCCGCCAGCCCTTTTCCGGGGAATAGGGTTTTGCGCCGAGGGCTGCGCAACCCTATATAGCAGACATGGGTCGACCCTCGGTCAGTACTGAAACCGCAGCGGGCGGAATACGCCAGGCTTTGACGGGCCTTGCGCTGACGGCCGCAATCTTTGCAACGTGGCTGACGATCCATCTTTTCGCCATGTTCGCGTTCGACCTGACCTGGACGAGCTTGCCGCTGGCTCTCGCGATGGCGATCGTCCAGTGCTGGCTTTCCGTGGGCATGTTCATCGCCAGCCACGATGCGATGCATGGCTCGCTCGTTCCCGGCGGCGAGCGCATCAACGATGTGGTCGGCGGGTTCCTGCTGTTCGTATACGCAGGGTTCGCCTGGAGGCGGATGCGCAAAGCGCATTTCGCGCATCACAAGGCGCCGGGCACAGCTGACGACCCGGACTTTAGCGTCGATCATCCGACACGGTTCTGGCCGTGGTACGGCACCTTCCTGAAGCGCTATTTCGGATGGCAGTCGATCGCCTTCGTAAGCACGGTCGTGACTGCATATTGGCTGCTCTTCGGCGTGCCGGTAGAGAAGATCGTCCTGCTCTACGGCGCCCCCGCAATCGCTTCCTCAATGCAGCTGTTCTATTTCGGGACCTATCGCCCGCATCGGCACGACGCTGCCGGTTTCGCCGACAGGCACAATGCACGCAGTGACGATTTCGGCACGCTGGTCTCTCTCGCCAGCTGCTTTCATTTCGGCTATCATCACGAACACCACCGCGCGCCGCATGTGCCGTGGTGGAAGCTACCGGCCGCACGCAAGGCCATGGCCCTCGAAGAGACCAAAGCATGAGTATTGGTGCAATCCTCCTGACCGTCTTACTGTCGATCCTCGGCATGGAGCTGTTCGCGTGGTGGGCGCACAAATACATCATGCACGGCTGGGGCTGGGGCTGGCACCGCGACCATCACGAGCCGCATGACAAGGTGTTCGAGAAGAACGATCTCTATGCCGTCACTTTCGGCACGATCGTGTTCGGCATGTTCGCCATCGGCTATGCCATGGGTTGGGACGTGCTGTGGTGGGTGGCCTTCGGGATCACCTGCTACGGTGTGATCTACACGCTGGTGCATGACGGATTGGTCCACCAGCGGTATTGGCGCTGGGTGCCCAAGCGCGGCTATGCCAAGCGGCTGGTGCAGGCGCACAGGCTGCACCACGCGACGATCGGCAAGGAAGGCGGCGTCAGTTTCGGATTCGTGTTCGCGCGCGACCCGGCGAAGCTCAAGGCGGAATTACGACGCCAGCGCGAGGCCGGCGAGGCCGTCGTACGCGAAAGCGCCGGAGCCTAGAGGCCCCGGCGCTTCCGGTTCAATTGCTGTAGCGTGACTTACCTGGCGTAATTCACATAAAGGCCATGGATCAGGCCGGGAATGAAGCCGAGCAGCGTCAGCACGAGGTTGATCAGCGTCGTCGTGCCCAGACCATGCTTCGCCGCAACGCCGAGCGGGGGCAGCAGAATGGTCGCGATCAGAATCAGAATTGCCATTGAGAGTGTCCTTTCGTTCACCCTCCCGTCGTATGATCGATCAACGGGTCGTCCCTCTCGCAGTTCCCGGTATCACTCGTTGCGGGTCGCAATCCAGCCGCCGCAAATCACGAGGATGGCGATCGAGATCCAGTACCATGGATGGCCCAGCGTATACCATGTGAAGACCGCGCCCACACTCATCGCACCGATGGCCATGGTCTTTGCGCGCCGACTGATAGCGCGCCGTTCGCGCCAGTCTTTCACCTGCGGACCCCAGTGCGGGTGATCGAGGATCTTCTGCTCCCATTCGGGATTGCTGCGGGCGAAGAAATAGACCGCCAGCAGCAGGAACGGCACGGTCGGCATGATCGGCAGGAATGCACCGACCGCAGCGAGGCTGACGCTCAGCAGGCCGAGCCCGCGATAGATCGGGCGTTTCATTTCATCCCGCCGCGATCCGCGCCGCGTGTTCCTTAACCAGCGAGATCATGTTCGGCACGCCCTGCGTACGATTGCTGGACAGCTGGTTCTTCAAGTCGAAGGGTTCGAGCGCGGCCGTGACGTCCATTTGCGCGACCTCTTCGGCCGGCTTGTCCTGAACCGCGCTGATGACCAGCGCGACGATGCCCTTGGTGATCGCGGCATTGCTGTCGGCAAGGAAATGGAGCTTTTCGGCTTCGCCCGTAGGATAAACCCACACTGCCGCAGAACAGCCGCGCACCAGCGTTGCATCCGTCTTGAGGGCATCGGGCATCGGCTCCAGTTCGCGGCCAAGCTCGATCAGCAGGCGATAGCGTTCGTCGCCTTCGAGAAACTCGTATTCTTCGGCAATGTCGTCGAGGTTTCGCACTAGAACTCCGTTCACCCTGAGCTTGTCGAAGGGTCGCCCTTCTTTCGCGGCGCGGCGCTAGAAGAAAATGCGGCCCTTCGACAAGCTCAGGACGAACGACGAGCGGAATGGTTCACAAGTCCACGCCGCTGGCGATCGCTTCCAGCTTGCGGATGCGCTCCTTCAGGTCGGCGATCTCGATCCGGGCGGCGCCCATGGGCGAACCGTCCTGGCGCGGCGCAGCGTCCTGTTCGAGTTCGCGGCGCTTCAGCTCAAGCCAGCCGTGCCAGCCGCGCAGCATTGCGGTGGCGACGATGGCCAGGCCGAGCAGGCTCGCGCTGGCGATGATGATGGATGGTTCGAACATTGTTCCCTCATGTCCTCCTTGAACCGGTGTTGATCCTGCCGCCTCAGTCGGCCTGCTTGTCGCGCAGCGCTTCGATCTCGGCGGAAATTCTCTTGGTTTCGGCGGCGTCGAGCGAGTTGCCTTCGGTGGCGATCCGCTCGAGCACCTTGATGCGCTCGCGCAGGTCCTCGACCTCGCGTTGGGTCTCGGCATCGTTGCTGTTACCGACCCATTGCTGATTGCCTTGCTTATCTTCGATGATCCCGGCTTGGGCGCGGTAACGGGAAGACATCACCTTACCCACGACCACCATCATGACGATGATGACAACTGCAAGCGGCCAGGTCATTTGCTCATCTCCCGATTGCCGGTTTCGATCCGGTCGAGCGTGCGCAGCTCCTCGATCTGCGAGGCGAGTGCATGATTGCTGTCGGTGGCGATGCGTTCGAGCACACGGACGCGTTCTTCCATCCTGCTGTAATCGCCGTTCTGGAAGCGGGCCTGGTCAGCCTTCGCTTCTTCGGCGCGCGCCTGCAGCTCCAGCTTGCGCTCCTTGTGTTCGTGCTCGCGCTTGTTGATGGCGTAAGCGAAGGGAAAGACGATCGATAGGACGACAAGGATGAAGCCGAAGATCAGGAGCAGGTCGGGGTCCATCAATTGGCCTCCCGCTTGTCGCGCAGCTGTTCGATTTCGCTGGTCAGGTGATAACCGCTATCGGTCACGATGCGTTCGACATTGGCCATCCGGTCCTTCATCGAACCGAGCTCGGCGCGTAGTTCGGCGTTCTCCTGCGTGAGCAGCTTCACCCGCTCGACCGCTTGGTCGTTCTTCGGATAGATCGCCTTGCCCCAGCTGTTCTCCAGCGGGTAGCCCATCTTCATGCGCATCCAGCTGTTCACGATCCAGCCACCGGTTATGATGGCAACGCCGACGATGATCGCCGTTTCGCTCAGGAATTCCATTACGCTTTCTCCCCTTTCTTCAGCGACAGCGGCACACCGGTGCCTTCGTCGCGGTCGCGCAGCGCTTCGATCTCGTCATGGAGCGAGTAGCCGCGATCGGTGACGATCTTCTCGAGCACGATCATGCGGTCCTGCATGGCGTCGAGCTTGTCGTGAAGCTGGCGGTTCTCTGCCTTGAGCGCTTTCGTTTCGACGGTATCGCCGCGCTCGGTCTTGCCGCCCCATTCGTCTTCGAGCGAATAGCCATGCTTGGCGCGGATCCAGTTGTTGACGAGCCAGCCCACGGTGCTGATCGCGACCAGCAGGACTACGAAGGTCGGTCCACCCCAATCCATCACGCCTTCTCCTGTCGCTTGATGTCGAGCGGGACGCCCGCGCCGTCTTCATGGCTCTTAGTGTCGCGCAGCGCCTCGATCTGGGCGGCCACGTCGTAGCCCTTGTCGGTCACGATCCGTTCCAGCACCTGGACGCGCTGCTCCAGCTCGGCGACCTGGGTCGCGTGGCGAGCGGCTTCCTCGGCGCTCTGAGAGGCGGTGGCGTTGAGGCGCTTCTCCTCCAGCTTGCGCTGGTTGGCAATCCACACGATGGCGACGACCATGATGAAGGGCGCCAGCGGGATCATGAGTGCGAGAATGCCTTCCATAAATCTTCCCCTGTTGTCTGGTGCTTACCGAAGCCGTTCGATTTCGGCGTTGAGGCGCGGATTGCTGCTGACGTAAAAGGTTTCGACTTCGGCCAGGCGGCGATCGACATCCTTCATCTTGGCGCGGATTTCGCGCGCCGTGCGCTTCGGGTTCTGCCGCACGCGCTGCCAGTATTTGCTCTCGTCCTGATCGGTGTAGAGATGCGGCGGCTTCTTGTTGAGCAGGATGCCGGCGGCGAAATAGGCAAGGATCGGCCAGCCCATGCTGATGGCCAGGATCAGGAAGCCCAGTCGGACCCACAGGGCATTGACCCCGGTGTAGTCGGCGATGCCGGACAGCACGCCCATGAACTTCGCGTTCTGCTTGTCGCGATAGAGGGTGGTGCGGGGGCTGTTCACTGGGATGCTCCTTTTTTCTCGGCCATCAGCTGTTCGAGTTCGCGCAGCTGCTGATTGTCGACTTCGCTGTCATGCACGAGGCGGGCCGGCTTGAAGTCGGGATTGTCGCTGGCGACCAGGCGCTCGACCGTGTCCATCCGGTCGTCGAGCCGCTTGGCGAGGCTGTAGAGTTCCTCCAGCAAGGCTTCGTCGTCGGTGGTGATGGTAGCGGAGGTCTTCCACTTTGTGATGTAGTGAAGGACGATCCACGGCAGGGCGATGAAGATCGCCACGATTGCAAATATTTCGTCCATTGATCAGTCCTCCTTCGGATCGCTGCCTTTACCCAGCGCCTTTTTCATCTGTTCGAGTTCGTCGTCGATGGCATCGGCCCCTTCCAGCGCGGCGATTTCGTCCGCGAGGTTCGGGCTGTTGTTGCCATCGGCAATCTGCAGTGCATCGGCACGCCCTTCGGCGTAATCGACGCGGCGTTCGAGCTGGTCGAAGCGGCTCAGCGCATCGTCCACCCGCTCGTTGGTCATCAGGCTGCGCAACTTGACGCGGTTCTCCGCGCTTTCCAGCCGGGCCGCGATGGCGGTCTGGCGGCTGCGCGCTTCGCGCAGGCGGTTCTGCAGTTTCTGAATGTCCTGCTCATAGGCGCGCAGGGCATCGTCGAGCACCGCAATTTCCTGCTTCAGCTGGTCGGACATGTCCGATGCCTTCTTGCGCTCTACCAGAGCGGCGCGGGCGAGATCTTCGCGATCCTTCGACAGGGCCAGCTGGGCCTTCTCGCCCCAGTCGGCCTGCAGCTTGTCCAGCTTGACCGTGTGGCGATGCATTTCCTTCTGGTCGGCGATGGTGCGCGCGGCACTCGCACGGACTTCGACCAGCGTTTCCTCCATCTCGAGGATGATCATGCGGATCATCTTCTGGGGGTCGTCTGCCTTGTCCAGCATGTCGTTGAAATTGGCGGCGATGATATCGCGGGTGCGGCTGAAAATGCCCATCAATGGTGCTCCAGTGGAAAAAAAGTCCGATCCGAACCGGGAATCCTTGGCGCGTCCGCCTTCGCGAGTCGGGGTGGGCGAGCGGCGCAGCCGTTCTACCTCTTCCTCGAGCCGCGACAAATTCGTGCGGGGGCGGCCCGGAGCGTCTTGGGGACTGTCGGGGGAGTTGCGCTCCGGGCCAAGGGGATCGTGGTCGGGCGGCAGGGTCATGCGATCTCGACCTGCTCGTAGGTTGCGATCGCCGCGACCGGCGTCGTGACCGTGATATGCGAGCTGAGCATTACGAATGCCGACATGGCGACGATGCTGGCGAGCGCTGCCTGGCCCAATTGGGTGCGGAAGAAGCTGCGATCGAACATGGCGGTGTGCCTCCCTTGGGGTCGTCCAGCTGATCCGGGGACCGAAATTGCTGTTGTGATATATTGAGCAAGGGCCGTGCCAAAACGCGAAAGTGGCTGGAGATCTGGGGTTTTTCACCGTTTTGCGAGCATCATGTTGGTTTTAATTGCCAAGCCTTGGTGTAATTTCCTATATCTTGGCCATGGAGCGGGAAAACCAGTTCATCGGCCAGTCCGGCGCCTTCCTCGACGCAGTCGAGCGCGCCAGTCGCGCAGCGCCGATGCGCAGGCCGGTGCTCGTCATCGGCGAGCGCGGTACGGGCAAGGAATTGATCGCCGAACGCCTGCACCGCCTCTCCACCCGCTGGGACGAACCGCTCGTCACCATGAACTGCGCCGCCTTGCCGGAAACGCTCATCGAAGCCGAGCTGTTTGGTCACGAGGCAGGAGCCTTCACCGGTGCTACCAAGCAACGCGTCGGCAGGTTCGAGGAAGCCGATAAAGGCACGCTGTTTCTCGACGAACTGGGCACGCTGTCTATGGGCGCACAGGAACGCCTGCTGCGCGCCGTCGAATATGGCGAGGTCACGCGCATCGGGTCGAGCCGCCCGGCCCGCGTGGATGTCAGGATTGTCGCGGCGACCAATGAGGACCTGCCCGACAAGGCCGCGCGGGGCGAATTCCGGGCCGACTTGCTCGACCGGCTGAGCTTCGAGGTGATTACCCTGCCGCCGCTCCGCGTGCGCGAGGGCGACGTCGAGGTGCTGGCGGATTACTTCGGCCGCCGCATGGCCGCAGAGCTCGGCTGGGAGGGCTGGCCGGGCTTTGCTTCGCATGTGACGGAGCAGATGGTGGCGCACGACTGGCCGGGCAATGTGCGCGAGCTGCGCAATGTCGTGGAGCGCGCGGTCTATCGCTGGGACGATTGGCACGAACCGATCGGCCATGCGCAGTTCGATCCCTTCGACAGCCCGTGGAAGCCGGTCTCGCCCGTCAAGCGCCCGCCTCAGGATGCCCCTGCCGCTGCCGGAGCGAATGCGGCGCAGGGTGCCGGTGCGGATTTCGAGCATATCGATGACTTGCGCACTGCGGTGGACGATCATGAAAAGGCGATTGTCGAGCATGCGCTCGGCAAGCACCGCTGGAACCAGCGTCAAACCGCAAAAGCGCTCGGCTTAAGCTACGACCAGCTGAGACACTGCATCAAAAAGCATGGCCTGATGCAGGAAGCCGATTAGCGGATTATTTACCGCCATCTGGTCAAATACTGCGTCGTCATTGGGGGTATTGATCATGGACATCGTAAAAGCCGGACTTTCGCTGGTCGGCACCGCCGTCATCGCAGGCTGGGTTGCCTTTTCGGTCTCCGCGCCGCGCAATGCGAACGCTTACATGGACCAGGAGATGGACGCTCTTGGTGGGCAGTCGATCAATGAACACATGGCCGAAAAAAAGGCCGAGATCGATGCCATGCAGTGCGCGGAATACTCGCGTCTGTCGCAGGAGTTGTGGGATCGGTCGGTCGCAAACGGCACGACGGAAGCCGATTCCGCACGGATCGACGAATTGCAGCGGCAGGTGGATCGCTACTGCTAGGCTACGGGGGCCGCCTAGGCTGGAGCGATTTCGGCATTCGGCAAAGACTCATATTGCTTTTCGGTATCTGACGACCTAAATGGCCGTCATCCCGACATTGTCGCGACACTGACGGGCTGGCGCCGCGAGGGGCCGGCACCAAAGGTCGTTGCCGCAATGTCTATCGTACCGGAGACCAGATGGCTGATATCGCGCGACTGACAGAAGTGATCGAACCCGAGGCCGAGGCCCTGGGATTCGAGCTCGTGCGCGTGAAGATGATGCCGTCGGAAGCCGGCGATGGCGGGCAGGCCCTGCAGATCATGGCGGAAGACCCGGAGACTGGGCAGCTGGTGATTGAACAATGCGCCGCCCTTTCGCGTCGCGTCTCCGACCGGCTCGATGCGCTCGAGGAAGAGGGTACGGTCCTCGTTCCGGGCGCCTACCATCTCGAAGTCTCCAGCCCCGGCATCGACCGTCCGCTGACCCGCGCGAAGGATTTTGCGAACTGGGCGGGGCACGAGGCGAAAATATCGCTGACCGAGAAAGTCCACGGGCATCGCAACCTCAAGGGCGAGCTCCGGGGCCTGGACGGCGACATGGTGGTCATCGAGGACTACAAGGCGGGCGAGGTCAGCTTCCCCCGCAATCTCATTCATTCGGCGAAGCTCGTCTTGACCGACGAACTGATTGCCGCCACCCAGCCGCTCGATACGAGCGGTGCCGACGAAATCGTCGAAACTGAAGAAGAAAAGGCAGACGACTGATGGCCAGTGCCATTTCCGCCAACAAGGCTGAACTCCTCGCGATCGCCAATGCGGTCGCATCGGAAAAGATGATCGACAAGGCCATCGTGATCGAAGCGATGGAAGAGGCGATCCAGAAGTCCGCCCGCAACCGCTACGGCGCGGAAAACGACATTCGCGCCAAGCTCGATCCGCAGACCGGCGATCTGCGCCTGTGGCGCGTCGTCGAGGTGGTCGAAGAGGTCGAGGACTACTTCAAGCAGGTCGATCTGAAGGCCGCGCAGAAGCTGCAGGACGATGCCAAGATCGGCGACTTCATCGTCGATCCGCTGCCGCCGGTCGATCTCGGCCGCATCGACGCGCAGAGCGCCAAGCAGGTGATCTTCCAGAAGGTCCGCGATGCCGAGCGCGAGCGCCAGTTCGAGGAATTCAAGGACCGCGCCGGCGAAGTCATCACCGGCGTGATCAAGTCGGTCGAATTCGGCCACGTCATCGTGAACCTCGGCCGCGCCGAGGGCGTCATTCGCCGCGACCAGCAGATCCCGCGCGAAGCCGCCCGTGTCGGCGAGCGTGTCCGCGCGCTGATTACCAAGGTGGAGCGTAACAATCGCGGCCCGCAGATCTTCCTCAGCCGCGCGCATCCCGATTTCATGCGCAAGCTGTTCGCGCAGGAAGTGCCCGAAATCTACGATGGCATCATCGAGATCAAGGCCGCCGCCCGAGACCCGGGCAGCCGCGCGAAGATCGGCGTCATCAGCCACGACAGCAGCATCGACCCGGTCGGCGCGTGCGTCGGCATGAAAGGCAGCCGCGTCCAAGCCGTCGTGCAGGAACTGCAGGGCGAAAAGATCGACATCATCCCTTGGTCCGAAGACGGTGCGACCTTCATCGTCAATGCACTGCAGCCGGCCACCGTCAGCCGCGTCGTGCTGGACGAGGAAGAGGGCCGCATCGAGGTCGTCGTACCCGATGACCAGCTGTCGCTCGCCATCGGCCGCCGCGGCCAGAACGTGCGTCTCGCCAGCCAGCTGACCGGCAACCAGATCGACATCATGACCGAGGAAGAAGCCTCGGAGAAGCGCAGCAAGGAATTCGCCGAGCGCTCCAAGATGTTCGAGGAAGAACTCGACGTCGACGAAACGCTCTCGCAGCTGCTCGTCGCCGAAGGCTTCGTCGAGCTCGAGGAAGTTGCTTATGTGGAACTCGAGGAACTTGCCTCGATCGAGGGCTTCGACGAAGACCTCGCCGAGGAACTTCAGAGCCGCGCTCAGGAAGCGATCGAGCGCCAGGAAGCCGCGCACCGCGAAACGCGCCGCGAGCTGGGCGTCGAGGACGATCTTGCCGAGCTGCCGCACCTGACCGAGGCCATGCTTGTCACGCTGGGTAAGGCGGGCATCAAGACGCTCGACGATCTGGCGGATCTCGCCACGGACGAACTCATCCAGAAGAAGCGCGAAGCTCCGCGTCGCCGCAATAATGCCGATGGCCCGCCGATGCGGCGCGACCGTCCGCAGCGCGAGCAGGACAAGGGCGGCGTGCTGGGCGAGTATGGCCTGAACGAAGAGCAGGGCAACGAGATCATCATGGCTGCCCGCGCGCACTGGTTCGAGGACGAGGAACCTGCAGAGGCTCCTGTCGAGGACACCGCAACCCAGGAGGCCGCCGATGCGGACTCCACCCAATGAGCGCCTGACGTCCGACATCGCCGACACGCCCAAGGCACGGAACGCTTCCGAGCCCGGTAGGACCTGTCCGGAACGCCGTTGCATCCTGACCGGCGAGAC
Organism: Qipengyuania sp. 902; assembly: GCF_051195295.1. Classification (NCBI taxonomy): domain Bacteria; kingdom Pseudomonadati; phylum Pseudomonadota; class Alphaproteobacteria; order Sphingomonadales; family Erythrobacteraceae; genus Qipengyuania; species Qipengyuania sp. 902. Next base: position 877,705 of record NZ_JBNJLJ010000002.1, on the reverse strand, counting down.
CCAGCCGCGCGCCTCACTGCTGCGGCTGGCGGTCTCCCCTTCCGGCCTCGTCCTGCCCGATGCGCAGGAGAAGGCGCCCGGACGCGGGGCCTGGGTATGCAGCGAACGCGCGGCGATCGAGGCCGCGCAAGGCAACGGCAAGCTGAAGGCCGGACTGTCGCGCGCGTTCAAGACCGGCGACCTCGAGATCCCCGAAGAGCTGCCGCAAATGGTCGAAGATGCGCTGACCCGCGTCGTCCTCGACCGGCTGGGCCTCGAAATGCGCGTCGGGCACCTTATGTTGGGCACCCAACGCATCGCCGAGACGGCGCGGGCGGGGGGCGTGGCGCTGCTGTGTCACGCCAGCGACGCGAGCGAGGACGGGCGCAAGAAGCTGGACCAGGCCTGGCGCGTAGGGCGCGCTATGGAAGGTTCGGGGAAGCGGGGGCTGATCCTGACACTGGACCGCGACGCATTGTCTGTGGCATTGGGCCGCGACAATGTCGTCCATCTGGCGCTGGCCGATGATGCTGCGGCCGCGCGAGTGCTCAAGCCCCTTGTGCGCCTCATGCTTTACATGGGGCACGATGTGCCCGCCGAATACAGGCGCGCCGAGGCCTGACCGGGCTGCGCACGCCGGATGACGAATTGAACGATTAGATCGAAGAGAAACGAGCAAGAATGAGCGACGACGACAAGAAACCGGCCCGTAAACCGCTGACCCTGAAGGGTGCGCAACCGGGCGAGGTCAAGCAGACCTTCAGCCACGGCCGCACCAACAAGGTGGCGGTCGAGGTCAAGCGCCGCCGCAAGCTCGTGAAACCGGGCGAAACCCCGGCGCCCGAGGCGGCTCCCGCCCCCGCGCCTGCGCCTGCACCGGCTCCCGCGCCTGCCCCGGCAGCGAAGAAGCCTGCGCCCAAGAAAGCCCCGGCCGGCGAAACGCCGCAGGAACGCGTCGCGCGCCTCCAGCGCGAGGCCGAGGAAGAGCGCCTGCGTCTGGCCGAAGAGGCCCGCAAGCGCGAAGACCAGGAAGCCAAGCAGGCTGCCGAGGTAGAAAAGCAGCGCGCCGAAGACAACAAGAAGGCCGAGGCTGAAGCCGCGAAGAAGGCGAAGGAAGAGGCCAAGGCACCGAAGGACGCGCCAGCCGAGGAAGCGGCCGCCGAGGCAGAGGCGGCACCCGCCGAGGGCGGCACGCCCGCGCCTGCGCCGCGCAAATTCACACCCGTCAAACGCCCGGAAATCAAGAAACCCGAGCGCAAAAAGAAGGACGACAAGCCTGCTCGCAGCGCGGAAACGCCTGACAAGCGTCGCTCCGGCAAGCTCACCGTCAAGAAAGCGCTCAACGAGGACGAAGGCCGCCGCGCCCGCAGCCTCGCCGCGCTCAAGCGTGCGCGCGAAAAGGAGCGCCGCATGCAGGGCGGCGGCTCCAACAAGCCGCGCGAGAAGCAGGTTCGCGACGTGGTGGTCCCCGAGGCGATTACCGTCGGCGAACTCGCCAAGCGCATGGGCGAAAAGGGCGCCGATCTGGTGAAGGAGCTCTTCAATCTCGACATGATGGTCACCGTCAACCAGACGATCGACCAAGATACGGCGGAATTGCTGGTCGAGCAGTTCGGTCACAATATCGAGAAGGTCTCCGAGGCCGACGTCGACATTCAGGCCGAAGAGGACGTCGATCCGGAAGAGACGCTGAAGCCGCGTCCGCCGGTCGTCACCATCATGGGCCATGTCGACCACGGCAAGACCAGCCTGCTCGACGCGCTTCGCGGCGCAAATGTCGTGAAGGGCGAAGCCGGCGGCATCACCCAGCATATCGGCAGCTACCAGGTGAAGACGAAGGGCGGCGATGCCGTAACCTTCCTCGACACGCCGGGCCACGCAGCCTTCACCGAAATGCGCCAGCGCGGTGCCAATGTGACCGACATCGTGGTGCTGGTCGTGGCTGCCGACGACGGCATCATGCCGCAGACGATCGAGGCCATCAATCACACCAAGGCCGCCGGCGTCCCGATGATCGTGGCGATCAACAAGATGGACAAGCCGGAGGCCAATCCGGACAACATCCGCAACCGCCTGCTCGAACACGAGGTCATCGTGGAGAAGATGTCGGGCGATGTGCAGGACGTGGAAATCTCCGCCAAGGAGAAGACCGGACTGGACGAACTGCTTGAAAAGATCGCACTGCAGGCCGAACTGCTCGAACTGAAGGCCCGCCCCGACCGCATGGCCGAGGCGACCGTGATCGAGGCTCAGCTGGACAAGGGCCGTGGCCCCGTAGCGACCGTGCTCATCACGCGCGGCACGCTGGAGCGTGGTAACACCTTCGTCGTCGGGACGCAGAGCGGCCGTGTCCGCGCGATCGTCGACGATCATGGCAAGCAGATTAAGAAGGCCGGGCCCTCGATGCCGGTCGAGGTCCTTGGCCTCGGCGGCGTGCCGAGCGCAGGCGATGTGCTGACTGTGGTTGAGAACGAACAGCGGGCTCGCGAAGTGGCCGAATATCGTCAGGAAAAGGCGACCGAGAAGCGCACCGCGCTCGCCCCGACCAGCTTCGATACGATGTTCAACAACCTCGCATCGAACCTTGTCGAATTCCCCGTGCTGGTGAAAGCCGATGTGCAGGGTTCGGTCGAGGCGATCACGACCGCGCTGCACAATCTCGGCAACGACCTCATCAAGGTTCGCGTGCTGCATGCAGGCGTGGGTGCGATCACCGAGAGCGACGTCCAGCTGGCAGCAGCGTCCAATGCGCCGATCATCGGCTTCAACGTGCGTCCGAACGCCAAGGCCCGCGAGCTGGTGAAGCGCGACGGCGTGGAGATGAAGTATTACGACGTCATCTACCACCTGACCGAGGAAATCGCGAAGGAGATGGCAGGCGAGCTTGGTCCGGAGCGGATCGAGAACGTCGTCGGCCGTGCCGCGGTCAAGGAAGTGTTCCGCTCGGGCAAGAAGGACAAGGCGGCCGGTCTGCTGGTCGAAGAGGGCGTCATCCGCAAGGGGCTGCACGCACGCCTCACGCGCGACGATGTCATCGTCTCGGCCACGACCATCGCCTCGCTCCGCCGCTTCAAGGACGACGTGGACGAAGTCCGCGCCGGTCTCGAATGCGGTGTTGTGCTTGCCGATACCAACGACATCCAGGCTGGCGACCAACTCGAGGTGTTCGAGGTCGAGGAGCGTGAACGCACGCTGTGAACGCGAATACCGATAGACCGCATAACCATGGGGCGGCGCATGCCGATCTCATGGGCGTCGAGTTCGATCATTTCGATGCGGAGCGTGAGGAAATCACGCTCCGCTTCACCGCACCCGACAGCTTCATCACGCCGCGCGGGGGCGTGCAGGGCGGTCTGGTCGCGGGCTTCCTCGACGAGGTGATGGGCTGGGCGCATGTCTGGGCGACGGAACAGCGCGAGGCCCCGCTCAACCTCGACATCACCATGACGCTGCTCCGCCCGGTGATGGCCGGGCCGCTGATCGGCAAGGGCCGCGTCATCCGGCGCGGGCGGCGGGTGATCTTCCTCGAAGGCGAATTGTTCGACGAAGCTGGCAATCTGCTGGCGCGATCGACCAGCACCGCGATTCCCACGCTGAGGCCGGGAAGCGAGACGTGACGACGCGGCTCGCGCTGCTCGGTAGCATCAATATCGGCGGCAATCGTATCAAGATGGCCGATCTCCGCGAGCGTCTGGCGGCGGATGGCTTCGGCCGGGTCGAGACTGTGGCGGCGAGCGGAAACGTCATCCTGTCGAGCGATGACAGTGAAGCCGATCTCGCCGCCCGCATCGCGACCCTTATCGAGCGCGAGTTCGGCATCGCAGGCTTCGTCGTCGTCAGGACCGTCGCCGAGGTGCGCTCGGCGATTCAGGACAACCCCTTCCACGGCGACGGGTCGGACAAGATGGTCCACACCATCTTCCTGCCGCGCGAGCCGGACGAGGGCGGCTTCGAAGCCCTGCTGCACGCACATCGCGATCGCGGCGCCGAGCGGCTCGCATTGGGCGACCGCGTGCTCTATCTCGACTACGTCCATGGGGTCGGCGTGTCGGACCTGACCGGGCGCTTCATCGAAAAACGCCTCGGCTGCCGGGGCACGGCGCGCAATATGACCTCGCTCAAACGTATCCTTGCGAAAATGGAAGAGTTCGCCTGATGGCCAAGCACCAGCATTCCACCCCCGAACAGCAATCGGTCCGCGTCCTCAAGGTGGGCGAGCGGGTGCGGCATATCCTGTCCGAATTGCTCGCGCGTGGGGAGGCGCATGACGATGTGCTGCGCGCCTCGAATATCTCCGTCACCGAAGTGCGGATGACGCCCGATTTGCGCAATGCGAAAGCCTATGTGAAGCCGCTGCTGGGCCAGGACGAGGCGCAGGTGCTGAAGGCACTGCGCACGAACACCGCCTTCTTCCAAAAGGAAGTCGCCAAGCGGCTGGGCCTGAAATTCGCGCCGAAACTGTCGTTCCAGCCGGACGAAAGCTTCGACGAGGCCGACCGGATCGAGCAACTGCTGAACGACCCCAAGGTCGCCCGCGACCTCGACGACGACGAGTAAGCTCTACTCCATAATCGCCGGGGCTGCGGGTGCTGCCATCTCGGGCAGCGCGTATCCCACCGGCGCGTCCGGCCCCAGCGGGATGCCGAGGTAGAACCACAGCACGATCAGCACCGTGCCCGATACCAGCAGCCAGATCGAATAGGGGATCATCATCGCGGTCAGGCTGCCGAGACCGAAGTCCTTCTGCCAGCGCTGGGCGAATACCAGGATCAGCGGGAAATAGACCATCAGCGGAGTGATGATATTGGTCGCGCTGTCGCCGACGCGATAGGCGGCGGTCGCGCCTTCCGGGCTGATATTGAGCAGCATCAGCATCGGCACCAGGATCGGGGCGAGCAGCGCCCACTTCGCGCTTGCCGAGCCCACGAACAGGTTCAGCAGGCCGGTGAACAGCACCATCAGACCGAGCACCAGCGGCAGGGGAAGGCCGGTCGACTGGATCGCCGCCGCGCCATGCACCGCGCTGATCAGGCCAAGGTTCGACCACCCGAACATCGCCACGAAATGCGCCGCGGCGAAGGCGAGGACGAGGTAATAACCCATGTCCTTCATGCTCTCGGCCATCATTTCGACGAGATCGCGGTGGTTCTTGATCGTGCCCACCGCGCGGCCATAGGCCCAGCCCGTCAACAGGAAGAGCAGGAAGAACGCCGCGACCAGCGACTTGTAAAACGGATCGAGTTCGGCGTGGATCGAGCAGTCTGCGGCGGGAATGCCCTCGCAGGCGGCTTCGTTGACCAGCGGGGTGCCGGGCGCGAACACCATGACCGCCCACAGTGCCACCACGAACAAAGCGGCGAGGCCGGCGGCGCGCAATCCCTTCGATGCCAGAGCGCCTTCGTGATCGCTCGGGTCGGGGCTGAGATCGTCTCCGTCGGAGGCATGGTGTGTCGCCGCTTCGTCGCTCAGGTCTTCGGTAACGCTGGCCGTGCCGGTCACGTGATCCGCATTCGCGGTGGCCGCCCCCGCCTGCGCGCCGCCGGTCCACGCGCCCAGCCGCGGCTCGATCACCTTGTCGGTGACGTACCAGATAATCGGCAGAAAGATGACAGTCATCGCAGCGATGAAATACCAGTTGCCCGCGATATTGGCGGTCCAGGCGGGGTCAAGCGCGCTTGCGTTGACCGCTTCCTCGGTAATGCCGAACAGCAGCGCGTCGAGCTGGCCGGGCGAGATGTTGGCCGAAAAGCCGCCCGACACCCCGGCAAAGGCCGCCGCGATACCGGCCAGCGGATGGCGTCCGGCAGCGGCGAACAGAATGCCTGCGAGCGGGATCAGCACGACATAGCCCGCGTCAGCCGCGTGGTTGCCGATCATCGCCACCAGCGCCACGACGGGCGTCAGCAGCGATTTCGGCGCAGCCTTGACCGTCTTGGACATCCCCGCGGCGAAGAAGCCGGAGCGCTCTGCCACGCCCGCGCCCAGCATCACCACCAGCACGTAGCCAAGCGGGTGGAAGTGCGTGAACGTCGCGGGCATTTCGACCCACAGGCGCTGGATATTCTCCGGCGAGAGCAGGCTGACCGCCTCGATCCGCTGGGCGCTGCCGGTAGCCTCGTCGATGGCAGTGGGGTGAAACGCTGACACACCGCCCAGCGCTGCTATCATCGAGATCGCAACAAGGGCGAGGATCAGGTAAAAGAAGATGAAGACCGGGTCCGGCAGTTTGTTGCCCGTCCGCTCGATCCATCCCAGAAAACCGCTCTGGGTGTTTCCCGCCGTCGCTGCCGCGCTTGCCATAAAGATCCCTGTCGTCTTGTTCTGTTTCGTCGGGGCGTCATCCCCGATCCTGTCTGACGCCCTCCTTAACACCTTGCGCGCCCGAGGCTAGAGCGGGGCGATGGCCAAGCTCTATTTCTATTATGCGAGCATGAACGCGGGGAAGAGTTCGACCCTGCTGCAGACCGCGTTCAATTATGGCGAGCGGGGCATGCGAGTCTCGCTGTGGACCGCAGCGCTGGACGACCGGCCGGGCTTTGGCGCGATCTCCAGCCGGATCGGGCTGGCTAGCGACGCGCACCGGTTCGAGGCCGATACCGATATCGAAGCGCGCGTGCTTGCCGACCATTCCGAGAATCCCATCGCCTGCGTGCTGGTGGACGAGGCGCAATTCCTAACGCGCGAGCAGGTCTGGCAGCTCGCGCGCTTGGCGGACGATGGCGGCATTCCTGTATTGTGTTACGGCTTGCGGACCGATTTCCAGGGCGAGCTTTTCTCCGGCTCCGCGGCGCTGCTAGGCATTGCGGACGCGCTGGTGGAGATGAAGGCCGTCTGCGATTGCGGCCGGAAGGCGACGATGAACCTGCGCGTCGATGAAAACGGTAAGGCCGTAAGTCAGGGCGCGCAGACCGAGATCGGCGGCAACGATCGCTATATTGCCATGTGTCGGAGACACTTCGTCGAAGCGCTGGCGGGTTAGTCTCGGCCTCCCTATCTAACCCGCATGATCGACACTCTCATCCTCGCGGCGGTGCTCGTACCGTGCCTTATCGTCGCCATCGTGTTTCACGAGGTGGCGCATGGCTGGGTGGCGCTGATGCTGGGCGATCCGACTGCGAAAGAGCAGCGCCGGCTCAGCCTCAACCCGATCCGCCATGTCGATCCGATCGGGACGATCATCGTGCCCGGCGCACTGGCATTGTTCGGCGGGCCGATTTTCGGCTGGGCCAAGCCGGTGCCGGTCAATGCAAGGCGGCTGGACAATCCGCGTTTCGGGATGATGGCGGTGGCGGCAGCGGGACCGGGGACCAATCTCCTGCTCGCGCTCGCCGGTGCCATCGTGATCGGCCTTGCTTCCGGCTTGGCGACGAGCTGGGGAACGGCGCTGCCCGAATGGGCCATGACGGCGTTCGGTGCCTTCGTGATAATCAATGCGTTTCTCGCGTTCTTCAACCTCCTCCCGATCCCGCCTTTCGACGGTTCGCATATCGTCGGCGGGCTCATGCCGCGGCGTTGGGCGAACCAGTGGCAAAAGCTGCAAGCGATGGGCATGCTGGTGTTCGTCGTCCTGATCGCGGCGACGTGGGCTTTCCCCAATGCGCGCTGGATCGAGAACACGATCCTGCCGCCGGTCGAATGGATCAGTGGCCTCTTCTATTCGGTTGCGGACGGCATCGCCCGGATCGTCGGCGGATGAGCGATCTTAAACCTGCGCCGCACGGGTGGTTAGTGCTCGACAAGCCGCGCGGCCTCGGTTCGACGCAGGCCGTGGGTGCGGTCAAACGACTGTTGCGGCAGGGCGGCTATGCCAAGACCAAGGTCGGCCATGGCGGCACGCTCGATCCGCTGGCCGGAGGCGTGCTGCCGATCGCGCTGGGCGAGGCGACCAAGCTTGCCGGGCGCATGCTCGATAGCGACAAGATCTATGCCTTCACGATCCAGTTCGGCGAGGAGACCGACACGCTCGACACCGAAGGCGAGGTCACCGAGCGAACCGATCGCCGCCCGCCGATGGCGGCCATCGCTGCCGTGCTGGAGCATTTTACCGGTGAGATCGAGCAGGTTCCGCCCGCCTATTCCGCGGTGAAGGTGGACGGCAAACGCGCTTACGACCGCGCGCGGGCGGGCGAGGATGTGGAGATGAAAACGCGCCGCGTCACGATCTACAAACTCGGCTTCGATGGCGAGCGGGAGGACGCGCCGCTGCGCTCCGTCTTCGCGACCACGGCCGGTCGACCCGATCCCTACGATCCGCAAGCCCCACTCGAACTGGCCGACAGCGTGACCCTTGTGGCGCATGTATCCAAAGGCACATACATCCGCTCGCTGGCACGGGACATCGCACGCGCCCTTGGAACGCTGGGGCATGTGACTTATCTCAGGCGGATCAAGGCCGGTCCGTTCCGCGAAGATCAGGCGATTTCGCTGGACACGCTGGAGAAAAACGCTAAGGGCGCAGGCCTTGAAAACCTTCTCCTGCCGCTGGAGGCCGGACTGGACGACATCCCGGTCCTCACCCTCGACCCGACAAGCGCGCAGGCGGTCCGCCAGGGCCGGGTATTGTCGGACTTGCCCCATACCGACGGGCTCCACCTCGCCACACTGCACGATGTGCCGGTGGCGCTGATGGAACTCAGCGGAGGCTCGGCCAAGGTCGTGCGGGGCTTCAACCTACCGGATGTCGCGGAGTAAAATGCATGTCGGTTACCGCCGAGAACAAACAGAAGATCATCAAGGACAATGCGCAGGGCAAGGGCGACACCGGTTCGCCGGAAGTCCAGGTCGCCATCCTGACCGAGCGCATCAAGAACCTGACCGAGCACTTCAAGTCCAACCACAAGGACAACCACTCGCGTCGCGGCCTCCTGATGATGGTCAACAAGCGTCGCAACCTGCTCGCCTATCTCAAGAAGAAAGACGTCGAGCGGTACAACGCGCTGATCCAGAAGCTGGGTCTTCGTAAATAAGAGTTTCGGGAGGGGCGGCTCGGAAGGGCTGCCCCTCTTGCTATCCGGCTCTTGGGCAATTCGGCTCCGGAGCGGACAATGGGGCCGAAACAGCGCCCCGAACCGGACCGGGACGGTATCCCCGGCACAGTAGGCCCCGCCGATGCAATCAGGCGCGGCGGGTCATTTAGGAAAATACATGTTCGACAAGAAAACCGTATCGATCGAGTGGGGCGGAAAGACCCTCACCCTCGAAACCGGCCAGATCGCCCGTCAGGCAGACGGCGCCGTGCTGGCCACCTATGGCGAAACCGTGGTGCTGTGCGCCGTGACCGCCGCGCGTAGTGTGAAGGAAGGGCAGGATTTCTTCCCGCTTACCGTCCACTACCAGGAAAAATTCTCCGCTGCGGGCCGTATCCCGGGCGGCTTCTTCAAGCGCGAAGGCCGCGCCACGGAGAAGGAAACGCTTACCTCCCGCCTGATCGACCGCCCCGTGCGGCCGCTCTTCCCGGAAGGCTTCTACAACGAAATCAACGTCATCGCGCAGGTCCTGTCCTATGACGGCGAGACCGAGCCGGATATCGTCGCGATGATCGCGGCATCGGCTGCGCTGACCATCAGCGGGCTGCCCTTCATGGGTCCGATCGGCGCCGCGCGCGTCGGCTTCGACAATGATGGCAATTACGTTCTCAACCCGACCGTTGCCGATGCCCTGGGCGAAAACGGCAATCTCGACCTCGTCGTCGCTGCGACGCAGGACGCGGTGATGATGGTCGAATCCGAAGCGAAGGAACTGACCGAAGAGCAGATGCTCGGCGCCGTCATGTTCGCGCATGAGGAAAGCCGCAAGGTCATCGACGCGATCATCGATCTCGCTGAACAGGCCGCCAAGGATCCGTGGGAACTCGCTCCGGTCGAAGACAAGACCGCCAAGCTCGAAGAGCTGCGCGGCGTCATCGGCGACGATCTGGCGAAGGCTTACAAGATCACCAACAAGGCCGAGCGTCAGGACGCGGTCAACGATGCCCGTGCCAAGGCGCGCGAGCATTACGCCGATCTGGAAGAGAGCGATCCGGCCGAATACATGGGCCGCCTGAAGCTCGTGAAGAAGCTGGAAAGCGACATCGTGCGCAAGGCGATCCTGAAGGACGGCCAGCGTATCGACGGCCGCAAGACCGACGAAGTTCGCCCGATCGAGGCGATGGTCGGCCTGCTGCCGCGCACGCACGGTTCGGCGCTGTTCACCCGCGGCGAAACGCAGGCGATCTGCACCACCACGCTTGGCACCAAGGATGCCGAGCAGATGATCGATGGTCTGGAAGGCCTGTCGTACAGCAATTTCATGCTGCACTATAACTTCCCGCCCTATTCGGTCGGCGAAGTGGGCCGCTTCGGCTTCACCAGCCGCCGCGAGACCGGCCACGGCAAGCTCGCATTCCGCGCGCTGCGTCCGGTCCTGCCCGATCACGAGGAGTTTCCTTACACCATCCGCGTCCTGTCCGACATCACCGAGTCCAACGGCTCGAGCTCGATGGCGACGGTGTGCGGCGGAAGCCTGTCCATGATGGACGCCGGCGTGCCGCTGGCGCGGCCGGTTTCCGGCATCGCCATGGGCCTGATCCTCGAAGGCAGCGACTTCACCGTGCTGTCCGACATCCTCGGTGACGAAGATCACCTGGGCGACATGGACTTCAAGGTGGCAGGTTCGGAAAAGGGCATCACGTCCCTGCAGATGGACATCAAGGTCGCCGGCATCACGCAGGAGATCATGCAGACCGCGCTTGAGCAGGCGAAGGCCGGTCGTGCGCATATCCTCGGCAAGATGACCGAGGCGCTCGGTTCCTCGCGCGGCGAAGTGTCCAAGCATGCTCCGCGTATCGAAACGATGCAGATCGACAAGTCGAAGATCCGCGACGTGATCGGCACGGGCGGCAAGGTGATCCGCGAGATCGTCGCCGAAACCGGTGCCAAGGTCGACATCGACGACGAAGGCGTGATCAAGATTTCGTCGAGCAACGCCGATGAGATCGAAGCTGCGAAGAAGTGGATCGAGGGCATCGTCGAAGAGGCGGAAGTCGGCAAGATCTACACCGGCAAGGTCGTCAACATCGTCGACTTCGGTGCATTCGTGAACTTCATGGGCGGCAAGGACGGTCTCGTCCACGTCAGCGAAATGAAGAACGAGCGTGTCGAAAAGCCGACCGACGTTGTCAGCGAAGGCCAGGAAGTAAAGGTCAAGGTCCTCGAGATCGACAACCGCGGCAAGGTCCGCCTGTCGATGCGCGTGGTCGACCAGGAAACCGGCGAAGAGCTGGAAGACACCCGCCCGCCGCGCGAACCGCGCGGTGATCGCGGTCCGCGCGGTGGCGGCGGCGGCCGTGGCGGCGATCGTCGCGGCGGTCGCGGTGGCCCGCGTCGCGATCGCGACGGCGGTGGGAACAAGGACGGGGGCGGCGAAGCCCACGTGCCGGACTTCCTGAAGGACTGATCTGCAACGCCTTTTTGGCAATGTGGGGCCGCGAGGGTATAGACCTTCGCGGCCCTTCCGTTAGCGGCCTGATTTTTTGGGCGAGGAGATACCAGGGTCGATGTTCAGGGCGCTGCGGGACTTGCCACCGGACAGTCTCACCTTCCTGCAGAGATTGCCGCTCGCCAAGCGCCGCCCGTGGATATGCTATGGCGTCGCGATCGTCGCCAGCTTCGCAGGATTGCTGGTCCGCTGGGCGGTTGGTGGAGCCTTGCCCGAAGGCTTTCCCTACATCACTTTCTTCCCCCCGGTCATTCTGACTGCCTTCTTCTTCGGCGTTGGCCCTGGGGCGCTCGCTGCAGTCCTGTGCGGACTGTTGAGCTGGTATTTTTTCATCCCGCCGCTGGATAGTTTTGCGCTCGACTATCGCGCCGTGGTGGCGCTGCTCTTTTTCATCGGGATCGTCGTTGTCGATATCGCGCTCGTCCATTGGATGCAGATCGCCAATGCGCGGCTGGCGCTGGAGCAGCAACTCACCAGCCAGCTCGCGGAAACGCGCGAGATGCTGTTCAACGAGTTGCAGCACCGGGTCGGCAACAACATCCAGATGATCTCATCGCTACTCAATCTGCAGCAGCGCGGACTGAGTGATGGCGACGGCAAGCAGGCCCTGACCGACGCGGCCCGGCGGCTTGGCCTTGTGGGGCGGCTGCAACGTACTCTCTACAGCGCCGATGGCGCGCAGCTGTCGCTGGCCAGCTATATCGACCGTATCGCGCGTGATACGCTGGACGCCTCGGGCCGCAATGACATCCACTATCTCTTCGATGCCCGGGCGAGCGGTAAGCTTGCGACCGAACATGCGGTTTCGACCGCGCTGGTCGTAGCCGAGGCGATCAGCAATTCCGTGGAGCATGGCTATGCCGACGCAGGTGGGTCGCTTGAAGTAACGGTCGTGGACCGAGCCGATGATGAGCCGTGCTACATCATTTGCATTCAGGACGAAGGCACCGGCCTGCCGCCCGGCTTTGCGCTGGACAAGGCGGACAGCCTCGGTCTGCGTATCGCCACAAGCCTCGCCCGTAGCCTGAAGGGCGAATTCACTCTGTCCAACCGGGAAGATGGCAAGGGTGCCATCGCGCGCCTGGTCATTCCCCAATCCGAAGGGATCATCGATGCTGCCGCGTGAAACCCTGGCGACCGCCGAAGTGCCCGACGGCGAAACACTGACGCTTGTCAGCCATGGCCGTGACTTCATCATCATGCTCGGCCGCGACGAGCTGATGGGCACGCGGATGCAGTTCTCCGAAGAGCAATTGGCGGTGCTGACACTGGCCGAGCTCGATGCGGCGAAACCGCGCGTCTTGATCGGGGGCTACGGCATGGGCTTCACCTACCGCGCGGCGCTCGACCGGCTGCCGGAAGGTGGATCAGTAACTGTGGCGGAGATCGTGCCGGAAATTCTCGACTGGGCGAAGGGACCGCTGGCGCATCTTACCGGTGAGAGTCTCGCGGATCCGCGCGGAGAAGTGGTACTGTGCGATGTCGCCGCGCTGATCGACGATGCCAATGACGGCACCAGCGAAAAGTACGATGCCATCTTGCTCGACGTCGACAACGGACCCGACGGGATCGTGCGCGATGCCAACTATCGTATCTACAGCAAGACCGGGCTCGGCAAGGCGCGCGACGCGCTGCGGCCGGGTGGCATTCTGGCGGTTTGGTCCGCCGCGCCCGACCACAAGTTTACTGTGCGCCTGAAAGAAAGCGGCTTCGATGTGGAGGTGCGCGAAGTGCGCGCGCGACCGAATAACAAGGGGCCGCGCCACACGATCTGGTTCGCCCGCAAGCGCTAGGCCTTGATCCGCACGCGGCCCATGAAATCGCCCTTGCCGACGGGGACCCCCTTCATGCGCAGGATGTCGTAAGCGGTCGCGCAGTGGAAATAGATGTTCGGCTGGCTGAAGCTGAGCAGGAAATCCTCGGCATCGAAGTCCATGCGGCGATCCTTGAACTCGAACCGCATCGGTTGGCCCATGAAGGCTTCCATATCGTCCTCGGACAGAGCTTCCATCGCGTCCTTCGCCCGCGACAGCTTCTCCCGCAGAGCATCGAACGTCGTCGGCGGCGGATTGAGATCGGGGGAATAGACGCCTGCGCGTACGCCTTCGATCGCGCCCTGCGTATGCTCGGCAACGCATTTCACCTGATAGCACCACGGCAGCATGTCCTCGATGATCCGCGCGCCGATGATCTCGGCTTCCGAAACGCCGTTCTCGCCGCACCATTTCTCTGCCGTGTCGACGAGGTGTCGCGCGGTGCCCAACATTTGCAGCGCATTTGGGACATAGGCGGCGTGAAGCGAAAGAGGCATGGCAAACTCCGGTCGGTCTGAAGAAAAGGCCCGGCGGTCGCGTGACTGCCGGGCCTATCGGAAAATGGATTTTAGCGGACCCGCGGGCCGCCGAACGGCAGCGGCGGAGGCGGACGGCGCGCACCGCGCGGAAGCTGTGCTTGGTACGCGCGGCCGCAATGTTCGACGCAATAGGGGAAACCGGGGTTCACGGCTTCTCCGCAGAAATGGAAATCGGGCTCGCCCGGATGGCCCATCGGCCAGCGGCAGACCTTGTCGGACAGATCGAGCAGGCTGGTCTTGTCGGCGATGGACGGATCGGGCTTTGCTGGCACCAGGCGGCGCGGCGGAGCCGGCGGGATCGGCGGCTGCTGATCGCCCGGCCCCTGGCGCAGGAAGCCGCCGGGTCCGACGGAGACGATCTTGGGCAAGTCGGGCCGCTTGTCGGGCAGCGGTTGCGACGGGACCGCCGCGCTGGGCGCAGGTGCCGGCGCAGCGGCGGGCTTTGCCGGTGCAGCTGCCTTCGGGGCGGGCTGCTTGGGCGCGGCCTTGGGGGCCGGCTTTGGCGGGGCCTTCGCCTTGGGCGCTGGCTTCTTCTTCTCGTTAGCTTTCACCGGCGAGGGGCGTGATTTCAGGCCGAGGCGGTGCGCTTTGCCGATGACCGCATTGCGACTGACGCCGCCGAGTTCCTCCGCGATCTGGCTGGCAGTCGATCCGCCTTCCCACATCTTCTTGAGTGTTGCGATCCGTTCGTCGGTCCAGCTCATTCGTGAATCCTGTATAGTCCTGGCCGTCCGGAGCTTGCCAAGACGGGGTACGTGGCCCTAGGCGCGCAGCCATGGCCGATCAAGTCAATCCTGCCCCCGCGGGCGCCGAGCAACCCGACGCAAATTTCGTCGAGGATGGCGGCGCTGCGAAAGGCCGGTTCGCCGAACGTGGCAAGCCGGTCATCACCGGCATCAACCGCGTGGGTTTGTGGAGCCTCTATATTAAGGAGGTCCGGCGGTTTCTCAAGGTGCAGACCCAGACAATCTGGGCTCCTGCGATCACGACGCTGCTGTTTCTCGTCATTTTCTCGGTCGCCCTGGGGCGCGGCGGGCGCGAGGTGCTGGGCGTCAACTTCCCGACCTTCGTCGCCCCCGGCCTGATCGCCATGGCAATGATGCAGAATTCCTTCGCCAATTCGAGCTTTTCGCTGCTGTCGGGCAAGATTCAGGGCACGATTATCGACCTGCTGATGCCGCCGCTCTCCGAAGGCGAGCTGATGATCGGCATCGTCGGCGCTGCCGTCACGCGCGCGATCGCGGTAGGCTTCGTCGTGGCCGCAGCCATGGCGCTCTATCCCGGCGTCAGCCTCGCCATGGCGCATCCCTGGGCGGTGGTCTGGTTCGGCCTGATGGGAGCCGCGATGCTGGCGATACTCGGCCTTATCGCATCGATCTGGGCGGAGAAGTTCGATCACAACGCAGCAGTCACGAATTTCGTCATCACGCCGCTCGCGATGCTGTCCGGCACGTTCTACATCATCGACCGTCTCGCGCCTGCATTTCAGGCGGTCAGCCGCGCTAACCCGTTCTTCTATGTGATCTCGGGCTTCCGTTACGGATTTCTCGGCCAGAGCGATATCGGCGATGCAACGCACGTCGCATGGGCGGCTTTGGGTCTCTTGGCGCTGAACGCCGTGCTGGCGGTAGTCGCCTACAAACTGCTCAAATCCGGCTGGAAGATCAAAAGCTGATTAAGCGCGCTGCGCGCCCGGTCGCGATCAGTGCGTCAGGCTGCGCCGCATGCGGTAGCGACCGCTTTCGAACTGCTGGAAATAGACGTGCACGTCCGGATGCTCGACCGGGCCGCTAACCGCATCGTTCAGCAGGTTCTGCTGGCTGACATAAGCGACGTAGCTGTTCTCGTCGCTCTCCGCGAGCAGGTGGTAGAACGGCTGGTCGCGGTCGGGCCGGATATCCTCCGGGATCGCCGCGTACCATTCCTCGGAATTGGCGAAGACCGGATCGATATCGAAGATCACTCCGCGAAAATCGAACACCTTGTGCTTGACCACATCGCCGATAGCAAAGCGGGTCTTGGCGCGGCGCGGTGCCTCGATCGTGCGACCGGCCTGGGCGGAGAAGAATTGTGCGCGTTCCATATCTCCGCAGAATATGGTGCGCTGCGGCAAGTAAACAAGGTGGGCGAGGCCGCCCATCCCCCAAATTCGCACCCGAAAGGGCTTGGCAAGGCCGGGCGGCTCCGCTAATCGGCGCGCCTCGCTTCGACCGCGGGCCTTCGCCCGGAAGCGCACCCGACATGCGGAGAGGTGGCAGAGTGGTCGAATGCGCTGCACTCGAAATGCAGTATAGGTGCAAGCCTATCGAGGGTTCGAATCCCTCCCTCTCCGCCATGTCGCCTTGCCGCGCAGACCTTTTATCCAGTTACGAGCGATGGTTGCCGAGGTGGGAAGGATCGCACAGCGGCGTCGGCGCGACAGCCTATGTGTCCGAGGCCAATTTCTCGAGGTCTCGAACCGTGTCGATATCGGCTAGTTCGCGACCGTCCGACGGTGAGATGAGACTGATCTCACCAAGCTCGAGACTGCGCGCACCCCGCTCGCCCTTCAGTCCTCGAAGCTGCGCGAAAGCCGATCGTGGGAAAGCTGCAGGGCAGCCCGGCATGCCTCCCTCATAGCTGGAAAATGCAGGCCCGCCTGCACCCGCCAGGCGCGCGAGGTGATCTGGCGTAACGAACGGCATATCGGCCAGCATTATGACAACCTGCTTGCATGCGGATACTGCAGCCACGCCCGTCGCGATCGAGCTGCCCATTCCCGTTGCTGCATCGGAGTTTTCGACCTTCATCCAGCCGGGACGAGCGCGTAGAGCGCTTTCCGGCGCGACTACGAGGATGCGTTCCGCAAAGTCGATCGCTTCGGCGGCTTCCGCTGCCCACTCCCACAGGCGGCGTCCCCGTAAATCGGCCGTCAGCTTGCCGCCCCCGAACCTCTCTCCCCGGCCGGCCGCGAGCAGCACGGCGGCGGTCTTTTTTTCAAGGCGACGCACGCAGTTGCTCGTAACCGGCGACGATTTCGGAGACTGCCGAAAGCGCCAGTGACCGCGGCGACTTGCAGTTGGGGATGAGCCCCACCGGACTTGTCAGCCGCGCGACGCATTCTTCGCCAAGCCCGCGTACGACGAGCGCCAGATGGCGATTCGCGCGCGCCATCTCTCCGCCCTGCGCACCGATGTAGAAGGCCGCGCTCGTCAGAGCCTGCTTGAGCAGGGCCAATTCCCATTCGTGATCATGAAACAGCAAGAGGCAGGCAGTCCACGCATCGTAAGAGAGGGTGTCCGGCATCCGACCTAGCGTCAGATCATCCTTTCGAACGATTTCGGTCTCTATCGCCATGGCTTCGCACAGAGAGGCTACGGCTTCGATCTCAGGGCCCTCACCGATGGCAATGATCTTGAGCGAAGGATAGTATGTCCGCTGAAGCGTATAGTCATCACAGGCATAGCGGATTCGGGCGGGTAGGCGCTGTCGCAGCGTTTCCAACGTTTTACGAATTTCCGCACGATCCGGCGCGGGATCGAGCAAGATATCCAGACCGCCGCCACAGGGGAGTCGGAAGTCGATTGTGGAAGAGCCACGTCCGTAGCGGACAACTTGCCGGTCTTTGCAAACCTCGATGTCGGAGGCCAATTGCCGCTCAAGGCAAGTGTCGGCCAGATCGCCTACCGTCGAACCGTCCGGTCGCACAGCAAGCTGCGCACCCTTCTGCCGCGAGAAACTACCTTCGATCCCGACGATAGTGCAGAGTCCGACCCCCGGCTCACTGGCTGCAGTGAGCGCCACGTGATCCTCGTCCCGCACGGTCTCACCGGCATATTCGGCGAGCATCAATCGGGCATCCCTGCGAGAACGCGATCCGGCGTCATCGGGTAATCGTATAGCCGCGCCCCGCAGGCGTTGTAGATCGCGTTGGCGATGGCTGCCGCTCCGCCGCACATGCCGAGTTCGCCGATGCCCTTGGCCTGGATCGGGCTGGCCGCGCCATCACGTTCCTCGACCAGCACCACGTCCAAATCGGGGACGTCGCGATGAACGGGCACGTGATATTCGGCAAGGTCGCAGTTGACGAGGTGCCCGTCGCGCGGATCGAACTCCAGTGCCTCCGTCAGCGCGAGGCCGATGCTCCAGGTGATGCCGCCGATGCATTGCGAGCGGGCAGTCTTGGCGTTGAGCACGCGCCCGAAGCCGAATGCGCCGAGCATGCGGTCAACACGGGTTTCGCCGGTGTAGTGGTTGACGCGCACTTCGGCGAAGAACGCACCGAAGCCGGAGGCAGTGTAATCATCCTCGATATCGCCCGGCTCGTAGTGGCCCTCGCGGGCGAGGTCCTTGCCTTCGAGAAGGTCTGTCAGGGATTCACCGGTAGGGGTTCTGCCTTCGTTTAGCTCGAGTTTGTCCTCGCTCGTGCCGATCTTTGTGGCCAGTTCCTCGCGGATCGCCTTGCATGCGACGTAAACCGCCGAGCCGATCGAAGCCGCTCCCCAGCTTCCGCCTGAGCCGGGCCCGCGCGGGTGGCGCGTGTCGCCCAGTTCGACAAGAACCCGCTTCGGATCGAGTCCGAGCATCTCTCCGGCGATCTGTGCGAGGATGGTATAGGTCCCGGTGCCGATATCCGTCATGTCGGTTTCGACGAGTGCCGTCCCATCGGCTTTCAGCGTCACGCGCGCCTTCGCCTCTGAGACATTGTGCACGCGGGCGGCACTGGCCATGCCGATGCCGATCCACCATTCGCCCTCGCGCCGCTGGCGCGGTTTGCGCGGGCCATTCTCCCAACCAAAAGCCTGGGCACCCTGTTTCAGGCATTCGGCGAGTTTGTGAGAGGAAAACGGCAGACCTTCTTCAGGATCGTCTTCGGGTATGTTCCGCAGGCGCAGCTCGACCGGATCGATCCCGACCTTTTCCGCTAATACATCCATCGCGCTTTCGAGAGCCGGCATGCCCACCGCCTCGCCTGGAGCGCGCACCGACCCCGCCGTCATGCGGTGGATGCGGGCGACATTGAGCATCAGTTCGCGGTTTTCGCCGCCATAGAGGAAGTGCGACGATTGCAGCACAGGCTCGGCGAAGCTCTCGCCGGGGAGGTTTGAGACCAAGGCCTCGTGACCGAATCCGACAAGCTTTCCATTGTCGTCGGCCGCCAGACGCAGACGTTGCGTGGTTTCGGACCGGCGCATGACCGTCTGGAAAACCTGCTGGCGCGACTGCACGACGCGAACCGGGCGGCCAACCTGTTTCGCCGCCAGCGCAGCTGCGACTACTTCCTCGCTGATCCCCAGTTTGGAACCGAACCCGCCCCCAACATAGCGGGATATGAGGCGGACATCGTCCTCTTCCATATCGAGCGCATCGGCCAGTTCGGTGATGTTGTAGTTGAGCATCTGAAGCGAAGCATGGACGGTCAGCTTGTGGCCGTCCCACTCGGCGATTGCAGCGTGCGGCTCCATGGCGGCGGACGCGTGGCCCTTGGTGGTGTAGGTCACGTCGATGCTGTGCGCGGCCTCGGCCATCGCGTGCGCGAGATCGCCCTGGTGAACCGTCTCGTCCTCCTGCTCCTCCGGTTCGACCTCGCCGGGATCGAGGGGGGCGCCCTCTTCCACGCGATACTCGACATTGAGGTGCTTGGCGGCATCGCGCGCCTGTTCGAAGGTTTTGGCCACCACCAGAGCGATCGGCTGGCCCCAGTAGCAGACCTGCGCCGGTCCCTGCATGGGCGCTTCGTTGGCCGTTCCCTGTGCCGCGCGGGTGCAGAGCTTCTCGTCGTCGATCACCGCGATCACGCCGGGCATGGAAAGCACGCTCTTACGATCGATGGACGTGACCTCGCCGCGTGTAATCGTGGCTGTGACCAAGACACCTTCGGCGCAATTCTCGACCGGATATTCGGCCGCGTAGGGCGCGGTTCCGGTGACTTTTGCCAGCCCCTCGATGCGCGGCATGGGCTTGCCCAGCACACCCTGCTTCATGCCGTCGAGGCGGTTGGAATTGTCGGGTTCGTCCTGTTTGAAATGGACCGTCATGCTGCGTCCTCCGTCGCCTGTGAAAGGACGGCGTGAAGCGTGCGCCGTGTCAGCGGTATCTTGAAGTCGTTCTCGCCAAACCCGCGCGCATCTTCCAGCAGGATGTCGGCAGCCTTGTCGAACAGTGCATCCGAAGGAACCTGGCCCAGCAGGCATTCTCCGACGCGCGGATCGTGCCACGGTTTGTGCGCCAGCCCGCCGAAAGCGAGGTCCGCGCGCGAAAACTTGCCGTCGGTCAGCTCTATGATGGCGGCTACGGAAACCAGCGCAAAGGCATAGGACGAACGCTCGCGCACCTTGCGATAGATTTGCGTACCGCCCACGGGAGCAGGAAGGACGATGCCGGTAATGATTTCGCCACGCTCAAGGATGTTTTCGATCCATGGCGTATCGCCGGGCAAGCAATGGAAGTCGCGTACCGGAACACTGCGCTCGCCCTTGTCGCCGGAAATCTCGACCGTTGCGCCGAGCGCGCTCAGAGCCACTGCCATGTCGCCCGGATAGGTGGCGATGCACTGGTCGCTCGTGCCAAGGATCGCGTGCAATTTCGCGATCCCGTCGATCGCGCCGCAACCGCTGCCGGGCTCGCGCTTGTTACAGGGCTGGTCGATATTGGTGAAGTAGAAGCACCGCGTGCGCTGACACAAATTGCCGCCGTTGGTGGCCTTGTTACGCAATTGCTGCGTCGCTCCGGCCAGGATCGCGCGTGAGAGTACCGGATAATCGGAACGCACGCGCGGATGGACGGCGGTCTCGGTATTCGTGGCGAGCGCGCCGAGCCGCAGGCCGCCGTCATCCGTGTCCTCGATATCCGCGTACCCCAGCCGATTGATGTCGGCCAGCTGGCCCGGCGTTTCCACCTGCAGCTTCATGAGGTCGAGCAGGTTGGTCCCGCCGGCGATGGCCAGCGTATTTTCGCCCGCGGTTAAATTCGAAGCTTCGGCCAGCGAAGGCGCTCGGGTGTATTGGAACGGCCTCATGAGCGGTCTCCCGCTGCCACGTCCTCGATCGCAGCCACGATATTCGCATAAGCGCCGCAGCGACACAGGTTTCCGCTCATCCGCTCGCGGATTTCCTCGCTGGACAAGCGGACCTTGCCGTTCAATGTTTCGCTCGCATCGCTGGGCCAACCGGCGGCAATTTCCTCCAGCATGGCAGTGGCCGAACAGATCTGGCCGGGGGTGCAATAGCCGCATTGATAGCCATCGTGTTCGACGAATGCGCGCTGCAGGGCGGAAGGCTCCTCGGGTGTGCCAAGACCCTCGATGGTCGTCACATCGTCGCCATCGTGCATGGTCGCGAGCGTCAGGCAGCTGTTGATCCGGACGCCGTTGACCAACACCGTGCAAGCGCCGCACTGGCCATGGTCGCAGCCCTTCTTCGTGCCGGTCAGGCCGATGTGCTGGCGCAGGAAGTCGAGAAGACTGACACGCGGATCGTCGGGAATGGGATAAGCGGTTCCGTTTACGGTAATTGTATCAGCCAAGCGCACCTCCTGTCCCTGTAGAACCATCGCGGGTCAAAAGGTGTCCGAAAATCAATTTTTAGAGGTTTGGAAGGCGCTGGTCGGCGAAACCCCACCCATGCAACGCTTTCGATGAAGCACGCCGCAACAGCGTGTCCGCCTGATCGATGGAAAATGGCTTGGCATCATCCATCCCCTTGAGTTCGTTCCATGTAACAGGAACCGCGACTGGCGCGCCGGACCGTGCACGCGCCGAGTAGGGCAGCACTGCCGTCGCGCCCCGTTGGTTGCGCAGCCAGTCGATGAAGATGCGGCCCCTCCGCTTTGCCTTGCTCATGTTCGCGGTGAAGCGGTCGGGTTCGGCAAGGCTCAGCGCTTCGGAGAACCGCCGGGCGAAATCCTTGTGCTCGCCCCAGCCGTGGCCCGGCGTGAGCGGCACCACGACATGGACGCCCTTGCCGCCCGACAGCATGGCGAAGCTGGTCAGCCCGAGGTCGGCAAGCCGGTCGTGAATGTCGCGCGCGGCTGTCTTCACTTCGGTAAAACCAAGCCCCTTGTCGGGGTCGAGATCGAAGATCATCCGATCGGGCTGCTCGACATCGTCAGAGCGCGCGCCCCAGCCGTGAAACTCAATCGTGCCCATCTGGACGCACTGCAGGAGGCCGCGCTGGTCCTCGACATAGAGGTAGTCCTCGTGCCCGCCGTCTTTCTCGCGGATCGGAACATGGTGGACGGCATCGCCGAGGGCACCGCTGTCATGCTTCTGGAAAAAACACTTCTTCGCCCTCCCTTGCGGACAACGGACCAGGCTGACGGGGCGCCGCGCGGCGAATGGGAGCATTACCGGTGCGATTGCTGCGTAATAGTCGGCCAATTCCCCCTTCGTCTGACCGCTGTCTGGAAAAATGACACGGTCGCGGCTGGAGATCGCGACCTCCTCTTCCGCGGGGGCAGATGCGGGTTTTTCGGGAACGACCATCTTCGCCGGTTTATCGCCACGCAGGCCGAGGAAACTGCCGTGGCGCACGTTCCCGTCGGCGGTGAACTCGGCAAAGGCGATTTCCGCCACGAGCTTCGGGGTCACCCACGTCACGTTGCGCGACGACGCCTTCTCCACCTCCGCGGGCGGGGTCTTGCGCTCCAGCCGCTTCAGTTTCGCCGCGAGCTCATCGAGATCGTCGGAAGAAAAACCGGTGCCGACATTGCCCTTGTAGACAAGCTCGCCGCCCTCATGCTGGGCGAGCAGGAGAGACGCAAAGGGGCGCCCCTTCGCGCTCGAAGCTTTCCAGCCGATGACGACGAATTCCTGCCTGCGGGTGCACTTCACCTTCACCCAGGCTTTCGACCGGCGGCCGGAATATTTCCCGTCCACGGTTTTGGAGATGATACCTTCCTGTTTCGCGTCGCACATCGCCCGGTACAGGGTCTCGCCTGCCCCTAGGACGTGTTCGGCTACATGAATCGGCGCCTCCGCATTCGCGAGCAAGGCTTCGAGCCGTTCCTTGCGCTCGATATTCGGAAGGTCGCTTAAATCGTCTCCTTCCAGTTCCAGCAAGTCGAAAGTGTGCACTGCCAGTTTATCGGACGGCTGCTGTGATCCGGAGCCTCGCTTCAAGACCTTTTGCAGGGTCGAGAAGTCCGGATTGCCCTTGTCATCATAGGCTACGATTTCGCTGTCGATCAGGGCCGAAGGCAGGTCCAGCGCAGCAATGGCATCGACCAGAGGTCCGAACTTGTCCGTCCAGTCCTTGCCGTTTCGCGTATAGATGCGCACATCCTTGCCGCGCGCCGCCACCAGCGCGCGATAGCCATCGAACTTGATCTCGTGCATCCAGCGATTGCCCGTCGGCACATCGTCGACCAGCGTGGCAAGTTGGGGTTTCCGATACTTCGGCAGCGCAGCGGTTTTCGTCTTGCGGGATTTCTTAGTGCCTGTGATGGCCCGCGCGCCATCTTTCCTGGCTGCGATTTCCGCCATCGAACGACCGGTCGCAACGCTGGTCAATTCGCGTTGCACCAGCGCATCGCCCGCTTCCGCGTGCTCATCCTGCAGCTTGCGCAAAAGCCAGTTCTCGCGCTTCTCGCCCGACTTTTGCTTCAGGCGGACCAGCAGCCACTCACCGCGCATCCGCTCGCCTTGCAACGTGAAGTGGAGATGCCCTTTTTCGAGGTCCTTCGCGCTCTTGCCCTCGACAGGCGCCCAGCTTCCCCGGTCCCACAGCATGACCGTCCCGCCGCCATATTCCCCCTTGGGAATGACGCCTTCGAACTCCGCGTAGGACATGGGATGGTCCTCGGTCCGGACCGCCAGTCGCTTGATGTCCGGATCGGGGGAAGGTCCCTTGGTCACCGCCCAGCTCTTCAGCACACCATCCACTTCGAGCCGCAGGTCCCAATGCAGCCGGGTCGCGTCATGCTTCTGAACGATGAAGAGGTCGCCCGATTTGCTGGCCTCGGGCTTGCCCGCAGGCTCGGGCGTTTGCTTGAAGTCCCGCTTTGCGTTGTACTCGGTCAGAGGATCCTTGCGTTCGGCCATAGATCAGGCGGATTTCTTGCGCTTTGCAGGTTTCTTCGCCTTGTCGCCCTCGACCGATTTCTTGAGAGCGGCCATCAGGTCGATGACGTTGGAACCCGGCGGGGCGTCCGGATCGTCCACATCCTCGATGACTGCTTTATTGCTCTTCGATTTGGCCTTCTTGTCGATCAGCTTCTTCAGCGCTTCGGCATAGCGATCTTCGAACTCGCCTGCATCGAAGGGGGCGCTCTTCTGTTCGATCAGCGTATTGGCCAGGTCGAGCAATTCCTTCTTCGGCTTGGCATCGTCGATATCGTCGAAAAAGCTCTGGCCCGCGCGCACTTCATCGGCATAGCGCAGAGTTTCGAGCAGCAGCCCCTTGCCGCACGGCTTGATTGCGACCAGCTTTTCCCGCCCGCGCACCGATAGCTGGCCCAGCGCGACCTTCTTGGCTTTTCGCAGCGCCTCACGCAGCACGATGAACGCCTCTTCGGCCAGCTCGTCCTGCGGCGCGACGTAATAGGGCTTCTCGAAATAGAGCGGATCGATCTCGCAGGCATCGACGAACTGGACCAGTTCGAGCGTGCGCTTGCTCTCGATCTTGACGGCCTCGATTTCCTCGTCCTCGAGCAGGACGTAATTGCCCTTTGAAATCTCGTAACCGCGGATGATCTCGTCGCGGTCGATGGGTCCGATACCCGGCACGACCTTTTCGTAAGAGATGCGTTTGCCGCTCGGCTCGTGGATCTGGTTGAAGCTGATCCTCGAGCCGGATTTGGACGCCGAATAGATTTCGACCGGGATCGAAACCAGGGCCAGCCGTATCTGTCCTTGCCAATAAGCTCGTGCAGCCATCAAAAATCTCCGTTCGCATGTGAACGTGCGAAAGGGACGGAATGTTTCGAATGGAGTTGTTCTTCACGACTAAGGTATCATCCGCCCACCCATGCGTTGGGCGGGTGGCTGCACCGGATCTGTAACCGATATCGGCCCCGCGTCGCTCGTAAGGCCCCGTGACCGACGCGGAGGTTGCGGCAGACCCGCTGTAGCTTTTGTGTGCTGGGCCGCGTATCGCCAAGTGATGCCGCCGCTCGAACCTGTGAAAAACCCGCTGCCTGTGCCTGCGACTCAGCACGCCGGATTGGCAGACGGCCATGGTCGGCGTTTCTCCTATCTGCGACTGTCCGTGACCGATCGCTGCAATTTCCGCTGCACCTATTGCTTGCCGAACGGCTTCAAGAAGCAGGCAGGTCTCGCACCGGAGCTTACGGTGGAGGAGATGGCCCGCGCTGTACGCGCATTCGCGAACCTCGGCCTGTGGAAGCTGCGCCTGACCGGGGGCGAGCCGACGGTGCGCCACGACTTTACCGCGATCACGCGCACATTGGCGGAAGTGCCGGGCATTCACCGACTGGCGATGACCACGAATGGTTATCGACTCGCCGAAAGAGCGCAGGAATGGCGGGACGCGGGGCTCGACGCGGTCAATGTCAGCATCGACACGCTCGACCCGGCGGGGTTCGCACGCATCACCGGGCACGACCGGCTAGCCGACGTTGTGCGCGGAATTGATCAGGCTCTCGAAGTCGGTTTCGACGCGGTGAAGGTCAACACCGTGCTGATGAGCGGTCTGGACGACGCCGAATGGGACCGCATTCGCGCCTTCGTGGCCGATCGCCCGGTCGCATGGCGCTTCATCGAACTAATGCGAACCAACGACAATGCAGAGTGGCAGGCGGGCGAAGCTCAGTCGGGCGATCTGGTCCGCACGCGGCTGGCCCGCGAGGGGTGGATTGCAATGCCGCGTAAGGCAGGCGCCGGTCCAGCGGTCGATTACGCGCATCCCGATTACGCCGGGACTATCGGCCTGATTGCGCCCTACGCCCATGGGTTTTGCGACAGTTGCAACCGCCTGCGCCTCTCGAGCCGCGGCAAGTTGCACCTCTGCCTGTTCGGGGAGGGCGGTTTAGACCTGCGTCAGCTGCTCCAGCATGATGACCAGCATGAGGAGCTGATCGCAGCCATTCGCCGCGCAATGCCGGACAAGGCCGCGGGCCACCGGCTGCGCGAAGGCGATAGCGGCGCGACCCCGCATCTCGCATCGATCGGCGGATAGGCGAGGGGCCGGTGCCGGATTTCGACGAGGCCATAGCGTTTCTGGAGGCAGCCGTTTCGCCGCTCGAAACGGAAACCTTATCGCTTAAGCACGTGGCGGGACGCTACCTTGCCGAAAGTCTGACCGCGCGTAGCGATGCGCCGCGCCGCGCTTGCTCGGTCATGGATGGCTATGCCGTAGTGGGAGCGAGCACGCAGGCTGGCGACTGGCTCGGCTGCATCGGCGAGGTGCGGGCCGGCCAATTGCCCGAGCAAGCACTTGAGCCCGGACAGGCCATGCGCATCTTCACCGGCGCCTTCCTGCCGGAGGGCGCGGACTGCGTCATCATGCAGGAATATGCCGAGCGCGACGGCGACCGGATACGGTTTCGCGAGGGCTTCGGACCGGCACGCCATGTGCGCGAAGCCGGGAGCGATTTCCGACGCGGGGACCTGCTGGTTCCTGCGGGTGCACGGCTAACTCCGCAAGCGATGGTGGCTGCGGCTGCGACCGATCGGGCAGAGGTCGAGGTTCGGCACCGCCCACGGGTGGCGATCATTGCGACGGGTGACGAACTCGTCGCGCCCGGCGATGCTTATGCGGATGAAGCTACGCTGGCCGACAGTGCGAGCTATGGCGTTGCTGCCATGGCGAGAGCTGCAGGTGGCGAAGTGACGTACACCGCGCGCGGCGGCGACGATCTCGAACAACTGTCGCAATTGGCAGGCGCGGCTCTGGACACGGCGGACTGCGTCGTCGTCACCGGCGGAGCGTCGGTGGGGGACTACGACCTCGCTCGGCCGATGTTTGCGAACCACGGTCTGGAAGAAGTCTTCGCGCGCCTGCCGATCCGGCCCGGGCGTCCGGTGTGGTTCGGCATGGCGCAGGGCAAGCTGGTGCTCGGCCTGCCGGGCAATCCGACATCGGCCATGGTCACAGCGCGCTTGTTTCTCCGGCCCCTGCTAGCCTGCCTGCAAGGGGGGTCGGCAGCTTCGGAGCTGGCGTTCATGCCGATGGTGCTGGGTGCCGATTTCGGGGAAACAGGCTCGCGCGAAACCTTCGTTCGGGCTGCCTCCGGGGCTGACGGCCTGTTGCCGCTCAGAAACCAGCAGAGCGGTGCACAGGCGCCCCTGCTGGATGCCCGTTGGCTCATCCGCCGCCCTCCCGGCTCGGGTGCCGAGCAAGCAGGAGCGATCGTCTCGGCTCTCGCTTTCTGATCGCGCCGACGGCTTCAGCGGTTGACCGCGCGCAGCCGATGTCTCAATCGCGCCGCTCCGAAACGAGAGGCCGCGCCGTGATCCGATCGCCGATATTTGCTTCGACCGTCTCCCTTGCCGCTGTGCTTGCAGCCCCTGCCGCAGCGCAGGAGAGCGACGATGGACCGGTCATCGTCGTGACCGGCGAAGGCCTTGCCGAAACGCCCGCCGCACCAGCTTACGCTGTCCAGGTGATCGAGCGCGAGACGCTGGTCTCGACCTCGTCGGGCCGGATCGAGGATGCGCTGGCAGCCGTGCCGGGCTTCCAGCAATTCCGCCGTTCGGACAGTCGTTCTGCGAACCCCTCGGCGCAGGGAGCGACTTTGCGTGCACTAGGCGGCAATGCGACCAGCCGCGCGCTGGTACTGCTCGACGGCGTGCCGATGGCCGATCCCTTCTTCGGCTTCATCCCCTTCAGCGCGCTTGCCCCCGAACGGCTCGCCGCCATCCGGGTGACGCGCGGCGGCGGATCCGGCCCGTTCGGCGCGGGCGCGCTGGCCGGCACGATCGAATTGCAGAGCGCGGGGATCGACACGCTCGGCACGCTCGATGCGCAACTGCTCGCCAACGATCGCGGCGAAACCGGGGCAAGCGCCAGCCTGGCGTCGCGCCTCGGGGCTGGCTTCGGTGTGATTTCCGGTCGCTGGGACCGGGGGAAGGGCTTCTTCACCACGCCCGTCGGCGACCGCGTGCCTGCCACCGCGCGCGCAGCATTCGATGGCTATTCGCTGCAAGTTCGCGGCGTCGCTCCGCTGACCGAGACGATCGAATTGCAGGCACGCGGCCTGATCTTCCAGGACGAGCGGACCTTGCGCTTCGAAGGAGGCGACAGCCGGATCGAGGGGCAGGATGCGAGCCTGCGCCTGATCGGTCGCGGGACCTGGGAATTCGACGTGCTCGGCTATGTCCAGGCGCGCAATTTCGCCAACCGGGTGATCAGCTCGACCCGCTTCGTGCCGGTCCTCGACCAGCGCAATACGCCCTCGACCGGCATCGGCGGCAAGATCGAAGTCCGCCCACCGACGGGCGAGCGCAATGTCCTGCGCCTCGGCCTCGACTATCGCCGCAGCGACGGCGAACTGTTCGAGACAGCGATCAGCGCCTTCAGCGGGCAAGTCACCGCCCGGCGCAATGCGGGCGGGACGACCACCGATCTCGGCCTGTTCGTGGAGAACGACCTGACGCTGGGCGCGCTGACGCTGACCGGCGGAGCGCGGCTCGATCGCTACACGATCCGCAACGGCTTCTTCACCGAACGCGATCCCTCGGGCGCGATCCAGATCGACGACCGGTTCGCGGATCGCGCGGGCTGGGAGGCGTCTTTCCGCGCCGGAGCGCTCTATCGTCTCGGCGGCGGTGCAAGCTTGCGCGCGGCGGCCTACACCGGTCTTCGCCTGCCGACGCTCAATGAACTCTACCGGCCCTTCGTGGTCTTTCCGGTGGTCACGCAGGCGAACGCCGCGCTCGAAAACGAGCTGCTCGAAGGTTTCGAGGTGGGTGTCGATTTCGCGCCATCCGATCGTATCGCGCTGGGCTTCACGGCTTTCGACAACCGCGTAAAGGACGCGGTCGCGAATGTGACGATCGCCGAGAACCTGCGCCAGCGCCGCAATATCGACGCGGTCCGCGCGCGCGGGATCGAGGCGAACGCGAAGCTTTCGCTGGGCGAGGTGAGCTTCGATGGCGGCCTTGCTTACACCGATGCAGAGGCTCGAGGATCGGGCGCTGCGGCCGCGCTCGACGGCAATAACCCCGCGCAGACGCCGCGCTGGGTCGCAGGTGCAACGCTGTCCTGGTGTCCGGCTCGGGACTGGCTGCTGTCGGCCACACTGCGCCATGTCGGCGCGCAATTCGAGGACGATCTCGAGACTGACCTGCTGCCTGCCGCGACCACGCTGGGTGCTTTCGCGCAAATCCCGTTGGCGGACGGTATCTCGGTAGTATTGCGCGGAGAGAACCTGACCGACAAAACCATTGTCACGCGCGACCAGGGCGGCTCGATCGATCTTGGCGCACCTCGCACTGTCTGGGCCGGGGTGCGCGTCGGCTTCTAGAGAGAAAGCGCTCGCTTCAACTGAGCGGGCGTTCGACTCCAGGCGCAAGCAAGCCGCGCACGACGAGTTCGGCGGTGCTGACGGCGAAACGCTCGACCAGCGCCCGATCTAGCTCGCCCGAGCCCAGCAAGGCGCGGCGCGAGGCGGCAGAGGTGAAGATGTTCGCACATGCCCCTTCTATTGCATAGCCGACCAGATTGGTGTCGACGGGCCGGAAGAGCCCTTGCGCCACGCCTTTTTCGATGATCGTCCGGCGGGCATCGGCCACGGGGATGCTGAAGAACCCGGTGACCAGCGTGGCCGCCTCGCGCGATCCTTCGCGGATCAGCTTTTGCAGCAGCCGGTGGAGGTAGGGTCGGCGGAAATAGGCGCGCACCATGCCGGTGACGTGGTGCGCGATCTTGTCGGGCGGGCTCATGCCTGAGGCCAGCAGCCTGTCGAGCTCGCCGATCGCGAAATCCGCATCGGCGCGGGCGATCGATACCATCAGCCCCTCGCGCCCGCCGAAATGATAGCTGACCGATGCGATGTTGGTGCTTGCCTTGCGGGTGATCTCGGAGATCGAGATTTCCAGGCTGTCCTGCTCCACCATCAATTCGCGCGCGGCGTCGATAATCTTCTGCCGGGTCGGTATTTTAGATCGCGGTTCGCTCACGCCTCCGTTTCCTCGCCATTGGCCTCGCCAAGCGCCGGTGGCGGCGCGAGTTCGGGCATTTCGTAATCGCCGAACGTGAAGGGCGACCGCATCTCGCGGTAGCCGCCTTCGGTCGGGTGGGTCCGACTACGGAAGAACCCGGTCGCGGCGAAGTGCGGTTCTTCCAGCATGTCGTCGAGATCGCGCACGGCCTGTGCCGGGAGTTGGGCGGCGTGACATTTCTCGAGCAACTCCTGCGTCGTGAAGTCGCGGGTCAATCGTGCCATTTCGTAATACAGCCCGCCGATATTGGCAAAGCGGCTCGCGGGGTCGGAAAAACGCTCGTCGTCGAGCACTTCGGGCGCACCGAGCACGGCGAACACCTTGGGCCAGCTGGCATCGGTATAGGGGACGATGCTGATGTAACCGTCGCTGGTCGGGAAGGGCTGGCGGTCGGGATCGACCTGCCGCTCGTAACCCGCGGGTGCATTCGGCGGATCGTAGGTGAGCCCGCCGAGGTGTTCGAGCAGGATGAAGCCGGTGAAGGCTTCGAACATCGGCACTTCGACATGCTGGCCGCGGCCGGTACGCAATTTGTGGACGATGGCTGCCAAGGCAGCGTGGGCGGCGTGAAGCCCCGCGACCTTGTCGGCGATGAGCGACGGCAGATAGCGCGCTCGCGGGTCGCCATCGACCCTCGGCAGCAAGCTCGCGGCGCCGCTCGCGGCCTGTATCACATCGTCATAGGCTTGGAGATCGGCGTAGGGACCGTCCTGCCCGAAGCCGACGCAATGGATGTAGATCAGCTCCGGATTGATTGCTGTGAGGCTTTCGTAATCGAGGCCGAGCCGCTCCAGCGCCTTGCCGCGCACATTGACGACGAACAGGTCGGCGTCGCGCAGCAGGTCGAGCATCCTCTCACGATCATCGTTCTGCTTGAGATCGAGCGCGAGCGACCGCTTGCCGCGATTGATCGCGAAGAAACCCGGTCCCATCCCCTTGCTCGCCGCCGGCTTGCCTGCCCAACGATAGGCGTCGCCGATACCGGGAGCCTCGATCTTGGTCACCTCGGCGCCAAGATCGGCGAGCATTTGCGTGCAATAGGGACCGAAGACGACGCTGGTAAGATCGACCACCCTGATGCCTTCGAGCATCGGTCGATTGTCCCCGGCGCCCACCACGATCAGGCGAATCCTGCGATGATATTGGTATCGTCGCGCACCTCGATGTTGGCACGTTTTCCGATGGGATCTTCAGTGAGAAGAGCCTTCAACGTCGCATCGTCGCCCTTGGCAATCCGGGCGAGGACACGGCCCGTCGCACCGTCGCCTATGATGTATCCGCGGGTCGGCACGCCCTTCTGGAAGACCACGGTGTAAGTCGAGACGGTGATTTCGCCATCGGCCTGTTCCGGCTTGGGCAGCAGCTGGGCATTGATTTCGCGCTGGATGGTTTCGCTGGAGACCGGGGCCCAATTCTCAGGCGGCGTGGTTGAATAGACGCCGACCGCTTCCTTTGTCAGAAAGCCGCCATTGGCCAGTATCAGGCCGAAGTCGCCCGGTTGTTCGCGCAGCCGCTCGGTCATGGTCGCGATGGCGTGCAGCGAGTAATTATTACCCGGTCCGCCGAAGAACGGAAGGCCGCCGGTCAAGGTTGCCGGTGTCTCGCGCCAGTCGATGCCGAGCGCTTCGGTCGCGAGCAGCACGGCGCAGGGAAAGCAGCTGTAGATGTCGAACAGCGCGATGTCGCTAGCCTGCTTGCCGCTGGTGCGCAGCGCCTGGTGCAGCGTCTTTTCGATCGGCAGAGAGCGCGACAAGTCTTGCCGCCGGGTTACGAAGCCGTCCTTCGCCTCTGCATGGCCGTGGAGGAAGATCCATTTTGCGCGGTCGATGCCCATTCGCTCGGCTTCGGCCACGGTGGTCATCACGACGGCGGCGGCCTGGTTCACTGCATCCTGCGCGACATGCCATTTGAGATAGGGGTCGGCGACGGGGTAATTTTCCGCACTGGGCGTCGAGAGAAACTCCTCGCTGCGCGCGGTGGGAAACTGGGCGTGCGGATTGTCCGCAGCGACCTGCGAGAAGGCTGCCCACAGCTCGCTCATCAGCGCCATATGCTCTTCACGGCTGTTGCCGAGGCGACGGCGCAGCGCGTGTTCGAAGGCAGGATAGGTCTGCGTCGGCGCTCCCAGCCCGTTGCGGATTTCGTAAGGCGAGAGCAGCGCGCCGCCATAGCCGCGGTCGGTCTGCGGACCGGCGGCAGAGCGGCTCCAGTCGAGCGTCATCCCGGCCCGCACCGCCGCCTTGAGCGCGCGTGTCGCCTCCGCCCCCACGAGCAGCGCGGCACGGCATTCGCCAGCGTGCAAAGCAGCTGCAAGTTCGTTGACCAGTTCCTGCGGCTGGTTGCCGCCGAGTTCGGAATAGATGTTCTCGGTGTCCGCAATAGCGAGGTCGGTCGCGACGGTGGCGGGCGGATTTGCGCACCGACCGAAGGGTTGCGGCGCGCCGGGTATGGAATCCGGCGTCGTGCGCACGGCGACGATCCGGTCGATTGCATCTCGCACGGCCTTTGGCGCACCACTGTCTTCGAGAGCGATCCGGGCAGCATCGCGGCGCAAATCCTGCGGCGAGGGCGCGCTGGCCGCATCATCGCCATACCAGTGGTCGGTGATCTGACCGGCACCGACGAGAACCGGGGTGTTGGCGGGAAGTGCGCTGTAATCGACCATCATCTCTCCTTGATTGAAACGAACATTTCAAAAGGAAATTTGATTAGTCAAGCGATTGGTTGTCATACGTGTATTTGCAGGGTTCGTCAGTTTGGATCGGCTCCGCGGACGCTACCGTGCCAGTCACACCGGCGCGTAATCTGGAAAGTTACGCGCGCATGCGGCCAGCATGGCCCGGGTCCGCTCCACATCGTCCACAGCGAGGCCGGGGGGCGGAGCTTGCATCTTGGCTGAAGGCGGAAAGGTGCCGTAGCCCGCGAAAAGGCAGTGCCAGCTCATGTTCGCGTAATGCGGATAGCCGTCATGCTGGCGCGCGTTGAGCTGGCCAATGTCCTCATGCGTGAACCAGGCCGACATCATGTCCTTTAGATTAGCCGACAGAGCGTGGTTGGCCGCATTGTCGCGCCAGTATTGCGTGTCGCTGCGCTGGTTGAGCCGGTAATGCGCCACGATGTAGTCGCGAATGCCCTCGTATTTGTCGGCGATGCGGCGATTGAATGCCTCGCGATTTTGCGCAGTGAAGCCGCCGCTTTCGAAAGCGCGTGCGAAGTCGAGCGCGGTCACAATCACGATGTGCAGCGCGGTCGCCTCGAGCGGTTCGATGAAACCTTGCGAGAGTCCGGCGGCGAGGCAGTTCCTCGTCCAAGTATCCCCCACTCGCCCGACGCGCATCTGCAGGACGCGGGCCTCGCCTTGGTGCTCCATACCGATGGCCCGCCGCAGCTCGGCCTCGGCCTCTTCGTCCGAGATGTATCTCGACGAGTAGACGTAGCCATTGCCGACACGGCTCGTCAGCGGGATCGACCAGCGCCAGCCATTGCTCATCGCGACGGCATCGGTTTGCGGCTTGACCGGTTCGCCACGCTTGGTCGGCATGACAACGGCGCGGTCATTAAAGAGGTTGTCGGCGAAAGAAATGAATTCGGCACCGAGCGCCTGCTGCACCGAGCGCCTGCTGCGCGATCAGCGAGTGGAAGCCCGAGCAGTCGACGAAGATGTCCCCTTCGATACGCGCGCCGCCTTCGCAGAGCAGCGCAGCCACGTCGCCGTCTGCAGCAAGCTCTACCTCGTCTACACGAAGAGGCTTGTGGTCTACCCCTTGATTTACCGCTCAGTCGCGCAGGAATACGCCCAGCTTGTGGGCGTCGAAATGGTAGCCGTAGCTCGGCGGGAAAGGAAAATTCCCGTTAGGCTGCGGTGCTTTACGTGCATCTGCGAGCGTCTCCGCGATGAACCAGTCGTCGGGATGGGCCGGTATGGGCCGGTACGGTGAACCCCCGGCGCGTGAGCATGCAATTGTGCAGGAAGCCCGGCTCGCTGTGCAGGTCTGTGGGTGCGGGGAAGGGGTGGAAATAGCTTTCGAAACCGGGCCGCTCGCTCCAGCCGGTGAAGCGGATGCCGAGCTTGTAGGTCGCATCGCAGGCCGTCATCCACTCGGCTTCGTCGATGCCGAGATGGTCGAAGAAGGCTTTGAGCTGCGGCGTCGAACCCTTGCCGACGCCGATGATCCCGATCTCGGGGCTTTCGACCACGGTCACCGATCCGCCGCGTGGACCCCATTCGTGATGGAGCAGGCAGGCAATAATCCAGCCGGCGCTGCCGCCGCCGAGGACGACGACGCGGGGAGGGGTGGGCGTGCTCACCCGCCGACGGGTATCAGCCTGATCGCGAAGCCGCCACCGGGCGCCATTCGCAGGTCCAGCGTATCGGCGGCGGTGACTGTCCGGTCTTCGATCACAATCTCGAACCGCGCATCGCTGCGATAGTCCGAGGTCGGACCGTCGCGATAAATTTCGGCCCGATAGGACTTCCCGGCATCAAGGAAGTCGAGCGAAACCCGTACATCGCGACCTTGCTCATCCGCGCCGCCGCCGACGAACCATTCCTCGCTGTTCCGGTCCTTGCGCGCCGTGACGACATATTCGCCGACGGCAGCGTCGAGAATGCGGCTCTCGGACCAGTCGGCGGGCACGTCCTTGATGAACTGGAAGGGCTCGGGATGCTCGGCATAATGTTCGGGCAGGTCGGCCACCATCTGGATCGGCGAATAGATCAGCACATATTCGGCCAACGCCCGCGCCATCGTCATCTCGAGCGGCTGGCCGCGTCCCTGCAGGCTGAGGACACCCGGGGTATAGTCCATCGGGCCGGACAGCATGCGCGTAAACACCAAAGTCGGTACGTGGCTCGGCCCATTGGTCGGTACGCCCCAGGCGGCGAATTCCATACCGCGTGCGCCCTCGCGACTGACCCAATTGGGATAGGTGCGGCGCAGGCCGGTATCCTTGACCGGCTCATGCGGGTTCACGGCGATCTGCCGCTTGGCCGCCTCGGTCACGACTTTGAGGTGATGGCGCTGCATCACTTGGCTCTCGGTGCATTCGCGCGTCTCGCGGCCATCGGGATGGACGTAGCGCAAATTGCACGCATCGGTGACGTAGCCGCTCTTGATCGTCTTCACCCCGCGCGCCGCCATCAGGTCGAGACCGGCAGCAAGCTGGCTTTCGTAATTTCCGACATCGCCACTGGTCTCGTGGTGGCCGACGATCGGGACGCCTTTCTCGGCGGCATAGCGGGCCAGCTCTTCAAAGTCATAGTCGGGATAGGCTTCGGTGAAGCTGAAATCGCCCCCGTTGAAGAACCAGTTGCCGTCCCATCCGACGTTCCAGCCTTCGACAAGAACGCCCTCGAACCCATGCTCGGCGGCGAAATCGATATAGCGTTTGACATTCGCGGTCGTCGCGCCGTGTTTCGGGCCGGAGCCCCACGTCTCTTCGTCGAGATGGAGCGACCACCAGACGCCGACATATTTGTGCGGCGTGAACCAGCTGACGTCGCCCAGCTTATTTGGTTCGTTGAGGTTGAGCTCGACCAGGCTCTCGGCGAGGCCGGCTGCATCGTCCGAAATGCGGAGCGTGCGCCACGGGGTTGCGAAAGGCACATCGCGCACGGCACGTGCCGGTGTGCTGCCGGTCGGGGCGAGCGTTGCGCGGAAATTCGTGCCCGTGGTCCGCTTCATCCACATGCCTGCGAAGTCGACCAGCGCCGCCTCGTGTAGCGCGACATGCGTGCCGTTTTCCATGCGGAAAGTCAGCGGCGTATGCGCGACCGACACAGCGGAAATCGGCGTCTTTTCGTAGAGATATTCGTAGCGGTTCCACTCTCCGCCGGGGATCCACCAGGCGGTGCCGTCCTGCGCGATATTGAACTCGGTCAGCTCTTCCGCAACGTGCAGCGTCTTGCCGACGCTGGTGTCGTCGAACAGATAGCGGAAGGCGACTGCATCGTCGAAGACGCGGAAGACGACGCCGAATTTGCGCTTTTCGTTGCTGTCCTCCTCGAAGCGAACGGTCAGCTCGTTGTGATGATCGCGTACGAAGCGCTGCTCGCCCCAAGGCTGCTCCCAGGTATCGTCGTGACTGGCGCGAGTGGCATTGACCACGGCAAGGCGGCGCTCCAGCTTGTCCTGATCGGCCAGCAGGAAGCCCAGGCGGCTGTCGGTCAGCACCGGTTCGCCGCCCTTCGCGACGCGGTAGAAGGGGCGCCCTTCGCCATTCACGTCCACGGTGACGCTGATGGTGCCATCGGGGGATGTGACCACCTCTTCTGCGAGCGCGGCGGGCGCGGCGAAGAGTAGGGCGAGGCCGGAGAGGATTGCGAAGGGTTTCATAGCTCGATCACCATTGCGCCAAAGGGCGGAAGTTCGTGGAGGGTGGCTGAGTTGACTGCAGCGAGGACACTGCCCCGCGCGAGGTCCTGTGGCACGCAAGCAGCTTTGCGGTCGAGATTGAACAGGCAGCGAATGTGTTGCCCATCGGCGAGCCTCTCGATCACGAAAATGTCAACCTGCGTTTCGCATCGCTCAACCGACCCGTGATGCAGCGCCGGATTGGCGTTGCGCAAAGCGAGCATCGCGCGGGTATGGTTGAGCAGCGAATTCTCGTCTTCGTCCTGAGCTGCGACGGCTCTCGCGACATTGTCCTCGCCCACGGGCAGCCAAGGCTCGCCCTCCGAGAACCCGCAGTTCGGTTGGTCCGCGCTCCAAGGCATTGGTGTGCGCGCGCCGTCGCGGCTCAACGTCAGCGGCCAGTTCGCGATCGCCTCGGGATCGTGCAGCTGCTCGAAGGGGATATCGACCTGAGAGAGACCCAGTTCCTCGCCGTAATAGAGGATGATGTTGCCGCGCAGCGATGCCAGCAAAAACGCCTTCATTCGCGCTGCGGCGTCGCGGTCGCTTTCGCTCCACCAGCGGCTGATCGCGCGTGGGGCATCGTGGTTCTCGAAGGCCCAGCTCGGCCAGCCCATGCCTTCTTCGTCCGGCCATTGCGCCAGCGCGGCGCAGATGGCTCCGGGCGTCAGCTTCTCGGCATAAAGGAAGTTGAAGCCGTAGGCCGAATTGAGATGCGTTTCGCCTTGGGTGAAGGCCTTCATCTCGCTCTCTGCCTCGTCCCCGCCGACTTCGGCAACGGTGAAGATGCCATCGTAACTGTCGGTCAGCGCGCGAATGCGTTCGATGAAGGCGGGAATGTCCGCATGGCTCTGATTGTAGGTCTTGAGCTGGAAATCGAACGGGCGCGTGCGCGGTTTGTCGGTCGCAGGCGCGGGCGGATTGTCGCGCAATTGCGGGTCGTGCATCGCGAAATTCAGCGCATCGATGCGGAACCCGTCCACCCCGCGGTCAAGCCAGAAGCGCATAACGTCGAGGATCGCCTGCTGCGCTTGCGGATTATGCAGGTTCAGCTGCGGCTGGCTGCTCAGGAAATTGTGCAGGTAATACTGTCCGCGTCGGGCGTCCCACGTCCACGCGGGGCCCCCGAAGACGGATTGCCAGTTCGACGGAGGCGACCCGTCGGGCTTGGCGTCGGCCCAGACATACCAATCGTTTTTCGGATTGGTTCTGTCCGAGCGACTTTCGGCAAACCACGGATGCTCGTCCGAAGTGTGCGAATAGACCTGGTCGATGAGGACCTTGAGGCCGAGTTCGTGGGCGCGGGCGACCAGCGCGTCGAAATCGGAGAGTGTGCCGAAGATCGGATCGACATCGCAGTAATCGGCGACATCGTAGCCGAAGTCTTTCATCGGCGAGACGAAGAAGGGCGAGATCCAGATCGCATCCACGCCGAGCGAGGCTACATAGGGCAGGCGCCGGGTAATCCCAGGCAGGTCGCCGATCCCGTCGCCGTTCGAATCCTGGAAGCTGCGCGGATAGATCTGGTAGATCGCCGCGCCTTTCCACCACGGCATGGCAGCGCTGGCGGCAGCGGCCTGCATCGAGGGATCGTGGCGGTTCACTCGGCGCTCTCCGACACACGGCACAGAGCCCAGCCGAAGGCGGGCAACGTGAAAGCTGCGCTCCCGGGGGCGGTCACGGCAGCGGGGCAGCTTCCGGCGAGCGTCGCCAGTTCGCGGGCCCCGTAGTCGAGCACGACATTCGCGCTGCGTTCCGCTCCGGTGGTGTTGAAGACTGCAAGATATTCGGTGCCGTCATCGGGATCGAAGCGGCTGACGGCGAAGATGCCCGCCTCCTGCTCGTAATGCCGCACGACCTGCTTGCCGCGGGTGAGGGCAGGGTGCGCCTTACGGATCGCGGAGAATTCGGAGATCAGGCGGAACAGCGGGTGGCTCTCGTCGAAATTGCTCGTCGCCGTCGTCGCATCGGTGCCGATGAGGTCGTTGTCGTTGTAGACCGCCGTTTGCGAGGGGAACATGTCCTCGCGCGCCAGCTGGTCGTTGCCGTCTCCGACAAAGCCCTGCTCGTCGCCGTAATAGATCACGGGGCTGCCGCGCAGGCTCAGCATCATCGCATGACCGAGCATGACACGAGCCAGGAGCTCGTCCTGCGAAATCTCGGGTTTGTCCCATTTGATCAGCGTCGAGAACCGCCCCATGTCGTGATTGCCGAGGAAGGTCGGCAGGCCGAGCGCGGTTTCCTCGCCGCCTTCGTAAAGCACGTCGCCGTCGAACATGTGGGCGAGTACCACCGTGCCCTGGTCGCGCCCGAGCAGCTCGCGCATGGCGGCCTGGAAGGCGAAATCGAGCACCGCGGGCAGTTTGTCGCGGCGGGTATATTCGGCGATGTAGCCGTTCTGGGGAATGTCCTTGTAAACCTCTCCGAACATGTGGAAGTTGGGGATGCCTTCTTCCTCCGCGACCTTTCCCAGCGCGGGCACAAATCCCTGCCAGAAGCCGGGATCGACATGGCGGGCGGTATCGATGCGGAATCCGTCGACACCGAAATCGCGGACCCAGCCGGAGAAGATCTCGATCATCCCCTCACGCACGCGCGGGTGCTCGGTGAAGAGGTCGTCGAGGCCGGCGAAATCGCCGAAGCGGCTGTCCTCTCCGGTAAAGCTGCTGTTGCCGCGATTGTGGTAGTAGATCGGATCGTTCAGCCAGGCGGGGACTTTCACGTCCTTCTCGGCATCGGGAACGACCGGCTGATAGGCGAAGTTCGGGTTGACCAGCTTGGCGAAGTTCGCCTCGCTGCTGTCCGCGTCGCCGGTGAAGCCCGGGTTGATCCGCGCGCCCGACACATCGCCGACGGTCGAATAGGGATAGTCACCCTTGCTGCGATATTCGAAGTTGGTCGCCGGCCCGTCGGCATAGGTGATGACGTCGGCGGTGTGGTTGGTGATGATGTCCATATAAACCTTCATCCCGCGCGCATGCGCTGCGTCGACGAAGGTCTTGAACTCCTCCCGCGTGCCGAAATGGCCATCGGGGCGCGTGAAGTCCGTGACCCAATAGCCGTGGTAGCCTGCGCTTTCCTCGCCCGGCGGGCCCTGGACGGGCTTGTTCTGGAAGATCGGCGCAAACCAGATCGCCGTGACACCCAGCCTCTCGAGATAGTCGAGGCGCTGGGTGAGGCCCTTGAGGTCTCCGCCGTGGAAGAAGCCCTTGGCTGTCGGGTCGAAGCCGGTTTCGAGCCTGCCACCGGTGAAATCGCCGGTGTCGTTGGACGGATCGCCATTCTCGAACCGGTCGGGGAGGACGAAATAGACGATTTCCTCGGAGGGTTCGCGCTCGCGGAAATCTCGCGTGTCTGTAGGTGTCGGCGTTTGCGCATGGACGCAGGCGCTCAGGCCGAGAGCGAGTAGGGGCAGGGCAAGGCGGATCATGCGGGCACTCCCGGTGTCGGTGCGGAGATCATCATGGACTGCAGGAAATCGAGATGGCGCGGCATCTGCCGCACCTCCTCGACCAGCGCGGCTTCCGTGCCATCGAGCAGGGCGCGCAGGTCGCTTTCGGGCAGGGCATCGGCCAGCGGGTTGTATTCCCGTGCCTCCACGCCCTGGCCGACGAGCACCTGGAACCAGCCGACATCGGTGAACAGCTCCTCATGTTCGCGATGGATAAGGCCGGTGGCGCGCCACTGGTCGAGCTTGGCGCGGAGCGTATCGGGCAAATCCATTGTGCGGACCTCATCCCAGAACGGCTGACCCTCCCGCGAATTGGCGGTGTAGTGCAGGACCAGGAAATCGCGGATGCGGGTCCATTCGAATTCGCACTGGCCGTTGAACCAATCGACGATTGCGGGATCGGGCTCGGCGCCGGGAAGCACGCTGAGGAAGCGGCTGATGGTCGACTGGATGAGGTGGATCGAGGTCGATTCCATCGGCTCGAGAAACCCTGCCGAGAGACCCACGGCGAGGCAGTTCTTGTGCCACATATTCCGCCTAATTCCCGTGGTGAACGGGATCGCGCGAGGCTCGGCCAGCGGTTCGCCGTCGAGATTGGCAAGCAGCGCATCTGCTGCCTCCTCGTCGTTCATATGCGCGGTCGAATAGACGAGGCCGTTGCCGATACGATGCTGCAGCGGGATACGCCATTGCCAGCCGGCCTTGCGCGCGATCGCCTTGGTGTAGGGCGTAAAGTCGCCGCCATTGGCACAAGGCACCGCCATCGCCCGATCGCAGCGCAGCCACTGCGTCCATTTTTCGTAACCGGTGTCGAGCGCCTGTTCGATCAGCAGGCCGCGAAAGCCGGTGCAGTCGATGAAGAAATCGCCTTCGACCGTGCGATCGTCGTCGAGATGGAGCGCTGTGATCGCGCCGTTTTCGCTATCCTGCGCGACGCGCTCGATCAGGCCCTCGTGCCGCACCACGCCGCGCTCTTCCGCGAAGCGGCGCAGGTAGGCGGCATAGAGTCCGGCATCGAAGTGGTAGGCATAGGGCATTTCGGGCGCGCCTTGCGCCCGTCGCCCGCGCTGCATACGCATCGTTCGCGCTGCCAGCTCGTTCATGGAATAGCGCGTCAGCGGCTTGGCGAAGCCGAGTTGCTTCGCGCGTAGCCAGTAGTGCTGGAACGGCAGCAGGCCGACGCCGCGACCCACCGCACCGAAGGCGTGCATGTAGCTTTCGCCCTCGCGGTGCCAGCCGTCGAATTCGATGCCGAGCTTGAAGCTGGCCTTCGTCTCGCGGACGAAGTCGGCCTCGTCGAAACCCAGAGCCCCGTTGAACAGATGGATTTGCGGGATGGTCGCCTCGCCTACGCCGACGGTGCCGATCGCTTCGCTTTCGACCAGCGCAACCGATGTGCCCGGCGGTGCGAAGCGCGCGAGCGCGGCAGCCGTCATCCACCCGGCAGTCCCGCCGCCGGCGATGACGAAGCGCTTGATGGCGCGTGGATCAGACGTGGCGTCAGGCATGAAAGACTTGGGTCCCCTCGGGTGATGCAATTGCCGGGTCATAGCAGCAGCGATGACGCGGCAGGCAAATGGGGGCGGGGCGGCCGGGAGGAGGTGGCCGCCCCGCAAGTCAGCTGGTCAGAAGCGGTAGGACGCCCCGACCAGATAGGTGCGACCGTATTCTTCGTAATCGATGATGAACTGGCGGTCGCCGTCGGTGTAGTTGATGAACGGCTCGTTGGTGAGGTTCAGCGCTTGCAGCGTGACCGACAAGCCCTCCAGCGAAGAACCGTCCTCGAAGCGGTAGCCGATCTGGGCATCGAAGATCGATTCCGGATAGGTCAGGCGCTGCGCGCGGCTGGCCGAAATGCCGGGGAATTCCGCGAGGAACTCCGTGCGATAGCGATGGCTGAGGCGTGCCTCGAAACCACTGTTCTCGTAATAGACCGTCGAGTTGACGACCCATTTCGACAGGCCGGGAACGTCGCTGACGAACGGATCGGCTTCCTGCGGATAGATCGTCAGCTCGCTATCGGTGAACGATACGCTGGTCTGGAAACCGAAGCCGGAGGCAAGGCCGCTCGTGAAGTTCGAGAACGGCAGCGACAGGCTGGCTTCCACGCCGCGGATGTAACCGTCGGCGCGGTTGTCCGGTGCGCTGACCAGGCCGAGATAGGTCGTGGCGTCCGCCAGGGCACGCTGCTGGGGCGAGATCACCGGGCGCAGATAGCTGAAGTCGCGCACGACCGAGGCATTCGGGTTCACGAAATCGTCGAGCCATTTGTAATAGCCCGCGATGGCGAAATAGCCCGCGCCGCCGAAATACCATTCGTACGACAGGTCGAGCCCGTTGGCGATATAGGGCCGCAGGCGCGGGTTGCCGCCGCCGCCGCCGAAGATCGATCCGGTCACGGTGTCGATCACGTCGCTGACGCCTGCGTTGGACGAAGCACTGAGATAGTCCATCCGTGCCCGCGCCAGCGTGCGGGCTGCACCGAAGCGCAGCTTCATGTCGGGCGCGATTTCGAAGTTCAGCGTCATGCTGGGCAGGACGTGCGAATAGGATTCCTCGATCGAAACCGGCACGGCAACCGCGCCGACACCGCCCTGCGAATCGAACCCGTCCGAGCTTTGCGTGGTAAAGACCGTCTGGACGCCAATGTTACCGGTGACCGGCAGCGATCCGAGATAGGTGTCGAGGTCCATCCGCAGATAGCCGGTGTAGACATCTTCCGTCACCGTCCAGTCGCCCGGATAAGGCAGGTCGGAGCTTTCGATGTTCGTCAGCACATAAGTGCCGTCGTTCAGCAGCGCGAACGGATCGTATGCCACCTGCGGTCCGAAGCCGAGGAAATCGAGGCTGGCGATCGGATCGAGCAGGGCGCTCTCCGGGATCGGGGCGATGGTCGTCGCGCCATCGGCGATGAAGGCACCGTTCGGACCGGCCAGGCTAAGGAAGTTCTGCGTGATGTCGCGCGATTTCTCGCGGCGATCGTAGGAGAAACCGGCGACAAGGCTCTTGATCGTTTCATCGTCCACCTTGCCGACGACTTCGCCGCGCATGGTCCACAGTTCGTCGTCCGTGCTGGTGTCGTTGATGAAGCCGGCCTGCACGATGCCGCGGCCACCGCCCCAGCCACGCGGGTCGGTGAGCTGGATCAGGCTGGTGTCCGAATAATCGATGCGGTTGCTGAACTGGAACGGGAAGCCACCCCTGTTGCGGGTATAGGTGACGACATCGCCCAGATTGTACCCTTCGCCGGTCTGGGCAGCGAAGTTGAGGCCGGAATTGGTCTCGATCTGCTGCAAGCGGCGATCGGCGCGCGAATAGGCGATGTCGGCCATCAGGATAACATCGTCGTTCTCGTATTTCGCATTGTAGCCGACGGCAAAGGTTTCCACGTCCTTGCGATCGTAGTCGTTACGGACGACGGGCTGGACGTTTTCGAACGTCACGCTGTCCGAGAATTCGCCCGGATTGCTGACGTCGGTGATGTTGGTCGTAGCACCCCAGCCCGGATAGAGCGGGAATTCGATGCCGCGCTGCGGAATGCGTTCGCGATAATCGGCATAGAACACGTCCAGCGTGGCGCTCCATTCGGCGGTCGGCTGCCATTCCAGCGTTCCGAACAGGCCGAGACGATCGAGATCGACCGAGCGCGCATAGGGCTTCATACCGCCGAGCACGGTCGTGCCGGCGCTGCCTTCCGGAGCAACCGGAAGAACTGCAGGGTCGGCGTCGGGATCGCCGGTGGCTTCGGATTCGCTGATCTGCGGATAGCCCCAGCCGTTGAAGCGCTTCACCTGGCTCGGGCTGGACTGGTAGGCCGCGCCCAGGGCGAGACCCAGCGTGCCATCGGCGAACTGGTCGACATAGGTGCCGGTGGCGCGATAGCCCCAGCCGTCGACATCGGGATTGAGCGAGCCGCCTTCGTTGAATTCGAGGCGCCCCGAAACCGAGATGATCCGCTCGCCCTTGGACAGCGGGCGGATGGTGCGCAGGTCGACGGTACCGGCCAGGCCCTGACCGATGAGGCCGGCATAGGGCACCTTGTAGATGACGCCCTGGTCGATCAGCTCGGCCGGATACTGGTCGTATTCGACGGCGCGGTTGTCGCCCGAGGAAACCAGCTGGCGACCGTTGAGCAGCGAATTCGAATAGTCGGGACCCAGGCCGCGAACCGAAAGGCTCTGGGCGCGACCGTCGACACGCTGGACGGCGAGACCGGGCAGGCGGCCCAGCGTTTCCGCGATCGAGACGTCCGGCAGCTTGCCGATATCTTCCGAGCTGAACGCTTCCGCGATGACCGGCGTGTTACGCTTCAGGCCGACCGCGGTTTCCAGCGACTGGCGATAGCCTTCGACGACGATGACGTTGTCGGCGGCGACTGCATCGTCTTCGGGCTGCGATTCCTGACCCGGCTCGATAGTCGCTTCCTGCGCAATGGCGGGCGAAGCGATTGCTGCGAGCGCGATCGAAATGGCGCCGGTACTGATGCCCCCG
This sequence comes from Qipengyuania sp. 902, assembly GCF_051195295.1. Lineage (NCBI taxonomy): Bacteria > Pseudomonadati > Pseudomonadota > Alphaproteobacteria > Sphingomonadales > Erythrobacteraceae > Qipengyuania > Qipengyuania sp. 902. The sequence goes on along the minus strand of NZ_JBNJLJ010000002.1, from coordinate 833,504 downwards.
GCAAGAGACTTGCGAAATGCCATGATTTCTCTCCCAATGGCCCGGTTTTTCGTGCAGTCCCGGACCGAATCCTAATCTTGACAGGCGGCTCAGCGGCAGCCTGTTCATCGTCTGGATAGGTCGCAAATCGGGCGGTCAGCTAGAGAGCATACGTATACGCAATGCGGCGGCAGGGTCGGTGCGTCGCGGAAATGTCACAACTTTGCGCGCCGGTCAGGAGAGGAATAGGTTGAGCGTCAGACGGCCGGTGCGCGGGTCGGGATCGGGCGTAAAATCGCCCGGCAGATCGGCGCAATGCAGGGTGTTGCCGCGGTAGATCGCTATGGAGTTGAACCGCCCGTCGATGCGGTTGATCTTCTCGAAAAGTTCGGTGTCGCCGGAAATGTAGTTCGCAGCTGGCAGGCCGGACTTGTCGATGCCGTCCTCCAGCTTCGATCGATAGGTTTCGAACCGCGTCGCATCGACGCTCTCGAAGCCCGTGGCCCGCTGGCGATAGAACCTCGTTCCCCCGCGTTCCGCCCGGTCGAGATAGAGCAGCACTGCTATGCGATCTTGTTCGACTCCGTCGAAATGCGGCAGGCGCTGGATCGGTGCGAGACTGGATGGGGCCCTGGTTACGAGGCTGAGATAGCACTCGCGATAGCGGGGCGGGCGGGCGAGGGCGAACTCCTCTACAATGCGTGGTAACAACGGCTCGACCAATGGCATTGAGATCGCTTCGGAAACCGGCGCGCGAATTCCTGGATAGAACTCTCCGTGACGTGCGAAGCGATGACGCGCGGCGATATCGATCACGAGGTCTGCGTCGATCAGCGCATCGTCCACTTCGATCAGGGGCTGCCGTTCCTCGCCGAAATGGCGCGTGGCGATCCGCGCATTGGCGTTAAGGGCAAGTGGACTGGTCATCGCGGCCCGCCATACAAGCAAAAAGCTGGCGAATGGAACTGCGTCGCGATTGCCTCCGCTCTGCCTCCTGCTAAGGTCGGCGGCGAAGGCTTGTCAGGACAGGCCGGGAGGAGAGAGATGGGTCGCAAGCCGACAGGTCGGCCGACCAGCTTCGACATCGCCTATGCGGCGGGGGTCTCGCAGCCCACGGTCAGTCGTGCTTTGCGGGGCGACCGTGCGGTCAGCGCCAAGACTCGCGAGCGCATCCAGCAGATCGCTCGCGACCTGAACTACACCGTCGACAAGAATGCCTCGTCCCTTCGCTCGCAACGGTCGAACACCATCGCGTTGCTGTTCTTCGAGGACCCGACGCCCGACGAGAGCATGATCAATCCTTTCTTCCTCGCCATGCTGGGATCGATCACCCGGGCTTGCGCCGATCGCGGCCTGGATCTGCTGATTTCCTTCCAGCGGATGGAGGACGATTGGCACGTCCAGTATCAGGACAGCCACCGCGCCGACGGGCTGATCCTGCTCGGCTACGGCGACTACACGGTTTATCGTAAGCGGCTGGACCAGCTCGAGGCGCAGGGCACCCATTTCGCGCGCTGGGGCTCGGTTTCCTCCGACAGTAGCGGCGTGACGGTGGGAACGGACAACCATGCTGCAGGCGTGATAGCCGGACGGCACCTCGCGGAAAGCGGGCGCAAGGCGGTCGCCTTTCTCGGCCATGCGGACGAGCACTATCCCGAATTCGCGGGGCGCTATGCGGGCTTGTGCGAAGGCCTTCGCGAGGCGGGCATCGAGGCGGATCGCGCGCTGCAGTTCGACGCGATCACGACCGAGGAAGCTGGTCATGCGGCAGCCGAGGCGCTGCTGGCGAGCGGCAAAGCCTTCGATGCGGTCTTCGCCGCCAGCGACCTTATCGCGATCGGAGCCATGCGCGCGCTGGCGGAGGCGGGTCGCAGCGTGCCGGGCGATGTCGCCGTAGTGGGGTTCGACGATATTCCCGCCGCAAGCCTCACCACACCGCCGTTGACCACTGTGATGCAAGACATTCGCGGTGCCGGGCAAGCACTTGTCGAGACGCTGATCGCGCAGATCGAGGATCGGGACCTGCCGCCGCGCAAGCTGCCGGGCAAACTAATCGTCCGCGGCTCCAGCGCCGCCCGCTAAGGCCCTCTACGTATTCGTATACGTGCTTGGCGGGGAGGGGCCGCCATGCCAGCGTAGCACCTTGAATTGTCGAGCGGACGCCAAGATCCGCGCGCATGGGACTGAGGATACGTATCGATGGCCACGACACCGGCGGTAGACGCCGCACGCAAGCCGCATATGGGCTGGGGCGGGCTCGCCAACATCAGCTTCGGCTTTTTCGGCATCCAGATCGGCTTCGTGCTGCAGAATTCGAACATGAGCCGCATCTTCCAGACGGTCGGTGCCTCGCTCGACGACCTGCCCGCGCTATGGGTCGCAGCGCCGCTGACCGGGCTGATCGTGCAGCCGATCATCGGGCATCTATCGGACAAGACCTGGAACCGCTTCGGCAGGCGGCGGCCCTATTTCATGACCGGCGCTTTGCTGGCCGCGGTCTCGCTCTTCCTCATGCCGCTTGCGCCAGCCTTCGCCGCGCCTTTGCTGTTCGCTGCCGCGCTATTGTGGGTGCTTGATGCGAGCCTCAACATCGCGATGGAGCCGTTCCGCGCCTTCGTGGGCGATATGCTCGACAGGTCGCAGCATGCGACCGGTTATGCGGTGCAGACGGCGTTTATCGGCGCAGGCGCGGTGGTCGCGGCTATCTTTCCGTGGCTGCTAGAACAGTTCGGCGTCAGCAATGTAGCCCCTGCTGGGCAGATCCCTGACACGGTTCGCTGGAGCTTCTGGGCGGGCGCGGTCGCGCTGTTTTGCGCCATCGGCTGGACGGTGGTGACGACGCGCGAATATTCTCCTGAGGAAATGGCCCGCTTCGAAGCGGAGCGCGCGGTGGAGGCCGGAGCCCCAGTGCGCGCGCTTGCCGCCAAGAGCTACGGCAGCGCACTGCTCTGGATTGCAGCGGGTGTGGTCGTCGCGTTGCTGGTCGCACCGCTCGGGCTGGAGAAGGAAATCTACCTGCTCGGCGGCCTGCTGGCGACCTATGGCGTGCTCAGCCTCATCGCCATTTCCATGGCCAAGCAGGGTCGTTCGGCAAACATGCTGTCGAGCATCGTCGGCGATTTCTCGGGTATGCCGGATACGATGAAGCGGCTCGCGCTGGTGCAGTTCTTCAGCTGGTCCGCGCTCTTCATCATGTGGATCTATTCCGGCCCGATCGTGTCGCAATATTTCTACGGCAGTGCCGATCCGACCACCGCCGCTTATAACGAGGGCGCGAACTGGTGGAACCTGATCTACACCGTGCAGAACGGTGTGGCTGCCATCGCCGCGCTCGCGCTGCTGCCCGTGATGAGCCGCAAACTCGGCAAGGCGAAAACGCACATGACCTGCCTGCTGCTCGGTGCGGCAGGCTTCCTCGGCTATTTCGTGCTGCGCGATCCGGCGCTGCTGATCGTCTGCGAGATATTGAAGGGTATCGCCTGGGCCTCGATCTTGGCGATGCCTTACGCCATCCTCGCCAGCAGCCTGCCGCAGGCGAAGCTCGGCATCTATATGGGCCTGTTCAACATCTTCATCGTCGTGCCGCAGCTGCTGGTTGCGACCGTCATGGGTAGCGTGATGAAGGCGCTCTTCCCCGGCGATCCGATCTGGACGATGCTGTTTGCCGCCGCCGCCTGGGCGCTCGCCGCCTTTGCCATGCTCCGGGTCGAAGTGCCCGGCGAAAATTTCCAGGAGATTGCCAATGCCTAAGCTTTTCGCGAGCGCAGCTGCGCTCAGCCTTCTCGCTACCGGCATCATCTCGTCGCCCGCTCTTGCCGACGATCATGTCGCTTCGCCCTGGCAGCCGCAAAGCGTGGTGGAGATTGAACATCCCGAGTGGTCACGCAAGGCGGTGCTCTACCAGATCAACACCCGGCAGTTCACCGAGGAAGGCACCTTCGCCGCCGCGCAGAAGCAGTTGCCCCGGCTGAAGGCGCTCGGCGTCGACATCCTCTGGCTGATGCCGATCCACCCGATCGGAGAGGCCAATCGCAAGGGCGGTCTTGGCAGCCCTTATTCGGTAAAGGACTATTACGACGTAAACCCCGAGTTCGGCACGAAGGAGGACTTTCGCACCTTCGTCGATGCCGCGCACGCGCAAGGTTTCAAGGTTATCCTCGATCTTGTCGCCAATCACACGGCGTGGGACAACGAGCTCGCGCAGCAGCATCCCGACTGGTACGAAAAGGACTGGAAGGGCGATTTCCGCCCGACGCCGTGGTGGGACTGGTCGGACATCATCGACCTCGACTGGACGAAGCCCGGCGTTCGCCAGCATGTCGGCGAAGCAATGGAATACTGGGTCCGCGAGTTCGGTGTCGATGGATACCGCGCCGACGTGGCCGGATATGTCCCGCTCGATTTCTGGAACACCATGCGCGACCGGCTGACCGCGATCCGCCCGGTGTTCATGCTGGGCGAGGTGCAGGAAACCGCGTTCCACCAGAAGGCGTTCGATGCGACCTATGCCTGGGATTGGCATAACACGACCAAAAACGTCGCGCAGGGCAAGGGGAATGCGACCAGCTTCTACGGCTATTATGCCGAGAACGAGAGCCTGTGGCCCGAAGAGGCCATGCGCATGACCTATATCGAGAACCATGACAGCAATGCGTGGGAAGGCACCATGGCCGAAAATTACGGCAATGCGCTCTACGCGATGACCGGGCTGTCTTTCACGGGCGAGGGCCTGCCGCTGATCCACAATGGCATGGAAGCCTGCAACGCCAAGCGGCTTGAGTTCTTCGAAAAGGACGCGATCGACTGGAGCCAAGGGCGCGGCTGCATCTATGGCCTGCTGCTCGAACAGCTGATCGAGTTCCGCAAGTCGAACCCCGCACTCGACAACGGGCAATGGGGCGCCCGAATGCAGAAGGTCGAGAATTCCGCGCCCGAGCAACTGCTCGCATGGGTGAGGCAGAAGGACGGCAATAAGGTCCTCGGCTTGTTCAACATGAGCGACAAGCCGGTCAGCGCGACGCTGACCAGCGGCTTGCCGGTGGGGACCTATGCCGAATTCCCGCTCCGCCGCGAAGTGACGATCGGCGAAGGCGAGTCGATCGAATTGCCTGCCTGGGGCTGGCGCCTGTTCGCGAGCCGCAGCGAATAATAACGCTGCCGCCCTGCAAGTTCCTCAGTCGACGAAATCGTCGACCCGCTCGATGATGATGGCAGGCGCCATGCCGCCCGCCGCGCACATGGTGACGAGGCCGTAGCGCTTGTCCTGCCGTTCCAACTCGTCGACCATCGTGCCGATAAGGATCGATCCGGTCGCGCCGATGGGATGGCCGAGCGCGATCGAGCCGCCGTTGACATTGACCTTGTCCCAGTCGAGCTCGAGGTCCTTGACGAACTTTGCAGCGACGACCGCAAAGGCTTCGTTGATCTCGTAGAGATCGATATCGTCCTTGGACATTCCGGCCTTTTCCAGGACCTTCTTCGCTGCCGGAACGGGTGCATTGAGCATCAGCGTCGGATCGTCGCCCATGTTCGCCGTTGCCACGATGCGTGCGCGCGGCTTCAGGCCATGCTTTTGTGCATAGTCCTTGCTGGCCACCAGCACGGCCGCCGCACCATCGACTACGCCGGAGCTGTTGCCCGCATGGTGGAAGTGCTTGATCTCGAGATCGGGGTATTTAGCATTCACCAGTCCGGCGAAAATCGTCCCGTCCTTGTCGAGCGGGACATTGGCGATCTTGGCGAAGGCGGGCTCCAATTCGGCCAGCCCTTCGCGCGTGGTCTGGGGGCGCGGATATTCCTCCTTGTCGAGCACGACATTGCCCTCGTCGTCCTTTACCGGCACCACCGATTTGTCGAACCGGCCTTCCTCGATCGCCTTGGCCGCGCGCTGTTGGCTGCGATAGCCGACCTCGTCCAGCTCTTCGCGGGTAAAGCCTTCCATCGTGGCGATGGCATCGCCGCACACGCCCTGATGGCTTTGCGGATGGCTCGCCTGCAAGCGCTGGTTGTAGCTGCCCATCATCGGCGGCTTGAGCCCGGCAGCCATCTTGTCCTTGGACATCTGCGCGGTCAGGCTCATCATCTCGGTGCCGCCCGCGACAACGCAATCTTCCATGCCGCTCATCACCTGCGCTGCAGCCAGGGCGACAGATGTGATGCCGCCGCCGCAGAAGCGGTCCAGCGTGGTGCCCGACGAAGTGACGTCGAAGCCGGCGTCGAGCGCCGCCATGCGGCCCATGTCGCCTGCCTGCATGCCGTCCTGCGTGCTGACCGACCAGATTACGTCGTCCACTGTGCTGGTGTCGAGGTCGTTCCGCTCCTTAATCGCCTTAAGACACGTTGCGGCAAGATGCTGCGGATGCATGTGCGCCAGCGCGCCCTTGCCTTGTTTGCCGATCCCGCGGGGCGTGCGGACTGCATCGATGATATAGGCTTCGGCCATGGTTTTTCCTCTCAGCTCTGATAACGGTTGACGTTTGCGTAAGCGTACCCCAGCAATGGCGCAAGGCAAGTTTCATTTTGCAATTGGAGAGAGAACCCGATGTCCGAGGAAGTCCTCACGAGCGTTGACGACGGCATTCTGGTCGTCACGATCAACCGGCCCGATGCGAAGAACGCGATGACGAAGGCCGCTGCCGAAGGCATTGCCGCGGCGATGGACCGGCTCGACAGCGAGGACGATTTGCGGGTCGGCATTTTGACCGGCGCGGGCGGCACATTCTGCTCCGGAATGGATCTCAAGGGCTTCCTGCGCGGTGAAAGCCCGGTGGTCGAAGGGCGCGGTTTCGGCGGCGTTGTGCAGGCTCCGCCCAAGAAGCCGCTGATTGCAGCGGTTGATGGCTATGCGCTGGCAGGCGGCCTCGAACTCATGATCGCGTGCGACTTGGTGGTGGCCAATGACGGCGCGAAATTCGGCATTCCCGAAGTGAAGCGCGGCCTCGTTGCCGCGGCGGGCGGGGTGATGATGCTGCCCGACCAGATCCCCGAGCGGATCGCGATGGAACTCGCGCTGACCGGAGACTTCATCGATGCCGCGCGCGCTTACGAACTCGGCCTGATCAACCGCGTGACGAATGGCTCGGCGCTCGATGGGGCGAAGGAACTGGCCGCCAAGATCGTGGCCAACGGTCCGCTCGCCGTAAAGGTTTCGAAGGCCGTTATCAAGGAATCGCGCGGCTGGCCGATGGACGAGCGCTACGAGCGCCAGACCCAGCTTATCGCGCCCGTTTTCGTCAGCGAGGATGCGCGTGAAGGCGCCGCCGCTTTCGCCGAGAAGCGCGCGCCGAACTGGAAGGGCAAGTAAGCCCGCCAGCACACAGACTTACCGGAGAGGACCCAGACAATGCCCGTTATCGACGTAGCCCCGCCCGAGTTCATGGAAGACGAGGAAATCTCGATCTTCGCCGATGCCGTCGGCAAATTCTACCAGCAGCACGCGCCGGAAAAGCGCGTGCTGAAATGGCGCGAGAACGGCCAGGTCGAGCGCGAGTTCTGGAATGAGGCGGGCGAAGCCGGTCTGCTCGGCGTGTCGGTACCGGAAGAATACGGCGGCCATGGCGGGGATTTCCGCCACGACATGGTCGTGATCGACCAGCAAGCGAAGCACAATGTCGAAGGTTTCGCGGCCAGCCTGCACAATACGGTGATCCTGCCATACCTCGTGCGCCACGGTACCGAGGAGCAGAAGAAGAAATACCTCCCCAAGCTGGTCACCGGCGAACTCGTCAGCGCAATCGCCATGACCGAGCCGGGCGTCGGCTCCGACCTCCAGAGCATAACGACGACGGCCCTCAAGGACGGCAACGGCTATCGCATCAACGGGGCCAAGACCTACATTTCCAATGGCCAAACCGCCGACTTCATCATCGTCGTCGCCAAGACCGATCCCAAGGAGCGGGCCAAGGGCATTTCGCTCATGCTGCTGGAAACCGAGGGCGCGGAGGGGTTCCAGCGCGGCAAGAAGCTCGACAAGGTCGGACTTGATGCGGCGGATACGTCGGAACTGTTCTTCGACGATGTTTTCGTCCCCGCGGAAAACGTGCTCGGCGGAGAGGAAGGCAAGGGCTTCTATCAGTTGATGGGCGAATTGCCGCAGGAGCGCCTCATTATCGCGATGGGCGCGATGACTGGGATCGAGAAGGCACTCGAAACCACGATGGAATTCGTCAAGGGGCGCAAGGCGTTCGGGCAGACGATCTGGGACTTCCAGAACACACAATTCGTCATGGCCGACCTCAAGGCGCGCGGTACGGCGGCGCGGGTGTTCGTGAACGATTGCATCGCGAAGCACCTGAAGGGCGAGCTCGACGTGCCGACCGCCTGCATGGCCAAATATTGGGTCACCGAGCTGCAGGGCGAGGTCGTCGACAAATGCCTCCAGTTCCATGGCGGCGCAGGCTTCATCAACGACTACCCGATTGCGCGCATGTATCGCGACAGCCGGATCACCCGCATCTTCGGCGGGTCGAACGAAGTCATGAAGATGGTGATCTCCCGCTCGATGTAGGCACGATATCGGGGAAGGCGCGTATGGTGCGCTTCCCCTGGGTAGGTCGATCTGCCTAAGCCGGTCCCGACGAGGATCGGGAAGGGAGGATCATGCGTGGCCTGAAGCATCGCCTGCCCGAAACGCGTCGCGGGCTGCTGGTCGCGGCCTTCGTTGCGGTTGCGCTGGTTCTCGGGGGCGGGGGCACGCCGAGCGCAATCGCCGAGATCGTCGTGCAGCTCGCTTTTGCCGGGGCAATAATCCTATGGATCTGGTGGGCACGGGATAGCGGCGCCGGAGTTCGACGCGTCCCGCGATTGCTCATCGCGCTCGCTGGTCTCATCATCGTCCTGCCCATCCTTCAGCTGATCCCCTTACCGCCATCGTTGTGGCAGTCGCTTCCGGGCCGGGACCTTGTTGCCGACGCTCTCGCGCAAGTCGATGAGGCGCAGAGCTGGCGGGCATTGTCAGTGGCGCCGTTCGCGACGCTCGCGGCCTTACTGGCAATGCTCACCGCAGTCGGGACCATGCTTGCGGTGAGCACGCTGGACCGCAAGGACCAGCGCTTCCTGATCGCCCTGATCGCCGCTCTTGCTCTGGCCGGTGCGGCGCTTGGCGTCATCCAGATGGCGAGCGGTCCCGGTGCTTTCCGGCTCTACGAGATCAGCCACGATTACTGGCTGACAGCCTTTTATGCGAACCGGAACGCGGCGGTCGACTTCCTTCTGATCGGGATGATGGCGCTGACAGTATGGCTGACGAGCGTTGCGCGCCGGCGACCGCTCGTTCGGTCCGACATTGGCATTTTCGCAATCCTTCAGGTCTTTCTTTTGCTCGCCGTCGTTCTCACGGGATCGCGCGCCGGCATCGCTTTGTTGCCCCTCGCTCTCCTGATGCAATTCGCGATATTGCGCGTCGCTGGTGTAGCGCGAGAGCTGTCGAACGGCATCGCGGCTGTCGGGGGGCTGGTGGCGCTCGTCGCCGCAGGCGCTTTGGCTTTCGCCGGCAATGCACGGATCGGAGCGGTACTCGCGCGGTTCGATGCGAGCGGCGATACGCGCTTCGATCTGTGGCAAGACACGCTGACCGCGATTGGAGATTTCTGGCCGGTCGGCAGCGGTCTTGGCAGCTTCTCCAGAGCCTTTCTCCCGTCCGAACGGTTTGCCGTTATCGACGAAAGATTCCCGAACCGCGCACACAACGACTATCTCGAGTTCCTGCTTGAGGCGGGTCTGTTCGGAGCGGCCATCCTGCTTGCTGCAGCGACCCTGCTGTCGATCTTGGCACGCAAGGCTTGGCAAACAAGCCCCGAGCGGCGGCCGACGACCGTTTTTGCGCTAGGCATTTTGATGGTGATCGGCCTGCACAGCCTTGTTGATTATCCCCTGCGGACCATGGCATTAGCGTGCCTGGCAGGGGTGGCCGCCGGTCTGCTCGGCGGACTGGCACGAGAAGAACCGGATGGTCGCGCAATGGACGGGAAGCAATGATGCCAGCATGGACCGGTAGATGCCCTGCGGCCACGGTCGCCGTGTGCGCCGCACTTGCCCTGTCGGCTTGCCAGCGCGGTGCCGATCCTGTCGTGCCTGCGGGGCAGGCCGGTTACGATGCGATCGCGATGCCCAGCGGCGCGATGCAGACGCAACGCTACACCTTCCAGCCCGGCGATATCCTGTCCGTGCGCGTCTACGACGAACCTGAGCTGAGCGTCGAGGAAATCGCGGTCGACAACGCCGGGATCCGTCAGCCTGCCCCTGATCGGCGATGTGACGGCGCGCGGTCTTACCGCGACCGAGCTGGCCCGCACGGTCGAGGCGGCTTACGCTGCCGAGTATCTGCGCGATCCGCGTGTGAGCGTCCTCGTCAAGAAAGCGCAGACCCGCACCATCGCGGTCGAAGGTGAAGTCGAACTTCCCGGTGTCTACCCGTTCGCGGAGGGCCAGACCTTGCTTACCGCGCTGGCGCTTGCCCGCAGCCCCACCGAAAAAGCCAAGCTCGACGAGATCATGATTTTCCGCATGATTGGCGGACAGCGCATGGCCGGCCGCTTCGATGCGCTGGCGATCAGAGGCGGACGCATGCCCGATGTGGCGCTGCTTCCTGGTGACACTGTTGTCGTCGGCTTCTCCAGCAGCCGTGCAGCCTTCCTGGATGCAGTGCGGGCGCTTCCGGTGCTCGGCGTGTTCCGGCCGTTCTGATGAATACCGAGCCAGCCTTCCAGCCGCAAACCGGCATGAATGCACAAGGGCGCTACCAAGCGGCCTATCTCGCGGTTGGCGAGAATCCGATCAGTGCCAATATCCGTCAGGCCATTGCCGCGGTCCGCCGCCATCTGTGGATGGCGCTGGCGATCGTCGGGGCGGTAGTAGTGCTCGCCCTGATTTCCACGCTGCTCGACACCCCGCGTTACACCGCCGACACCAGCGTCCAGATCAACGACCAGAGCGACGAAGTGCTCGGCAGCCAGTTCGAAGGCGCGAATGCCACCGGCCCGTCCGACTGGGACATCGACCGCTTTCTCAACACACAACTCGACGTGCTGCAGAGTCGCGGCCTTGCGGAACGGGTCGCAGACCGGCTGGAACTGGGCACGAGCGAACGCTTCTTCAGCGCGATGGAAGTGCCGACATCGGCGCTTGCCGGTGACCAGGCACAGGATCGCTCCCTCGCAGTGGACCTCCTGCGGTCGAATCTCGAAATAGACCTGCCGCGGGCGACGCGTGTCGCAACGATCAGCTTCACCTCGACCGATGCGGCGCTGTCGGCAAACATCGCCAATGCCTTTGCCGAGGAGTTTATCCAGGCGAATCTTCAGCGCCGTTTCGACAGCACGTCCTATGCGCGCGACTTCGTGGCCGAGCAGCTTGAGGAAGCCCGTGTCGATCTCGAAGACTCCGAGCGCGAACTCAATGATTACGCCAAGAGTGCCGGCCTTATCCGGACCTACGATGCGCTTACCACTGATGGGCGAGATCGGCTGACCGGGACGGTAACGGCGTCCAGCCTCGTGCAGCTCAACGATGCCGCAATCGCCGCGCGGGCGGACCGGATTGCCGCGCAGTCGCGGTGGGAGGCCATTCAGGGGACGCCGCTGCTCGCCTCGCAACCGGTGCTCAACAACCCCACCGTTCAGGCGCTGATGACGCGCCGCGCCGAATTGCAGAGCGAATTGCAGACTGCGCGCGATCGCTATCTCGACAATCACCCTGCCATCAATTGGCTGGAAGCGGACTCCGCAGCGATCAACCGCCAGCTTGAGACCACTGCGCGACAGGTCCGCGAATCGATCCGCGCGGAATATCGCGCGGCGCAATCGGCGGAAAGTCAGCTCGACAGTCAGGTCGACCGCGCCCGCGGGAATTCGCTGGCGGAACAGGACCAGTAGGTCCGCTACAACGTGCTTGCCCGGCAGGCGGATACGGCGCGTTCGATCTACGACGGGCTGCTCCAGCGCTATCGCGAGCTCAACGCCTCGGCGGGGATCGCGTCGAGCAATATCGCGATTATCGACCGCGCCGAAACGCCGACCTCACCGTCGTCGCCGAATGTCCCGCGCAATCTGGCGCTGGGGCTGCTGATCGGTCTCGGCCTGGCGGGCATGGCGGTGTTCCTGCGCGACCAGCTCGACGATGTGATCCACACGCCCGAAGACGTCGAAGACAAGCTCGATCTTGCGCTGCTGGGTGTCGTTCCGCGGGCCGAAGACATGACCCCGCTCGAGGCGCTGGAAGAGCCGAAATCGCCGATCTCGGAAGCCTATAACTCGCTCCGCGGGGCACTACTCTACTCGACGCCGCAGGGCTTGCCTAAGATCATAGCGGTGACCAGCGCGCAAGCGCATGAGGGCAAGAGCACCACCAGCCTCGCCATCGCAACCGGCTTCGCCCGCATCGGCATGCGTCCGCTGCTGATCGACGCCGACCTGCGCCGTCCGGCGCTGCATAAGGTGCTGGGGATCGCAGGCGAGCGCGGGTTGACCGACCTGCTGGTATCGCAGGATGACCCGAAGAGCGCTGTGGTGAAGGTCAAGGGCCGCAAGATCGACTTGCTTCCTGCCGGTCCGCTTCCACCGAGCCCCTCCGAGCTGCTCTCATCGCCGCGCATGGCGCAACTGCTCGAACATTTCGCGCAGAGCCACGATGTCGTCATCGTCGATAGCCCGCCGGTACTTGGCCTGGCCGATGCGCCGATGCTCGCTGCCATCGCCGACGGCACCGTATTCGTAGTCGAGGCGGAGCGTGGCCGGAGTGGTTCGCTGAAGGCAGCGCTGCGCCGGTTGCGCTCGATGAAGCCGGTATTGCTTGGCGCCGTACTTGCGAAGTTCGATCCGACGCGGTCGGGTAATCGATACTCGGCCTATTACGGCTACGATTACTACCAGTATTCGAGCGGCGAGCGCCGCAGCAAGGCATGAATGCCGCTCGCCTGCAGGTCGCCGCGACCTTAGGTATCGTTCTCTTCGTCGCGCTCGTTCTACTCAGCGGCTTCGATCGCGTGAGCGAGACGCGCCAGTCCTTTGCGCGCTTCGTGCCGGCCTCGCTTCAGGTCGGGGCAGCGAAGCGGTCGGCGGCAGCGAAGCTGAGCGAGGGAAACGCTGAAACGGCTGCACGTTTTGCCCGACTTGCGGTAGCGCATGATCCGCTCGATCCCCGCGGACTCTCCTTCCTCGGTGTAGCAGCCACATTGCAGGGTGAGGGGCCGCGCGCCGATGCGATCTTTTCCGTGACCGAGCGGATCAGCCGCCGAGAACCGATGGCGCAAATCCACTTCTTCGAACGAGAGCTGGCCAGCGGCGACTATACTGGAGCTGCCGGCCGGCTGGACGCGGTGCTGCGGGCTGGCAAGGAGAATGCGGTCACGCAGGCCATGCTGTCCTTGCTCGAACGGAGCGCCGAAGGGCGTTCAGCTCTCGCCCTCCGCCTTTCCGATAGTCCACGCTGGGCGGATGCCTATCTACGCCGAAGCGGCGCGCCTACAGCGGACTTGCGGGCACGCGCGCAAATCCTCGGTCGCGCCGACGGGGGTATCGCCGTGCTGGGCTGCGAGGCCACGCTACCCATGATCGTCGAGCTGGCGCGCCGCAATTTCCGTTCCGATGCAGAAGCCATCGCGACGCGCCACTGTCCCGAGGCCGATCCCGGAGGCGTTCTCGCAGATGCGGAGTTCGAGAATTTCGGGTCTGAGGGACCGGCAGCGGCAATCGGCTGGCGGCGTTACCGAACCGGTGATTTGCGCGTCACCCGCCTGTCGGGCGACGAAGCGCGTATCGAGATCGAAAACCGCTCCAGTGTGACGCGCCTGGTGATCTCGCAGCCGCTGGCTGTCGACGCGGGAAGCTATCTCGTCAAAACCAAGGTCGATGGGCCGGGCGGGCAGAGGGTGCTGGCCACGATCGATTGCATGACGCCGTCACGCCCGCGGGCAAGCCGCCAGCGGATCGATCGCGAGGGACAGCGTGTTCGCGCTCCCGACTGCGACGATGCGATTCTCAGCCTCTGGCTGCGGCCCGGCGGCGGTAGGGTGGTGATCGATCGGGTCGAACTCGAACGAGTCAGCCCTTGAGGCAATTTCCGTAAAGCTGCTCCCATTGCCTGGCGACCTCTTCCGGGCCGAACGGGCCGGAAGCCAGCGCCTGCGCGGATTGCGACATCGATATCCATTCCAGCTCATCCAGTGCGAACCCGCTGACCAGTGAGCGGGCGATGCTTGCCTTGTCGCTTCCGCAACGGAGAGCAGCGCCGGCTTCGTAGCCTTCGGAAAGATGGCAAGCGTCGCTCATCACAGTCGGCACGCCCGCCGCCCAGCTGTCGAGTATCGCCATCGGCAGGCCCTCGCTCAGTGAGGGCAGCACGGTGAACCGTGCCACATCGAACAGCGCCGCCTTCTGCGATCCGAACGCGGCACCGACGAACTGGATCGTCGGACCGGCGGGCTCGAGGAAGCGTTCGAGTGCTGCAACGCCCTCCTCGTCGCCCCAGCCGGCGATGGTCAGGCTCGCATCGGGCGGTAAGTCGGGCAGGGCTGCCAGCCAGCCTTCCATCAGCGCGATCAGGTTCTTCTTCTCGTGAATGCGGCCGAGATAGAGCGCCATGGGCGGCGCGATCCGCTCGCGCGGGGGCGATGGCTTTGGCGCGGGATTAGGGATGACGCCGATCTCTGCCCCGCCGGCTTCGCGGCGGATGTCCTCTGCCTCGGCCGAAGTCAAGGCGTGGAAGGCCGTCGCGCTCTTCCAGGCATCTCTCTCCCACGCGAACCGCGCGAGGTTCTTCTTCCAGCGATTGCGTTCGGTAATCCACGGGTCGAGCATGCCGTGCGGGCTGATGACCAAGGGGCCGCCGCTATTGTTCGCCCAGTGGGCCGCCGCACGGCTGGCATAAGTCCAGATGCCGTGAAGGTGGAGCAGGTCGAGCTTTGCTTCCTTAAGCTGAATCGCAAGCTGCGGCGCGAAGCCGGGCTGGTCCGGCCCGACCTGCTTCGCAAGCCTCACCTCGGCATCGTCGAGCCGCCAGGCATCGGCGGCATGCGCTTCGTCCTACACAGCAATTACGACCGGCACGGCACCCAGCCGCTTCAGCAAGCCGACCTGCCCGACGACTGCTTCGAACACGCCGCCATTTGCGCGGCTGGCGCGGGCTGTCAGCAGGCCGATCCGCTTGCCGGCCAGCGCGGCCATGGTCAGGCCTCGACGACTCTCTGTTCGATCGCGCCGAAGATCGAGTGTCCGTCTTCGTCCTTCATCTCGACCCGGACGGTGTCTCCTGGCGCCATGAAGCGTGTCTTGGCCTCGCCATCGGCGATTGTCTCGATCATGCGGATTTCGGCGATGCAGCTGTAGCCGAGGCCGCCCTCTGCCACCGGCTTGCCCGGATCGCCGTCCGGCCCCTGGTTGGAGACCGTGCCGGAACCGATGATCGTGCCTGCGCCGAGATCGCGGGTCTTGGCGGCATGGGCGACGAGGTCGGCCAGGCTGAACGTGGCATCGACGCCCGCATTCGCGCGGCCGAAGGCTTCGCCATTGTAATCGACCATCAGTGGCAGGTGAATGACGCTGCCCTTCCACGCATCCCCCAGTTCGTCGGGGGTCACGGCCACGGGGCTAAAAGCGCTGGCAGGCTTGGACTGGAAGAAGCCGAACCCCTTGGCAAGCTCGCCCGGGATGAGGCCGCGCAAGCTGACGTCGTTGACCAGCATCACCAGCTTGATGTGATCGGCGGCCTGGTCACTGGACACGCCCATCGGCACATCGTCGGTGACGACCGCAATCTCACCCTCCATGTCGCAGCCCCACTTGGTGTCCTTCAGCGGAATGTTGTCACGCGGCGCGAGGAAGCCGTCGCTGCCGCCCTGATACATCAGCGGATCGTGATAGAAGCTCTCCGGCACCTCCGCACCGCGCGCCTTGCGGACCAGTTCGACGTGATTGATGTAGGCCGAACCGTCGGCCCACTGATAGGCGCGGGGAAGCGGCGAATGCGCCTCGCGTTCGTGGAACCGCTCGCACGGCACGGCTTCGTGCTGGACGTCGGTGTAAAGCGCCTCGAGCTTCGGCGCGATCTCGTCCCAATTGTCGAGCGCGGCCTGCAGCGTCGGCGCGATATTGTCGGCGGCGCAGTAGCGGGTAAGATCCTTGGACACGACCACCAGCTTGCCGTCGCGGGTTCCGTCCTTGAGCGTGGCGAGTTTCATGGGTGGTCCTCTCTTATTTGCGTTCGGGATTGTCTGGTTGCGCATCCGGATGGGCGCGCTGGAATTCTGGCAATGCAAGGCAGGCCTGTTCGATCCGCGCTATCTGCGGCTTGTCGCTGAAATCGAAGCCGAAGCGCTGCGCATTGTAGACCTGGGGCAGCAGACAGACCTCGAAGAAGCCGGGGCGGTCGAACAGGAAATCGCCCGTGCCGAGCTGCGCCAGCCGGGCTTCCAGCGGGTCGAGCGTGCGGGCGAGCCAGTGGCGATACCACTCGCCGATCTCGTCCTGCGACTTGCCATATTCGTTGGCGAGATACTTCAGCACCGGCAGGTTGAGCGGCGCGTGCAGCTCGGTCGCGATGGCATAGGCCAGCTCGCGTGCGATATAGCGATCGTGGGTGTCGGAGGGCAGCAGCGGGCACTCGGCATAGGCCTCGTCCAGCCACTCGATCTGCGCCATCGACTGCACGTAATCCTTGCCGTCGACTTCCAGCAGCGGAACCGATCCGAAGGGATTGCGGCTTGTGAAAGCAACACCCTTCTGTTCGCTCTCCAGCAGGTTCACCGGGATGTATTCGAAGTCCAGTCCCTTAAGCTCCAGCGCGATGCGCAGGCGATAGCTGGTGGAGCTGCGGTAGTAGCCGTGAAGGCGAATCATGGCGCGACCATCTTCCTGTTGGAGTTACCGAGGGCGAGTTCACGACATGGACCGCATGTTACACGGTCCAGGCGCAAAAAAGCCCGACTGCCGATAGAAGCGGCAAAAGTGACATCGGAAAGGGCGCGGGTGCTGATCATCCGGACCCTATCGCACAACTGACCCATGTAGGACAGAACGCGGTCGAGCAGGACCATCAGAACGCGGCAATGCCCGTGATCGCGCGGCCCAGGATCAGCGCATGGACGTCATGCGTGCCCTCATAGGTGTTGACCGTCTCGAGGTTCACCATGTGTCGGATGACCTGGTATTCTTCCGAAATCCCGTTGCCGCCGTGCATGTCGCGGGCCTTGCGCGCGATATCGAGCGCCTTGCCGACATTGTTGCGCTTGACGATCGAAATCATGTCCGGGGCGAACTTGCCTTCGTCCATCAGTCGCCCGACGCGCAAGGAGCCCTGCAGGCCCAGCGCGATGTCGGTCATCATGTCGGCCAGCTTGAGCTGGAACAGCTGCTTGCTGGCGAGCGGCACGCCGAACTGCTCGCGGTCGAGGCCGTACTGGCGCGCGGCGTGCATGCAGAATTCCGCCGCCCCCAAAGCACCCCAGCTGATGCCGTAGCGTGCCCGGTTAAGGCAGCCGAAGGGCCCCTTGAGGCCCTGAACGTCGGGTAGCAGCGCGTCTTCGCCTACCTCGACCTCGTCCATCACGATCATGCCCGTCGTGCTGGCGCGCAGGCTGAGCTTGCCCGCGATCTTCGGGGCGGAGAGGCCCTTCATGCCTTTCTCGAGGATGAAGCCGCGGATGCCGCCGCCGTGCTCTTCGCTCTTGGCCCAGACGACGAAGACATCGGCGAAGGGCGAGTTGGAAATCCACGTCTTGGAGCCGGAGATCACATAGCCGCCGTCGACCTTCTTCGCGGTCGTCTTCATGCCCGCCGGATCGCTGCCGGCATCGGGTTCGGTGAGGCCGAAGCAGCCGATCAGCTGCCCGCTGGCGAGGCCGGGAAGGTATTTCTTGCGCTGATCTTCCGATCCGTATGCGTGGATCGGATACATCACGAGGCTGGATTGCACCGACGCCATCGAACGATAGCCGCTATCGACCCGCTCGATCTCGCGCGCGATCAGGCCGTAGGCGACATAGCTTGCGCCCGCGCCGCCATATTCTTCCGGCACGGTCGCTCCGAGCAAGCCCGCCTCGCCCATCAGGGGGAAGAGCTCGGGTGCGTCGGTTTCCTCGCGATAGGCATCGGTCACGCGCGGCTGGAGCTCGCCTTGGGCGAAGGCGTGCGCGGCGTCGCGGATCATCCGCTCTTCCTCGGTCAGTTGCTCGTCGAGATTGAAGGGATCGTCCCAGGCGAAAGGCACCATACCGGCCATGTGGTCTCCTTAGTTGCCGATGTGCGATGGCAGGCTTGCGGGCGCTCTGCAAGGGGGCGTCAGGCCGCTTCGCTACCGTCCGGCAAGAGCAGGGCGTAGCGCTCCTCGTCGCATAGTCCGGTCACCCATTCGGAACCGACTTTCAGCCAGGCATGAAAGTGGGCCTTCCCTTGTTCGTCGCGTTCGGCGCCGATGAACAGGGTCGACTCGATCCCGCGGCGCCCCAGCATTCGGCGTGCTGCGAGGGCCTGTGGCAGGCAGTTGGGTTCGGTCGGCAGATTGCGGGCAGCGCGGGCTATGGCAAAGCGGACGCGGCGCACGGGTTCTAGCTGGTCCCTGCCGATGGCACCGCTGGCCGACAGGGAGCTGGAAGGGCCGAACCTGTCACGCCATTTGCGGGGCGGCACAATTCGCACGAGGACTTGCGCGACGGTCAAGGCAAACAGCGCTTCGAACGTGGCTACGCGATCGTGGCGGTCGAGCGCCAGGAGAGTGCCGAGTTTGCCCATGTCCGCACTATAGCATGGGCGAATGGTTTGGGTATTAATGGTGTTGGCGTCAGCCTTGGGCGAGGGCGCGCTGCACGTTGGCGATCATCTCGGCCGGTGGGCTGGGTTTCTGGACGGCCAGCGCTTTTGGAAAGCGGCTGGCGACATCGTCCGGCGTCAATTGCCCCGAGTGGAAGATTACAGGGACGTCCTCGGCTATCATCTGCTCTGCGAGCGGATAGACGATGCCATCGCCCAACTGCACATCGAGAATTGCAAGGTCGGGCTTGTGCTTCTGATAGGCCAGCATGGTCGACTGGATGTCAACGAAAGGACCTTCAACGATATATCCCGCCTCGGCGACGGTCTGGCAAAGATCCTCACCGATAATCGTCTCGTCTTCGGCAACGAGGATGCGCATTTGCTGTCCCATAGGAAACTCTCCCAAGCCATCGACCCATTCGATCAACAGGCCCGGTTTGGATTCGTTCCCCGATCAGGAGATCTTGCCATATCTGCTCGCAAAGCCGCTTTCGTCGCCATCGGCGAGAAGGCGCGCCTGGCCGACCCAGTCGTCACGCCGGATGCGGCCTTCGAAACGGCCCAGGGTCGGGTCGATCCGGTCGATGTCCTCTTCGGTCCACGCCGCGATCTGCGCGAAACCGGTGATCCCCTGTTCGCGGAGCAGCGCGGCCAGCTTCGGGCCGACGCCCTTAATGCGGGTGAGATCGTCACCGCCGGTCGCCTGGGCTGCAGTCGGCGGCACGGCGGCGGCCGGCTGCATCGGGGTGGCGGCAGGCGCGCTGTCGATCAGCGCCTTGTTGCGTTCCGCGGGGGCTGCGCCTTCGTCGAGCACGTCCCTGCTCGTTCCCGTGACGCGCGTCCGGCGGGAGGCGTGGAAAATGTACCAGGCGATGACCAGCCCGATGACGAGCGCGATCACGATGGCGGGCCAATAGGCCTCGAGCAGTTCGATCATTGGGGATCCTTCATGGTTCCGTCGGTTTCGATATCGCCCCGTTCCGTGCGGCCCCACAGGCCCCAGCCGATCCCGATGCCGGCGAAATAGCCGACCAGCATCAACACCACGACTTCGAACCAGATCGGCATCAGCGCGCTCCCGGCGTATCGACGGGGGTGGGACGGAGTGGCTCGGTGCGGATCACGGCAAATTCGATGCGGCGGTTGGCGGGATCGCCGGGGGCCAGGCCCTCGACCGGCTCGGACGAACCCATCCCGCGCGCCCGGAGGCCGTCGCGCGGGATGCCGCGGCTGACCAGCGCTTCGCGCACCGCCCGCGCGCGTTCCATGCTCAGTGCAAGATTGCCCGGCTCGGTACCCGACTTGTCGGTGTGGCCGGTGATCGAAATAATCGCGCCAAGGCAGGGCTGCAACGCTTGGGCCACCTCGTCGAGCAGGATGCGGCTGGCCGGCAGCAGCGCGCTCGACGCTTCCTCGAAGCGGATCGAGCGGCTGCGCAGCAGGTCATCGACATCCTCCTGGCAATGCAGCGGCTCGAAAGTAGGCGCGTCGGTTTCCGCGCGCGCGGTCCCGTCGCTCCAGACCACGCCGCCGACGCCGGGCATCCCGGCCACGGCCTGCGCCACGCGGGCGCGGGTCTGTTCGGGCAGGTCCTCGCCATTGCTTAGCAACGGATGGCGCGTCGGGGAGCCGTTTGCCCCGGTAAAGCGCGCGATCACGCCGCCTCCGCCGTTGTCCGCGATCGCCTGCGCTGCACTCTCTTCGAGCGGCACGACGAAGGCCTCGTCGGTCTTGGCGGCATAGCCATAGCCGGCCGCCGCAACGAGCGCGGCTCCGGCGACGATGGCGAGGGCGGGACGGATCGACATGGAGCGGCTCTTAGCCGCCATGCGCCCTGCCTGCCAAGGCCGCTAGTCGAGCGAGTCGGCGGTCTTCACCAGCTGGACGAATTCCTGCCGCCAGAAATCGCGCGGATTGCCTGCCAGCCCTGCAATCTGCCCGTAGCCGAAGCTTTCGAGCATCGGGTCGCCGCGCAGCTTCTGCCCGAACGCCGCCACCGCGCTGGCGAAGGCGAAATCGCCGCCGGGCAGGCTGCCGGTCTGCAGGGCGCGGGCCGGAAGCGTATAGGTGATGAGCGAGCTCTTCTCGCCATCGGGCATCTTGTAGCGCAACTTGATGTAGGCCGCTTCGGCAGCAAGATCGCGAGCGCGCGTGTCGATCTGGTCCTCGTAGCGGCGCTGCCCGATCCAGCCCTTGGCGCCGACCGGCACGACTTCGTAGAGCGCCGTCACCTGGTGGCCTGCGCCGATATCGCCCGCATCGACGGCGTCGTTGTCGAAATCTTCCTCGCGCAGGATGCGGTTCTCGTAGCCGACGAGCCGGTACTGGCTGACCACGGCGGGATTGAACTCGACTTGGATTTTCACGTCCTTGGCGATGGTGAACAGCGTCGCGCCCATCTCGTCACCGAGCACCTTGCGGGCTTCCAGCGCGCTGTCGATATAGGAATAGTTGCCGTTCCCGTTGTTGGCGATCTGCTCCATCATCGCATCGTTCAGATTGCCGCGTCCGAAGCCGAGCACCGACAGCGTCACGCCGGTTTCGCGCTTTTCCTCGATCAGCTCGACCAGCGCGTCGCGGTCCGACGTGCCGACGTTGAAATCGCCGTCGGTCGCCAGGATCACGCGGTTGATGCCGCCCTCGATCCGGTTCGCTTCGGCGACGCGGTAAGCAAGCTCGATACCGGCCCCGCCTGCCGTCGATCCGCCAGCCTGCAGTTGCTCGATCGCGTCCTTCATCTTGCGCTCGTCATTCGTCGGCTCCAGCACAAGGCCCGCGGCCCCCGCATAGACGACGATGGAGACCCGGTCGCGTTCAGTGAGCTGGCCGGCGAGCTGGCGCATGGCCGTCTTCACCAGCGGCAGCTTGTCCGCGCTGTACATCGATCCCGATACGTCGAGCAGGAAGACGAGGTTGGCGGCCGGGCGCGTTTCCTCGGGCATCTCGTAGCCCGCGAGCCCGATCCGGACGAGGCGCGTCTCCGGGTTCCACGGCGACACTGCGACATCGGTATTGACCGTGAACGGCTGCGAGCGGTCCGCCGGGCGATCGTAATCGTAGCGGAAGTAATTGACGAACTCCTCGGTGCGCATTGCGGCCTTGGGCGGCATCTCGCCTTCGGAAATGAAGCGCCGCGCATTGGCATAGGCGCCGGTGTCGACATCGACCGAGAAGGTGGACACCGGCTCGTTCGCGACGAGCTTCACCGGCGAGACTTCTTCGCCGTCGTACTGGTCACGGTGGGGCACTGTCGGAACGAAGACGGGCGGGAAATATCGGTAGCTGCTGTCCGCTGAGCTCGTAGTCGTCGCTGCGTCGGCCGCTTCCGCAGCAGGAGCACCAACCCGCGAAGCCGTAACCGTGATCGGCGCGGACTGGACATAGCCAGCAGTCGGTGGGGGCGGAGGAGGTGGCGGCGGTGGCGGAGGCGGTGCCGACCGGTCCGCACTCGGGGACGCTTTCGAACCGGTAAGGACGATCTCCTCGCCCCCTTGCTGCGAGGCGCATCCGGCAAGCAGTGCAGCGGCGGCGCAAGTGGCGAACAGGTTCCTCAAACGCATCGGCAGTCCTCCCTTTTTCTCAAGAGATAACATTACATGGCCGGCGCGTGAATGCCGACTGAACGTTCATTTATAGCGACGAGCTGCCTCAGGCTTGCTTGTCAGAAGGCTCGTCCAAATTGCGCCGGAACAGCACGCGATCCTCCGGACCGAAGCCGCGTTTCCAGATGATCCAGCCATAGACCAGCAGGATCGCGGGCACGCCGAATGCGAGCTCGGCCCATTCCGGCAACTGCGTGGCCAGCCAACCGACCACCACTGCAGGCGCGACGGCGTAGACCAGTGCCCAGCGGAAATTGTTGATCGAATGGCCGAGAATTTTCGACAGCAAAACGGCCTTGATCAGGCTTGCCGTGCCGAGCGCGATGGCGAGGGCGAGGGCAGCGGCAGCCGCCTTGTACGGCTCACCATAGTCCGCTGCGACGACGACCTCGATCAACACGACGGTCAGTACGGCCTGGAACGCAATCGTGCCGATGGAAATCCACAAATTGCGGACGCGCGCGACGTAGATCAGCACGGCTTCCGATACCACTGCCGTCGCTGCCACCACTTCGGCAGCGAGCAATAGAGCGAGGGCCCCGGTCCCGCCGACGAATTCCGGCCCGACGAGTCCCATCACCGCCTCGCCCGGCACGCCGAGCGCCAGCGCGATGCCGGCCTGCATGGCGATGATCCAGAAGCCGACCTGGCAAACCTGTCTGGCGATCGCCTCGTAGTTCTTCGTTTTGAGGTTCTTGGTGATGACCGGGCCGAGAATGGGCTCGAAACTGGTCTTGAGCTTTTGCGGCAGGCTCGCGACCTGTTGCGCGACATAATAGACACCCACCGCACTGGGCGCTGCAAACAGGCCGAGGATGAAGATGTCGACGCGCCGGGTTCCCCACTCGATCGCATCGGCGGTCGCCAGCGGCAGCGCGCGGGCGGTCGTGCGGGCCATATAGGGCAGCTCGATCCGCCACTGGCGCGGTAGGCCATAGGTGCGCAGGAAGGTCCACAGCCCCGTCGCAAGTCCCGCATAGATCGAAATGAGGTAAGCCAGCGACAGCCCCGCCTCTCGCAAGGAAGGCACGAACCAGAACACGCCCGCCATGATCGAGATCGTCCAGGGTTCGACCACAGCGCGGGCGCGCACGGTGGTGGCGATATCGTATTTGTAGGCCTGCGCTGCGAGCACCACCTCGGTCAGCGCATAGCCGGGGATGGCGAGGACGATGAGCCGGTCGAGTTCGGAATACTGCCCGCTCGGGAAAAGCGGCGCGGGGACGAACCAGAAGAAGATCGCGGCGAGGGTCGAGAAGAACAGCGCCAGCAACATGCCGTCGAATGCGAGGTTGGCCGGATGAATGCCCTCACCGTCGGACATGCGTTGCGCCAGCCCGCGCTTCTCGCCCATCGCGCAGACCAGCGCGACCAGTTCGACCACCACCAGCGCGGATGCGAACACGCCCAGCGCTTCCGGCCCGTAGAGGCGGCCCGCGATGAACAGGAAGGGCAGGCGCGCCAGCAGGCGCAGCAGGAACCCGAAGAAGTTCTGCCGTCCGCCCTTGGCGAGGGCGGTCATGTCCTCATCGGCTTGTCCGGCTGTCACCCGGCGCTGCCCTGTTCGGCCTTGAGCGGACGAGCGAGCAGCCCAGACACGGTTGTGCGCGGATCGTCGCCTTTGATGAGGCCGTAGACCGCAGTGACGATCGGCATGGCGACGCCGTGCCGCGCGGCCAGTTCGACGAGGACGGGTGCGGTATGCGCGCCCTCCGCCACCGTGCGGCGGTCGGCCATCAGCTCTTCAGCCTTTTGCCCTTCGCCCAGCGCCTTGCCGAGCGAGAAATTGCGGCTCGAGGTAGAGGAGCAGGTCAGCACGAGGTCCCCGAGGCCGCACAGGCCTGCCAATGTCTCCGCCCGCGCGCCCAGCGCCTCGCCGAAGCGCAGCATCTCGGCATAGCCGCGCGCGATCAGCGCTGCGCGGGCGTTCTGGCCAAGGCCGAGCCCGTCGACCACGCCGCAAGCGATGGCGAGCACGTTCTTCACCGCCCCGCCGATCTCGGCGCCGGTGACGTCGTCGGAATAATATGGCCGGAAGGTGTGCCGCGCGACGACCGGCGAAATGCGATCCCACTGCGCCTCACCGCCAGAACAGGCGAGAGTCACGGCGGTCGGCAAACCTGCCGCGACCTCATGCGCGAAGGTCGGGCCGGAGAGGACCGCAACCGCGCTTCCCGGTGCCGCGTCGCGCGCGACATCGTTCATCAAGCGACCGCTGCTCGCCTCGATCCCCTTAGAGCAGAGCAGCAGGTCGGCAGGGTGCGCAGGCATGTCGGCCAGTACGCTGCCCATATGCTGTGCGGGCGTGACGACGAGCAGGACGTCGAGTTGTGCCATTTCGGCCAGATCGCCAGTCGCCCGCACGGTCTTCGCCAGCGTTGCCGATGGCAGGAACAACGTGTTTGTGTGGTGCGTGTTGATTTCCCCGACCAGTTCCGGTTCGCGCGCCCAGATCAGCACGTCGCGCCCGTCGCTGGCGAGCATTTGGGCGAGCGCCGTGCCCCAAGCACCCGCTCCGAGGACGCCGACGCTGGTCATGCCTTCACTCCCGCGCCGCGGACGGGCTCCGCATCCGGGTCGAGCGGCCAGCGCGGGCGAGCGGCAATGTCGAGCGGGTCGGACTGCCCGAGGCGCTCGACACCCGCCCAGGCGATCATCGCCGCATTGTCGGTGCACAGCGCGGGCGGCGGCGCGGCAAAGCGCATGCCGTGGTCTGCGGCGAGCCTTTCGAGGGCCGCTCGAACGGTCGCATTGGCCGCCACGCCGCCGGCCACTACCAGCGTCTCGACATCATCCATGCTCTCGAGCGCGATCCGCAGCCGGTCGACCACGCAGTCGACGGCCGCTTGCTGGAAGCTCGCGGCGAGATCTGGGGCGGTGTGCTTACCGCTCTCATGGGCGCGCAGCACCGCGCTCTTGAGACCCGCGAAGGAGAAATGCGGTTCGCCGCTGCCGACCATGGGGCGGGGCAGGGGCACCGCGGTGGGGTCGCCCTCTTTCGCCACGCGCTCCACCGCCGGACCGCCGGGGAAGCCCAAGCCGAGGATCTTGGCGGTCTTATCGAAGGCCTCGCCCAGCGCATCGTCGATGGTGGTGGCTAGGCGCTTGTATTGGCCCACGCCGTCGACGCGCAGGATCTGGCAGTGTCCGCCCGAGACGAGCAGAAGGGCGTAGGGAAACTCGATCGAGCTATCCGCAAGGCGCGGACTCAGCGCATGGCCTTCTAGATGGTTCACCGCGATCAGCGGCGTGTCGCTCGCCATCGCAAGCGCCTTCGCGCTGACCAGCCCGACCATAACGCCCCCGATCAGTCCCGGACCCGCTGTGGCTGCAATGGCATCGCAATCGGTCAGACTTACACCGGCATCCGCCAGCACGCCTTCGATCATCGGGGCCAGCCGCTCGGCATGGGCGCGCGCCGCGATCTCCGGCACCACGCCGCCATAGGGCGCATGTTCCGCGTCCTGCGAGGCGATACGCTGCGCCACGATGCCGCCCTCGCCATCGACCAGAGCGGCGGCGGTTTCGTCGCAGGAACTTTCTATGCCGAGCACGAGTACCATCGCGCTTTCCCTTAGCGGTATCGCTCGCTAGGGCAAGCGAACCTCTATGGCCGACACACCGCTCATCCGCCTCGGAACCCGCCAGTCGCCGCTTGCCATGGCGCAGGCGCATGAAACCCGCGCGCGCTTGTGCGCAGCGCATGGCTGGGACGAGGCGGCGGTCGAGCTTGTGCCGGTGATCGCCAGCGGCGACCGCATCCAGGACCGTCCGCTGGCCGAAATCGGTGGCAAGGCCCTGTGGACGCGCGAACTCGATATCTGGCTGGCGGAGGGCCGGATCGACGCGGCGGTGCATTCGATGAAGGATGTGGAAACGCTGCGGCCCGAAACGCTGACGATCGCCGCGATCCTTCCGCGCGCGGACAAGGCGGACGTGCTGCTCGGCGCAGCTTCGCTCGATGCCATTCCCGAAAGCGCGCGGGTGGGGACGAGCGCGCCGCGCCGCGCGGCTCAGTTGCTACACAGACGGCCCGATCTCCGCGTGGTCGGCATTCGCGGCAACGTGGCGACACGCATGGCCAAGCTCGAGGGCGGCGAGGTCGATGTGACCTTCCTTGCGGCAGCGGGTCTGCAACGCCTCGGCAAGGAGCAGGTGGGCAATCGGCTCGAGCCCGAGGACTGGCTGCCCGCACCGGCACAGGCGGCGATCGGGATCGAATGCCGTACCGACAATGCGCAGGCTCGCGACTATCTCGCAGCCATCGACCACGGGCCCAGCCATGCGGAAATCCTCGCCGAGCGTCGCCTACTGGAGGGGCTCGGCGGCGGCTGCAGCAGCCCGATCGCGGCGCTGACCACGACCGAAGGCGACACGCTGGTCCTGCGAGCGGCGATCTTCAGCGCCGACGGACGCGAGCTGATCGAGTACAGCGCCAGCTTTGCCAGAGGCGATGCCGATGCGCCGCGCGAGCTGGCGGCGCGTTTGCTCGGTCGGGCGTCGCCTACGGTGCGCGCGCTCTTCGAGGGCGGGGCGTGAAGCCACTCCTTCTTTTGCGACCGGAACCGGGCTGGACGGTGTCGGCGAAGACCGCTCGCGATATGGGCATGGAGGTGGTCGGCGCGCCGCTGTTCGACATCGAGACGGTAGCCTGGGACCCACCGGAGCGGGACCAGTTCGACGGACTTCTGATCGGCAGCGCCAATGCCTTTCGCCATGCCGGCGACAGCCTGAAGCGTTATGCGAAGCTGCCGGTTCACGTCGTCGGACAGGCGACTGCCGATGCTGCACGCAGGGCCGGACTGATGGTCGGGCAGGTGGGCAAGGGCGGCCTTCAATCCGTACTCGACCGGCTCGCGGGCCGCAAACTGCGCCTGCTGCGGCTGGCGGGAGAAGATGGGGTTCCGCTCAAGGCTCCCGAGGGGGTGCGTGTCGAGGCGCGGGTGGTCTATCGCGCCGTCCCGCAATCGCTGGAATTGCCCAAGCCCTTGCTGCGCGGGACGGTCGTTGCCCTTCATTCGGGTGCCGCTGCCGAACGTTTCACGCAAGAATGCGACCGGCTGAAGGTCGATCGCACGAAGTTTATAGTCGTCGCGATCGGTTCGCGCGTTGCCGAAATGGTCGGCGACGGCTGGGCCTCGGTCCACGTCGCCTGGACGCCCGACGATGGCGCAATGCTGGCCTTGGCGAAATCTTTGTGCCAAGAATCCTCGGACGGGGATGGATAGGTCCGGAACACCGGGCATCGGGTCGTAGAACGGAAGTCGATGAAAGAATTCACCAGCAGCTCGCGCAAGGGGCCGTCCGTACGGCCCGTGCTCGCAGCGGTCCTTGCCTCTTTCCTGCTTGGCGGCGCCGTGGCGGGATACGCCGTCTACAAGATGCAGGACCGCGAGCCAGAGGTGGTGCAGCTGCCTCCGCCCTCGAATGCCGGCGAACCTTCCGCCGCTCCATCGGCCTCTCCGACCCCCACACCGTCTGCCACGGCCAGCCAGGCGGCGGAGCGGGCCGTCGCCCGTGTGGAAGAGCAACAAGGCGGGATCGACCAGCGGCTAGCCGCGGCGGAGCAAAGACTTTCGCGGCTCGACCTGCAGGCGCAGGCTGCGGCGGGCAACGCCGCGCGCGCCGAGGGCCTGCTCATCGCATTCGCCACGAGGCGCGCACTGGAGAAAGGCGCGGAACTTGGTTTCCTTGCCGACCAGCTGCGGCTGCGTTTCGGCGATGCCATGCCCAATGCGGTCGACACGCTGATCCGCACCAGCCGCAGCCCAATAACGCTCGACGTTTTGATCGCGCGGCTCGAAGGCCTCGCGCCGCGCCTTGCCGAACCGTCACAAACAAGCGGCTTCGAGCGGTTTCAGGAAGAGCTCTCGCAGCTGTTCATCATCCGCAGCGAAAGCGCCCCGTCGCCGCAACCCGAGCGGCGGCTAGAACGCGCGCGACTGTTTCTCGAGAGCGGACGGACGGAGGCGGCCATCGCCGAGGTGCGCAATTTGCCGGGAGCGCAGAATGCGCGCAGCTGGATCCGCGATGCGGAGCGGTTCGCGGCCATGCAGCAAGCGCTCGACCTGATCGAAACGGCCGCCGTGCTAGAGCCGCGCCGCCTGCGTGACGGGGCGGGCAACCGGATCGAACAGCCGAGTCCGGTCGAGGACTAGCCTTCCCTAGGCCTTCAGCATTTCCGGCAGGTCGCCGGAGACCCCGCGCGCCTCGTCCATGAAGAAGCGCTTGAGCCAGCTCGACCGCTGGACCCCGGCCATGCCGAAGCGGCGCAGCGCGCTCGCCGCCTTGCCGGGCACGCCGAACAGGCGCGTAAGGCTGTCGGTTGCGCCCATGACCATCAGCGAATCGAGCGCGCGCCACTCCTCGTATTTCTTCAGGACCTGCGCATCGCCGAGATCGAGGCCGAGCCGCAGCGCCTCGTCCAGTACCTCGACGAGCGCTCCCACGTCTCGCAGGCCGAGATTGAGGCCCTGTCCGGCGATCGGATGCATGCCATGGGCGCTGTCGCCCACCAGCGCCAGCCGGTCGTCGACGATGCGCGCCGTGTGCTGGAAGCTGAGCGGATAGGACGAACGCCCGCTGTTGAGCGTGAGCTCGCCCAGCAGATCGCCCATGCGCTTGCGGGTTTCCGCGAGGAAGGCGCGATCGGACAGTTTGAGGACGCCTGCGGCATCCTTCTCGTCCACCGTCCACACCAACGCGCTGCGGTGCGTGCCGTCGGGGCCGTCGAGCATGGGGAGGAGCGCGAAGGGGCCTTCGGGATAGAAGATTTCCCACGCGACATTGTCGTGCGGCTTGGTGTGATCCAGCCCGGCAATGATC
This sequence comes from Qipengyuania sp. 902, assembly GCF_051195295.1. Classification (NCBI taxonomy): domain Bacteria; kingdom Pseudomonadati; phylum Pseudomonadota; class Alphaproteobacteria; order Sphingomonadales; family Erythrobacteraceae; genus Qipengyuania; species Qipengyuania sp. 902. The sequence goes on along the minus strand of NZ_JBNJLJ010000002.1, from coordinate 804,358 downwards.
GCGCGGTGGCTGTAATCCCAGCTCGCCATCTTGAGCCCGGCATCTTCGCGCGAGGGCGAACCGCGGCCTTCTGCGCCGACCATCAGCGCGGCCTTCAGCACCGTCCCGTCGCCCAGCGTCGCCGAAACGCCGAACTCGCCGCGATCCCGCGCGACGACATCGACCGGGGCGTGCCAGGAAATGAGCGGTTCCTTCGCGGCCGCCTCATGCAGCGCGAGGCGCAGCTGGCGATTGGCGAACATGCGGCCCAATGTGCCTTCATGCGGTTCGGGCCGAAAATCGAGCTGGCCGGGCTTCATCTGGTCGACCACTGCAATGGAGGCGATGTCACAGCCATGCGGTTCGAGCACGTCCTCCAGCCCGATCTTGCGGAACAGGCGCCAGCTGGCCGTCGATATGGCAGAGGCCCGCCCGTCGAAACCCTCCGCCGTCAGCGATGCCGGATCGGCGCGGTCGACGAGATGGCTCGAAATGCCCTTGCTCGCCGCGGCCAGCGCCAGCGTCATCCCGACCAGACCCCCGCCGAGGATCAGCAGATCGCGAGTGTCGTTTGCCTGTGTCACGTTTCAGCGCCTCGTTGCGAATAGCCTGTCATGGCCCTAGATGCGCATCCGTGGACGAAGCAAGGACAATGACCGGTTTGCGCGCCTTTCTGGCTGCCCTGCTTTTAGCTGTCCTGGCGCTTTTCGCCATGCCTGCCGCAGCGCAATCGCAGCCTGGTGGACCGAACGATATTGCGGTCGAGATATTCTCCGACCGACAGCAGCGCGCCGAAGACGGAACCGTACAGATGACCGTCGCGCTGCGCTTCACGCCGCGCTCCGAGGAATGGCATGGCTATTGGTCCAATCCGGGCGATGCCGGGCTCGGCATGCAGGTCGAGTGGTCCTGGCCCGAGGAATGGTTCGGCGAAGCGCAATATCCGCTGCCAAAGCGCCTCGTCATCGCCGACCTCATGAACCACGTTTACGAGGGCGAGTATGCGGTTCTCTACCCGGTAACGATCCCGGCCGATGTAGCCTTGGACGATCTCGGCCCCCTCGAGGCGACGGTCGACTACCTTGCCTGCACCGATGTGATCTGCGTGCCGCAGACCGCGCAGGTGCGGCTGACGGCGGAGCGGATTGGTGCCTCGCTCGACCGCTGGCGCGCCGATGTCGTCCCGCCGCTCGGCAGCGAGGCCGGGTTCGAGATCGCCGGGGATCGACTGCGGATCGGCATACCGCTTCCCGCAGACAGCGAGCTTGGCGATGTGCACGTGTTCCTCGCGACAAGCGATCTCGGCAGCGGCAAGCGGCCTCGTTACGCCGCAATCCAGACCTTCGTGCGCGACGGCGATCTGCTGGTTGCCGAAATTCCCTTGCAGCAAACACCGCTCGCCGAGGAAAACGGCGCACCGAGCCGCGTCGAAGGCATCCTCGATCTCGGAAACGGGCGCGGCGTAAGCTTTACGGCGACACCATCGGATGTACCGCTCGAAGGCGTTAAGCCGATCCGCAGCAGCGCGGCCACGCCGGAGCTTTGGCAATTGTTGCTCGCCGCGCTGGCCGGTGGACTGCTGCTCAACATCATGCCCTGCGTGTTCCCGATCCTCAGCCTGAAGGCGCTTGCGCTGGCCAAGGCAGGCGGGAAGCAAGCTTCGGCGCGCTCCGATGCTCTGGCCTATACTGCGGGGGTCGTGCTGGCCTGCGCTGGGCTGGGCTTGCTGATCCTCGCCTTGCGGTCGGCGGGCGAGCAGGTCGGCTGGGCCTTCCAGTTGCAGGAGCCGGTCGTTCTGGTCGGGCTGTTCCTGCTCGCTCTAGCGATAACCGCCAATTTCCTCGGCCTGTTCGACGTGCCCGGTCTTGCCGTATCGGGCCATGGCCCGTCGCGCGGCGGCTCTTTCGCAACAGGCCTGCTCGCAGCCTTCGTCGCGACTCCCTGCACCGGGCCGTTCATGGCGCTGGCGCTGGGCGCAGCCTTGGTGATCCCGCCACTCGACGGGCTGCTTGTCTTCACGGCGCTCGGCGTGGGACTCGCGCTGCCGTTCCTCCTCATCGGGTTCGTCCCTGCGCTCCGCAGGCGCTTGCCGAAGCCCGGCCACTGGATGGAGCGCTTTCGCCGCTGGATGGCGCTACCGATGGGTCTGACGGCGCTCGCACTGGGCTGGTTGCTCTGGCGCATAGGTGGGTCGGAATACCTCGCGGTGGTCGGGGCTGTCGGCATCTTCGCGGTGCTCGGGTTGGCGCTGGTCGGCCTGTTCCAGCGCCGTGGGCGGAGCGGAGCGGGCTTCGTCGCTGTCGCTCTCGTCGCAGTTCTCGCGCTAGGGACTGCGCTTTTGCCGGCTCCGCAAGCTCAGGCGAACAGTTCCGAAAGCCTCCTCGATCCCGTCGCGTTTTCCGAAGCCGCGCTCGCCGAAGCGCGGGCGAGCGGACGGCCGGTATTCGTCTGGTTCACCGCCGACTGGTGCGTCACCTGCAAGGTCAACGAAAGCGTCGCCATCGAACGGGAGACAACACGCGCTGCGTTCGAGGACGCAGGCGTTGTCGCCATCCGGGCCGACTGGACCCGGCGCGACGAGGAAATCTCGCGCATCCTGACGCGGCAGGGCGCGGCGGGCGTGCCGCTTTACTTGTGGTACGAACCCGGCGCCGATGCCGAGCAGTTGCCGCAAGTGCTTACGCCGGACCTTCTGGTTCGGAAGGCGCAGGCTCCGCGCTAGTTTTCTCGGGTTGGGCGTCGTCTTGTAAACGACAACGCTCGACCAGCTCTCCCGGCAATGCACTTGGGTTGAGGATGAGGCTTCCCGCACCCGGAACGGTCGCTTCGACCTGCCGCGTGCCGGTGAGTACGTCGAGCGCCGGGTCCTCGGCCTCGACTGCGCCTTCCCACCGCCAGACGTCGCCGCGCTCGACCGCATCGATCTTGAGCCGCGAGACGTGGCCGTTGCCGATCAGCGCCAGGATCGCCTTCGCATGCGCGTCGGCCTTGGCAAAGCGCGTGTAGGCGACCAGCGGCAGGCCGCCCTGGTCGGTGCACTCGAGCGCGAAGTACGGTCGTTCGCCCGGTTTGCCGTAGAGCAATCGATCGGGATTGTCCGTCGCGGCCCAGACCGCACCTTCGGTATCGGGAGACCGGATCGGTTCGGACGGCGCCTCGGCGCGCGGCGCAATGCGCGTGCGCTCGGTATATTCGTCCGAGGCCGGCGGCTTGCAGGCTGCCAGCGCGAGGACGAATAGCGGTGCAAGGGTGCGAACCATCGCAGCGGCTATGGCACAGCGCATCGCACGATCAAGCGGCGTGGCAGAAATGTCCTCAGGCGTTATGCGTTCGGCATAGCGCCAGGAGGCGTTGCATCAGGAATCCGACATGCAGGCATCGAGCGCGGCGGTCAGCTGCTCCGAGGCTGGCACGGTGATCGAACGCTCGCCCAGCGTCAGCGTGGTCGGCGTAGTTGCGCCAGCCAGCAGCACATAGGCCTCGCTGCCTTGCGGGACATCGCCCTGCCAGATTGCGTCGGGCCCGAGAACGCTGGCAACGCCTTCGACTTCGACTTCGGCAGTTTCGTCGCCATTGCGGATCGCGAGCGTTTCGGTCGCATCGGCAGTCGCCTGCTCGATCCACTGGAAGACCAGCGTCTCCTCGCCCGTCACCGCACCGTTGCAGGAGAATGAAACCACGCCTTCGCTTTCCGCCGTGCCGTAGAGCGCGGTGCGGGTCGACGGTTTGTAGAACCAGCGCCGGCCTTCCTCGTCGAATTCGATATTCTCGCCGGAGCGCGGGCCTTCGATCGGGCGGTTTTCGGCAATGGCGGCCGCTTCTTCGCTGACATCGCCTTCGCCCTCACCGCTATCGCCACAGGCGGCTAGGGCCAGCACAGCAACGGAAGCAAGCAGGATACGCATGGTAATCTTCGAATTGTTCGCCGGATAAACTCGGGCGAAGGGCTTCGGGTTCCAAAAACGATGGTTAATCAGGTATTTACCTTAAGGCTTACCACCCATCCGCTTGTAGCGCGTCTTGCCGTAGCGGGTCTTGCGCGTGCCCGGACGGCCGGCATCGCTGCGCCCGACGCGAGGCGCTTTCTTTTCTCCCTCGCCGAGGCCGAGTTCGTCGTTCTCCAGCCTGCGGATTTCGTCGCGCAGGCGTCCGGCTTCCTCGAATTCGAGGTCGGCGGCGGCGGCGCGCATGCGTTTTTCGAGGTCTTCGATATAGGCGCGAAGGTTGTGGCCGACGAGATTGTTGCGCTCGTCGTCGCCCGTGTCGACGGTGACGCCGTCCTGCGCCGCCGTATGCGCGACGATGTCGGCGATATTGCGCTTGATCGTCTTGGGCGTGATGCCGTGCTCTTCGTTATAGGCCTGCTGCTTTTCGCGGCGGCGATCGGTTTCCGCGATCGCACGTTCCATGCTGCCGGTGATGCGGTCGGCATAGAGGATTACGCGGCCTTCGACATTGCGCGCGGCGCGGCCGATCGTCTGGACGAGGCTCGTTTCCGAACGCAGGAAGCCTTCCTTGTCGGCGTCGAGAATGCAGACCAGCCCACACTCGGGAATGTCGAGACCCTCGCGCAGCAGGTTGATGCCCACTAGAACGTCGTAGACGCCGAGGCGCAGGTCGCGGATGAGTTCGATACGCTCCAGCGTCTCCACGTCGGAGTGCATGTAGCGAACCTTCACGCCCGCTTCGTGCATGAACTCGGTGAGGTCCTCCGCCATGCGCTTGGTCAGCGTAGTGACCAGCGTGCGATAGCCCTTCTGCGCGGTCTTCTTGCATTCCTCGATGCAGTCCTGGACCTGGTCCTCGACCGGCTTGATCTCGACCGGCGGGTCGATGAGGCCGGTGGGGCGGATGACCTGTTCGGCAAAGACGCCGCCGGTCTGCTCCATCTCCCACGTGCCGGGCGTGGCCGAGACGCAGAAAGTCTGCGGGCGCATCGCGTCCCACTCGTTGAAGCGCAGCGGGCGGTTGTCGATGCAACTGGGCAGGCGGAAGCCATATTCGGCGAGTGTGATCTTGCGCCGGTGGTCGCCCTTCGCCATCGCGCCGATCTGCGGCACGGTCTGGTGGCTCTCGTCGACGAAGAGCAGCGCGTTTTCGGGGAGGTACTCGAACAGCGTCGGCGGCGGTTCGCCGGGGAGACGGCCGGTGAGGAAGCGGCTGTAATTCTCGATCCCCGCGCAGCTGCCGGTGGCGGCGATCATCTCGAGGTCGAAATTGGTGCGCTGCTCCAGTCGCTGGGCTTCGAGCAGGCGGCCTTCCTCGTGCAGTTCCTTGAGGCGCTCGGTCAGCTCGAACTTGATGGCTTCCGAAGCCTGTTTCATCGTTGGGCCGGGCGTGACGTAGTGCGAATTGGCGTAAATGCGGACCTTGTCGAGGCTGGCGCCCTTCTTGCCGGTGAGCGGGTCGAACTCGCTGATGTCCTCGATCTCGTCGCCGAAGAAGCTGACGCGCCACGCCATGTCTTCATAGTGCGAGGGGAAGATTTCGAGGTTGTCGCCGCGCACACGGAAATTACCGCGCGCGAAGGCGGCGTCGTTGCGCTTGTACTGCAGGGCCACCAGCTTGCGGATCAACTCGCGCTGGTCGACGCTGGTGTCCTTTTTGATGTCGAAGATCATGGCCGAGTACGTCTCGACCGAACCGATACCGTACAGGCATGATACCGAGGCGACGATAATGACATCGTCCCGTTCCAGCAATGCGCGCGTGGCCGAGTGGCGCATCCGGTCGATCGCCTCGTTCACCGAGCTTTCCTTCTCGATATATGTGTCGGACCGCGGGACGTAGGCTTCGGGCTGGTAGTAATCGTAATAGCTGACGAAATACTCGACCGCATTCTCCGGGAAGAAGCTTTTGAACTCGCCATAGAGCTGCGCGGCCAGGATCTTGTTGGGCGCGAGAATCAGGGCAGGGCGCTGCAATTCCTCGATCACCTTGGCCATGGTGAAGGTCTTGCCCGAACCCGTCACGCCGAGCAGTACTTGCGTCTGCTCCTCGTCCCTGGCTGCCGAGGTCAGCTCGGCGATGGCGGTCGGCTGGTCACCCGACGGCGTATAATCGCTGACGAGCTTGAACTTCTTGCCCGGCATCGATTTCTCGGGGCGGGCGGGTTTGTGCGGAGTGAATTCGCCGGTGGTGTCCGGTTCTTCGAGTCCGCGCCTGATAACGAGTTCGGCCATGCGCGCACATATGGGGAACGGCGGCGCGGCGATCAACGCCCGGTTGCGCGAGGCGTCATGGCTGCTAGCTTGCGGTGCTCATCAGGGGAGAATTGGCCATGCACAGATATCTATTCGCAAGCGTTGCGGCGCTCGGCCTCGCGGCATGCGGCGGAAACACCAGTGCCGATGCGGACGGCGATGGCGAGATCACCGGTGCAGAGGTCGCCGAGATGGCCGACGAAATGGTCAAGCCCGAGGCCGGCCAGTATCGCGCCACCACTGAACTGGTCGAACTCGAGGCGCCCGGCGCACCGCCGGAAGCGGTCGAGATGATGCGCGGCATGATGAGCCGCAATTTCGAATACTGCCTCACCCAGGAAGAAGCCGACCGGGGCTTCGAGGAAATGGCGCGCGAGTCGCAGGACGAGAATTGCTCGTTCGAGAAGTTCGATGTCGATGGTGGCGATATAGACGCTGTCATGACCTGCTCCGGCCAGGGCGAGGGCACGATGCGCATGACCATGCAGGGCAGCGGCGGACGGACGAGTTCCGAAATGACCATGACCATGGAAGGCAATATTCCGGGCCAAGGCGAAGGCAGGATGGTCATGAATACCAGCCACGAACGTATCGGCGATTGTCCGGCCGAGGGCTGATGACATCTCGGTGACAGTTTGAAATTCGGGACCCGTTAATCGCGCCCGTGCATTATGACGCGGTGATGGCAACGTTACCGTTCAAAGACAGCGCACTCCAGCATGGCGAGGAACTCGCGCGCCGCTGGGCGCTCGCGAAAGAGCCGTGCCCCGACGATGCCCGTGGGCCGCGCTGGCAATTGCTGCTCCGCGAATTTCTCTGGCCGTTTGAGCCGCTGCGTAGACGGCTTGGCGACGCTCTGGAAATCGCTCCGGCTGCCGATCCCAAGCACATCATGCTGCTGCCGGGTTTTGGCGCCCATCCGATCCGCATGCGCTGGATGGCGCGGCGGCTGGAAGAGGCCGGGCATACCGCCAAGCGCTGGGGCCTCGGTTACAACCTTGGCGCCACGGCCGACCGCTTCGCGCGCGTCGAGAAGCGCTTGCTCGCCCTGCATGAGCGGCATGGCGAACCGATCGTGCTGGTCGGCTGGAGCCTCGGCGGGGTGATGGCGCGCGAACTTGCCAAGCAGCATCCCGACAAGGTCGCAAAGGTCGTCACCATGGGCTCGCCCTTCTCCGGCAGTCCGCGCGCGAACAATGGCTGGCGGGCCTATCAGGCGATCGCGGGACACCGTGTCGACGAGCCGGAAATCGACACCGTCGTCGCGGAGAAGCCGCCCGTGGAGACAGTCGCTATCTGGAGCCCGTGCGACGGCGTCGTCCATCCGAAATCGGCCTGCGGCCGCCCCGGCGAACGAGACCGCGCCATTCCCGTGCGCTGCTCGCACATGGGCCTCGTCATGACCAATGAGGCGATGGCGGCGCTTCTCGCGGAACTTGATAGCGCCTGAAAGCTTGTGTTCCTGTAGGATCACGGCATGTTCTGTGCCGTGAACATCCCCGGGGGACAATGACGGGCAACGCCGAATTCTTCGACGAGATGCATGGTGCCGATGGCAGCGTGCGTGATGCCTATGAACGATACTGCGACTGGTTCGACGAACAGAAGACCGGCCTGCTCAAGCGCAAGCATGCCGAGGCGGAGACGAACTTCCGCAAGACCGGCATCACCTTCAATGTCTATGGCGAGGACGAGGCCGAAGAACGGCTGATCCCGTTCGACATGGTGCCCCGCGTGATCACAGCGGCCGAGTGGCGCAAGCTGACCCGCGGGATCGAGCAACGCGTCTCGGCGCTCAATGCCTTCATGCACGATCTTTATCACCGGCAGGAAATCATCCGCGCCGGGCGCATTCCCGAACGCTTGTTCCGTGACAACGCCGCCTGGCTGCCGAACATGGTCGGCTTCACCCCGCCCGGCGGGGTCTACACGCATATCGTCGGCATCGACCTGGTCCGCACCGGGCCGGACGAATTCTACGTGCTGGAAGACAATGCCCGCACGCCGTCGGGCGTCAGCTACATGCTGGAAAATCGCGAAACCATGATGGCGATGTTCCCCGAGCTTTTCATGCGCGTGCCGGTGGAGCAGGTCTCCGACTATCCGCGCCGGCTGGCCAAGAGTCTCGCCGCCTGCGCGCCCGATTGCACCGAGGGTAAGCCGACCGTCGCAGTCCTCACGCCGGGGATCTATAACTCTGCCTATTTCGAACACGCCTTCCTCGCCGACCAGATGGGCGCGGAACTGATCGAAGGTAGCGATCTGAGGGTCATCGACGGGCGCGTCGCCATGCGGACCACGCACGGGTTCCAGCCGGTCGATGTGATCTATCGCCGGGTGGACGACGAATTTCTCGATCCGCTGACCTTCAACGAGGACAGCGTGCTGGGCGTGCCGGGTATCATGGATGTCTACCGCGCGGGCGGCGTCACCATTGCCAATGCGCCTGGAACGGGTGTCGCCGACGATAAGGCGATCTATTCCTTCATGCCGGAGATCGTCGAGTTCTATACTGGCGAGAAGCCACTGCTTCCCAATGTGGAGACGCATCGCTGCGCCGATGAAGAAACCCTGAAATACGTCCTCGACAATCTGGAGGAGCTGGTCGTCAAGGAGGTGCATGGCTCCGGCGGCTATGGCATGCTGATCGGTCCTGCCGCCTCGAAGAAAGAGATCGACGAGTTCCGCAAGAAGCTGGTGGAAAAGCCCGAGAATTACATCGCGCAGCCCACGCTTTCGCTGTCGACCTGCCCGATCTTCACCAAGAAGGGCTTGGCGCCGCGCCATGTCGACTTGCGACCCTTCGTGCTTGTGTCGCCCGACAAGGTCGACATCACACCCGGCGGCCTGACGCGCGTGGCGCTGAAGGAAGGGTCGCTGGTCGTGAATTCCAGTCAGGGTGGCGGCACCAAGGATACCTGGGTGCTTAAAGACTGATGCTGGGAAGAACGGCCAACGGACTGTTCTGGATGTTCCGCTACCTCGAGCGGGCCGAGAACACCGCGCGCTTGCTCGATGCGGGCCTGCGCATGGCGTTGACCCGCGACCTAGTGACTGCCGAAGAGGAATGGCGTTCGGTCATGGCCACGGCCGGGCAGAAGCAAGGTTACGAGGCCAAGCACGGCACCTACACCGGTATGCAGGCCTGGAACTACATGCTGCGGGACAAGGACAATCCGGCCTCGATCCTGTCGATGTTCGGGCAGGTCCGCCAGAATGCCCGCCTCGCCCGCAACGCCATCAGCGGCGAGCTGTGGGAAGCGATCAACGAGAACTGGCTGGTCGTGGAGAAACAGCTGGGCAAGCCGGTGGGCGAGAACCGCGTGCTCGACACGGTGGCCACCATCCGCCGCGCCGGGACGCTGGCGCACGGCGCGATGGAAGGCTCCATGTTGCGCGACGAAGGCTATCATTTCGCCCAGGCCGGTACATTCATCGAGCGCGCCGACAGCATCGCGCGCATCCTCGACATCAAATATTACCTGCTGCTGCCCTCGCTGTCCTATGTCGGGTCGAGCCTCGATACCGGGCAGTGGGACCAAGTGTTGCGCTCGGTGTCCGGGGACCGCGCCTATCGCTGGCTCAACGCCGGACAGATCGACGCGAAGGGTATTTGCGAGTTCCTGATCCTCGACGATGCCTTCCCGCGCAGCCTGGCCTTCTGCCATTCCGAACTTCGCGCCAATCTTGCCGCGCTCGCCCGCCTCCATGGGCGAGAGGGCCAGAGCAACGAGCTGATGCGCGAAGCGGATACGCGCATCACCGACCTCACCATCGATGAGGTTTTCGACCAAGGACTGCACGAATTCCTGCTCGAATTCATGTCCAGCAACGCAGCGATCGGCCAGGCGATCGCGCAAGATTACCGGTTCCTTGCCTAAGGACCTGCCTGTGCCATTCTCATCGACAAGACGGAGCCAATTTTGACGCTAGCCAAGGAACGAGGAGAGGATCGATGACAATTCATCGAAATCGACAAGTGACGCCGGATCGCGTCAAAATTGGCCCGCCGCTTCGCGGTCGCCCGCAAAAATCCAGCGGGCGCGTCTTTCGGCTTGGCCGGGCGGTAAGCCCGACTTGCGTCTCACTCCTTCCCCCTGACCTTTTGCGGGCGATCTTGCTCGATGAGAATGGCACAGGCAGGTCCTAGTGCGTCTCTCCATCCGCCATACCACCCGCTATCGCTTCGACACTCCCGTCGTGCACGCTCTGCAGCGCTTGCGCCTGACGCCGAAGGAAACGCAGGGGCAGGAAATCCTCGAATGGGAAATGGAATATGAGAACGCCCATTCCGAGCTGACCTACGAAGACCAGCATCACAATACGACGACGCTCGTCTCGGTCGAAAGCGGATCGCAGGAAGTGCGCGTGACCTGCCATGGCAAAGTCGATACGCATGATCATGCGGGTGTCATCGGGCGCCATGCAGGCCATCTTCCGCTCTGGAGTTTTCAGGGACAGACGGATCTCACGCGTCCGGGGCCGGGCATGAAGAAGCTGCTCAAGGAGATCGAGAAGAGCGAGGACAGCGGCCTCGATCGCCTCCACCGGTTGTCGGCAACGATCCTGGAGCGGGTGGAGTATCAAACCGGGACCACCCATTCGCGCACCAGCGCGGAGGAATCCTTCGCCTCGGCCCACGGCGTTTGCCAGGACCATGCGCATATCTTCATCGGCTGCGCCCGCGCGCTGGGCATTCCCGCCCGCTACGTCAGCGGATATCTGATGATGAATGACCGGATCGAACAGGAAGCAAGTCATGCCTGGACCGAAGCGCATGTCGAAGGGCTGGGCTGGGTCGGCTTCGATATTTCCAACGGGATAAGTCCCGACGAACGCTATGTCCGCGTTGCAACGGGCCGCGATTATCGCGATGCAGCGCCGGTAACAGGGATCAGTTTCGGCACGACATCGACCGTGCTCGAAGTCGATGTCGCGGTCGAACAACAGCAGATACCGCAGCAATAGCTGCCGAGGGTAATTTTCGATGACCTATTGCGTAGGCATGATGCTCGACAAGGGCCTTGTCCTGATGAGCGACACCCGGACAAATTCGGGCGTCGACAATATCTCCGTGTTCCGCAAGATGTTCACCTGGCAGGAACCCGGCGAGCGGATCATTACCGTGATGACCGCCGGCAATCTCGCTTCGACGCAGGCTGTCGTCAGCCAACTCGAGGAGCGGATGAAGGAGCCGGGGGAGCGCGAGAACATCCTGTTCGAAGCGCCGACCATGTTCAATGTCGCGACCGAAATCGGCAGGCTGCTGCGCTCTACTATCGGAGAGCGGCAGTCGGCCAATGGCGCGCGCGGGCAGGGCAAGTTCACCGCTTCCATCATCGTGGCTGGCCAGATCAAGGGCATGGAGCCGCGCTTGTTCATGGTCTATCCCGAAGGCAACTTCATCGAGGCCAGCCTCGACACGCCTTTCTTCCAGATCGGTGAGACGAAATACGGGCGACCGATCATCATCCGTGGTTACGATCGGGAGATGAGCCTGGAGGACGGGGTCAAATTGCTGATGGTCAGTTTCGACTCGACGCTAAAGGCGAATCTGTCCGTCGGACTGCCGCTGGATCTGCAAGTCATTGAGCGCGACACCTTTGAACCGAAACACCAGCACCGGATCACTCATGAAGATTCGTACTTCCAGACGATCTCGGCGGGGTGGGGAGATGCTCTCAAACATGCATTTCATTCACTACCCGACTACAGCTTTTATCGAGATGATTGAACGAGCGACCTTCTTGCAAATGATTGATATATGGGATCTTTCTCGAGAAAATACGTATTCGTAAAACTTCGGATAGGTAGTGATTCGAATTACGCATTATCCCGCATCGCGCCATGCCTAAGCGCATGAAACAGCGTCAAACGCTCCACATCGTCGGCGGTTCCAGCCGCTCCCGCGCAGAGCAGGCCCATCTCGGCTATAGGCTCGGCCACCACTGCGAAGTCTACGCCAATGTCGGCGAACTAATTGAGCATGTGCCCGACAGCGGCATAATCCTCGCTTTCGACGATCCCGCTGAAGGCGGCGTAGCGCGCGTGCTGCGGGCGCTGTCGGTGATTGGCAAATGGCTGCCGGTCGTAGCGACCTCTTTCGATCCTAGGCCGACCTGCGTAGTCGAGGCGATCAAGGCGGGCGCGCTCGACTATTTGCGCCTGGCCTTGCAGGAGGAGCGCCTCGACAGCGCTATCGCACGCATCGGCGGCGAGGCCGATGCCTATGCGCAGGCGCGACGCAAAATGGTGGAGGCCCGCAACCGCATCGCCGCGCTGTCCCCTCGCGAGCGCGAAGTTCTCGACTGGCTGGCCGAAGGGTGCAGCAACAAGATGATCGCGCGCGAGTTGTCGATCAGCCCGCGTACGGTGGAAATTCATCGCGCCAACATGATGACCAAGCTGGGCGCCGAGCATCCTAGCCAGGCCGTGCGCTTGCGGCTAGAGGCGCAACTCGACCCGGGCGGTCAGATGGCGACCGGATAGTCGCTCGGGCCGTTTAGCGGCAGAAAGACCCGTTACCAAACTCCAGATGCAGGTGATCGCGGTGCGCGGCGTTGTAGTCCGGGCCGAGGACAGTGCCGAAGCGCTTGCAGGCGCTGGCATGGACCGTACGCAGGAACTCGCGCTCGCGCGGCGATGCGTGCCAGTCGTCCTTCACCGAAATACGGCGGCCATCGGCGAGGACGAAGCCCGAAACGTCGATCGCTTCCGCCCTTGCGTGGGCCGAGCGACGGCCCGTCCCGGCGACATTGCGGCAGGAGTAACTTCCGAAGGTCTCGATACGCGCCAGAGGACTGCCGAGGATCTGCCGCGCTGCCCGGTCGACGCCGAAGCGGGCCCAGCCGGCCAGCGTATTGGCCGCGGGGCAGGCGAGCGGGCCGAGATTGGTGATCGCGAAGGTGTTCTGGTCACCGCCGATCCCGTCGAGCTTCACCGTGTTGAGATTGCTGCAACCTGCGCCGAAGAAGCGGTCGGGGAGGGGCGCGAAGCTGGATCCGGTCTTGCCCAGCTCGGCATGGCACTGGCGCGCCTCCGGCCGGGGTTGGGCGATTGCAGGCACCGAGCTTTCAGTGCGTACATGCTTGGGCGCCTCGCGATCGGGAATAGCGCCGCATCCTGCCACCAACAGGAGGAGAGGAGAAAGAATGGCAGGTTGCGAACGCATGCCTGCGAGTATCGCCAAATATGGTTAACGTAAGGCTAACCCGTTCGCTTTCGGTCAGGCGGTGGTCGGCATCGGCTCGCGGTATGTTGCCTTGCTGACCAGCACGATCGCCAGCCACGCGGCGATGAAGCCGGGTACGATCTCGTACAGTCCGCCGTCGAAACCGGGCAGCTCCGAATTCCAGCCGAGCGCGATCCACGCCACGACGACAGCCGCGCCGGTGACAAGGCCCGCGAGGGCTCCGGCGCCGGTCATCCGGTCCCAAGTCAGCGACAGGATGATCAGCGGACCGAAGGCTGCCCCGAAGCCGGCCCAGGCATTGGACACGAGGCCGAGTACTTCGCTTTCGGGATCGCTCGCGATCAGGATCGCGGCAAGGGCCACCAGCGCGACGCAGATGCGGCCGACATTCACGCTCTCGCGCTCGCTGGCATTTTTGCGGAAAAACAGTTTGTAGAAATCCTCGGTCAGCGAGGACGAGGCCACTAGCAGTTGCGAGCTGATCGTCGACATGATCGCGGCGAGCAGTGCAGCCAGCAGGAAGCCGGTGATCAGCGGGTGGAACAGCAGGTTCGCCAGCACGATGAAGATCGTCTCCGGATTCTCGACCGCCAGCCCGTTGCGCTCCACATAGGCGCGGCCGGCGATACCGATGCCGATGGAGCCCAGCAGCGCGACGCCCATCCATGTCATGCCGATGTTGCGCGCGGTCTTCACCTTGTCGATGGTGTCGATCGCCATGAAGCGCACGATGATGTGCGGCTGGCCGAAATAGCCGAGCCCCCATGTCACCGCGCTGATGAAACCGAGCAGCGTGAGTCCTTGCGTCAGACTTAGGAAGCCTTCCACCGGCACATCGGACAGCGAGCCGCCGCCTTCGCCACCGGCGCCGAACATTACCACGATTGGCATCAGGACCAGCGCCACCACCATGATGCAGCCCTGTACGAAGTCGGTCAGGCTGACCGCAAGGAAGCCGCCGACCATGGTGTAGGCGAGAACGACCAGCGCGGTGATCCAGATGCCCATCATGTAATCGCTCATACCGACATCGGGCAGGATGCCTGCGAAACTCGTTTCGAACAACAGGCCCCCGCCGACGAGGCCGGCAGCGGTGTAGACCGAGAAGAACACGACGACGATCAGCGCACTCGCGACCCGCAGGGCGACGGCCTTGTCGGGGAACCGGTTGGCGAGGAATTCGGGGATCGTCAGCGCGTTGCCATAGCTTTCCGTCTGGGCGCGCAGGCGCGGCGCCACGACGACCCAGTTGACCAGCGCGCCGACGAACAGGCCGATGCCGATCCATGCCTCGACCAGCCCGCTGGCATAAAGTGCACCGGGCAGGCCGAGCAGCAGCCAACCGCTCATGTCCGAGGCACCGGCGGACAGCGCAGCGACCGCCGGCGGCAAATTGCGTCCGGCCAGCAGGTAGCCCTCGCTAGTGTCGGTCGAGCGCTTCCAGGCCCACAGGCCGATGGCGATCATGAGCACGAAATAGAGCGCGAGGCTGACGAGTGTTCCTGTTTCCATGCGGGCGCTGGTAACAAACGCAACCGGGATGGTCCACCGCCACTCCGAACCACGGTAGCGACGGGTTGCGCGGGCCACTTCGAGCGGGCAAGCGAAGCGGGTGAAGCTCGACATCTGGCACAATCTGGCGTGGTCGCGATACAAGGGCGCCGTCTTCACCGCGCTAGCGCGGCAGGGAGCCGATACGGCCGTCGATGTGCATGTTACCCAGATTGCGCTCACGGACAGCCGGCGGGCGGCCCTGTCGGACGTGGCGATGGAGCGGTTCGATTATCCGCACGAAGTGCTCTTTCGCGAGAGCTACGAAGAGATCTCCCGACTGACTTTGTATCGCCGCGTCCTGCGCAAAAGTTGGCGGAGCAAGGCGGATGTCACGATCATACCTGGGGTCGATCGGCCAGAATACTGGCTGCAGGCGCTGGTTCTTGCGATTCGTAGCCGCAACCGGGCCGTGTTCTTCGATTCCACTCGTTACGATCGTCCGCAAAGGCCGCTGCGGCGCTTGGCAAAGCGACTGTTTTTCAAGCTGGTGCCGTGGACGCTATCATACGGCGAGTTTTCGCGTGCTTATGCCATGTCGCTTGGCATCCGGGCGGAGCGTGCGCTGGTTCGGCCGCAGGCTGCCTATCTCCGAGCCGGGTACGACGCTCGCCATATACCGGCCCAGAGAAAGAAACATGAAGATCCGGGCAACCGCGTATTTCTCTACGTCGGTCGGCTCTCGCCGGAGAAAGGGATCGACACGCTGATCGACGCCTTTTCGCAATATCGGTCGGTCGATCCGCAGGCGCAATTGCGGATAGTAGGTTCGGGGCCGGAAGAGGCGGCGCTGAAGGCGCTCACCGCAGAGCGCGGCGTCGAGGGTTCGGTCGTCTTCCCCGGTGCGATGCAAGACGACGCCCTGCAGAAGGAATATCTTGGCGCGACGGCACTCGTCTTGCCCAGTCGCAGCGAGCCGTGGGGGCTGGTCGTGAACGAGGCTCTCCATCACGGCTGTCCGGTCATCGTGTCCGACCGATGCGGCTGCGTGCCGGAACTGGTGGCCGGATCGTCTTGCGGGATCGTGGTGCCGGCGGACGACGCAAGCGCGCTGGCAAAGGCCATGGCTGAAGCGGCGAATGCTTTTGCAGATCGGAGCGCGACCGCGCTTCGGTGCCCAGAGAAAGTCGCGCCCTATTCTCCCGGTGCCGCTGCATCAGCGATCCTGGTCGCGGCGCGAACGGTATCGGCGGACTGAACTTCGTTGGGGCGGTAAGGCGGCACAATTGCCAGATCGGCTCATTGAGAGGCTGAGAACATTCAACACAGGAGCTCGGCAGTGCAGAGGTTTGCAGGCAAGACAGTCATCGTAACGGGATCGTCCTCGGGCATCGGGGAGGGCATCGCGCGGCGCTTTGCCGAAGAGGGCGCGAATGTCGTCCTCAATTCGCGCAGCCGTGACGATCTGGAGAAAGTCGCGAAAGACCTGGACGGTGACCGCACTCTGATCGTCGAAGGCGACGTCGGGAAAAGCGATTTCGCCAAGGACATCGTCGGCAAGACCGTCGACCGCTTCGGTGGCCTCGACGTGCTGGTCAACAATGCCGGTGTGGGTGCCTTCGGCATGCTCGCCGATGCGAGCGATGAGGACATCGACAAGGTCATCGATATCAACGTGAAGGGCCTGCTCTATCTGTGTCGCGAGGCGATCCCGCACCTAGCGAAGAGCAAGGGTTCGATCGTGAATACTTCGAGCGTGTCGGGTACCGGCGGCGACTGGGTGCTGCCGATCTACAATGCCTCCAAGGGCGCCGTGACGAACCTTACGCGCGCGCTGGCGCTGCAGCTGGGCAAGCAGGGCATCCGCGTGAATGCGGTCTGCCCGTCCCTTACCCGGTCGGAAATGAGTTCGGGCATCATCGACAACGACAGCCTGATGGAAGCGTTCATGCGCCGCATTCCGCTCGGCAGGCCCGGAGAGCCCGAGGATGTCGCCGGGCCGGTGCTGTTCCTCGCCAGCGATGATGCGCGGTTCGTCACCGGGGTGAACCTTGCTGTCGATGGAGGCTTATCGGCCAGCAACGGGCAGCCCAACTTCATGGCATTTCAGGACGAGTGAGCGCTGGAGTCCTCGTCACGCTGGCGATGGCGCTGGCCTTTGCGGCGACGCATATCTTCGTCGGCGAACTGCGCTTCCTCGATCGCACCCCACGTAGCAAGTGGTTGAGCTTCGCGGGCGGCGTGGCGGTCGGTTATGTGTTCATGCATGTGTTGCCCGAATTGGGCGCGCATGCCGCGACATTCGAGATGGCGACCGGCTTCGACGCGACTCTGGCCGAGGGCTTGGTATATACTTTGTCGCTGGCCGGTCTGGCCCTGTTCTATGGTCTGGAACGGGCTCTGGCGGTGTCGACCGACGAGCGAAGAGCGACGGAAGGCCGCGACCGGCCGCACCACGGCGTGTTCTGGCTGCACATCGCCGCGTCTGCCCTGCTGATCTTGGTGATCACCTACTTGCTGTCGCATCGTGAAGACACATCGCCGCTCGGGCTGGTGCTCTATTTCGCTGCGATGCTGTTGCACTTCGTCACGGCCGATTTCGGCTCGCGCAGCGACCACCCCGAACTTTACGATGCGAAGGGGCGCTGGGTGCTGGTCGCCGCGACGCTCGGCGGCTGGGCACTGGGGCGGGTAATCGAACTGCCCGAGATCGCCATCGGCTGCCTGTTCGCTTTCCTGGCAGGTGGCGTGATGCTGCTGGTGCTGAAGGAAGAGCTACCGGAAAACCGGAAAAGCTTTTTCCTGCCATTTCTTGGCGGCGCAGTGCTCTACGCCGGTCTGGTCTTGGCCGAGACATACCATGTCTCGGCCTGAACCCTAGGCGTCAGCTCTGCGCGGCGCGCTTGGCGCGCTTGCGTTCGTGCGGATCGAGGATCGCCTTACGCAGGCGGATGCTCTCGGGCGTCACTTCGACCATCTCGTCATCGTCGATATAGGCGATGGCCTGTTCCAGCGTCATCACGCGCGGCGGAGTGAGGCGGATGGCATCGTCCTTGCCGGTCGAACGGAAGTTCGTCAGCTGCTTCGATTTCATCGGATTGACTTCGAGATCGTCGGGCTTGGCGTTCTCGCCGATCACCATGCCTTCGTAAATTTTCGCGCCGCCACGGATGAACAGCTCGCCGCGATCCTCGAGCGCGTTCAGAGCGTAGGGCACCGCTTCGCCCGGCACCATCGAGATCAGCACGCCGTTCTGGCGGCCTTCGATGGGGCCGCGATAGGTATCGTACTTCTCGAACAGGCGGTTCATGATGCCCGTGCCGCGCGTGTCGGACAGGAATTCACCGTGATAGCCGATCAGGCCGCGCGACGGGGCGGAAAAGGTGATGCGGGTCTTGCCCTGGCCCGAGGGGCGCATTTCGGTAAGCTCGGCCTTGCGGCGCTGCATCTTCTCGACGACCGTGCCCGAGTGCTCGTCGTCGACGTCGATGACGACGGTCTCGAACGGCTCCATGCGCTGGCCGTTCTCTTCGCGGAACAGCACACGCGGGCGGCTGATGCCGAGCTCGAAGCCTTCGCGGCGCATCGTTTCGATCAGCACGCCGAGCTGGAGTTCGCCGCGGCCGGCGACTTCGAAGCTGTCCTTGTCGTCGCTCTCGGTGATGCGGATCGCGACATTGGTTTCCGCTTCGCGGTAGAGACGGTCGCGGATCATGCGGCTAGTGACCTTGCTACCCTCGCGGCCTGCGAGCGGGCTGTCGTTGACCGAGAACTGCATTGCCAGCGTCGGCGGATCGATCGGCTGCGCTTCGATCGGCGTCTTCACGCTCGGATCGGCGATAGTGTTCGACACGGTGGCCTTTTCGAGACCGGCCAGCGCGATGATGTCGCCCGCAGACGCCGTTTCGACCGGAACGCGGTCGAGCCCGTCGAAGCTCATCAGCTTGGTCGCGCGACCGACCTCGATTACATTACCCTCGCTGTCGAGCGCATGGATCGGGTCGTTGATGTTGATCGTGCCGGACTGGACGCGGCCCGTGAGTACGCGGCCCATGAAATTGTCGCGGTCGAGCAGGGTGGCGAGGAAGCTGAAGGGCGCTTCGGTGTCGAGGCCGGGAGGCGGCACGTGGTCCACGATCAGCTTGAACAGCGGCTCCAGATTGCCGTCGCGCGCGGTTTCGTCCTCGCTGGCATAACCGTCGCGGCCCGAGGCCCACAGGCTCTGGAAATCGAGCTGGTCGTCGTTCGCATCGAGGCTGGCGAAGAGGTCGAATACTTCGTCCAGCACTTCCTGCGGGCGGGCGTCGCCGCGGTCGATCTTGTTGACGACCACGATCGGGCGCAGGCCGAGGCCCAGTGCCTTGCCGGTGACGAACTTGGTCTGCGGCATCGGGCCCTCGGCACTATCGACCAGCAGGATGACGCCGTCGACCATGGAAAGGATGCGCTCGACCTCGGCGCCGAAGTCGGCGTGTCCGGGCGTATCCACGATGTTGATGCGCGTGCCGTTCCATTCGACGCTGGTGCACTTCGCCAGGATCGTGATGCCACGTTCCTTTTCGAGATCGTTCGAATCCATCGCGCGCTCTTCGACGCGCTGGTTCTCGCGGAAGGTGCCGGACTGGCGGAAAAGTTGGTCGACAAGGGTGGTCTTGCCGTGGTCGACGTGGGCGATGATCGCCACGTTGCGCAGGTCGCGGGACATGGATGTATGCTTTCGTTTAGAATGCCGTAGCGGCAGGCGCGCCATGCGCCTGGCAATTCGGGCGCGCCCCTAGCGCAGATGCTGCAATGCGGCAAGCATATGCGGTGTAACGCGAAAGGCACAGTGGCGGAATCGCGTATGTTCGCGACCGGCTAAATGCTTGAGCTGGCGCGTGCATACGAATATTCGCCGCCTCGCTTGCGTGATTTTGGGAACTGCGCAGCAGACCAGAATACGTCTTGAGAGAAGAGGACAGTTCATGAAATTCACTACTTTCGGCCGCGTTGCGACCGTTCGTACCGCTCTGCTGGCCGGTGCCGCTGCGCTTGCCGTTCCGACCGCCGCGAGCGCCCAGGAAGTCGGCGACGACGCCGACATCGGCGAGGCCGAGCCCGAGACCGAAACCGGCAACGTCATCGTTGTTACCGCGACCAAGCGCCAGCAGACCTTGCAGGAAGTGCCCGTCGCCGTCAGCGTGACCACCGCCGAAACCATCGAGCGCGCGCAGATCCGCGACCTCAACGACCTGCAGACGCAGGTACCCTCGCTTCGCGTGAACCAGCTGCAGAGCTCGGCGAACACTAACTTCCTCATCCGCGGCTTCGGCAACGGGGCGAACAATGCCGGTATCGAACCCTCGGTCGGCGTCTTCGTCGACGGCGTGTATCGCAGCCGCACCGCCTCGCAGATCACCGACCTGCCTGACGTCCAGCGCGTCGAAGTGCTGCGCGGTCCGCAGTCGACCCTGTTCGGCAAGAACGCCAGCGCCGGCGTGATCTCGATCGTCACCAAGGAGCCGGAGTTCGAATTCGGCGGCTCGGCCGAGCTGAGCTACGGCAATTACGATGCGATAGTCGCGAAAGGCCTCGTCACCGGACCGATCACCGACAGCATCGCGTTCAGCCTTGCCGGCGGCCTCAACAAGCGCGACGGCTATCTCGAAGACCTCGCCACCGGCAACGACAGCAACGAGCGTGACCGCTGGTTCACCCGCGGCCAGCTGCTGTTCGACAATGGTGGCCCGTTCACCGCACGCTTCATCGGCGATTACGACAAGATCGACGAAATCTGCTGCGGCGTCGTGAACCTGCGCCGGAGCGATGCGAGCAACGCAATTCTCGCACTCGGTGGCCAGATCCCGAACCCGAACGATCCGTTCGCCGACGTGATCTACAACAATTTCGATTCCGCCAACGATATCGAAAACTGGGGCGTCTCGGGCGAACTGAACTACGAGATCGGCGATTTCACGCTGACCTCGATCACTGCCTACCGCGAATCCACCGCGATCACGGATCAGGATTCGGACTTCACCAGCGCCGACCTGATCGGCAGCAACTTCGCCAATGTCGGTCTCGAAACCTTCACGCAGGAACTGCGTGTGGCTGGCGAGATCGGCGATCGCGTGTCTTTCCTGCTCGGCGGCTTCTACTTCAATGAAGACATCGACCAGCAGAACGCACTGATCTACGGCGAGGATTTCCGCGAGTACGCCAATATCCTGATCGGCGGACCGGTCACGAGCCCGCCGAACGACTTCGCCGTGCAGCAGCTCGAGGCGACGCTTTCGGCGCTCAACGGCCAGGATTACACCGGTCGGTTCTTCGTTGCGGGTCAGGGCCTCAATGAAGCCTACACGCTCAGCAACGAAGCGCTGTCGATCTTCGGCCAGGTGGATTTCGAGATCCTCGACGGTCTCGTCCTGACGCTCGGCGCGAACTACACCGACGACAGCAAGGAAATCACCACCAATGTAATTTCGAGCGACGTGTTCTCGGGCATCGACCTCGTCCAGTCGGGCAATACGGCGATCTTCGCTCAGGCATTTGCAACCACACTCGCTAACTTTGGTATCGACGCCACAGACCCCGCGCAGGTGGGTGCATTCGCTGCGGCCAATCCCGAAGCATTCGCGCAGGTTCAGGCTGGCGCACAGGCCTTCGCCGATGCCAACCAGAACAACCCTGCGGTCAACCCGCTGCTGGCGCTGCAGCCGCTGCAGTTCCTGCCGCCGTTCCTCAATGTGCCGAACAGCGTGGAAGACGGCCAGACCGACGACAGCGACTGGAGCTACACCGCTCGCCTTGCCTACGACATCTCGCCGTTCCTGAACGTCTATGTGTCCTATGCGACCGGCTTCAAGGCGAGCTCGTTCAACCTGTCGCGCGACAGCCGTCCGCTGGCTGCCGACATCCCCGCTATCGTCGCGGGCGGCTTCGCTCCCGCGAACCTGCGTCCCGGCTCGCGCTTCGCGGGCCCGGAAGAAACCGAGGTCTACGAGCTCGGCTTCAAGGGCAACTGGGACATTCTCTCGGCGAACCTGACGTTCTTCAAACAGCGGATCGAGGGCTTCCAGACGAACCTGTTCACCGGCACCGGCTTCGCGCTGGCCAATGCCGGCCTGCAGGAGACCTTCGGGATCGAATTCGACAGCGTCGTGCGTGTGTCCGATTCCTTCAGCGTGCTGGCCGCCTTCACCTATCTCGAGCCCGAATATGTCGATTTCCCGAACAGTTCGATCGGCAACCTCTCGGGCCGCGCGGTCGGCGGCATCTCGGAATTCACGATGTCGTTGGGCGCGCAGTACGACAAGGAACTGAACGCCAATGGCGACCGGCTTATCCTGAACACGAACTTCTATCACGAAGCTCCGGTTCAGATCGCCGACGGCCTGCCGGGCTTCTTCGACCCGCGAAATCCGGCATCACAGGCTGCGGCCTTTGCCGCCGCCGCTCCGTTCCGCCGCCAGGTCGACGAGCTTTCGGCGAGTGCTACCTACTCGTTCGGCTTCGGTCTCGACCTGACCGTATGGGGCCGCAACCTGCTCGACGATCGCTACATCACGACGATCTTCGACTCGGTCGCACAGACGGGCTCGATCTCGGGCTACCCGAACCAGCCGCGCACCTACGGCGTGGCCGCGAAGTTCAAATTCTGATCGAAGCGATCAGCATCGGATGCGGGGAAGGGGGCTTTCGGGCCCCCTTTTTCTTTGTTTGTGTCAAAGCGCCCTCAATGCCTGCGCGGGTTTCGCTCGCAGCAAGGGGAGCGACGCTCCGAGGGCGAAAGCCAGCACGATGCCGAGGCCAAGGCCAAGGACCGCCATGACCTCGCCCCAGTCGGGCAGCCAGTCGAATTCGAACAGCTGCGTGACAACCAGCCAGCCTGCGAAGCTGCCGACAGCGAGTGCGACGATGGCGAGGGCTCCTGCCAGGGCGACATATTCAATCAGCTGCATGACAAGGATTTGGCGGCGATCCGCACCGAGGACACGCATGACCACGGTATCGTAAGTTCGCGCCGCGCGGGCGGCGGCAATCGCGCCGAGCAGGACGGCAAGGCCCGCGAGCACCGCGACGCTGGCGGCAGCGAGCGTGGCGAGACCTACTTGCTCGAGAATCGTGCGCGCCTGTCCGAGCACTCCGCCCACTTCGATCACCGACGCAGAGGGAAAGCTGGCGATCAATGCCTGCAACAGCGGCCCGGTCGGTTTGCCTTCGGACAATTCGATGGTCGCGGCCAGATTGTGCGGCACATCGGCCAGCGCATTGGGGCTGAGCACGAAGACGTAATTGAACCCCATGCTTTCCCAGTCGATCCGCCGCAAATTGGAAATCCGTGCCTGTTTCTCTACGCCCAGCACGCCGAACGTCAGCATGTCGCCGATCTCGAGGCCGGCGGCCTCGGCAAACTCCTCATCGACCGAAACGAGAGGTTCGCCCTGGTACATCGGTCCCCACCATTCCCCTGACGTGATGCTGTTGCCCTCGGGCACGGTGTCGGCATAGGTCAGGCCACGCTCGCCGCGCAGGGCCCATGCACCGTCGGGAATTTCCTCGAGCTCCGAGGTGCGGGTCATTGCGCCTTCCGGGCCGAAAGCGAGCACCGAGCCTCGCAGGGCGGGCACGGTGCGCCAGTCGGCCTGCGGATCGGCGTCCTCGACCAGGGTTTCGAAGTCGTCGATCCGGTCGCGGGGGATGTCGAGCACGAAATAGTCGGGTGCCTGCTGGGGCACGCGGCTTTCGATATTGCCGTCGATGGCGGATTGCACCGCGGCGAGGAGGACGAAGGCCGACAAGCCGAAGCCGAGCGCCGTCACCAATGCTCCGGTCGAGCTTCCGGGACGGTGCAGATTGGCGAGCGCATTGCGCGCGATGGGGTCCTTCGGGCGCGGCAAAGCGGCGGCGAGTTTGCGGATGCCCCAGCCCAGCAAGGCCAGCAGGCCGAGCAGCACGGCGGCACCTGCAAGAAAACCGCCGGACAGCAGCGGTTGCTCCGCCGTCGACAGCGCCAGCGCCACGATGGCCGCCAGTCCCCCGCCGACCACCAGCAAGGCGACGCGGTCTCGCGCGAGCGGTGCCACCCGGGCGCGCATGAGCGCCATCGCCGGAAAATTGCGTGCTCGCAGCAGCGGCGGCGCAGCAAAAACCAGCGCGACGAGCAGGCCATAGGCCAGCGCCAGCAACAGCGGGCCGGGCGCGACGACGAAGCCGGTCGACACGGGCAGCAGCCCTTCCAGCGCCGTCGCGAGCAACGGCACGATTGCGATTCCGGCGACGATCCCGGCTATGCTACCCACCACAGCAGCTGCAGCGATCTGCAGTGCATATATTCGGGCAATATCGCGGCTCGTCGCGCCGAGGATTTTGAGCGTCGCAATCCCCTGCCGCCGCGCGTCGAGATAGCTGGTCACCCCTCCGCCGATACCGATCCCTGCAATTACAAGGGCGGCAAGGCCGACCAACGTCAGGAATTCGCTCATACGGTCGATAAAGCGATCTGTGCCGGGCGCGGCGCGATCGGCGGTGTCGATATCGAAGCCGGCCTCTGGGAAGCGCTCTTCGATGTCTTCGCGCACATCTTCGGCATCTTGCAAGCTATCGAAACGCACGCGCGTCTTTGTTTCGTACATAGAGCCGGGCGCGATCAGGCCGGCGCGCTGCGGCAGGTCGTCGGCCACGATGATCGTCGGGCCGAGCTGGAAGCCTTCGCCCAGCCGGTCGGGTTCGTCGGCGATCAACCCGCCGACCGTGACCGTTTCCGTGCCGATTGCGATCGTCTCTCCGACGGAAACGCCCAGCCGTTCGGCCGCTCCGGGGGAGAGCCAGGCTTCGCTTGCGTCCGGTTGCCCGACCGAGCGACCGTCTTCCAGCACAAGCTCGCCATAAAGCGGATAGGCGCCGTCGATGGCCTTGAGTTCGATCGGCGCGGCCTGCTCGCCATAGCGGGCCATCGCCTGCATGCGCGTGCCTGCCGAGACGGTGCCGTATTCGGCAAGCGCGGCGCTCTCTTCCTCGTTGAGGCCGCGCTGCCACAGTTCGATCTGCAAGTCCCCGCCGAGGAACTGGCGGCCATTGGCCGCCAGTTCTCGCTCGATCGCAGCGGTCAGCGTGCCGATGGCTGCGAGCGCTCCGGTGCCGAGGAACAGGCACACGAGCAGCAGGCGGAGACCACGAAAACGCGCGTTGAGGTCGCGCCGCGCAATGCGCCACGCCGTCGACCAGTTCATCGCCTGTTTGCTTGTCCGCACGTCGCTCATGCGGCGGTGTCGGTAGCGATGCGGCCGTCTCTGAGCGTCAGCACGCGGGCGCAATGCTCGGCCAGTTCGGGATCGTGCGTGATGACGAGCAGGGTCGCGCCGGTTTCCGCGCGGCGGGCGAACAGCAAATCGACGATCTCGTGGCCGGTGGCGGCATCGAGATTGCCCGTTGGCTCGTCGGCGAAAATCAGGTCGGGGCGTGGCGCGATGGCGCGGGCGATGGCCACACGTTGCTGCTCTCCCCCCGAAAGCTGGGACGGGTAGTGGTCGAGCCGGTGGCCGAGGCCGACTGCCTCCAGCTCTGCACGCGCGCGGTCCTGCGCGTCGGCCTCTCCCGCCAGCTCCATCGGCGTGGCAACGTTCTCCAGCGCGGTCATCGTCGGCAGCAGGTGGAACGCCTGCAACACGATGCCGATGGCGCCGCGGCGCGCATGGGCGAGAGCGTCCTCGTCCATCGAGGCGAAGTCTTGCCCGGCGACTTCGAGCGTGCCACCGCTGGCGCGTTCCAGGCCGGACAGCACCGCCATCAACGAGCTCTTGCCCGAACCCGACGGGCCGAGCAGGGCCACCGTCTCTCCCTTGGCGATATCGAGATCGATCCCGCGCAGGATTTCGACCGGTGCGGCGTCGCTACCGAGAGTGAGGGACAGGTTGCGGGCTGAAATAGCGGCTTGAGATGTCGTCACGGCGCTGCGATGGCATGGGGTGACCGGTTGCACAAGGAAACTCGCCGATGCGGCTTTATCATTTGTCGATTGCCATTCTCGCCGCAGCGCTGGCCGCCTGTGGCACCGAAACCGCGGAAGCGCCCGCGCCGCAAGCGAGCGATACACCCTCCGTGGCGCGTCCGGACGTCGCCGTTGAGGGACCGGAGCGGCGCATCCTGGCCTTCGGCGACAGCCTTTTCGCCGGCTATGGCGTGGGCGAGGAGAACAGTTATCCAGCGCTGCTGGAAGACGCGTTGCGGGAGCAGGGCATCAACGCGCGGATCGCCAATGCGGGCGTGTCGGGCGATACCAGCCAGGCGGGGGCGCAGCGGCTGGCCTTCACACTCGACGCGCAGGCCGAAAAGCCCGATCTCGTCATCCTCGAACTGGGCGGCAACGACATGCTGCGCGGCGTCTCGCCGGACCAGACGCGGGCGAGCTTCGAAGCGATGCTGGGCGAACTGCGCCAGCGCGATATCCCGGTGCTGTTGATGGGGATGCGCGCGCCGCCGAATTACGGGCCCGAGTACCAGACGCAATTCGACAGGCTCTACGCCGAACTGGCCAGCGAATACGATGCAGAGCTCATCCCGTTCTGGCTGGAGGCGATCTACCAGGATCCGAGCCTGTTCCAGTCCGACCGCATCCATCCCACGG
This sequence comes from Qipengyuania sp. 902, assembly GCF_051195295.1. Classification (NCBI taxonomy): domain Bacteria; kingdom Pseudomonadati; phylum Pseudomonadota; class Alphaproteobacteria; order Sphingomonadales; family Erythrobacteraceae; genus Qipengyuania; species Qipengyuania sp. 902. Next base: position 777,885 of record NZ_JBNJLJ010000002.1, on the reverse strand, counting down.
TCGAGGGGATCGAGGCTCTGGTCGCGGACACGGCGGATGAAGTCGCGGCGGCGCTACCTCCGGTGAACTAGAGCCGCTGGGCCTCACCGTTTTCGATCCGCCACGTTGCCGCTTCGCTCAGGATGGTGTCGAAAGGGGAAGGCTCGGTTCCGGTGATCCAGACCTGCGCGCCGCTGCCGCGCAGCTGGTCGAACAGCGCGGCGCGGCGGACGGGATCGAGATGGGCAGCGACCTCGTCGAGCAGCAGGATACCGGCGCGACCCTGCGCCGCGAGGCCGGCGTGAGCGAGCGTGATCGCCACCAGCATGGCCTTCTGCTCGCCGGTCGAACTTTGCGCCGCGGGAACGCGCTTCGCGGCGTGAATCACCTCCAGCTCGTCGCGATGGGGACCGGATAGCGTTCGCTGCGCGAGGCGATCCTTGCTACGTCCTTCGTAGAGGGCCTGCGACAGGCCGTCCGGACTGTCCGGCGCGCCCGGCGCATAGGTGATGGCCGGCCGGGCGAAAGGCTCCGCAGGCATGGCAGCAAGACGCGCCATGAGGGTCTCGATCAGGCGCGCGCGGCCCGTCATCAGCGCGCCGCCATGCTGGACCATCTGCGCCTCGATCGCATCGAGCCAACCGCTCTCCGGATCGCGCCGGTCGGACAGGAGCCGATTGCGTTCGCGCAGCGCCGCTTCGTAGCGCGCGGCGTGGGTAGCATGCGCCGGGTCCAGCGCAAGCGCCATGCGGTCGAGGAAGCGGCGACGGTCGGCGGCAGGCCCGGTGAACAGCCCGTCCATCGCCGGCGTGAGCCAGGTGATTGCAAGCCATTCCCCGAGCGCGGTGGCGTTCGCGTCAGAGCCATTGATCCTGACCCGTCGCCGCCCCGGGTGGGCGTTCTCGCAATAGGTGCCCAGACGGACGGCCTCGCCGTCCTGCCGCAGGTCCGCCGCGACGGTAAATCCCGCCTGGCTCCCGGCGCGCACGATGTCCGCCAATGCGGCGCGGCGCAGGCCACGGCCCGGCGATAGGAGCGACAATGCCTCGAGCACATTGGTCTTGCCCGCCCCGTTCTCCCCCACCAGCAGGTTGAAGCGCGCCGTGCCCGAAAGCTCGGTCGCGGCGTGGTTGCGGAAGTCGGAAAGGGCAATTCGATCGAGCGCCATGGTCGGCTGCGGCGATAGCGCGCGGAGCGCCATGCCGCCACTTGAAACCCGACTCCAAAAAGTGGTGAAATTTCCCAACCTTTCGGATCGATGAACGGCGCTTGAGCGCTCGGTTCAGTTGAGAATGGCTGAAACCTGCGGTTTTTCGAGTTTGGCACGCCTCCTGCAATGCATTGGTCAACCCGGATGGTCCGGGGGATACAACAGACCAAGGTTCAAGGAGACCACCAAATGTCCGCTTTCGATTATGCCAGCAACCGCGCTCTCGCCGCCGTTTTCGCTCTCGCCGTCTCGGCCGTCAGCATGGCGATGGCCATCGTCCCTGCAAGCCCCGCCGTCTTCGTCGCCTGACGCAAGCCGCACCTCAGATCACAAGGAAGGAAATCATGTTCGACTCTGAAAACTCCAGCAAGCTCTTCGCAGCTGCTTTCTCGCTGGCCCTCTCGGCGGTCTTCTTCGCCACGGCCATCATCCCCGCCTCGCCCAATGGACTGATCGCATGAACGACCTGAAATTTCGCGACACCGACCACGCCGTCCGCCCCGCCAAGAGCTTTTCGCTCGACCGCAGCAACGGCAAGCTGATGGGCGTATGCTCCGGCATCGCTGACTACTTCGGCATCGACGCACTCTGGGTCCGCCTGGGCTTCGTCGCAGGAACGTTGCTGGGTTTCGGCAGCTTCATCCTGATCTACCTTGCGATCGCGCTGATCGCGGATTGAGCACGGCCCCCGCGCCGACCGACCCGGTTTTCGTGTCGGCCGTGCCTTCAATTTCGAGAAAACCGGGAGGGGCCGTCAGGCCCCTCTTGTGATTCCAGCCCCCAAGAGATTCTGGCGGCGGTGATGATCACATCGCCGAAATGCCGCCATCGAGTTTGAGCTCCGCCCCGGTCATGAACCGGCTCTCGTCACTGGCGAGATAGACCACCGCATTGGCGATATCATTCGGTTCGCCGACGAACTTGAGCGGGATTTGCCGCGCCAGCTTGTCCATCAGCACGCCCTTGTCGAGATTGTGGTTCTTTGCCGTCCCGTCGAGGATCGGCGTATCGACGAAGGTCGGGTGCACCGAATTGCAGCGGATCTGCATGTTCTTCTTCGCGCAGTGCAGCGCGATCGACTTGGACAGCATCCACACCGCCGCCTTGGACGAGTTGTAGGCGGGCATGGTGTCGCTCGCAATCAGCCCCGCGATGCTGGAGATATTGACGATGGATCCCGGCGCATGTTCGCGCATCAGCGGCAGCGCCTTCTGGCAGCCGTGGAAGATCGAATCGACATTGATCGCGAAGCAGCGCTTCCAGTCGTCGAAATCGCAGGTTTCGATATTGCCGCCGACTCCGATGCCGGCATTGTTGACCAGCACGTTGAGCCCGCCGAGGTTCTCGCGCGCAGCATCGACCACCGCCTCCCATTGACCCGGATCGGTGACGTCGTGCTGAAACCCGAAGGCCGTGCCGTCGCCCAGCTGTCCGTTGATCAGCGAAGCGGTTTCTTCCGCCCCGGCGCCGTTGATGTCCGTACACAGCACCCGTGCGCCTTCTTCCGCCAGCCGCGTCGCGTGCGCCCGGCCCAGACCCTGCGCCGCGCCTGTCACCAAGGCCAGCTTGCCCTCACACCTGCCGCTCATTCACTCTCTCCCAGAAAACTGTCCAGCGACGCCATCAGCATCGCAATTCGTACATCCACACCGTGACCCATCGCGCGCCAGCGGGCAACGAATTCCGGCAACTGCGTGCGCGGCACATGGTGGACGACGATGTCTTCGCTGTCGGTACCGCCACCTTCGCCAACTCTGGTCAGGCCGTGCGCGCGCAGTAGCGAGAAGCTTTCGCTCACCATGCCGGGCGAGGAATAGAAATTCCCGAGGTTCTCCATCCGGGCGGCGCGATAGCCGGTTTCTTCCTCGAGCTCGCGAATGGCGGCCGCCTCGTCGCTTTCGCCGCTCTTGTCCTCGTCGTCACCGATGAGGCCGGCGGGAATTTCGAGGCAGATGCGGCCCAGCGGCACGCGATATTGCGAGACGAGGATTACGCGATCCTGATCGTCGATGGCGATGATGGCGGCGGCCCTGATCCCGCGCGAGCGGCTGGCATATTCCCAGCGACCTCGCCGTTTGGCGGTGACGAAGCGGCCCTGCCACATGGTTTCTTCGGGCAGGTCGGCGTCCGGGTCGCGGCCCGGGGTTTCGATGGGATCGGTCATTGCCCGGGAGGCTTAGACTTCGATCAGCCGGTCCGGCAACTCATTCTGATCCTCGTCGCCGCGGGGGAAATGCTCCGCCAACACTGCGCCGACATCGCGCACGCCCGCTGCAAGTCCCTCGGCCAGACGGCCCTGTTTGATCTCGACCAGCATGTCGGCCATCGCCTCGCCCCAGACTTCCGCCGGGACGATCGCCGCGATGGGCTCGTCGGCGACGATCTCTGCGCGATGTTCCTGCATCGATAGGTAGAGCAGCACCCCGGTGCGCCCGTGGGTGCGCCGTTCCGCCCCGACCTTGAAATGCTTGATCGCCGCTGCGCGAACGCGTGCCTGCTTCGCGGGCGAGGGCGTCAGCGCGAAGCGGAGCGGGTCCCAAGACAGCAGCAACCAGGTGAGCGCGAAGCCAATCAGGCCCAGCGCAATCGTCATGGTCGCCAGTTCGCCGGTCGTCCATTCGTGCATCCACCCGCCGACGAGTTCGTCCCAAAGGTCCATGAATGGCTTTGGCAGAACGGCAAAAAGGCTCATCAGTGTGAAGGCCACGCCCGCCGCCCAAACCAGCACCACGTCGGAATATCCGTCCGACCGGTCCGCCAGCACGGTGACAATCTCGCCGGAGGTCGTCCCTTCAGCCGCTGCTACAGCGTCGCTGACGATCTTGTGCTGCGCTTCGTTCAGATAGCGTGCCATCTACCACCCCCCGGAGGCGCCACCGCCTCCAAAACTGCCGCCGCCACCGGAGAAGCCGCCGAACCCGCCGCCTCCTCCACCGAAGCCGCCACCGCCGCCCCAGTCGTCGCCACCGCTCAGCGCGCCGCGCGCGATGGCCGAGCCGACTTCCCACAGGATGATGTCGCCCGCGGCCTGGCCCAGCCGTCCGCCACGGCCATAGCGCCGCCGCTTGCCGCGGCGCAGCATCGGGATGATGAAGAAAAAGAAGATGAAGGCGATCCAGATCGCGCCGCCGAGCGGGAAGCCGCCGCGGCTCTCGCGCGCCTCTTCGGCCTGCTGCGCAACCTGCGCGGCTTGTTCTGGCGGCAGTTCGAGCTGGGTGATGATTTCATCCGCCGCCCAACTGATCCCGCCGGAATAGTCGCCCGCGCGGAAATAGTCCTTCATGCCCTCGATATATTCGAAGGCGAGGCCATCGGGGATCGTGCCTTCGAGGCCATAGCCAACCTCGATCCGCATCCGCCGCTCGTTCGGGGCGACAATGAGGATGATGCCGTCGTTACGCTCCGCATCGCCCAGCGCCCATTCGCGGCCCAGGCGATAGCCGTAATCCGCGATATCGTAGCCTTCGAGGTCGGGGATCGTCGCGATCACGAACTGGCGCTGGTTCGCCTCCTCGAACGCGTCCAACTTGGCCGTAAGTTCGGCTTCTGTGGCCGGATCGATGATGTTGGCCGCATCGACCACCGGCGCCGTCCCGCGCTCGGGAAAGTTCTGCGCCGCAGCGGGCAGGGCAAAGCCCAGCGCGGCGGCGCAGATCAACAGCAGTCGCAGTAAAGCCTGCATTGCAGGGCCGCTCAGTTGGCGGCTGCGGCGTCGGCAGGCTCGCTGGTGTTGTCGTTTGCCCCTGCGGCAGTGGCGGTGCCGCCGCTGGCGCGCATGTTGAGCTCGGGGGCGGTTTCCGCGCCTTCGCTCACGGCTTCGTAGGGCACCATCGGCTCCGCACCGTAGATGATGTTCGCGCCGATCGTGTCGGGGAAAGTGCGGATGGTCGTATTATACTGGCGGACCGCCTCGTTATAGTCGCGGATGGCGACGCGGATGCGGTTCTCCTGCCCTTCGATCTGGGTCATGAAACGGCCGAAGTTCTCCTGGCTGCGAAGTTCCGGATAGGCTTCTACATTGGCCATAAGGCGCGAGAGCGCGCCGCCAAAGGTGTTCTGGGCCTGCTGGTACTGCGCCATGGCTTCGGGATTGTTGAGATCGTCGCCATCCAGCTGGATCTCGGGGCGGGTGGCCGAGGCGCGAGCCTGGATCACCCCCTCGAGCGTTTCACGCTCCTGCTCGGCCGAGCTCATCACGATCTGCTCGAGATTGGGGACCAGATTGGCACGCTCCTGAAAGGCGGCCTCGACGTCGGCCCATTTGGCCTTGGCGTTCTCTTCCGCGGTAGGCACCGAGTTGATGCCGCAAGCCGACAGGGCGAGCGCCGCTGCGGCAACTATCGATGTTCGAAGGGCGGCGAAACGGGTCATGGCTGGTGTCCTTGTGTGGGAACGACGAATGTAAGTGTCTTATCAAGATAGCACGCCTGTCGCGGCGATCAAGATTAACTGGCACTTGTCGGGAAAATCGCTGCGTGGCAGGGAGAGCGCGGGGTCGGATGGTTAAGAAGGGGTTTCGCGTGCTGAAAGATTTCAAGGAATTCGTCGCCAAGGGCAACGTCATCGACCTCGCGGTGGCCGTCATCATCGCGGGAGCGTTTGGCACGATCGTCACGTCGCTGACGGACGATGTCATCATGCCACTCGTGGGCGCGATTTTCGGTGGCGCGGATTTCTCCAATTATTTCATCCTTTTGAGTACGCCGGAAGGCTATCAAGGATCGACTGCCAGCTATGCCGAACTCAAGGAGGCCGGTGCTGCGATGATCGGCTATGGTGCCTTTGTCACGGCGATCATCAACTTCCTGATCTTGGCCTTCATCATTTTCCTTCTGGTCCGCTATGCCAAGAAAGTGATGGCGGAATTTGAAGAGAAGAAGGAAGAGGCACCGGCCGGACCGACCGAGATCGAATTGCTGCAGGAAATCCGCGACGCGCTGAAGAGCGGCGCGCCGGGTGCGCCGAAGAACGGTCCGATGGGGTAGTGGATTTTGGTTAGGTGCGTGAAGCGCGAATGCGCTTCACGCACGCCACAAAAATCCTCACTCACTTCACATTAAGCTGCGACGCTCTATATAGAACCTCGCCGGTTCCGACCGGCTATGGCGATAAATTGCGCCGTGCAATAGGTACAACGGACCCGGGGGCAGTACCCGGCGGCTCCACCACAACCCGCGGGTTTCGCGGTTTCTGACGGGGCCGAACCAGGATCGACGTGTGCTGAAAGACGGTGTTTTCGCCCGGGCTGAGTATCCCGTGAAACTGTTCACAACACACAAGTGCCAACGATAACGAAGCACTCGCTCTCGCTGCGTAATCTGACGGGCTAACGCCCTGATCTTACAAAGCTAAAGCGCGGTCGGACCCACCGGGCAACAGAAGCGGATTCCGGGGCTCCGGGGGTAGCTAGCAACAGAAACCCCCACCTATTCTCAAGATTGAAGGCGCTGCGCCACCCCAAGCGCGACGGTCCTCTCCTTAAGAGCGAAAAATTGGGGTAGCTAGCAACAGAAACCCCCACCTTCTTCTACGATATTATCTGGAATCAGCCTTCGCTGTCCTGAGAGGTTGCCGCCGCTTCGCGCTCGTACCGGATCGCGTCGAGGATTTTCGCTCCGCCGAGGAACACCGCGCCCGCGGTTGCGGCGAACAGCAGGTAGCCGCCGACACCGGGGTACTCGACCGTGTAGTGCGCGCCGCGGGTCATTGCGCCCAGGGCGAGGGCGAAGATGATCAGATACGCTTCGAAGCGCGTCTTGATCACGAATAGCCGTTTCACCTTGGTCAGCACGCTTTTGCGGTCTCCTTTTCTTAACCCTTCACCGTGCAAACCCCGTGCCAAGCGCGCGGTTCCGCCGATCGAATGGTTAACTCATCGCCGAGTGTAAGCGCTGCCGACGCGCAGTCCAGCGCGTTAACCACCTAAATCCGTGAGTTATGCCAGTTCGTCCAGCGACAGGACGGCCAGCAAAGCCTCGCGCGCTTCGATCACTGTCTTGGCCAGAGCTTCGTTGCCGATATCGGCCGGATCGATCTGCTCGGGCCAGGTCTGGGCGATAACAGATTCGATCCGCTCCGCCCGCTGCTCGTCGAGCAGGAAGCGGCCGTCTACCGTGGCGGGGTCGGCGACGACGCGCAGGCGCAGGCAGGCAGGGCCACCGCCATTCGCCATCGACTGGCGGACATCGACGGGGATGACCTTACGGATCGGCCCATTGCCGGCAAGCATATGCTCGCACCAGCTCCACACGGCGGCGCTTTCCTGGCACTCGCTCGGCACGACCAGCGCCATTCCCGTCCCGGACCCCGATCCGGGATCGCCGGACGGGAGAGTGAGCAATTGCGCGTTGAACAGATAGGTCTTGATCGCCTCGGCGAGGCTGACTGCGCTCTCCGGCACCTCGACCACCTCGAGCGCGGGAAACGCCGCGCGGATCGCGTCATACGCACCCTCCCGGTCGGCAAAGGCGCGCTCATGCGTGAACAGCACCCGCTCGTTTGCCACGGCGACTACGTCATTGTGGAACGCGCCCGCCTCGATCGCTTCGGGATTCTGTTCGATGAAAACGCAGGCCTCGGGATCGAGGCCGTGAAGGCGAGCGACCGCACGGCTGGCCTGTTCGTGCTGGCGTGCGGGGAAGCGACCACCCGGTCTTCCATAGACGAAGACCTCGACGCCCTTGCTGCCGTGGCCTTCGCAAAACCGCATGTGGTTGGCCGCGCCTTCGTCGCCGAAGCTGGGCGGGACGGCATCGTGGACGGCGAAGTAGTCGCGGTTGCCGAAGGCAATTTTCAGCTGCGCCTGCGTATCGCGCCATTCCTGCCCGCGATGGAGCATCGTCACGAGGTTGGCGGGCGTCAGATGGCAGCGCCCGTCCGCAGTGTCCGGCGCGGGGCTGACGGTTGCGGCATTGGCCGTCCACATGGAACTCGCGGACCATGCGGCAGCGCGCAAGGCGCGGTCGTTGCCCTCATTGACGCCAAGCCGCTCAAGCAGCGAAAAGTTCGGCCGCGGGAGGGGCAGCAGATAGCCCTGCGCCAGCCCGCGCTCCATATTCCCGCGCATCTTCGCGATACCCTGGAGCGCCGCGGCACGCGGGTAGGAAGGATCGCCCTTGTGGCTCGCGCTGGCGATGTTGCCGAGGCTGAGGCCGGCGTAATTGTGCGACGGGCCGACGATGCCGTCGAAATTGATCTCGACGAGCTTGCTCACCGCGCGACGCTCCACACCGTGTCGCCCTTGGCCACTCCCAAGACTCCGGCGCACTCGGCATCGATCGCGATCGTCCCGTCGTCCCCGATATGTCGCACTCCGTAGGCGCTGCGGAATTCGCCGAGCTTGCCGGTGGCGACCAGCGCGCGCTCGCCATCGTCGAGATCGGTGGCGGAAAGTGTCAACTCCGCCGCTTCGGCGATGCTTTTCACGCTGTCCGTCCGTGTGGTCATCGTGGGTCCGCCGTCGAAAATATCGACATAGCCTTCGTAGGCGAAATTCTCGTTCTCCAGCATCCGCATCGCCGCGCGTCCGCTAGGGTGCGGCACGCCGATCACCTTGCGCGCCTCGCCGTTGAGCATGGCGACATAGACCGGGTGTTTCGGCATCAGATCGGCAATGAACTGGTTGCCGTTGATGGCGTTGAAATAGTCCGCTTCCTGGAAGGTCATGCCGAAAAAGCGCCCTGCGACCCCGTCCCAGAAGGGCGAGCCGCCGCGATCGTCGATCACGCCGCGCAGTTCGGCAAGGATCCGGTCGGCAAAGCGAGCACGGTGCATGGCGATGAACAGGTAGCGGCTGCGCGCGAGCAGCAAGCCGAGCCCGCCTGCGCGTTCGCCCGGATGCAGGAACAGCCCACCCACCTCGCTCGACCCTTCGAGATCGGTGACGAGGCTGAGCAATTCGGCGCGCACCGTGCGGTCGAGTTCCTGGCTGTGCTGGGTCAGCGTGGTCAGGCGATAGGAGTAGAAGGGCCACTGCTGGCCGACCTGCGTGAACAGCTGGCAGGTGCCGCGCACCTGACCGTTCTCGCTATTCTCCAGCACCAACGTGAACACGTCGTCGCCTAGCGTGTCTTCGGTGCGAGCGAAGGCCTCTTCGGCGCGCTCCAGCTTTCTGGTCAGCGCGGCACGATCCGCGGGCAAATTGGTGAAGCCGCCACCCGTCAGCTTGGCCATCTCGTAAAGATGCTCGAGGTCGCCGATCTGCGCGGCGCGCAAGCGAAAGGTCACAGGGGATCTCCGGTGGAAAGCCTGGTCAGCACCAGCGCCGACAGGGCGGCGCGTTCGCGCAGGGACGGCACGATCATGAACTCGTTGGGCGAATGGATCGCGCCCCCGCGCACACCCATTGTGTCGACCACCGGCACTCCGGTGGCGGCAATATTGTTGCCGTCACAGACGCCGCCGGTGCTCTTCCAGCCGATCTGCTGGCCCAGCTGCGCACCGCAGTTCTTCACGAGGTCGAACAGGCGCTGCGCCTTTGCATCTACCGGCTTGGGCGGCCGGGTGACGCCGCCGTGGCGATGGACGCCGACTTCGTGCTCGGCTTCGATAAGACGCAGGATCGCATTCAGCTCGCCGTCGAAGCGCTCCATCGCGTCGGTCGATTTGGGGCGGATGTTGAAGCGCAGGATAGCGAGGTCGGGCACGACATTGTTCGCGGCACCGCCCTCGATCTTGGCCGGATTGACGGTGATGTCCTCGGCCTCGAGCGCCTTGACGCGCAGCACCAGATCGCTCGCCGCGACTACGGCGTTGCGCCCGTCCTGCGGATTGCGGCCCGCATGCGCGCTCTTGCCGGTGATCGTAATCGAGTAATTGCCCGTGCCGCCGCGCGCATGGGCCAGCGTACCGTCGGGCAGGGCGGAGGGCTCGTACGTCAGCGCGGCGTATTTGCCGCGCGCCAGCTCCTCGATCAGGCCGCGGCTGGCGAGGCTGCCCGTTTCCTCGTCCGAATTGATCATCACATCATAGCCGACGCGCGATGCGCCCTCTGTCGTCTCGAAAAGTTTCAGCGCATGGAGGATGACGTCTAGGCCGCCCTTCATGTCGGCGGTACCGGGGCCGTTGATCGTCTCGTCGTCGAGCCAGCTGACGCCCTGGAACGGGTGATCGGCCGGGAAGACGGTATCCATGTGCCCGGTGAGCACGAAGCGCCGCTCAGCTTCGGGGCGCACCCGCAGGACCATGTGCCGGCCATGCGGCTTCGCGAATTCGCGCCCTTCGGCGGAGATTGCGGCGACGGTCGCCGGGTCCACCAGCTCGACCTCGCCGGGAAGCTGACTGAATGCATCGGCAAGCTTACTCGCCATTGTGGCCAGCCCGTCCAGATTGCCGGTGCCGGTGTTGATTGCCGCCCAGTCCTGCACCTCGCGCAGCATGGTGTCGGCATCGACGGCATCGAGGAAGGCTTGAGGGGCTGCGTCCGGTTTCATCGGCAACCGTCTCTAGTGATGACACGCTCCAAGTCCACCCCTGCGCCCCCGGCGGCCTTGCAAAGCGGTGGATGCTTGGTAAGTGGGGCGAACTCCTCCCCGGGTCCGACATTGCCATTCGCATATCCCAAGAGGAGTTTCATGACCGATTATGTGACGCGCGCCGGGATCGAGGTCGATCCGCAGCTGGCTATCTTCATCGAAACCGACGTGCTCCAGCCGCTGGGGCGTGATGTGGACGGGTTCTGGCAGGGGTTCGCGAAACTGCTGGGTGAGTTCGCGCCGCGCAATGCCGCGCTGCTGGCGAAGCGCGAAGATCTGCAGGCGAAGATCGACGCATGGCATGGCGAGCGCGCTGGCCAGCCGCGCGACGCCGGTGACTATCGCGCGTTCCTGGAGGAGATCGGCTATCTCGTGCCGGATCCGGGCGATTTCACCATCGGCACGCAGAATGTCGATCCCGAGATCGCGACCATGGCCGGGCCGCAGCTGGTGGTCCCGATCCTCAATGCGCGCTTTCTACTGAACGCGGCCAATGCGCGCTGGGGCAGCCTCTACGATGCGTTCTACGGCACCGATGCGCTGGATGCGCCTCCGGCAAAGCCCGGCGGGTATGACGAAGAGCGGGGCGCGGCAGTGATTGCGGAAGGGCGCAAGCTGCTCGACGAAATCCTGCCGCTGGCGAGCGGAAGCTGGGCGGAGCTTGAAAGTCTCGATGACCTCAAGCTTGCTGATCCATCGCAACACGTCGGTGCAACCCGCAAGGGGTCTCTGTTCCGGCACAACGGCCTGCATGTCGAGATCGTAGTCGATCGCGACAGCCAGGTCGGCACAACCGACCGGCTGGGCATTGCCGACATCAATCTGGAAGCTGCGCTGACCACGATCGCCGATTGCGAGGATTCGGTCGCGGCCGTCGATGCCGAGGACAAGCTGGTCGCCTATCGCAACTGGCTCGGCATCATGCGCGGCGATCTCGAGGAGAGCTTCGAGAAGGGCGGCCGGACGCTGACCCGGACGCTGGCTGCCGACAAGACCTACACGGACGGCGAGGGCGGCGAGCACACGCTGCCCGGTCGCAGCCTGATGTTCGTGCGCAATGTCGGGCACCTGATGACCAATCCGGCGATGCGCTGGGACGGCAGTGAAATTCCCGAAGGCATCATGGACGCCGTCCTCACCGGCGCAATCGGTGCGCATGACGTCGAGGGTCTCGGCAAGTTCGGCAATTCGCGCTGCGGATCGATCTATATCGTGAAGCCCAAGATGCACGGCCCGGAAGAATGCGCCTTCACCAACGATCTGTTCGATGCGGTGGAGGATATGCTCGGCCTGCCGCGTCACACCGTCAAGGTCGGCGTGATGGACGAGGAACGCCGCACCAGCGCAAACCTTGCCGCCTGCATCCACGCGGTGAAGGACCGGATCGTCTTCATCAACACCGGTTTCCTCGACCGCACGGGCGACGAAATCCATACCTCGATGCGAGCGGGGCCGATGATGCGCAAGGGCGAGATGAAGAACTCGGCCTGGCTCAAGGCTTACGAGGCGCGCAATGTCGGCATCGGCCTGGCGCATGGCCTCGCCGGGCGCGCGCAGATCGGCAAGGGCATGTGGGCCGCGCCCGACCTCATGGGGCAGATGATGATCGAGAAGATCGGACATCTGCGCGCCGGGGCCAACACCGCCTGGGTGCCGAGCCCGACTGCGGCGACGCTCCATGCGATCCACTATCACCGCGAGGACGTGTTCGAGATCCAGAAGGGCTTGCCCGATGCGGCCAAGCTGGACGAGTTGCTGACGATCCCGCTGGCCGATGGCGTGAACTGGTCCGACGAGGAAATCCGCGAGGAACTGGACAACAATTGCCAGGGCCTGCTCGGCTACGTGGTTCGCTGGATCGACCAGGGCGTCGGCTGCTCCAAGGTGCCCGACATCAACGACGTCGGCCTGATGGAAGACCGCGCGACGCTGCGGATCAGCTCGCAGCATATCGCCAACTGGCTGCTGCACGGGGTGATCTCGGAAGATCAGGTCATGGATAGCCTGCGCCGCATGGCCGCGAAGGTCGACGCACAGAACGCCGGCGACCCGTTCTACGAACCGCTGCTCGAAAACGAGAACGGCCCGGCCTTCAGCGCGGCGAAGGACCTGATCTTCAAGGGCGTGGAACAGCCGAGCGGCTATACCGAACCGCTGTTGCACGCTTGGCGGAGGCGGAAGAAGGCAGGGTAAGGCGTTGTCCGAAATGCGGTGGGAGGCGAATACCCTCATCCCGTCTTCCCAGCGAAAGCTGGGATCGCTCTCGATCAGGCGAGCTGCTGGTAAAGATCTTCCCAGTCCGGGTTGACCTGTTCGATCAGCTCGATTTTCCACGCGCGCCTTCACGCCTTCATCGCTTTTTCGCGTGTGATGGCCGCCGCAATGCCATTATCCTGTTCGGCATAGACAAGCCTGTCCAACCTGCACCGGCGACAAAAAGACGAACCTTTTCCGGAGCGATGCTGGCTGACGCGAAGCGCAAGATCGGATGTCACACCGATGTAGAGCACACCGTTGCGCTTGTTCGACATGATACAGACCCATCCACCCATGAAGCGGCCCCAAACCAGGCGGACAGCGATCCCAGCTTTCGCTGGGATGACGATGGGAGCTCGGTCTCGCTGGCTTCCAAATTGTCCGCACAGGGTCGCACCCGTCACCCACCCAACACCCGCGCCAGTTTCACAAACTCCTCGACCGCCACCGTTTCCGCGCGCCTTTGCGGGTCCATGCCGAGGCTCTCCAGTGCCTCGACCGCGCCGGTCACGCCTTTGAGACTCTGCCGGAGCATCTTGCGGCGCTGGCCGAAGGCGGCTTCGGTGAGGCGTTCGAGCAGGCGGGCGCTGACGCCCTCAGGCATGGCAATGGGTTCGACATGGACGATGGCGCTCATCACCTTGGGCGGCGGGGTGAAGGCGCTGCGGTGGACCTTCATCGCCAGCCTTGCGCTCGCGCGCCACTGCGCGAGCACTGCCAGCCGCCCATAGGCCGAGCCACCCGGCTGCGCGGCGATCCGCTGGGCAACCTCCTGCTGGAACATCAGCGTCAGGCTGGTCCAAAGCGGCGGCCATTCCTGCCCGCCCAGCCAGCGCACGAACAGCGCGGTGCCGACATTATAGGGCAGGTTCGAGAGCACGGCGAAAGGCTCGCCGCCCATCAGCTCGGCATGGTCGATCCTAAGCGCGTCACCCTGCACGACGGTGAGCTGGCCGGGAAAGGCCTCGCCCAGTTCGGCGAGCGGGGGGAGGCAGCGCGTGTCCATCTCGATCGCGGTGACGCGAGCGCCGGCACGCAGCAGAGCGCGCGTGAGGCCGCCGGGGCCGGGGCCGACTTCGAGCACCTGCTTGCCTGCGAGTTCTCCGGGGATCGCGGCGATGCGGTCGAGCAGCTGCTCGTCGAACAGGAAGTTCTGCCCCAGGGCTTTCGATGCGCTGAGGCCATGGCGCGCGATAACTTCGCGAAGGGGAGGGAGATCGGTCACTTACCACCTCCGCTCATGCTGAGCCTGTCGAAGCATAGGCAGTTCGCTAGCGTCATCGCATGGCCTTCGACAAGCTCAGGCTGAGCGGGATTGGGCGTCGGCCCGCCGCGCGGCCATTTCGCCTGCCATCCTGAGCGCGGCGATCATCGCGCCGGGATCGGCCACGCCTTTGCCGGCGATGTCGAAGGCAGTGCCGTGGTCGGGGCTGGTCCGCACGATGGGCAGGCCGAGCGTCACGTTTACCCCCTCGTCGAAATCGAGCGCCTTCAGTGGGACAAGCGCCTGGTCATGATACATTGCCAATGCTGCGTCGTAAGTCTCCCGCGCGCGGGGCGTGAACAGCGCGTCGGCTGGGTGCGGGCCCGTGATGGCGAGCCCCTCGGCCTGCAACGCCTCGATCGCAGGCGTGATGATGCGGGCTTCCTCGTCTCCGAACCTGCCGCTTTCGCCTGCATGCGGATTGAGCCCGCAAACGGCCAGTCGCGGTGCGTCGATCCCGAAGTCGCGCCGCAATGCGCGGGAAACGATGCGGGCACGGTGCTCGATCAGACCTTGGGAGAGGCGGTTCGGCACTTCGGACAGCGCACAATGGACCGTGAGCGGCACGGCACGCAGGCTCGGCCCGGCGAGTATCATCACCGCGTCCTCCTGCTCCAGTCCGCAAACGTCGGCAAGAAATTCGGTCTGGCCGGGATATTCGAAGCCGACCTGTGCCAATTGCGCTTTCGCGATGGGAGCGGTCACTACGGCCGATGCCGTTTCCAGCAGCGCGCAGCGCGTCGCCTCGGCCAGCGAGTGCAAGGCGAGGGCTGCGCCGCTCGGCTCGGGTTTTCCGGGCGCATAGGCGCTGTCTTCCTGCCCGAGCACGGGGAGCGCATGGGTGAAAACCGTCTCGGCTTCGGCAGGGCTGGCGATCGGCTCTACCGGAACCGAAAGACCGCGGGCTTTCGCCGCCGCTTCCAGCACGCCCGCTCCGCCGACCACGAAAAAGGGCGCGAGGCCGTATTCCCGGCGCCGCGCCCAGCTTTCCGCGATGATCTCGGGCCCGATCCCCGCCGGATCGCCAATCGACACGGCGAGCGGGGCAGTCATCGGTGTCAGTTGTACTCGATATAGGCGTCGTTGCGCAGGTCGCGAAGGTAGCGCTGCGCACGGCGCTGGATGCGCTCTTCTTCGAGCTGGCCCATCAGCGTATCGAAGTCCGGGCCGCTGGCGGCCTGCGGATCGTCGCGGCCGCACAGCATCAGCACGCGAACACCTTCCTCGAAAGACCCGAAGGGTGGGGTGACCTGGCCGAGCTGCAAGTTCAGCACGAGCTGCTGAAGCTGTTCGGGCAGGGCGCGCGCGGCGATCTCGTCATTGGTGACCACGGTCGCACCGAGAGCCGACGCGCCGGCCTCCGCATCGCCGCACCCGCGCAGCTGCTGCACGCCGGCCAGGAAGCTTTCGAGCCGGGGTGTGCGCTCCGCTTCCGGCACGCCGGTGAAATCGAGCGCGATCTGCTTCAGCGAGAGAACGGCGTCGCGCGGGTCGGCCGTCAGCACCTGGCGCTTGTCGATCAGCAGGCCGATCCAGTAGCCGCCGGGTATCTCAAGCGGGCCGACCAGCTGGCCCGGGCTCATTTCCCCGACTACGGTCTCGAGCTGCGGATTCTTGAGCTGGGGAAGCGCGATCCAGCCCAAGTCCCCACCGACCGCTGCAGTCGAGGCCTGCGAGAACTGGCGGGCATAGGCGACGAAGCTGCCGCCCTGGCGGAGCTGCTCGACGATCTGCTGGGCATTGCCTTGGACCTGCGGCGCGGTTTCGGGCGTCGCCTGCAGGAAGATTTCGCCGAGGCGATATTCATCCGTGCCGCGATTGGCCTCGAGCCGCTGGATAAGGTCGTTCACCTCGTCGGCCGAGACGTTCACAAAGGGCGCGAAATTGCGCCGCAGCAAACGGCTCCAGGCAAGCTCCCCGTGGATCTGGCGCTTGAGCGACTGCGGCGAGGAGCCGATGCTGCGCAGATATTCGCCCATCGCGCTCTCGTCCTGCCCGAAGTTCTGCGCAGCGACGCGCGCATAGCTCTGGTCGATCTCGGCCTGCGGGATCGTGATTTCCTGCGTTTCGGCCGCCTGGATTTGCAGGGTTTCGTCGATCAGGTTGCGCAGCACCTGCATCTTGACGCGCTCGAGTTCCTCGGCGCTGATTTCCCGCTCGTTCGCCGCGACCAGCAGCGCAGCGCGCTGGTCGACATCGGTGCCGGTGATGACGAAGCCATTCACCACCGCGGTCGCCTTGCGGACGTTCGGATCGGAATTGCCGAGAATGCTCAAATCGGTCGGCAGACCGAGGGGATTAGCCGTTTCCGCTGTTGCCTGCGCCGACACGGAAATCGGCGACAGCGCCAGACCCGCGACGGCAGCGAGGGAGAGAAACTTGGAAATGCGATTTGCGCTCACGTGTGATACCCAATTGCGGCACCGTTGCGGTACCAGTCCATTACGGGGCCGTGCCTTGTGGCGGCTTAACCCAAGCTGATTGCCGTAAACACTCGCCCCGTTCGTCTTGCGAGCGCGGATAGCCTGTTCGGCGCTGTCTGCCAACGGGTGCGGCTTAGCGAAAACCCAGATTCTTGAGGCTGAAGAAAACCTGGAAGGTGTCGCCCCGCCGGGCGTCGCCCGCGGTTTCATAGTCGCGGCGCCAGGTCACTCCCATTTCGAGACAGTCGTCGGAATAGGCGACGCCGAGGCGGGTGCGAATGGGCTCGAACCCGTCGGAGCTAAAAGTCGGGTCCTCCTCGCGATTCGTCAGGTTGAATACGCCGGAGCCGAACACGGACCAGTAATTGGCGAATGCGACGCGCACCGCGCCGCGCAGTTCCTCGCGGTCCTGCAAGTCTTCCACGGCGGTAATGTCGCGATTGAGGCGTACATAGCCGATCTCGGCATAGGTGCGGCGCGATCCGACCGTGGCGTCGATCTCGTTGCGGCGGACAGCGAAATTGTCCTTGTCCAGCCGGAAGCGGTGGGTGAATTTCACGAAGTTGCGATAGCGGACTTCGGTGCGGCCGACGAAATCGGAGAAGCGCTCTGACAGGCCGGTGCCGTCGGGCAGGATGTCGGCGTCCGTGTCCAGCCGGTAGGACTGGCCGAGGGTCGATTTCAGCTCCCAATTCGGGACGCGCAGCTGCCAGTCGAAGCCGTAGGTGACGCGGGCGCCGTCCTCGATGCGATCGTATCCGGGGAAGCGGTTGAGCGCGAAGAGGTTGGAATCCTCCAGATCGATCGCGCGCGCATCCTCGTTCGGGATGGCGAGGTTCTTGATCGGGGGGGTCGCCACCAGCTGCACGCGCGGCGTCAGGACCTGCTCTCCACCGAATAGCTGGCCGACCAGCGGCCATTGGACGTCCACCGCGCCCAGCGCCACGCCACGCGCCTCCCAGCCGGGATTGCCGCGATAGAGCGCCGTATCGGTGAGGAAGTTCTCGTCCGAATGGTAGATGTCGCCGCGCACCATGCCGGTCAGCGTGACGACCTGGCCGAGCCCGGTGACCGTGGAGAGATCCCATTGCGCGCGGGCGAAGGCGCGCTGCGTATCCTGACCGACGTCGCGCATGATCGCGAGCGTGTTGGCCTGCAGCTCCAGCTTGCCGCCCAGCAGCGGGTCCTCCAGCCGCTTGCGGAAATCCATCACCGGCAGCGCCACCGGCACCTCGCCCTGCGGCTGGTTCAGGCGCAGCGTCTGCGTCGCCCAGCCGGCGAGCGAGAAATAGGTGGAGTCGCTGATGCGCTCGAGGTTCACCGTGGACCGCAACCTGTCGTCGCGGCTGATGTCGTAACGTCGCAGGAACGTGCGGTCGCTGGCGCGGCGGATGGAACCGGTCACGCTCCATTCCGGGCTCAGCTGGAACTTGCCGTTGGCGAAGACATAACCGCGAAAGTCGCTGTCTCCGGTAGTTTCGATGCCGGTGAAATCGGAGATCCTGCGGCTTTTCGTCGCATAGCCGGTGATCTGGTAAGCGCCCTTTTCGGTGAGATGGCGCCACTGTCCCGAGATCATCGGTGGGGCATCGGTGTAAACGAAGCCGGTAAGCGTCAGATCCTTATTGTCGGCGAGCCGAATATAATAGCTGCCCGACACCTCGACGCCGTTGCTTTCGGAAAAGCGCAGGTCGGGGACCAGAACACCGGAGACTGCGCCCCCATCGGTCCGCACTGCCAGCCCCGGCAACGGAAGGATGCGCGCGCCGAACAGTTCGAGATAGGCACCGGTAAAGCGGACCCGCTGCTCATCGGGGTCGTAGACCACCCGTTCGGCGGTGATCCGCCAGCTGGGTTCTTTGGGACAGCCCTCGGATGTTACGACATCGCAGCCGGAATAGGCCGCCTGTTCCAGCGCGATAGTGCCGTCGCTTTCGCGCACGCCGCGATTGGCCGCGAGCCGCCCGCCCTGGCGCAGTGCGAGCAGCAGGTTCTCCATAGCGCCCGCTTCGAACTCGTTGGTCAGCTCGACCCGCTCGGAAAATAGCTGGTTGCCGTTCTCGTCGACGAAGCGCACGCGACCTTCTGCCAGGATGACGCCGGTGCGCCTGCTCCAGCTGACCGAATCGGCGCGCAGCGACCGGTCGCCGCTGCGCAGCACCACATTGCCGCTTGCGGTGACGAGGTCGGCATCCGAATCGTAGCTGAGGACGTCCGACTCGAAGTCGATCTCACGATCGCCCGCGGCGTTCAGACCATCGTCGCCCGTAGGCTCCGGCGGCGGACCGACTTCCGGAAACGGGTCCTGCAGACTGGGCGGCTCCTCAGGCTCGGCAGCGGTCGAAACGGACGGTGCGTCGGGCTGCGGATCGCCGGGGTCGCCCTGCGGGTCTTCGACCGATCCGACATCGTCGCCGACCTGCTGCGCGGCGAGAGGCGTCGCCAGCGCAAGCGTTGTCGCCACGCCCAGCGTGCGCAGTGCCAGCCGGCTGGCTTCGATAGCTGTCTCGGCGGGCAGGGCCATGCCTTGCCTATCGCACCGGCCACGCCTAATCGCAATCGCCATCCTATGGGGCGAGCCGGAATGCGCTTCGCACCCGTCAGTCACATCTTTGGGAGAGCCCATGCACATCCAGTTCAGCCAGTCCCGTCCGGAAACGGCGCGCCTTCTTGCCCAAGTCGTGGACAAGGGCAAGTTGCCTTCGTCGCTCGAGAAAGCGGTGAGCGAAGGTGCGAACGCGGCACGGTTCAAGGGCGGTGCCGGCCAGCTGTTCGAAAGCTTTGTCGAGCGCGACGGCAAGGTCCTGCGCCTCGCGCTCGCCGGAGCAGGTGATCGCAACGACGAAGCGCGCAGCGCCAACCTCGAAAAAGCGGGCGCGGCCATCGCCGGGAAATACCAGTCGAGCGGCGAGACGGAGGTCGTCCTCGATCTCGCGGATAGCGGCCTGTCCGCCGATGAAGCCGCCAGCGTCCTCCTCGGCCTGCGGCTGCGGAACTGGCGCTACGATGTCTATCGCACGCGGATGAAAGACGAGCAGAAGATCTCGCTCGAAACCGTGACGGTTATCAACGCGCCCGAAGGCAGCGAAGCCGCCTGGGCGGAGGCCGCGCATCTTGCCAGCGGTATCGAATTCACCCGCGAGCTGGTCACCGAACCGGCCAACATCATCTACCCCGAGAGCTTCGTGGCCCGCTGCCGCGAGCGCTTCGAGGGCACCGGCGCCGAAATCGTCGTGCTCGGCGAGGCGGAGATGGAAAAGCTCGGCATGGGATCGCTGCTCGGTGTCGGCCTCGGGTCGGAGCGCGAATCGCAACTGCTTGCCATCCGCTGGAACGGCGGCGGCAGCGAGGCGCCGGCGGCCTTCGTCGGCAAGGGCGTGACTTTCGACACCGGCGGCATCAGCATCAAGCCGGGGCCGGGCATGGAAGACATGAAGTGGGACATGGGCGGCGGCGGTGCCGTCGCGGGCGCCATGCTCGCACTCGTCCTGCGCAAAGCGAAGGCCAACCTCGTCGGCGTGATCGGCCTCGTCGAGAACATGCCCGACGGCAAGGCACAGCGCCCCGGCGACGTGGTCACCTCCATGTCGGGCCAGACCATCGAAGTGCTCAACACCGATGCCGAAGGGCGGCTGGTGCTGGCCGATGCGCTGCACTGGACGCAAGAGGAATTCCAGCCCAGCCGTATCGTGGACTTCGCCACGCTGACCGGGGCGATCATCATCTCGCTCGGCAACGAATATGCGGGCGTGTTTTCCAACAATGACGAGCTTGCAGGCCAGCTTTACGACGCGGGCATCGCCACCGGCGACAAGAACTGGCGCCTGCCGATCAGCGCCGCTTACGACAAGCTGATCGACAGCCCCATCGCCGACATGAAGAACATCGGCGGCAAGGCGGCCGGTTCGATCACGGCAGCGCAGTTCCTGCAGCGCTTCATCGCCAACGACACGCCCTGGGCGCATGTCGATGTGGCGGGCATGGTGTGGTCGGACAAGCCGGGCCAGACCTGGGGTAAGGGTGCGACGGGTTATGGTGTGCGGCTGATCGACCGCTTCGTCGCCGACAATCTCGAAGGCTGAGACCGGTCCGGGAGGTCGCAATGGCGAAAATGCGCCGCAGGGGCGACCTCCCGATCAAGACCTGCGTGACCTGCGGGCTCGATTTCGCTTGGCGCAAGAAATGGGCGAAGGACTGGGACGAGGTAAAATACTGTTCCGAACGGTGCAGGCACAACAAGTCGCAGTCGGGCGGCGAGGTTCAGCCATGACCACGCGGGTGGACTTCTACCAGCTCAGCCGCGATCCGGTCGATGTCACGGTGGCGAAGCTGGCGCGCAAGGTCCTGCAATCGGGCGAGCGCCTGCTGGTCGTATCCGGATCGGCGGAGCAGCGCGAGGCCCTGTCCAAGACTCTGTGGGAGCAGGGCGGCGCGGCATTCCTCGCCAATGGTATGGCCGACGCGGCCCACGCCGATCGTCAGCCGGTCCTGCTGTCTGACCGGTGCGACCCTGCAAACGGCGCGAAGCTAGCCATCATCGCCGATGGCAAGTGGCGCGAAGAGGCCTCGGATTTCGGGCGCGTACTGCTGCTGTTCGATCCGGATGGGCGGGACGCCGCGCGCGAACTATGGCGGCGTCTCGATCCCGACGAGGCGTTCGACAATCGTATTTTCAAGCAGACCGAGCAGGGTGGCTGGCGCGAAGGGCGCTAATTCGGAACAGAGCAGGCTTTCGTCCGTCGATTGGGCAATGCGTTCATTCCATCTTCCTTTATTGGCCGCTGCGGCAGTTCTGTCTTCTTCGTGCTCCAAAGTAGAACCCGACGAGTCAAACGAAGAAACCGCGATGGTCGATCCGCGCGGGACTTTCGATGTGGATCAGGAGACCGGCGAAACGTCGGCCCGGTTCGAAGCGGAGGACGGTACCGTCACCGCGATGCGGTCCGGCCGCACGGTGCCGCCCGACCTTCCCGAGGGGTTCACGCTCTATCCCGAGGCGCGCGCGGTCAATGTCACCCGTGTCGACCAGGGCGAGCGACGTTTGATCATCGTCGACATGCGCAGCGACGCGACGCCGCGCCAGATTGCAGACCATTACCTCGCGCAAGCCGAGGCGGCGGGCTTCACTATCGAACCGCGCGTACGGAGCGACGAGACCGAGGTCCTCGCCGGCGAGGACGCCGAGGGATTGACCTTCTCGCTCGTGGCAAAACGTGAAGACGGCGCGACGCAAGCGCAATTGTCGATGGGCGACATGTTCCGCTGAATACGAATTGAAGGGATGGCTCCAGTCCGGAGGCATTTCTTGACGTTTGTCTTGTCGAACGCCGAATGCGCCAGCTATCGGTCTTGCGAAATGGCGCCGGGCATCGCCTTTAACTGCGAGGCTTGACTCGCCGTATGCAAATGATGTTTTAACCGCTCGAAATTCGGGGGCTGTTACATGAAAAAATACTGTGCGGCGGTGGTCATTCTCGCTCTGGCAGCTTGCGGCGAAAGTGAAGCCACTTCGGTCATCTCGGCCGATGGCACGACCGAATACGAGGTGTCCCGCACCGGCGAAGATAATCGAGCGCGGATCTCCGATGCCGAGGGCAACGAGGCAGTCGTCACCGTGGGCTCCGATGCGACCGGCGAGTTGGACCTGCCCGACGGATATGCACTCTATCCGGGGGCCGAGGTGGAATCGAGCACCACATTCAATGGATCGCAAGGCAGCGGGGTGATGGTAACCTTCGCCGCGGATGCCCCTCCGCAAGAACTCGTCGAATACTACCGCAAGCAGGCGACGAGCGCCGGGGTAGAGATCGACACCGACGCGCGAACCGGAGAAGAACGGATGATCGCCGGTGAAGGGCCAGGTGGGCTGTCCTTCAGCCTTCAGACATCTCCGGGCGGCAACGGTTCGACCGGCATACTGGTGATCGCGCAATAAGAAACGACACGCCGGACGCGCTTGCCAATACGAGGATCGTAGCAGGCTTGCCGACCCGCAGCAGGGCGGCTATCGGCGCGCATCGGTTCCCCCCTTTTCAAGTTTCAAGGATATTCACCATGGCGGTCACCCGCACCTTTTCGATCATCAAGCCCGATGCCACGCGCCGCAATCTGACCGGTGCCGTCACCAAGATGCTGGAAGAAGCCGGCCTGCGCGTCGTCGCTTCGAAGCGTATCCAGATGACGAAGGAACAGGCCGAAGGCTTTTACGCTGTGCACAAGGAACGTCCCTTCTTCGGCGAACTGGTCGACTTCATGATCAGCGGTCCGGTGGTCGTTCAGGTCCTCGAGGGCGAAGACGCGGTGAAGCGCAATCGCGATGTCATGGGCGCCACCAATCCGGCCGATGCAGACGATGGCACAATCCGCAAGACCTATGCCGAAAGCATCGAAGCAAATTCGGTTCATGGCTCCGACAGCGACGAAAATGCGAAGATCGAAATCGACTATTTCTTCGACGAAAAAGAAATCGTCGGGTAATTTCAAAGGGCTGTTGGCCGCTTTAGCATTTGATAATCAAATATAGATTGTGACGGGCCAGCTTCTCGATAAGTTGGCCCGTCGTGGTTTTTGGTGGGTTCCTAAAGAGACTGCAAAGCAGACGGCGGCGGCGCATTGCGGCGGTCCGAAGGATTTCGGACCTTCTCAACGCTATGGAGCAGGATGCTGCGCGCCCGCTGCTCTCGCCTGACCTCATCGTCGTCGATGGGGCCGGTAGACGTATCGAAGGTGTCGACGATTTTCTGAAGACCGACCGCAATCTCCGGATCGCGGCGGGTCATGTTCAGGTGCGGATCGACGATATTTCCGTCAGGGACAATGAGGTCTTCGTTAGCGGCACGACCGATAGCGAGAGCGAAGAAATGTCCGGGCAGACGTTCTGGCGATTGACCTTCGACGGCGAAATCGTTTCGGAAATCCACATTACGCGCGATCCCGAACTGATGACGGTGACGCGCTACCACGCCATGCAGCGGCGCTGATCGAGGATCGAGAAAGCGTTCGTCTCCCCGACCTGGGAATTAGGCTCAGGCAGCGCTGAAACCCGCCATCTGCCCCGCATGATCGTGGTGCGGGTCGTCGTGTGACCTTTCCTGTTCCTTCCGCATTGCCTCGACAGCTTCGGATGTCAGCTCCAGGTTGAGCGCGCGGTAGGCTGTACCGATCGCGGATCGCCAATCGGCGTTCAGTGCGGCGAAGTCGATTGTCGCCAGCAGACCGGAAAAGTTTCGGAGATCGCGCTCCATCGCAGCTTCGCGGTGCGAGATTTTATCCTGCCACATGGCGGTGAGCCACTGCAGGTCATGGTGGTCGGACTGAAACGCCATTTGGCTGGCCGTCATCGAAACGCTGCTTTCCAGAATATCTTCCTTCGGGCGCCGGCATAGCACCAGACGCGCGTCCGGGAATTGTGCGAGCAGCACTCCCAGATCTTCTGCGAATTGCGGGCACTTGAGGACGCGAGGGCGGTCGGCTTCCTGCATCACGTGGGCATCGGTACGCAGGATACGCGCGAATTCGCGGTAGACGGGCCCTGCGTCCCGCGCGCTGCTGAATGCGACGAAGGAAGGGATCCGCCATTGAGCTTCGAACGTAGCCGGTGACAGGGCCGCTGCAAGCCACCCGATTTCCTCATCGGTCCGCAGCGCTCCGAAGGGATGGACGGTGTCGAGCCAGGGATTGATACGCCTTGCGACGGCCAGCGCAGCGCGAGCCTTGGCGGGCCGCAAGTCGGGCGTGGCGGGAACAGGATCGTGGCTGTTGCAGAAACGCGTGCCCGAGTGGCGCGGATCGGCGGCGAGCAGGCGCTGGACCCGCGTGGTCCCGCTGCGCATCTGGCCCACCACGAGGATCGGCGGCGCGATCTCGCGCTGAGCTACGCCCGGATTCTCGTTCCAGAACCGGCCGAGGGCATGGCGCTTTCGAATGGCCGCGGTAATCTGTCCATAGGCCATCGTATGGCCGAGGGGATTGAGCGCTGCTTCCTCGACCAGCGCCGAGCACAGCGCGTCCAGCCGCTCCCGGAAATCGGCAACGTCTTCCGCGCTACGGATCGAATGCTCGTCTTCGGCTGAGAAACCGTCTGCGCCGACGGTCCACAGATAGTCTGGCTCGAGCGGTGGGCGCTTTGTCAGCCCGTGCTGCCACATCGTGGCGAAAGCCCGGCTTGCCAGCTCGGATGCCATCGAGCGCGCAAAAGGATGCGGACGGGGCGGGGCGGTCATTAGCCGCTACGTCTCGCATTGAAGCGCGCGATGGCGATGCGCGCGACCAGCACGAAGAGCAGCACACCACCGACAACAAGCAACGTCTCCGTCATGCTCGCCTCGGAATGTCGCCCTTCGATGTCGTTCGCATTGCTGGCGACGATGACAAGACCGATGGCGGCCAGTGCGTAGAATATGAAAGAGCGACCCATCGGGCGCACACTATCCGTCCGCACAGGCATATCAAGCGCGCTCTTGCATCCGGCGGATATAATCGGCCAGCACCCGCGGATAGAGCTGGTGTTCGGCGACCCGCACGCGATTGGCGAGCTTTTCCGGCGTGTCGGAAGGCCAGATCGCCACCTCGACATGGCCCAGCGCCTCGCCCGCGTCGAGGTCCTCGGTCACGAGGTGTACCGTGGCTCCGCCATGGTTGTCACCCGCCGCGATGGCGCGGGCATGGGTATCGAGGCCGGGATATTTCGGCAGCAGCGAAGGATGGATGTTGAGCATCCGTCCTTCCCAGCGCTTCACGAATGCGGGCGTGAGAATACGCATATAGCCTGCCAGCACGATATACTCGGCACCCGCGTCTCTCGCAGCGGCTTCCATCGCGCTATCGTGATCGCCGCGGGACATCCCTTTGTGCGACAGGGCATAGGTCGGGACGCCTTCGGCCTCGGCCAGCACCAGCGCTTCGGCCGCCGGATCATTCGCCGCGACGAGGCAAATCTCATAAGGGCAATCCGGCTGGCGGCTGGCGTAGAGCAGCGCGGCCATATTGGTGCCCTTGCCGGACACGAAGACTGCGACGGGCACCTTCGTGGCCGCCGGGTCAGGCATTATGCGTTGCCGACCAATCCTCGCGCGCGGCCCAGGTCCCGGTGCTGCCACGCACGGTGCAACCTTTCGCTCCTTCGACGATGCGGCCGACCGGCAAAACCGTTTCACCCGCACTCTCGAGGCGTGTGCGCACGATTTCCGCGTTCGCAGGTTCGACCGCCAGCACCATGCCGACGCCGCAGTTGAAGGTGCGCGCCATCTCCGCAGGCTCGATATTCCCTTGCGCCTGCAGGAAAGCCATCAGCCCTGGTTGCTCCCATCCGTCGGCATCGACTTCGGCATGGGCGCCGGATGGCAGCACGCGAGGAATATTCTCGAGCAGGCCGCCGCCGGTGATATGCGCCATGGCATCGATCAGCCCCTCGCGGGCCAGTGGCAGCAGGCTCTGAACATAGATGCGCGTCGGTTCGATCAGCGTATCGACCAGCAGGCGATCGCGGTCGAAGAGGGCGGGGCGGTCGAGCTTCCAGCCCTTGTCCTTTGCAAGGCGGCGGACCAGCGAGAAGCCATTCGAATGGACGCCCGAACTTGCTAGGCCGAGCAATATGTGGCCGGGTGCAACGCGCTCTCCGGTCAACTGTTCGCCGCGTTCGACCGCGCCCACACAAAACCCGGCGAGGTCGTAATCGCCCGCCGCGTACATGCCGGGCATCTCCGCCGTCTCGCCACCGATCAGCGCGCAACCGGCCTGCTTGCAGCCATCGGCGATGCCCGCGATCACGCGCTCGGCGACACCGTTCTCCAGTTTTCCGGTGGCGAAATAGTCGAGAAAGAACAGCGGCTCCGCACCCTGAACGATAAGATCGTTGACGCACATGGCGACAAGATCGACGCCGACGGTGTCGTGTCGCCCGGTGTCGATCGCGAGCTTGAGCTTGGTGCCCACGCCATCATTGCCCGCGACCAGCAGCGGATCCTTGTAACCAGCGGCCCTAGGATCGAAAAACCCGCCGAATCCGCCGATCTCGCCATCCGCGCCGGGGCGCATGGTCGCCTTGACCAGCGGGCCGATGGCTCTCACCAGCGCATTGCCCGCCTCGATCGAGACGCCCGCCTGTTCATAGGTATAGGACGTGGCTTTTTTGCCGGGTTCATCGCTCATGCCACCCGCCTTACGCATTCGCGCTTGGATTTCCAGATTCCTTTCGGCAAAAGGCCCGCTGTTTCCCCGATGGATTACGCCATTCCCCTCCGAACCGCGTCGCGACGCACTTGGCTGCTGCTGCTGGCCGGCATCGTCGTGCTTGGCACTCTGGGCGCCATCGCCTGGGCGCAGGTCGGTGGCGAGCGCGGGATCGCAGCGATTGCTGCCTCGAGCGATATTGAGGTGTCCGGCATCGAAGTCGACGTCAGCGCCGACACGGGTGAAGAAGCGCGCGAGGAAGCCTGGGTAGAGGCGGCCAAGCTGGCTTGGGAAAAGATCGAAGGGCCTTCGCTACCCGATTCCCAGATCAATTCGCTGGTATCCGCCATCGTGATCGAGCGCGAACGGATCGGACCGAAGCGCTATATTGCGACGCTCGGCGTGATCTTCGATCGCCAGCGCGCGTCGCGCTATCTCGGCTCCGAAGGCGCGGCTTCGCGCTCGGCCCCGATGCTGCTGGTACCCGTGACCGTCTCGGCCGGCACCAATCTCGTCTATGAACGGGTCAATCCCTGGCAGCGGGCGTGGGCCCAATACCAGGCTGGCGCGAGCCGGATCGACTATGTCCGGCCGGTAGGGTCGGGCGGCGATTCGCTGCTCGTGACCTATGGGCAGACGGGGCGCCGCAGCCGCGTATGGTGGCGCAATGTGCTCGACCAGTTCGGTGCCGCCGATGTGCTGACCCCGGTCGCAAGACTGCGGTACACGTATCCGGGCGGGCCCGTGGAGGGCACCTTCACCGCGCGATACGGGCCGGACAACACCTATCTCGGCAGCTTCACGATGACCGCCGAGACGCCCGAGCAGCTGCCTGCCATGCTGGATCGCGCGGTGGTGCGCTTCGACAGCCTGTTCACGCGAGCGCTGGTGGACGGAAAGCTGCGGCCCGATCCTACGCTCAATCTCGGCTCGCCCGAATCCGATCCGGCCATCCAGCGCCTGATCGAGCTCGGCCGTGCCTTGATCGCCCAGGACCGTGCGAATCGCGAACAGGCAACCCAGCGTGGAAGCAACGAAGAGGCGACCAGCGAGAGCGGAGATGCGATCACCGCTGCCCCGATCCGCACGCCGCCGCCGGAAGGCTCGGTCGCGCTCTACACGGTGCAGGTCGCGACGCCCGATGCGGCGAGCTTCGATAGCGCGCTGGCCGGCATTCGCGGGGCGAACGGCGTTCGCAGCACCGGGGTGCGCAGCACGGCCATCGGCGGCACCACGGTCGTGACCGTCAGCTTCGGCGGGTCGATCGGCGAATTGGCAGATGCGCTGCGCGCCCGTGGCTTCACCGTCCAGCAGGGCAGCAACGCGCTTTCGATCAGTCGCTGAGGGCGCGGGCGACATGTCCCAGATCGCTCTCCCGCTGGCGCCGGTGCATGGTGGCGATCCGCCATCCATCGTGATCGGCAGTGGCAACCGCGCGGTTGCGGAAGCCTTGCAGGCCCCCGAAAACTGGCCGTTCCGCAGCGCCGTGCTGATGGGCCCGCCGCGCTCGGGCAAATCGCTGCTGGCCAAGTGGTTCGTCGATGCCGGGCTCGGCGGGGCGATCGACGGGGCCGATGCACAGGACGAAACTACGCTGTTCCACCGCTGGAACCGCGCGCAGGAAGATGGCACGCCGCTCCTGCTGGTCGTGGACGGCGAGCAATGGGACATCGACCTCCCGGACCTCCAGACCCGGATGCGCGCCTCGCTGCAGCTCGAAATCGGGCCGCCCGACGATGCCATGGCTGCCGACCTCATCCTATCGCACGCTACCCAGCGCGGCCTGGCGCTGGGCGAGGGCGCCCCCGCTTATCTCGTTCCGCGGATGGAGCGTAGCCATGCCGCAATCGAGCGCGTCGTGGCCGAAATCGACCGGCTCAGCCTTGAACGCAAGGTGCCCGCGACCCTATCTGTCTGGCGTGATGCGCTGGAAGCAGTGCAGGGTCCTGAGCAGGGCCGCTTGCTTTAAAGCGCAGCCGGTGGGAGAATACGCGCATGTTTGAACGGCTTGTCGCCTATCTCGACAGCATCAAGGCCCGCGATCCCGCGCCGCGCAGCCGCTGGGAAATCCTGACCTATCCGGGTGTCTGGGCGCTGTTCTACCACCGCATCGCGCACTGGCTGTTCGAAGCCGAGCTGTTCTTCCTCGCCCGGCTGGTCAATCACTGGAGCCGGATGGTGACCGGGATCGACATTCATCCGGGCGCGAAGATCGGGAAGAACTTCTTCCTCGACCACGGCTTCTCCGTAATTGGTGAGACAGCAGAGATCGGCGACAACGTCACCATGTACCAGCATGTGACTTTGGGCGGGACGAACCCGACCAATGGAGTCGGCGGCAAGCGGCATCCGACAATCGAGGACGACGTGATCCTCGGCTCGGGCGCGCAGGTGATCGGGCCCGTGACGGTTGGACGCCGCGCGCGCATCGGGGCGAATGCCGTCGTGACCGACGAAGTGCCCGAGGGCGCGACGATGATCGGCCTGAAGGCGCGCAGCACGCTGGTGCCTGCGGAGGAGTGGATGAAGGAGTTCGTCCCCTACGGCACGCCGTGCGAGGATGCCGAGGGCAACCGGATCGACTGCATCGAAAAGCTGGAGAGCGAACTGCGCTCCATGCGCGAGGAAATCGCCGCCCTGCGTGCCGAGCGCGAACCCCGGCGCCGCAGCGGGACTGCCGATTGATGAGCGCTGCCAGCGGCACGGTCGTTGCCTTTCCCGGACGCAAGCCCAACCAGATCGGCTTCGCACGCGAAGAGCTGTTGCGCATTCTCGACCTCTACGGGCGCATGGTCGCCGCTGGCGAGTGGCGCGATTATGCGATGGACTTCACCAAGGACACTGCGACCTTTGCTGCCTTCCGGCGGACCGCGGAGCGCCCGCAAGCGCGCATCGAAAAGCGGCCCGCGCTACGCAATCGGCAGGGCATGTGGACCCTGTTCGGCGAGCATGGGCAGGTGCTGAAGCGTGGGCACGAGCTCGCCGGTGTGATCGCCCCGGTGGAGCGACGGCTGCTCAAGGCGGTCGACGAGTAGGGGCGAGACCCTAGGCTGTCAGGCCGTCGCCGGGAGGCGCGTCCGCATGTCTCCCGGCAGGCTGCCGACCACGGCGGCGCGGATAGGTGTCCACAGCGCGCTCAGCGTCAGCAGAGCGGAGCCGATCACCAGCGCGGTCAGCGCGAAGTTGAGCTCCACCGCTCCGAATTCGCGGAACAGGAAGGTCAGCGCGATCAGCACATAGGCCAGTGCGGACACCAGCAGTGCGCGACGATCGACCGCCAGCGCTACCAGCCCGAACACGACATAGACCGCGATCACCGCGAAGGCGGCGCCGAGGCCGATATTGTCGCCGTCGGTCACCCCGATCAGGGCGAAGACCGGATGCGCGATCATGGGCGCGGCCAGCAGGTGCAGCCAGAAGGCGACGTCGCTGCGGCGGGTGGAGCGCGCTGTATCGCTCATGTCCCAGCGCATGGCGAAAGCAAAGATGACGAGACCGACGATGAAGACGACCGAGAGGACGACCGTCTCCAGATTGTCGCTATTGGGCCCGATGGCCGCGACCAGCAGCAACACGGCCGTTCCGGCGACGGCGGCGGTCATGGCGGCGACGGTGATCGGTACCATGAACCGCTTCCAGTGCAGCCATGAAGCGCCTGCGGTGACCAGCGCGGCAACCGCGAGCAGGATTACGCCGATGGTCTCGCTCGTCGTGCTGCCGCCGTTGAAGAACGACATGATGACGCCCGCCTGCGTCACCATCACTCCTATCGCGAAGGCGAGGAGGAGGAGGATGCTGGGCAGGGCCATGCGGCGTTTGAGCGTAAAGAACTCGGCCAGCAGCCAGGCGGTCGCCGCTACGAAGGCTGCGGCCAGGGCGGTGCTGATCCCTTGCGCAAGATCGAGCTGGGCGCGCGTGTCGGCATACCAGTTGGGGTCCCAGTCGGTACCATCGTAATAGGGAGCTGGGTAGATCGCGCCTGCGATAGCCTGACCGATCGCGCCGACCGCCAGCAACATGATTACCACGCCGATCGATACGAAGATGTCGTTGAAGCCGGTGATGAGCCGGAAATGCTCGGCATCCGCCGGGACCGCATCGCGGGAAGCGGCGACATGCGTGCGCAGGGCGTCGGCCGCTTCGGCGCTCAGGGCGCCTGCCGCGACCGCCGAGTTGATATCTTCCTGACTGTACAAAAGCCTATGCTCCCCTGTTGCGGGGAAAATAGGCTTTAGTGTATTACCAAGTCAATACGGCGGGTCAGCCCCGCGCGCTGCTCGGGCCGGTGCCGGTGACCTTCTGCATCGCGGTCAGGATCGCGCCCGACTGTTCGGAACCGCTTTGCGGCGCCTTCAAGTTCGAGAATTCGCTGATCTTGTCCCAATTTGCAGCAAAGCCCTCGACCGTGCGTTCTTCGTCTTTCAGCCAGACGGCGTCGTTCATGACGGTCCAGGCGCTGTGGAAGCCGCCTGCGCCAGCGCCAACGATGGCATTGGTCGGCGCATCTTCGCTGACGAGGAAGAGCGCGGCGGGGACCACGTTCACCGGATCGAACAGCTTGAACGCTTCTTCCGGGAAGAGATCTTCGGTCATGCGCGTGCCGGCAACCGGCGAAATCGTGTTGATCTTGATGTTGTACTTCGCGCCTTCGAGTTGGAGCGTCTTGGTCAGGCCCGCGAGACCGAGCTTGGCCGCGCCGTAATTCGCCTGGCCGAAATTGCCGAACAGGCCGGTCGAGGAGGCGGTCATCAGGAGCCGGCCATAAGCCTGCTCGCGCATGGTTTCCCACACGGCTTTCGACACATTGGCCGATCCATTGAGGTGCACGTCGACGACGAATTCGAAATCCTGCATCGTCATCTTGGCGAAGGTCTTGTCGCGCAGGACACCGGCGTTGTTGATGACGATGTGCACGCCACCCCACTTCTGCTTGGCGTCGGCGACCATCTTTTCCATCTGCTCGAACTCGGTGACGCTGCCGCCGTTCGACATCGCCTCGCCGCCGGCCTTCTCGATTTCTTCGACCACCTGCAGCGCCATGTCCGAATGGCCGGTGCCGTCGCGCGAGCCGCCGAGGTCGTTGACGACGACCTTCGCGCCGCGACGGGCGAGTTCCAGCGCATATTCGCGGCCCAGACCGCCGCCGGCGCCGGTGACGATGGCGACCTTGTCCTTGAAATCGATGCTCATGGGATGGCTCCTGCTGTTTTTCGTTTACGTAAAGGTCAATTGTGCGGTGCGGCGTGGCACTTTTGCCTGCGGCTTGCAACCGTATGCGCGGTGCTCCGCCGTGCCGTAGGGGCAGGGCGAGAACGGCTGGCGCGTCAGAGGCGTTCCAGCGCCACGACCAGTTCGGCCAGCGAATCGATCTCCGCATCGGCGCCCAATTGCCCGCGCGGTTTGTCGCAATAGCCGTAGCGGGCGCCGATCACCGGGACCGCGGCCCCGCGCGCCGCTTTCACGTCGTAGCTGCTGTCGCCGACAAAGGCGAATGGGCCGCCGCCGCCCCGCTGCCGGGCTTCGATTACCGGATCAGGCATGGGCTTGGCGCGGTAGATGCCGCTCTCATCCTTGCCCAGACTGTTGCCGCCGATGATCGCGTAGAAACGGCCGGCCAGTCCAAGCGTCGTGAGAATTTGCCGCGCGAATTCCTCGAATTTGTTCGTAACTAGCGCGAGCTTCACGCCGCGATCCGCCAGCGCCGCCAGCGTCTCCTCGGCATGCGGATAGGGTCGGGTGTGCACGGCATTGTGCTCGGAATAATAGGCGAGCATCTGCTTGTAGAGCTTGCGGAACTCATCCTCCGGCATGCCGTCTTGCGCATCGACCGCCTGCTTCAGCATGATCTTCGCGCCGCCGCCGATGAGGTCGCTTGCACTATCCGCAGGCACCGGATCGAACCCGCCTAGCTCCAGCGCGTAGTTCACGGCCGCGCCCAGGTCGCGGTGGCTTTCGACCAGCGTGCCATCGAGGTCGAAACCGACGATATCGAAAGGGAAATCGCTCATGCGCAACCGCGTGGCGGATGGTTCTTCAAACCGCAAGCAATTGGTGGCATGGGCGAAGGCATGAGCCAATCGACAGACTTCGCCGCCGTCATCCTCGCCGCAGGCAAAGGTACGCGCATGAAAAGCAGCCTGCACAAGGTCTTGCACCCCATCGCCGGGCGCCCGATGCTGATGCACCTGCTCGGCAGTTTTGCGCAATTGGAGTTGAAGCGTACCGTCGTGGTGGTCGGCGACAAGCGCGAGCAGCTCGACGCGGCCCTGGCGGACCGCGACGTCAGCACGACCCTGCAAGACCCTCAGCTCGGCACGGCGCATGCAGCATTGCAGGCCCGCGAGGCGCTCGACGGGTTCAGCGGCAATATCCTGGTGTGCTTCGGCGATTGTCCGATGGTGAAGGCAGAGACCGTCCGCAAACTTGCCGCGGCGTTGGAGGGCGGCGCGAAGGTCGCCGTGCTCGGCTTCCGGCCCGACGATCCGCTTCAATACGGGCGCATCATTGCCGACAAAGACGGCGCGGTCTCGAAAATGGTCGAGTTCAAGGACGCCAGCGATGCCGAGCGCGCCTGCGACCTGTGCAATTCTGGGCTG
Source organism: Qipengyuania sp. 902 (assembly GCF_051195295.1). Lineage (NCBI taxonomy): Bacteria > Pseudomonadati > Pseudomonadota > Alphaproteobacteria > Sphingomonadales > Erythrobacteraceae > Qipengyuania > Qipengyuania sp. 902. Next base: position 744,514 of record NZ_JBNJLJ010000002.1, on the reverse strand, counting down.
ATCGTGGCGCATTCGGACGATATGTGGCCGCTGCTCGATGCGGTCGGCAACGACAATGCGCAGGGCGAATACTACCTGCCCGACGTTGCCACCAATGCGATTGCGCGGGGCGACAAGGTGGTGGTCGTCGAAACCAATGCCAACGAGGTCGCAGGGATCAACAGCCGTGCCGAACTCGCCGCCGCTGAGGCGCAGTGGCAGGCCGAGCAGCGTGAGCACTGGATGGCAGAAGGCGTGACCCTGCGCGCGCCGGAGACGGTGTTCTTCAGCTACGATACCGAGCTGGCTGCAGATGTGACGATCGATCCCAATGTGGTGTTCGGCCCCGGCGTGACCGTGGCAAGCGGGGCGCATATCAAGAGCTTCAGCCATATCGAGGGCGCGACCATCGGCGAAGGCGCCCAGGTCGGCCCCTACGCACGCCTGCGGCCCGGTGCGGTGATGGAAAAGGACAGCTTCGTCGGCAATTTCGTTGAGATGAAGAAAGCGACCCTGGGCGAAGGGGCCAAGGCGAGCCACCTCACATACCTCGGCGATGCGGAGGTCGGCGCGGGCGCAAATATCGGCGCAGGCACCATAACCTGCAATTATGATGGTTACTTCAAATACAAGACCGTGATCGGGGAGCGCGCTTTCATCGGCTCCAACAGCGCGCTGATCGCGCCGGTCACAATCGGGCCGGATGCTATCGTCGCGGCAGGAAGCGCGGTGAGCCGTGATGTCGGCGCTGGCGACCTGCGAATGGTTCGCGCCGAACAGGTGGTGAAGCCCGGCTGGGCCGACCGCTTCCACGATACGATGAAGAAGAAAAAGGCGGCGCAAAAGACGTGAGCCGTCCGGCCGGATGACGAAAGAGTCCGATAGGTGTTGGCTTTGCGATCGTCCGCTCGGTCGCCGCGTGCAGCAGCATCACACGGTGCCCAAATCGAAGAAGGGCCGGACAACCGCACCGGTCCACCCGATCTGCCACCGCGCGATCCACGCGAACTTCACCAACGCCGAGCTTGCCCGTGTCGGAGAGGATCGCGCGGCATTGCTGGAGCGCGATACGCTCGCTAAGTTCGTCGATTGGGTGGCCGATAAACCGCCCGACTTCCACGCGCCGACCCGCTCGCCGCGCTGATATAAAAAGGGGCAGCCCATCGCTGGACCGCCCCTCGTGTAATGCAATGCCGAACTCAGCCGCCGGTCTGTTCGTCGTCCGCCAGCTGCTGGAGCAGATAGACATATTGCAGCGCTTGCAATTGCGCGCGCTGTTCATTGTCCACGCCGCCCGAGTGGCCGCCGGTCATTTCCTCGTAGTAATAATAGGGCTGTCCGAGCGCCTTGAGCTTCGCCGCGCCCTTGCGGGCATGGGCCGGATGCGTGCGGTCGTCGGCGGTCGAGGCCCAGAGGAAGGGGGTGGGGTAGTCCACGCCCTCGACGATCTTCTGGTAGGGCGAATAGTCTTCGATCCACTCGCGCTGCTCGGGAATGCGCGGATCACCATATTCGCCGATCCACGAGGCACCGCGGCCGATTAGGTGATAGCGCAGCATGTCGAACAGCGGGATCTGGACGATGGCCGCGTCGAACAGATCGGGGCGCTGGGTGAAGGCCGTGCCGACCAGCAGGCCGCCTTGTGAGCCGCCCTGGATGCCGAGGTGATCGGGGCTGGTGATCCCGCGCGCGACCGCATCCTCGGCGATGGCGATGAAATCGTCCCAGGTGCGCTGCTTGTTCTCGCGAATGGCGCTCTGGTGCCAGCCGGGGCCGAATTCGCCCCCGCCGCGCATGTTTCCGAGGATGTAGACCCCGCCGCGCTCCAGCCACATTTTGCCCGTGGTGCCGAGATAGGCCGGCAAGCGCGGGACCTGGAAGCCGCCATAGCCGGTCAGCAGTGTCGGGTTCGTCCCGTCGAGTGTCGCGCCAGCCGGTTTGACGACGAAGTACGGGATCTTCGTGCCGTCTTTGCTTGTGGCCTCGAACTGCTCGACCTCCATGCCCTCGCTGTCGAAATAGGCGGGTGAGGTCTTGAGCACTTCCATCGTGCCCGCTTCGCCATCGAGGTAGTAGAGGCTCGACGGGTTGAGGAAGTCGGTGACGGTGAACATCACCTCGTCGCGCTCGTCGGACGAGGCGTTGATCCCGATCGTCGCGTTCTCGGGCAGGTCGACTGCGTTCCGCACCCACTCGCCATCGGCATAGTCCAGCTTCATCACCTTACCGCGCACATTGTCGAGCAGAGTGACGTAGAGGCTGTCAGAGGTAATCGTGGCGCCCTGCTTGGTCTGGCGGTCTTCGGGCGCCCAGACGAGCGTTTTCGTCGCGCCGTTCGGGTCGGCCTTGAAAGCTTCCAGATCGACCGCGATCAGCGAATCGGCGGGGAAGGTCTGTCCCTGCGTTTCCCAATCCACATCGGTCGAGAACAGCAGCTGGTCGTCGACGATGCCATAGGGCGAGGCCTTCAGCGGGATGTCGAGACGCACCCACTCGCCATCCTTCTGGAAATAATGCTCGGTCTCGTGGAAGCTTACCGCCCGGAAGGCGGTGTAGCCGTGGACCACGGCATCTCCGTCGCGCAACAGGCTCGCGCCGGACCAGACATCGCTCTGCTCCCCGCGAAAGATTTCCGGCGCATCCTCAATCGAGGTGCCGCGCTTCCACACGCGCGTGCTGAGCGGATATTCGCTGTCGGTGAGCGATCCTTCGCCGAAATCGCGGCTAACCAGCAGCGTGTCCTGATCGAGCCACTGGACACCGCCCTGGCTCTCGTTCTCCAGCGTGAAGCCGCCTGCGACGAAGCTTTTGGTCGCCATGTCGAATTCGCGCAGGATGGTGGCATCCTTGCCGCCGTCGCTCAGCGCGATCATGCACATGGTCTGGGCCGGCGGCAGGCAGGTCGAGCCCTTGTAGACCCACTCCTTGCCCTCTGCCTCGGCCAGCGCGTCGACATCGAGTACGGTTTCCCATTCGGGACTGTCGGTGCGATAGCTTTCCAGCGTGGTACGGCGGACGAGACCGCGCGGGTTTTCCTTGTCCTGCCAGAAATTGTAGAGGCCGTCGGGACGGATCGAGACGTAGGGGATCTTGTCTTCGCTGTCGTAGATCGCCAGCGCTTCGGCCTTGAGCGTCTCGAAGCGCGGATCGCTCGCGAGCGCGGCCATAGTCAGCTCGTTCTCGGCGCGCACCCAGTCGAGCGCTTCGTCGCTGCGGGCTTCTTCCAGCCAGATGTGCGGATCGTCTTCAGGGCCGGGCACGCCGTCCTGTGCGGCGGCGGGGGTGGTGGTTGCAAGCGTCATGGCTGCGGCCATGGCCAGCGTGGATACGAGTTTCAAGTGCAGTCTCCCATGCGTTCTACGCCCTATGAGACATAGCTTGCGGGCGGTGCAAGGGGAGGGGCTATCGACGGAGGGCGAACTCCGGCGGACAAAGGCTCAGCGGCGGCGTTCCCACGCGCGGATCGTGCGGTCTCCGATCTCGATTTCGGCGAGTTCGATGTAGTCGCGGGCGATGGTCTCCAGCACGAGCGCCTTCGCCTCCTTGTTCTGCGGAGTGAGTGGCGTGTCGGCGGTGACGATGACCGGTGGGCGGGTTTCCAAGATGCGCGCGACCTCACCCTCCTGCGACATCCCCAGCGCATTCCGCTCGAGCGCATTGTTGAGATGGTCGGGATAAACGAAGCGCGAGGGCAGGCAGGAATCGGCGAGGCGATAGAGCGAGCTCGGTCCGTCGAACACGAAGATGCAAGCATCGCTGTCTTCGCTGCTCTGCGCGACGGTAGCAGCAAATCGGTCGTAATCGGCAGCGCGCTCTTGCAGTTCGCCGGGCAGAGATAACGGTGCGGCGAGCGCGAACGCGCCCGCTACGACGAGGACCAGCGGACCCCAGCGGGCTGGGCCGGACCGGTCGAGCAGGAGCAGGGCGAGCAGCACGCTCGCCGGGACGAGGGCGGCAAAATAGTAGCGGTAGACGGTACCGGGCAGGAATGCGGTCGCGAGGCATGCGGCGAACCAGAACGCGATGAACACATAGTGCGACCTGTCGCGCGGCGGGGTCAGGCGGGTGGCGGCGTAGAGCCCGCCGCCAGCGAGCACGGCCAGCGGGACAAGGCCGAGGAGCAGATCTTTGTGGAGCCGCCCGGCGCCTGACGGCGCGCGGTCGAAGAAGGACAGGAAATTGGCGAAGAAGAAGCCGTCCCAGTGCCCCGCCAACGCATAGTATAGCGCCACCAAACCGGTTGGCAGCAGGCCGAGCGCGAAGAAAGCAGCGGCAAGGGCGACCAGTCGTGCTTTGCTCGCTCCCTGCCGGTACTGCCCCCACAGAGCCCACAGGCCGAACATCGCGCATTGCGGTGCAACGGTGTATTTGACCTGCAAGGCCAGACCGCCAATCAGCATGGCTACGAGTGCGCGACGGATGGCGTTCGGGTGGGCAGAATCGCGGACGAGGACGGCCATCGCCAGCATCAGCGGAACGTGGAAGACCTCCGATTGTCCCGATGCGCTGCCGTAGACCGTCATCAACAAAACATAGAGCATTCCTGCTCCGGCAGCAGTCACGCGATCGACCAGCGGCCTCGCCAGCACCGCCGTCAGCCAGCCGCCCGCGACGGTGAACAGCAGGGCGAGGGCTTGGTAGGCTTCGGGCCCGGGACCGCCGACGGCGTGTGCGGCTGCAAACAAGGCGAAGAGGCCGACGGGCTTGCGATCCCAAACTTCGACGAAAGGCAGTGCGCCCTGGTTCATCGCTTGCCCGATCAGCGAATAGAGCTGCTCGTCGTAGCCGGCGAGCGGGAAACCAAACCACGGCAGGCGCGCGATGAGCGCCGTCGCGACAATCGCGAGCAGGACCAGCGCGTCGCCTAGCCATGCCGGCTGCGCGCGCGGTGCGGTCTCCATATCGCTTGCAATACTCGCCACGCCCGGCTGCCCCTTTCGCGTTCTACCCTGCCATCGCGATGGTTAATTTTTCGGATGCAGGCATGTCTTGGCGAATGGTCCGGGAGATCCGGTTGGAACTGGCCTACGTGCCGAGTTCGAACACCACTCCGGTTCGGCCACGCCAGATCTCGCGAGCGGGGAATGGAAGCTCTACAACTGCAGGGTCGGTTCCGTGTATCCAGACGTGTGTGAATGCGCCGGCGGGCAAGCGGTCGAGCGCCTGTGCCAGGGTAGGAAGGCCGGAGTCGGCGCATTCCTCGATGACGACCGATTGGGATGGATCGCGCACGAAGGGTTCGCCGTCGGGATAGTGCACGGTCAGCGCATTTGCGCCTGCCACTTCCCACTGGTCGTTGGTGAAGGCGCTGCGCCGCGCAATCGCGAAACCGCCGAGATGCCGGAGTGGATTGAGCCGCCACTGGAAGCCGCATTGCTCGACGGCGAAGTTGACGACGCGCGCGCCGCGCGGAATTGCTTCGAGAGCGGGCAGATTGGCGTGAACCAGCCGGTCCTTGTCGACGAAATCGACGCTGGTGGCGGCGATCCTAAATCCCAGAAACGCAAGCGCAGCCACGAGCGCGAACCTCTGGAAAATCTGGCCCATCTTCGGCGCGCGCAGCGCCAGCAGCGCGACGATCAGCGTGTATGGCACCAAGCGCATGTCGGCGTAGTATGAGCCGAACACGCGAGCGGGAAGGGCGGCAAAGGCCGCGAGGCAGAGCAGCGCTGCAATCGCCATCGCACCGTGGACGCGGATGGGGCGCAACACGAAGCCGGCAGCGATCACGGCGGCGAGAAATCCGGCCGACAGCCAGTCCAGCATCGGCGGCCCGGCGCGAAAGACCGAGGTCAGCCAGACGATCTTGAGCGGGATGGACCATTCATTGGTGTCCGCGCCCGCAGACGCGGTGCGCCATACCAGCATCGGCACGATGGCCAGCAGCAAGACGCCGCAATCGGCCAGCACCCGAAGGACGAGATCCGCTCCCCGCCGCCCCTCGATCCACCGCGCATGAAGCGAGGCGCTTCCGCACAACAGGCCGAGGAAAGCCCAGCCGAAGGCGTGGCAGAGCCAGACGATCAGTCCCGCGACGGCAAGGAACAGTGGCGCTCGCCATGCGACCTGCGACTGTCGCAGGTGCAGCCACGCGAAGGAAGCCAGCATCGCCAGCGCCATCGAGAGCGAGAAGTTGAGAAATCCGTACTGGAAGGGAAAGGCATAGATCAGGGGTAGAGCGCAGATCGCGAAGGGCGTGATGCGTCCATGTAACGCCGTGCTCATTGCCAGAACGCCCGAGGCCGCCAGCAATTGGGTCGCCAGCACGATCAGTCGCACCGCAGGTTCAAGCCCCAGAACTGGCGCGAGCAATTCCACCAACAGGTCCGCGCCGGGATTGCCGACCAATTGCCATCGGTAGCTGAAATAGGGCTGCAGTTCCGGTCGCTCGGCCAGCTCGGTCTGGATCGCGTAACGCCCGAGATGACCGAACAGGTCGACCAGCGGAGGGAACTCGACTAGCAACAGGGGAAGGGCGCAGGCGAACAGCAATACCGGCCACAGCAGCCGCTCGCGCAGATCGGCGCTATTGCTCATGGCCACTGGCGCAGATTTAGACAGGCGAACGGTCCCCTTCCTCGTCCGGCTCTATCGGGCAAGCGCCCGTGGTCGATGCGGCACTAGGCGTCGTCACCATCGCAGCGTATTGCGATGTGGATGGCCACACCGTCCAGCGCCCTCGCAGGTTCACGCGCGCTGCGCGCTGCGCGCTGGGATAGGGACAAGCGACGCCGAAGACGCAGACGGGACAGCCCAGACCATGCACGAGTATAACGACGACTTTTACGCCTATATCGGTTCGGGCGCGCGCAGGTCGGCCGAGATCGTGGTTCCGCTGGTCAAGGGCGAGATCGCCATCGCGACCATGCTCGATGTCGGCGGTGGCAAGGGCGTTTGGGGCAAGGTTTGGGAAGAGCACGGGGTCACCGCGACGGTACTGGACGGCGACTATTGACTGAGCCGCTGGTCACGGATTTCTTGCCGCAAGACCTGTCGCAGCCGTTCGATCTCGCCCAGCGCTTCGACCTAGTCCAGACGCTGGAAGTGGCGGAGCATCTGCCGGAAACCAGCGCGCGCGATTTCGTCGCGAGCATCGCGAGGCACGGCGATATCGTCCTGTTCTCCGCCGCGGTCCCGGGGCAGGGGGCGAGCACCATATCAACAAACAGCCGCTCGAATACTGGCACAAGCTGTTTGGGGATGCCGGCTACGCATGTTTCGACGCGCTGCGCCCGCATTTGCGCGACAACAAGGACGTAATGCCCTGGAATCGCTACAATGTCCTGCTGTTCGCGAATGACGCCGGGCAGGCGCGTTTCTCGGACAAGGTGCTCGCCGCGCGGACCGATTATGTGAAGGATGACGGCGATTTTGCCTGGACGCTGCGCAAGGCGCTGGTCCGTGCGCTGCCACGCCGCGTCGTCGATGCGATCGCCGCCTTCCTCGCCAAAAGGAAACGCTAGCGGCTCACTTGCCGCGCGCGCAGGAAAACCCAGCTTTTCGCCAAGATGAAGAAGCTGACCGAATAGGCAGTCATCGCCGCCAGTTGCGCCAGGGGATGGCCGACAAAGCCTGCTTCCCGCGCCGCGCGCAGCACGGCGAGATTGACGCAAAACGACAGCGCAGCAGTGATTGTGAAACGCACCGCCTCCGCCCGGTCGGCGCCCCACGGCTGGCCGAAGGTAAAGCGGCGGTGGAGCAGGTAAGCGGCGCTCAGGCCCAGCCCGTAGCCCAGCGCATTCGCGAGATAGTCGCCCGCGCCCAGCAGCATGGCGGCGAGGATAATCCCATAGCCGATAGCCGTATTGACCAGACCGACCAGCGAGAAGCGGACGACCTGCAACTTCACGGCGCGGCGCGGCGATAGGTCTGCTGCAGCGTGCGCTCCATCTCGTGCACAGGATTTGCGCCCTCCGCATTCGCCACCTGCGAGCGGATCTCGTCGACGATGAACAGCGGGCGGTTCTTCGTCTCCATATACATCCGGCCGAGATATTCGCCGAAGACGCCGAGCACCATCAACTGGACGGAACCGATGATCAGGATCAGTGCGGCAAGGCTCGCCCAGCCCTGCACGGCTTCGCCGCTGAGCCAGCCCCAGCCGACCCAGCCCAGCGCGAGCATGCCCAGCAGCCCGAACGCCATACCGAGATGCGAGGCGAACCGCAGCGGTACTGTCGAGAAGCTGGTGACGGCATCTACTGCAAGACCGATCATCTTGCGCAGCGGGTAGTTCGTCTGACCGGCAAAGCGCGCATCGCGCTCGTAGGGGACGGCGACCTGCCTGAAGCCGATCCAGCTGACCATGCCGCGCACGAAGCGATAGCGTTCGGGCATGGCCTTCAGTTGCTCGACCACGCGGCGCGTCATCAGGCGGAAATCGCCCGTGTCGCGCGGGATCGCGACATCGGTCATGGTCTGCAGGAAGCGATAGAACAGTGCGGCGGTCCCGCGCTTGAATGCCGTTTCGCCTGCGCGGGCGGTGCGTTGGCCGTAGACCACGTCTGCGCCCTCGGCGATCTTCGCAGCCATTGCGCCCAGCAGTTCGGGCGGGTCCTGCAAGTCGGCATCGAGCACGAAGACGAGCCTGCCTCGCACATGCTCCAGCCCGGCGGCAAGCGCGAGTTGGTGCCCGTGATTGCGCGAAAGGTTGATGCCGACGATTTGCGGCTTGGTGTCGGCGTGGCGGCAGATATGCGACCAGCTGCTGTCGCTTGAGCCGTCATTGACGAGGAGGATTTCGTAATCGCCCGGGTATTGCGTTGCGCAGACGGTCTCGATGCGGCGCATCAGCTCGTCGATCCCGGCTTCCTCGTTGTAGACCGGCACGACCATGGACAATGCGCGGTCGCGGATCGGTGCCGGTGTCTCGCTCTTCGCCTGCCCCTGTGGAACTTTGCAATCGGGGCGAAAGATTATTGGTAAACGGAGAGTAAACTGCTCGCCTTGCGGCGATCGCTGTATAAAACGAAAAGGGCGACCCCGCAGGACCGCCCTTTTGCGTTATCTATACGTGCAGAGCCTCAGCCTTCGACGTGTTCGGCAAGCACCGTGAGGCCCTTGTCGCCCACTTCGGCGAAGCCGCCACGGACTTCGATCATCTCGGGCGCGCCGCCTTCGGTCTTGTAGACTTGCACCGCGCCGTCGCGGATCGTGGACATGAAGGGCGCGTGGCCTTCGAGCACGCCGAATTCGCCTTCCGCACCGGGGACGACCACCATGTGGACATCCTCCGAGCGGACCAGCTTGGCCGGCGTAACGAGTTCGAAGTGGAGAGCCATGCTCAGTCTTCTTCCGCCATCTTCTTGGCCTTCTCGACGGCCTGGTCGATCCCGCCGACCATGTAGAAAGCGCTTTCCGGCAGGTGATCGTATTCACCGTCGACGACAGCCTTGAAGCTGGCGACCGTGTCCTCGAGCTGGACGAACACGCCTGGAATGTTGGTGAAGACTTCGGCGACGTGGAACGGCTGGCTGAGGAAGCGCTGGATCTTGCGGGCGCGGGCCACGGTCAGCTTATCTTCTTCCGACAGCTCGTCCATGCCGAGAATGGCGATGATGTCCTGCAGGCTCTTGTACTTCTGCAGCGTTTCCTGGACGCGGCGAGCGGTCTGATAGTGCTCTTCGCCGACTACGCGCGGTTCAAGCACGCGGCTGGTCGAGTCGAGCGGGTCGACGGCCGGGTAGATGCCCAGCTCCGAGATCGCGCGGCTCAGCGTGGTCGTCGCGTCCAGGTGGGCGAACGAGGTTGCAGGGGCCGGGTCGGTAAGGTCGTCGGCGGGAACGTAAATCGCCTGGACCGAGGTGATCGAACCCTTGGTGGTCGAGGTGATGCGCTCCTGCAGGTTACCCATGTCGGTCGACAGGGTCGGCTGGTAGCCCACGGCCGAAGGAATACGGCCAAGCAGCGCCGACACTTCCGAACCCGCCTGAGTGAAGCGGAAGATGTTGTCGACGAAGAACAGCACGTCCTGGCCTTCGACGTCACGGAAGTATTCCGCCATGGTCAGGCCCGACAGGGCGACACGGGCGCGTGCACCCGGAGGCTCGTTCATCTGGCCGAAGACGAGGGCAACCTTCGAGCCTTCGCTGATCGCTTCGCCGTTGTCATTCTTGGCGATAACGCCGGCGTCGAGGAATTCGTGGTAGAGATCGTTACCTTCGCGGGTACGCTCACCCACACCGGCGAAGACGGACACGCCGCCGTGGCCCTTCGCGATGTTGTTGATGAGCTCTTGGATCAGCACGGTCTTGCCGACGCCCGCGCCGCCGAACAGGCCGATCTTGCCGCCCTTCGCGTAAGGCGCGAGGAGGTCGATGACCTTGATGCCGGTGACGAGGATGGCCGCTTCGGTCGACTGGTCGACGAACAGCGGGGCTTCCGCGTGGATCGGGCTGGTGCTGTCGGCACCGATCGGGCCGCGCTCGTCGATCGGCGCGCCGACGACGTTCATGATCCGGCCGAGCGTCTTGGGGCCGACGGGGACCGAGATCTGCGCGCCGGTGTTGACGACTTCCTGGCCGCGGACGAGACCGTCGGTGCCATCCATCGCGATGGTGCGAACGGTGTTCTCCCCGAGGTGCTGCGCCACTTCGAGAACCAGCGTATTGTCGCCGTTCTTCGTCTCAAGCGCGGTGAGGATCGCGGGCAGCTCGCTTTCGAACTGCACGTCGACGACGGCGCCGATGACCTGGCTGATAGTGCCGTTGGGGCTCTGGTTAAGTACGGGTGCGGTGGCCATGATCTATGTCCTGACTAGTGGGTTTCTCGCGCCTTAGCCGACGCAAACATTTTCCGGATCGGCAAAAACCCAGTCGCCGTCGCCGGCGGTAAGGGTTGCCTCGTTACGCAGATATTCGTCTTCGCCGAGGCCGAATTCGCAAATGACATCGGGCGAGCCCATGCCGGCGCGGCGACAGACGGCGGTGTTTACCGCCTCTTCCTCGGGACACTGCTCGGCATATTTTGCCGTGAAATAGGCCTGGTCGGGCGGAGTGAGCGTCTCGATCGGCTCAGGTGTCGCGGTTTCGACCGGAGCGGGTGCGGGCTCTTCGCTGCATGCAGAAAGCAGTGCGATGGCGACGAGCGTGAAAACGGGTTTGGTCATAATCTGGCTCCGGTAGGCGTTCTTCGACGTCTCTCCGGCATCCTCTCCAATTCTTACAGCGCTTCGGCGCCGGCGATGATTTCGATCAGTTCGGTGGTAATCGCGGCCTGGCGGCTGCGGTTGTACTGGATGGTGAGCTTCTGGATCAGGTCGCCGGCATTGCGCGTGGCGTTGTCCATCGCGGTCATCGAAGCGCCCTGTTCTGAGGCCTCGCGCTCCAGCAGCGAACCGAACAGCTGCGTCTTGACGTAACGCGGCAGCAGTTCTTCGAGGATTTCCTCCTCGCCCGGCTCGTATTCCACCACGGCATCGCCGGCAGTGCCCGCATCGCCTTCGGGGGAAGGGACGGGGATCAGCTGGTCGACGGTTGGGTCCTGCGCGAGGGCCGACTTGAAGATCGGGTAGACGAGGTGCGCGACATCGAATTCGCCCTTCTCGAAACGCTCGATCAGGTCGTCGGCGATCGCTTCGGCCTCTTCGAAGCCCGGCGTGCGGACTTCCGACGTGTCGAAATGCTTCTCGATCCGGTTGGCATAGTCGCGCTTGATCGGGGCGCGGCCCTTCTTGCCGACGAGGTAGAAGGATACGTGCTTGCCATCGGCGATCAGCTCGCGCGCCTTAGCCTTGGCGGCTTTGACGATATTGGCATTGAGACCGCCACACAGGCCCTTGTCGGTGTTCACGACCACCAGCAGGTGGCGCTTGTCCGATCCGGTGCCCTTGAGCAGCTTGGGCGCGCTGTCGCCGCTCACCTTGCCGGCGAGGCTGGCCATCACGCCCGACAGCCGCTCGGCATAGGGGCGCGCGGCTTCGGCAGCCGCCTGCGCACGGCGCAGCTTGGCCGCCGCGACCATCTGCTTGGCCTTGGTGATCTTCTGGGTCGATTTGACCGAGTTGATCCGGCCCTTGAGTTCCTTGAGGCTAGCCATTTCGGCTCCCTTATCTCGTCAGGCTTATGCGAACTGCTTGGCGAAGGTCTTGAGCGCGTCGACGACCTTGTCCTTGGTGTCGTCTTCGAACTTGCCGGTGGTGCGGATGGTTTCCAGCACGTCGGCGTGCTCGCTACGCATGAAGCTCAGCATCTGCGCTTCGTAATCCGTCACGCGGTCCACCGCGACATCGTCGAGATAGCCGTTCGTGCCGGCGAAGATCGACACGGTCTGCTCTTCGAACGGCATCGGCGAGAACTGCGGCTGCTTGAGCAGCTCGGTCAGGCGCGCACCGCGGTTGAGCAACTTCTGCGTTGCGGCGTCGAGGTCCGAGCCGAACTGCGCGAAGGCGGCCATTTCGCGATACTGCGCGAGGTCGAGCTTCATCGAGCCCGAAACCTTCTTCATCGCCTTGGTCTGGGCGGCACCGCCCACACGGCTGACCGAAAGGCCGACGTTAATGGCCGGGCGCACGCCCTGGTAGAACAGGTCGGTTTCGAGGAAGATCTGACCGTCGGTGATCGAGATCACGTTGGTCGGGATGTAGGCCGACACGTCGCCCGCCTGCGTTTCGATGATCGGCAGCGCGGTCAGCGAACCGCCGCCTTCCGACTTGTTCATCTTCGCCGCACGCTCGAGCAGGCGGCTGTGGAGATAGAACACGTCGCCCGGATAGGCTTCGCGGCCCGGAGGACGACGCAGCAGCAACGACATCTGGCGATAGGCGACGGCCTGCTTGGAAAGATCGTCGTAGCAGATGACCGCATGCATGCCGTTATCGCGGAAAAATTCGCCCATCGCGCAGCCGGTGTAGGGTGCGAGATACTGGAGAGGTGCCGGTTCCGAAGCGGTCGCGGCGACGACGATCGAATATTCCATCGCGCCGTTTTCTTCGAGGCTCTTGACGATCTGCGCCACGGTCGAGCGCTTCTGGCCGACGGCGACATAGACGCAGTAGAGCTTCTTGCTCTCGTCGTCGCCCGCGTTCGCTTCCTTCTGGTTGATGAAGGTGTCGATTGCGACGGCAGACTTGCCCGTCTGACGGTCGCCGATAATCAGTTCGCGCTGGCCACGGCCGACGGGAACGAGCGCATCGATGGCCTTCAGGCCCGACTGCACGGGTTCGGAAACCGATTCACGCGGAATGATGCCCGGTGCCTTCACTTCGACGCGGCGGCGCTCGGTCGATTCGATCGGGCCCTTGCCGTCGATCGGGTTGCCGAGAGCGTCGACCACGCGGCCGAGCAAGCCCTTGCCGACGGGAACGTCCACGATGGTGCCGGTGCGCTTCACGCTGTCGCCTTCGGCGATGTCCGTGTCGGCACCGAAGATCACCGCACCGACGTTGTCGGCTTCGAGGTTCAGCGCCATGCCCTGAACGCCGTTGGCGAATTCGATCATTTCGCCGGCCTGGACGTTGTCGAGGCCGTGGATGCGGGCAATACCGTCACCCACCGACAGCACGGAACCGACTTCGCTGACTTCGGCTTCAGTGCCGAAATTGGCGATCTGGTCCTTGATGACCTTGGAGATTTCTGCGGCGCGGATATCCATGATGTGTGTCCTTTAAGCCTTCATGGCCTGGGAGAGCGAATTGAGACGGGTGCGGATCGAGCCGTCGATGCGCTTCGATCCGATGGTGACGACAAGGCCGCCGAGCAGCTCGGGATCGACCTTCGTGGAAAGCTTGACCGTGCGGCCTTCGCGGGCCGTCAGCTTGGTCTTGAGATCGGCCAGCTGCGCATCGGTCAGCGCATGGGCGCTGGTGACTTCTGCGGTCACCTCGCCGCGCTGGGCGGCGGCGATGGCGCGAAAGGCGCGGATGACCTGCGGCAGCTGCGACAAGCGGCGGTTCTGCGCCAGCACGCCGAGGAAGTTCTGCGTCAGCTCTGAGAGGCCCATGATCGCGGAAACGCCCCACAGCGCCTTTTCGGCGGCTGCGCGAGAGATCTTGGGATTGGTGGTGAGAGCGGCGAGCTCGGGCGATTCGTGCAGCCCGGCTTCGAGCTTCTCGAGGTCCGATTCGACTGCGGTGACCGTGCCGGCCTCGCTTGCGAGATCGAACAGGGCCGAGGCGTAACGGCCTGCCAGGCTAGCCTGAATACCGGCGGAAATATCCACGCGCTTGAGGTCCTCTTGGGTCCGGAGAAAACTTTGTGCGTCCCGACCAGTTGCAGGCGACGGAACACATCGCCCCGGCAGGGTCGGCGCGCGCCTAGCAAAGGGTCTTTCCAAAGGCAAGCCGACTCCGGCCCGGTTTCTGGACTCCTTTAGCGAGCAGCGTAGAATGCGTGGCGAGAGTTGGGAGAGAGATGCGATGGAGATGGTTCCGCTGGCCCCGAAGTGCGGGGTGGAGATCACAGGGGTCCGGTTGAGCGAGGCCGAGGGCGACACGCTCGACGCGATCCGCACGGCAATCTACGAGCACGGCGTGGCGCTGTTTCGCGGACAGGATGATTTCACGCCGGAAGCGCATATCGCCTTCGCCAGGCGCTGGGGCGGGATCGACATCAACAACTACTTCCCGCTGACAGACGAACATCCCGAGATCGCCGTGGTCCGCAAGGCCGCCGACCAGCAGACCAATATCGGCGGCGACTGGCACACCGACCATTCCTACGATCAGGTGCCGGCGATGGGCTCGATCCTCGTTGCGCGCACTTTGCCGCCCAGCGGCGGCGACACACTGTTCGCGCATATGGGTGCGGCCTACGACGCGCTGCCGGAAGATCTCACGCAGGAGATCGAGGGGCTGGAGGCGTTTCACACCGCCGACCATATCTACAAAGCCGACGGGCTCTATGCGAAAACCGACATGGGTCGAGAGCTGCGCGGACACGATCTGAAGACCGGCGCGACGCACCCGGTCGTGATCCGCCACCCCGTCACGGGCCGCAAGCTGCTCTACGTCAACCGCGCTTTCACCGTGAATCTCGTCGGCAAGACGCGCGAGGAGAGCCTGCCGCTGCTTACCCGCCTCTATGCCGAGGCGCTGGCGGCGGACAATACCTGCCGCGTGCGATGGGAGCCGGGCGCGGTGGCGATCTGGGATAATCGCACGACGTGGCACAATGCGCTGAACGACTATCAGGGCCACGCCCGCGAGATGCATCGCATCACGCTGAGCGGGGAAGCCCTGGCGGCTTAGTCTCTGCCTATCGCCGCTCGCTGCATTCGTAGACCAGCCGCTCGTTAGCCTGACGCGGAAGCTGGCCGAGCACTTCGGTCTGCAAGTCGCCGAGCTGGCTTGCGGCATCTTCCGCGCCGCAGACGGGGGCCTTGTACTTCCCGCGCGCTTCGCGGGCTTCCGCCATCGAGCTGCGCGGCAGGAGGTAGCGTTCGACGCGATAGATGCGGCGGTCGGGATCGAAACTGTTGACCGATACGGCGTCTTCCGAGTTCGGCACGAAGACCCGGCTCCAGGTGCCGCCGGAGAAGCCGTATTGCGTGCGCTCGTTGACGCAGCCGCCTTCGGCCCAGTCGAAACTTAAATCCTGTGCCTCGGCGCTGGTGATGCGGCTGCGTTCGGGCAGGAGCGTGCATTGGAGGGCGAGGTCGCCGGTGACCGGTTCTTCGGGAGAACCGGACTCGCTATCTTCCTGCATCGCTGCGGCGACCCGGCGGTCGATCTCGTCCAGCCCCGGACGGGTCAAGTAGGCAGCGATCGCGGCCAGCACCGCGACAGCAGCAGCGACCGCGACGATCCGCATGCGGGTTTCATCGCGCTCTTCCGAATTGTAGATCGCAATGGCCCACTGGCCCAGGGCGAAGGCGACCAGCAGAAGCACGAAGGCAAGGAACACGCGGTCCTCGCGCTCGATCATCACGGCCTGTTCGGCCTCGAGTTGCGCTCGCTCGCGCTTGGCGCGGCTGGTCTCGGCGCGCTGGGCGAGGTCCTGCCGCGCAGCCTGCTGTTCGCGCTCGATCCGCTCGCGTTCGGCCGCATCGAGGTCGGCCATCGAGCGGCACGGCCGTTCGTTGACGCGCGGTGTGACATCGTTGGCGCGCAGGAACGGCAGCAATTCGCGCATCGAGACCGCGAAGAAGAACTCCGCATCGCCGCCTTCGTTGTCCGCCCCGAAACTGTTCACGCCGAGCACGCGGCCGCAGGTGTCGAGCAGGGGCCCGCCCGAATTACCCCGGGCGATGGGGGCGGTGTGGAGTATCGTGTCGAATTGGCGACTGGGACGCTGGCCGGAGATGAAGCCGCGGCTCTTCACCGGTGGCTGGCTGCGGAAGATGTCGCCGATCTCCAGACCCTGTGCGCGGTCGACATTCATCGGATAGCCGACGCTGGTCACCTCGCCGCTGTCGGGCGGCGCGCCCCCGGCGAGCGCAAGCGGGGGCAGGCGCAGGTTGCCGCCGGTGATGCGGATCAGCGCGAGATCGTTCTTTGGCGAGGTCGCGATGAGTCGGCCATAGGTCGCCTCGCCGCCGCCGCTCGGCACGATGCCGATCTGCAGTCCCGAATCGCGCACCGCATCGCGCACGACATGGGCATTGGTGACGACCGTGTCGCCCGAGACCGCAAAGCCGGTCCCGTGGCTGATCGGATAGAGTTCTCCGTCGCCATCTTCTCCGATGATGATGAGGCGCACCACGCCGCGCGCCGCCGCATCGATGTCGGCGGCATCGGCATGCGCGACCAGCGGCGCGAACAATGCCGTGAAAAGCGTCGTGACCAGCGCGAGATATGCGAGAATGCGTCCCATCCGCTCCCGCTTGTGGCGGGCATTGGCTCTGATCGCAAGGTGCGGGATGCTGCTCTTCGCAAGCTGTTCTAGCCAGGCAGTGAAATCGGCTATGGAGGACGATGCGATGATCGGTGACGATGAAGCCTGGGCCGCAGTGAAGCGGCGCGACCGCGCTTTCGACGGGCGCTTCGTCACGGGTGTGCTCAGCACGGGCATCTATTGTCGCCCGTCCTGCGCGGCGCGCCATCCGCTGCGCGACAACGTGCGTTTCTTCGCCAGCGGAATTGACGCACGGGCGGCGGGCCTGCGCGCCTGCAAGCGCTGCCTTCCTGACGATGTCGCGCGCGACGAGGCGGCGGTGCTGGCGGCAATCGACGAGATTCGCAGCGCGGAGGAAGTGCCGACGCTGGAGGAATTGGGCGCGATCGTCGGCTATTCTCCGGCACATTTCCAGCGGGTGTTCAAGCGGGCGACCGGCCTGTCGCCCGCAGCCTATGCGCGGGCCTTGCGCGAAGAGCGGGTGCGCGACGCGCTGGGCGAAAGCAAGAGCGTCACGGGTGCGATTTACGAAGCCGGCTACAGCTCGGCCTCGCAATTCTACGAGCAGACGAAGGGACGGTTGGGCATGACGGCAAGCGACTGGCGCGATGGAGGCAGAGGCCGGACGATCCACTGGTCGGTGGTCGAAACGGGCCTCGGCGAAATGCTTGTCGCTGCGACTGATAAGGGCGTCTGCTGCCTGTCGTTCGGCGAGGACGAAGCAGACCTCCGCGCCCGCTTTCCCAAGGCGCAACTGGTGGAGGGCGGCGCGGACTTCGAAACGCTTCTGGCGCAAGTCGTCAAAGCGGTCGAAACGCCAGGCGCGGACAGCTCGAAAATTCCACTCGACGTGAAAGGAACTGCCTTCCAGCAAAAGGTGTGGGAAGCGCTGCGCGAGATCCCGCCCGGCGAAACCCGCAGCTATGGCGAACTTGCCGCAGCGCTAGGTAATCCGAACGCCAGCCGCGCCGTCGGTGGAGCCAACGGCGCGAATAACATTGCGGTCCTCATCCCCTGCCACCGCGTGGTGCAGGCTGACGGCTCGCTCGGCGGCTATGCTTACGGGCCAGAAATCAAGGCCGAGCTTTTGCGAAGAGAGCGAAAAGAATGACCATGAACCGACGCCTCAGTCTTCGACGGGGCCGGTGATAGGATCGCCAACGAGATATTCCTCGTCGGTCACTTTCTCCATCCAGGTCACGTTCTCACCGTCGAGCCGTTCCTGAACCACCACGTGGGTCATGGTGTCGGTCGGCGTTGCGCCATGCCAATGTTTGCGGTCGGGCGGGCACCGCATGATGTCGCCTTCGTAGAACTCCTATTTCGGGCCGTTCTCGACCTGCGTCCAGCCGACCCCCTCGGTCACGACCAGCGTCTGGCCGAAGGGATGGGAATGCCAGGCGGTACGGGCGCCGGGTTCGAACTCCACGATCGCGCCGGTTACGCGGGACGGATCGGGGCGGGAGAAATTGGCCGTGATGCGCGCGGTGCCGGTGAAATATTCCTCCGGCCCTTCGACGGTTTCGCGTTCGGCCTTGCGGGTGATTTCCATGTCCTGTGCCTCCGGATCGTGGGCGAGGGTGGGGGTGGCGCGCGGCCGCCATGCCCATTGTCGCACTGGTCCGCATCACTCGGCGCCCACGAAGATCGCCTTTGCGTTGACGAATTCCTTGATGCCGAAGCCGCCGTGTTCCTTGCCGTATCCCGAGTTCTTCACGCCGCCGAAGGGCATCGAGGGATCGGCCACGCCATAGGTGTTGATGTAGACCATGCCGGTGTCGAAATGCTTCGAGGCGAGTTCGATCGCGCGTTCCGTGTCGCCGCACAGGATGCCGCCGCCCAGGCCATAGCGACTGTCGTTGGCGAGGCGCATGGCGTCCTCGTCATCCTTAGCGCGGATGACGCTGGCTACGGGGCCGAACAATTCATCGTCATAGGCGGGCTGGCCGGGCGCGACATCGGTGAGGACGGTTGCCGGATACCAGGCCCCCTTCTTGTCAGGGACGCTACCGCCGCAGGCGATCTTGGCGCCGTTCTTGACCGACTCGTCCACCTGGTCCTGCAGGTCGTCGCGCAGGTCGGCGGAGGACATGGGACCCATGTCGCTGTTCTCGTCGGTCGGATCGCCCAGCTTCACGCCTTCGAAATGGGCGACGAACTTTTCGAGGAAAGCGTCGTAGACCTTCTCGGTCACGATGAAGCGCTTGCCGTTGATGCAGGTCTGGCCGTTGTTGTAGAGGCGGGCCTGCGCGCAAACCTCGGCCGCCTTGTCGAGATCGGCATCCTCCAGCACCATGTAGGCGTCGTTCGAGCCGAGCTCGAGGACGGTCTTCTTGATCGCCTTGCCGGCTTTCTCGCCGACGTGGCGGCCCGCGCCGCCCGATCCGGTGAGCGTGACACCGCGGACCTTGTCGTGTTCGATGATTTCGTCCGACGTATCATGGTCGATCACCAGCACGGTGAAGAGGTTCTCGGGCAGGCCTGCATCCTTGAAGATCTTCTCGATCATCAACCCGCTGCCGGTGCATAGCGAGGAGTGTTTCAGCAGCACACCATTGCCGGCCATCAAGCTGGCGATGGCATAGCGGATGACCTGATAGGCGGGGAAATTCCACGGCTGGATGCCGTAGACCACGCCGATCGGCGAATAGGTCACGATGCCGCGGGCGGCATTGTTCGGTTCGCGCTGCTCGTCGGCCAGTTCCTTGGGGCCATTGGCAGCGGTGTAGTCGCAAATGCCGGCGCACAGTTCGATTTCGTCGCGGCTGTCGCCGATCAGCTTGCCGACTTCGCGGGTCATCAGCTGCGCCAGTTCTTCCTTATTGTCGCGTAGTGCCTTGCCGAGGCCCTTGATCACTTCGGCCCGGTCTTCGAGACTGCGCAGCTTCCATTCAGTGAAGGCCTTGTGGCACGCCTCGACCTTGGCGAAGGCCTCGTCCTTCGACATCTGCTGGTAGGTTTCGATATTTTCGCCGGTGGCGGGGTTTACGGTGGTAATGCTGGACATGGTGCCTCTTTCGATCTTGGTTTCGATTAACCAATGGTCGGGAGGCCAACCGCGTTCCTGCCGCCTGTCTCAATCGGCGCGCGCCCAAGCCTTGTCCGCCGGGGTCAGGCTGTCGAGAAAGCTTTCCGCCCGGTCGAGATAGGCCTGGCGCTTGTCGTCATCCATCCGGTCCCAGGTCGAATAGATTCGCCCGATACGCGCGTTCTTCTCCAGCCGGTCGCGGTGGCGATCCATGAAATGCCAGTAGAGCGAATTGAACGGACAGGCGTTCTCCTCGGTCTTCTTGCTGACCGAGTATGAGCAGTTGGCGCAGTAGTCGCTCATCTTGTTGATGTAGTTGCCGGAGGCCGCATAGGGTTTGGACGCCAGCTTCCCGCCGTCGGCATAGAGGATCATGGCAGAGACATTCGGCAGCTCGACCCACTCGTAGGCATCGGCGTAGACGACGAGGTACCAGTCCTGCACTTCGTGCGGGTTGAGCCCCGCAAGCAGCGCGAAGTTGCCGAGCACCATCAGCCGCTGGATATGATGCGCATGGGCATTGTCGCGCGTCGAGCGGATTGAGTCGGCAAGACAGCGCATCTCGGTCTCGCCGGTCCAGTAGAATTCCGGCAGGCCGCGCTGGGCGTTGAGCGCGTTGGCTTCCTGCAGATGCGGCATCTGGTGCCAGTAGAAGCGGCGGACATATTCGCGCCAGCCAATGATCTGGCGAATGAACCCCTCGACCGAATTGATCGGCGCCTTGCCGTCCTTGTAGCTTTGTTCGGCGCGCCGGCACAGCTCCAGCGGATCGAGCAGGCCGAGATTGATGCTGGTCGACAGCATGGAGTGGTAGAGGTCGTCCTCCCCGCAGACCATCGCGTCCTGATAGGGTCCGAAGTGCTCGATCCGCTCGGCAAAGAAGGCGTCGGCGGCTTCTTCCGCTTCGTCGCGCGTCACCGGCCAGCGGAATTTCTCGAGGCTGCCGAAGTGGTCGCCGAAGCGGTCCTCGACCAGTTCGATGACCTCCTGCGTGATGCCGTCGGGTTCGAACTTGGGGCGCTCGGGCGACGTCATGCCGTCCCTGGGCGGCTTGCGGTTTTGGCTATCGTAGTTCCACTCCCCCCCTTCAGGCTTGCCGTCATCCATCAGCAGGCCGGTCTTGCGGCGCATCTCGCGATAGAAATACTCCATCCGCAATTCCTTGCGGTCCTCGGCCCAGTTGTCGAATTCGGCTTGGGTGGAGATGAAGCGGTCGTCGCGCAGGATCTCGACCTCGCAGGGGAATTTGTCGGCCCACTGGTCCATCGCCTCTCGCACGCGCCATTCGCCGGGTTCGACCACATGAATGGCGCGGGGAGAATGCTCCTCCACGGCGCGCGCGACTTCACCGGTGAAGCTGCCCGCATTGTCCTCGGCATCGAGCTTTACGTAATCGACCGTCCAGCCGGCATCGCGTAATTCTTCGGCGAAGTGGCGCATGGCCGAAAAGATCAGGACGATCTTCTGCTTGTGATGCTTGACGTAAGTCGCCTCGTCCCAGACCTCCATCATCAGGATGACGGTATCGTCCTTGGTCCGGCGCCTGATCGAGGCGAGGGTGCGGGTCAGCTGGTCGCCGAGAATGGGGACGAGGATTGGGCCGTCAGAGGTGTCTGCCATGGCGGGTGAACGCGCAATCAGGCTGCCGGTGCCTCAGACGAAGTTGTAGGGATCGATGTCCACCGCCACGCGCACGCCGGGCGGGTGATCGACCTGCCGCAGCCAGCCGCGGATCACGTCCTGCAATTGTACGCTGCGGCGCGCGTTGATGAGGAAGCGATAGCGGTAGCGATTGCGGAGCAGGGCCATGGGGGCGGGGGCGGGGCCGAGTATCACGCAATCGTCCACCTGCGGGCGGAATGCGCCGAGGCGATTGGCGGCTTCGCGCGCTTCGGCGTCGTCTTCGCTAGAGATGATGATTGCCGCCCAGCGACCGAAAGGCGGAGCGCCTGCATGGCGGCGGGCTTCGGTTTCGGCCTCGTAAAAGGCATCGCGATCACCGTCTGCCAGTGCGGCAATGACGCTGGCTTCGGGATGGCGGGTCTGGATCAGCACCTCGCCCGGCTTGGTCCCGCGTCCGGCGCGGCCCGCCACCTGAGCGACCTGCTGGTAAGTCCGCTCTCCCGCACGCAGATCGCCGCCTTCCAGGCCGAGGTCGGCATCGACCACGCCCACCAGCGTGAGCTCGGGGAAATGGAACCCCTTGGTTACCAATTGCGTGCCGACGATCACGTCCACCTCACGCGCCTCGACCGCGGCGATGAACTCCGCCGCCTTGCCCGGCGAATTGAGCGTGTCCGACGTCGCCACGAACACCCGCGCTTCGGGGAGGCGCTCGGCCACCTCGTCGGCGATCCGCTCCACGCCCGGGCCGCAGGCGACGAGGCAATCAGGCTCGCCGCATTCGGTGCAGGCCTGCGGGCTCGGCGTCTCGTGGCCGCAATGATGGCAGGCGAGGCGGCGACTGAAGCGGTGCTCGACCAGCCAGGCGCTGCAATTGGGGCACTGGTAGCGGAAGCCGCAATTGCGGCACAACGTCAGCGGCGCATAACCGCGACGGTTGAGGAACAGCAGCGATTGCTCGCCCTTGGCCAGCCGGTCCTCGACCCCGTCGACCAGCCGCTGCGCCAGCCACATGCCCGTGGGCGGCTTTTCCTCGGTCAGGTCGATCGTGTCGATGCTCGGCAATTCGGCACCGCCGAAGCGGCTCGGCAGGTCGATTTTTGAGTAAATTCCGCTTTCGGCCATCTGCAGGCTTTCGAGCGCAGGCGTCGCACTGGCGAGGACCACCGGGACACGCTCGAAATGCGCGCGCATCACGGCGACGTCGCGCGCATTGTAGCGCACGCCGTCTTCCTGCTTGAAACTGATTTCATGCGCCTCGTCGACCACGATCAGGCCGAGCTTGGCGAAAGGCAGGAATAGGGCCGAACGCGCGCCGACCACCACCTGCGCCGAGCCCTGCGCCACCGCGCGATAAGCGCGCCGCCGCTCGGTCGATTTGAGGGAGGAGTGCCACAGCACCGGCGCCGCCCCGAAGCGCTCCTCGAAGCGATGGAGGAAGTTTTCGGTCAGCGCGATCTCTGGCAGCAGCACCAGCACCTGGCGGCCCATCCGCAGCGCTTCGGCGACAGGCTCGAAATAGGTTTCGGTCTTGCCCGATCCGGTCACGCCATCGAGCAGGAAGGGCGCGAACTCGGCCTTGCGCACGGCCTTGGCAAACACGCCCGATGCCTCGGCCTGCTCCGCGCTCAGTTCGACATGGGCGAAGTCGGGCCGCGCATCGGGATAGGGCCGGTCGCAATCGACCTCGACCGGTTCGAGCACGCCCTGATTGACCAGCCCGCGCAGCACCCCTTCGCTGACACCGGCGATGCCCGACAGCTCGCGGATGTTGGCCTGTTCGCCCTCGAGCGCCTCCATCGCCGCCTGCCGCTGGGGCGTCATCCGCTCCGGCATGCCGCCGGTCAGGCGGTATTCGGTCATCGTCGCGGGACCTTTGAGCGCCCCGCCGGAAGACAGCGCCATCCGCGCCACGCTCGACAGGGAGGCGACGTAATAGTCCGCCGTCCATTCGATCAGCCGCCGCAGGGCTGCCGACAGCGGCGGCACGGGCAAAACTCCGCGCAAATTCCGCAACTTCTCCGCCGGAACCTCGCTGCCGGGAAGCCGTTCAGCCTCCCAGACGATCCCGATGATCGTGCGCGGGCCCAGCGGGCATTCGACGACCGATCCGGGCCCGACCTCCAGCCCCTCGGGCACCTTGTAGTCCAGCGGACCCAGGGCGGCATTGAGGACGAGGCAGCGGACACGGTTCATCGCGCGGCCATATGGGCGGCGCGACAGTGAGGAAACAAGGGTGGGAAGCATGAGGACTGAAAATATGACCGATATTCTTGTGAGACCTACCGGCCGCCGCGCCTTTCTCGGCGGACTTTCGCTCGGCGGCGCAGCACTGGCGCTGCCCGGCTGCGCGGGCCTGCCTGGCTTCAGCATGGTCGATGCCGTGCAGCGCATCCTGTTCCTTTCCAGTGAGCGGGCCTTCGGGCGCATGCTCCAGTCGAACGGTTTCTGGGACGATCAGGTCGCGCAACTGGGCCTCAACAACCTGCTCGGCACGCGCGGCGATGTGCTCAGCCGTATCCTGACCTCGGCGCTGTTCAAGAACCGGCTCCAGAACGCTTTCGGCGACATCGCCTTTGAAGGGGCGGAGCGTGCCGCGCCGCTGGTGACCGATGCGGTGCGCACGATCGGCATCCAGAACGCGATCGATCTCGTACGCGGCGGACCGACTGCCGCGACCGGCTTCCTGCGCCAGTCGATGGGCCGCACGCTGATCGAGGCGATGGTGCCCGAACTCGGCACCGCGATGCGCGTCGCCAGCGATCCGCTGGTGGGCGAGCTGATCAACGGCCTCACCGGCGTCGATTTGTCCGGCGCGACCACGCGTTTTGCCGACAATATCGACAACACCATCTGGCGCGAGATCGGCAACGAGGAAGCCGCGATCCGCCGCGATCCCGGCGCGACCCGCGACCCGCTGATCATCGGGGTGTTCGGGGCGGGCGGCCAGGCGGGATACTGACCTGCTGGCGGAAAGGGCGAGCTAGCTCTGTAGCATGCGCTCTGCCATGAATGCCGGATGAGATTTGCTTTTGTGATGGCGGCAGGCCTGCTTGCC
Organism: Qipengyuania sp. 902; assembly: GCF_051195295.1. Lineage (NCBI taxonomy): Bacteria > Pseudomonadati > Pseudomonadota > Alphaproteobacteria > Sphingomonadales > Erythrobacteraceae > Qipengyuania > Qipengyuania sp. 902. Next base: position 720,057 of record NZ_JBNJLJ010000002.1, on the reverse strand, counting down.
GGTTGCACGACTCTGCAAGCTGCGCTGGAGCCGGCAAGCTTCGGCGTACAGCTCTACACCGTTCGCGAGTCCATGCAGCGCAACCCGTTCGCTGCGATCCTCGATGTGGCGCGGCTCGGCTATGACGAGATCGAGTTTGCGGGGACCCATGGCACCGATCCGGCGCTCCTGTGCCGCTATGCTCGAAACATGGGGCTTGAGGTCGCCGCAGCGCATGCCGACTGGCAGCAGCTGAAGTCCGATCCCGCCGCCGCGATTGCCGGGGCAAAGGCGCTGTGCGCCGATACCCTGATGCTCGCATGGCTGCCCGAGGAAGAGCGCCGGACGCTCGACCAGTGGCGCGAATGGACTGCGCGACTCAATGCGATCAACACTCTGGCCAAGGCCGAGGGATTGTCGCTCGCCTATCACGCGCATGATTTCGAGTTCGCGGAGACCGATGGCGTCCGCCCGATCGATCTGATGTTCGAGGGGCTGGACTCCGACATCGGCTTCGAGCTGGACACCTATTGGCTGTCGAAGGCGGGCGTCGATCCGCTCACCTTTCTCAAGGCCCACGCCGACCGGGTCACCCATCTGCACCTCAAGGACATGGCAGCAGACGGCGGCATGGCCGATGTCGGCGAGGGCACGCTGCCCATTCAGGCGATTATCGCGCAGGCGCGGGCGCAAGGCGTGCGCCATTTCCTCGTCGAGCGCGACGATGCGCCCGATCCGTGGGCGAGCCTCGCGACGAGCCTTGACTCGCTGCGCGCAATGCCCTTGCAGCAGGGCGAATAGTCCACCGCCTTTCCGGAGCGCGCAGCAATGAAATTCTTCGTCGACACCGCCGACATCGCCGACATCAAGGAAATGGCCGACACCGGCCTGCTCGACGGGGTCACCACCAACCCCTCGCTGATCGCCAAGTCGGGCAGGGATTTCATGGAAGTGACCAGGGAAATCTGCGACCTTGTCGATGGCCCGGTCAGCGCGGAAGTCGTTGCGCTCGATCACGACACGATGATGAAAGAGGCCGAGACCCTGCGCCGGATCGCGGACAATGTCTGCATCAAGGTGCCGCTGACGATCGACGGGCTGAAGACCTGCAAGAAGCTGACCGGCGACGGCACGATGGTGAACGTCACCCTGTGTTTTTCGGCCAACCAGGCGCTGCTCGCGGCGAAGGCGGGCGCGACCTTCGTGTCGCCCTTCGTCGGCCGGCATGACGATAACGGCTTCGACGGCATGGCGCTGATCCGCGACATCCGCACGATCTACGACAACTATCCCGGCTTCACGACCGAGATCCTCGTCGCCAGCATCCGCAATCCGGTCCATGTCCTAGAGAGCACGCGCATCGGCGCCGATGTCGCGACCATGCCCCCCGCCGTCATCAAGGGGCTGTTCAAGCACGTGCTGACCGACAAGGGCATCGAGGGCTTCACGAAGGACTGGGAAAAGACTGGCCAGACCATCCCGACCTCCTAAATACACCGCGTGGCAGACCAGACCCCCCTCGAACGTTTCAAACAGGCGCTGACCGGTGCCAGCCGTGCGCTGGCGAACGAGCCGGAAGTCGAAGTCGCCTGGAGTGCGGACGCTCCGGCGCAGGCGGGCAAGAACTTCCGCGTGCCGCTGCCGGGCCGCACGCTCCCGCGCGAACAGGCGACCGAGGCGCGCGGCTTCGCCGACAGTTTCGCGCTCAAGCTGCGCCATCACAACGAAGCGCTGCACACCAAGGGCGCGCCCTCCGAACCGATTGCCCGCGCCTGTTACGATGCGATCGAGCAGGTCCGCTACGAGGCGATCGGCACCACGCGCTATGCAGGCATTCGCGACAATCTCGGCTCGGCAGTCGAGACGCGGACCAATGCCGACCCCATCGTCCGCGCCGACGAGGCGAACGAGGTCCCGTTGCCGACCGCCCTGTCGCTCATGCTGCGCGAGGCGCTGACCGGCGAGGCGATCCCCGAACGGGCGCAGGGCGCGGTGGACATGGTGCGCGAGGATATCCTCGCCAAGATCGGCACCGACATGGACGATCTGGCGGGCGTGCTCGACGACCAGACTGCCTTCCAGGACCTGACGCTCGACATGCTGCGGCATCTCGACCTGACGCTGCCCGACACGCCCGATGCGACCGACGCCGAGGATGGCGACGAGGACGACGGCGAAAGCCCCGAGCAGGATGAGGATACCGACGAGGAGGACGAAGGCGGCGCCGAACCGCAGGCGAGCGACATGCGCTCGGACGTGACCGACGGCGAGGCGGAAGGCGATGCCGACCAGGAGGTCGAGGGCGAGCAGGAAATGTCCGACGGCGATCCTTCGGATGAGGAGGGCGAGGGCATGCAACCCGTCCGCCCGAACCGCCCGTGGACCGAGATTCCCGACGGCTTCGACTACAAGCCCTATACCGACAAGTTCGACGAGGTCGTCGAGGCGCCCGAGCTGTGCGACAACGAGGAACTCGACCGGCTGCGGCAATATCTCGACAGCCAGCTGGCGGGCCTGCAAGGCGTCGTCACCCGGCTCGCCAACCGCCTCCAGCGCCGCCTGATGGCGCAGCAGAACCGCAGCTGGGATTTCGACCAGGAAGAAGGCCTGCTCGATGCCGCGCGCCTGACCCGCGTGGTCGTGAGCCCCGGCCATGCGCTCTCCTACAAGATCGAGCGCGATACCGAGTTCAAGGACACGGTGGTCACGCTGCTGATCGACAATTCGGGGTCCATGCGCGGGCGGCCGATCAGCATCGCCGCGATCAGCGCAGACATTCTCGCGCGCACGCTGGAGCGCTGCGGCGTGAAGACCGAAATCCTCGGCTTCACCACCCGTGCGTGGAAGGGCGGGCAGTCACGCGAGGCGTGGCTCGCCGACGGCCGCCCGGCCAATCCCGGCCGCCTCAACGATCTGCGCCACATCCTCTACAAGCAGGCCGACGAGCCCTGGCGCCGCGCGCGCCGCAATCTCGGCCTGATGATGCGCGAAGGGCTGCTGAAGGAAAACATCGACGGCGAGGCGCTGCTCTGGGCCCACGACCGCCTGCTCCGCCGCCCCGAAGACCGTCGCATCCTGATGGTCATCTCCGACGGTGCCCCGGTCGACGACAGCACGCTGAGCGTGAACCAGGCAGGCTACCTCGAAAGCCATTTGCGCAAGGTGATCGACTGGATCGAGAAGCAATCGCCCGTGCAACTGGCGGCGATCGGGATCGGGCATGACGTGACGCGCTATTACCGGCGCTCGGTGACGATTATGGACGTCGAGCAGCTTGGTGGGACCATTATCGAGCAGCTGGCCGATCTGTTTGAGGTGGAGTGATTGGGGAAGTCTGAACTCTCCGGTTTCGCTGTAGCTACGCTCCAGCCTCCAAAACCATGCGCGGGGTGGAGGCTATACGAGATCGTATCTATAAATTGGGACGACCAGATATTACGGATTTCCATGCGTGATAGGGTCCGATCGCTAACTGTTTCATTCGAACAACCGACCAGCTTTCGTTCGCAGCATGAAGGTGACATGCTCGATTATTCGGCAGCTCGCGAGTCTGAAGGGGTCGGAGTAGCCACTATCTACACAGTCCAAGTCAGTCCCTACCTTGATTGGGTGGCTAGTAATGGCCTCGCTGGCCTGACCACGCCTCATCGACTTTGGTTGATCGCGGGCATGAATCAGTGTGTTGAGGTGATCTGCGATGCAGATGATGCTCCCACTTTCGAGATCAGCGAAGAAGAGTAACTGAATGAAAGTCACTGAAGCCGTCCAGACCCGCCGCTCCGTCCGCGCGTTCACCGATCAGCCGGTCGAGCGCGAGACGCTCACGCGCATTCTCGAGAAGGCCCAGCGTTCGCCTTCCGGCGGCAATACCCAGCCGTGGCACGGCATCGTCCTCACCGGCGAGCCGATGCAGACACTGTTCGACCGGATTGCCGAGGAATTTCCCAAGGGCCGCGCGGCGCATGCGCCCGAGTATCACGTCTATCCGCCCGAGCTCGATGGGGCCTATGAACAGCGCCGCCGCGGGGTGGGCGAGGACATGTACGGCGCGCTCGAAATCTCCCGCGAGGACAAGGGCAAGCGCCTGATGTGGTTCGCCAACAACTTCCGCGCCTTCGGAGCGCCGGTGCTGATGCTGGTCCACACGCCGAAATACATGGGCCCGCCGCAATGGAGCGACATCGGCATGTGGCTCCAGACCATCGGCCTGCTCTGCCGCGAAGAGGGCCTCGACACCTGCTTCCAGGAAGCCTGGGCGCTTTATTCCCCGCAAATTCGCGAGATGGTCGACATTCCCGAGGACCACATCTTCTTCTGCGGCGTCGCCATCGGCTACCGCGACGAGGATGCAGCCGTGAACCAGTTCGAGGTCCGCCGCGCCGACATCGACGAGGCCGTGCGCTGGGAGGGTTGGTGAACCCACTCGTCATCCCAGCGAAAGCTGGGATCGTTCTCGACCAAGCGCCAAGCCGACAGCGATCCCAGCTTGCGCTGGGATGACGGGATAGTATCAGGCCGCCCATGACCGATACGCCGCTCAAGCTGTTCAATTCGCTGACCCGCCAGCTGGAGGAATTCCAGCCGATCCACGAAGGCGAGGCACGCGTCTATTCCTGCGGGCCGACGGTCTATAATTACCAGCACATCGGCAACATGCGCGCCTATATCTTCGCCGATACGCTGGGCCGCGTGCTGCAGTGGAAGGGCTACAAGCTCACCCATGTGATCAACGTCACCGATGTCGGCCACCTCACCTCCGATGCGGACGAGGGCGAGGACAAGATGGAGAAGATGGCCGCGCGCGAGAACAAGAGCGCGTGGGACATCGCCAAATTCTACCAGGAGGATTTCGAGCGCGACCTTGCGCGGCTGAACGTGCAGCCCAAGCAGCACCCCCGCGCGACCGAATATGTCGAGGCGATGATTGCGTGGGGCGAGCGGATCGCCGAGAAGCACTGCTACGAACTCGACAGTGGCCTCTATTTCGATGTCTCGACCGTGGCGGATTACGGCCGGCTGGCGCGCGCGGTTACGGACGACGGCGAGGGCCGGATCGACACGGTCGAAGGCAAGCGCAACCAGGCCGACTTCGCCATCTGGCGCAAGACGCCGGCGGGCGAGACGCGGCAGATGGAGTGGGATTCGCCCTGGGGCAAAGGCGCGCCCGGCTGGCATCTCGAATGCTCGGTCATGGGGGAAGCGCTGCTCGGCTTCCCGTTCGACATCCACACCGGCGGGATCGACCACCGCGAGATCCATCACCCGAACGAGATCGCGCAGAACCAGGCCTATTGCTGCACGAATGGCTTGGACGATGCGCGCAATTCGGGCGCGCGCATCTGGATGCACAACAACTTCCTCGTCGAACGCAGCGGCAAGATGTCGAAGTCGGCGGGCGAGTTCCTGCGCCTGCAACTGCTGGTCGACAAGGGCTACCACCCGCTCGCCTACCGCCTGATGTGCCAACAGGCGCACTACCGCAGCGAGCTGGAGTTCAGCTGGGAAGGACTGCAGGCTGCGCTGACGCGGTTGAAGCGGATGGTCACTATCGTTGAACGACTTCGGCAATCCGTTAGCGTCGAGCCGATGCTTCGTGCGGCGAAGCGGGACCGAAACTCATTCATGGAGGGCTTGAACCCCAGCATTCGCGAGTTGGTCGATGACTTCGAAAATTTCGTTAGTGATGACCTATCAACGCCACCGGCATTGGTCGCACTAGAGCGCGCGATAAATGTCGCTGGCGCTGGCACCGCTTGGAGCGGCGATGCGTTGTTCGCGGCAATTTATATGAATGAAGTTCTAGGACTCTCTCTCGCGACGCTCACCCGCACCGATCTCCGCATCCGCCCGAAGGACGCGCAGCTCACCGAAGCCGAGATCGAAGCCGAACTTCAGCGCCGCAAAGAAGCGCGTGCTGCAAAAGATTTTGCAACTTCCGATGCAATCCGCGACAGTCTCGCGGCGAAGGGCGTCGAGGTCATGGACGGCGACCCGCTGGGATGGGAATGGAGACTGTAGCAATGGCAGACCCGCACGCGCTTCTCTGGGAACATCTGAAAGACGCGCCGCGGGGGCTGACATTCGTCCGTGATTATGCCGGCGACGGCTTCACCCTGCCGTTCTATTGCGAAGACGCGCATCTCGCGGTCGAGATCGAGGACGACCCGTTCAAGACCGCGAAGCACGAAACCCGCGATGCCTGGCAAGAAGCGAACCGCGTGGACATCATGCAGGTCCCGCCCAGCCATGTGAAGCAGAACGCCTCCGAAGTCGCCGACGCGATCCTCGACATCGCCGAACCGCGGCGCGAACGGTTTGCCAAGGCGGTCTGAACCGGCAAGAAGGCGGGCCGAGGAGAACCGCCCGATGACCAAAGCCGTATTGTCCGCCCTGATCCGCCCGCTAGTCGAGCCGCGCTTGCCCGAATGGGTGAAGCCGCACTGGTTCGCCAGCAAGGACGAGGCGTTGGAACTAGCGCCGGAAGCGGAGATCGGCTGGTTCGACTTGAACGAGAAGGAGCCGATGATCGAGATCGCCAGGGCGGCGACCAATCTCAAATGGCTTAACTCGATCTATGCGGGGCTCGATTTCATGCCGCTCGACCTGCTGAAGGAGCGCGGCGTGGTCGTCACGAACGGGGTGGGCATCAATGCTCTGACCATCGCCGAATATGTCGTCATGCTGATGCTCGCCCATGCGAAGGGCTATCGCGAGGTGGTCCGCGCGCAGGACCGCAAGGAATGGCTGATGGACAGTCCGGGCAAGCGCGAACTCGCTGGCGAACGGGTCCTGCTGCTGGGCATGGGTGCGATCGGCAGCCTGGTAAAATCGCGGCTCGAAGCCTTCGACATGACCGTGATGCCGGTGCGCCGCTCGGGCGGGGAGGGCGCATTGCGTCCCGGCGAATGGCGCGAGAAGCTGGGCGACTTCGACTGGGTCGTACTCGCCGTTCCCTCGACCGAGGAAACGAAAGGCATGATCGGCGAGATCGAGCTCGCCGCCATGCGCCCCAATGCCGTGCTGGTGAACATCGCGCGCGGAGATGTGGTCGATCAGGAGGCGCTGGTGACCGCGCTAAAGCAGCAGAAAATCGAAGCGGCTCTGCTGGACGTCACCGATCCGGAACCGCTGCCAGAAGATCACACCCTCTGGGAGCTTGAGAATGCGCAGGTCACCATGCATCTTTCGGGCCGCGCGCAGTCGAAGATGTTCCAGCGCAGCGCGGACCGCTTCATCGAGAACCTGCAGCGCTGGGAGGCGGGCGAGCCGGTCCAGCCGCAGATGGACCTCGACGCGGGCTACTGACCGGGCAGCGGCTTACGCGTCCTCCAGCAACAGTAACTCGCATTGCACCACCATCCGCGGGTCGGGCGCAATGCGGTGTTCGACTTCGACGATCGTCACATCGGCCACCAGTTGACCGGGAATAGCGAATTCGTGATCGGGGAGCTCGGCCACGAAATGCTCGCCCGCTTCGACCGCGTCCGCGCCTGCGAACACCAGCGCCAGCGAGTGCCGCGTGCCGGCGAAGGTGATACTGGCCCAGGCCTTCTCGCTATGCGTGATAACCTGAGCATGATGCTGGCCTAGCGCGAGCAGAGCTTCGCGCAAACGGTCGCCGGATGTGCGGCGGACGCGGACGGGGCGCTTGAGTTTCGCCTCAACCGACATGGGCAGCCTCCACCGCACTGGTGTCTCGCGCGGCTTCGAAGCCGGCCATGAAGCCGCGGATGCGCTGTTCGGTGCGGTCGCGTGGCTCGCGCCCCAGCCTGAGGTCGAGCACGAATCGCGGGTCGTGCGCGGCGAGGCGGCCGAACTTCGTGGCCGCCATTTCGTGCTGGCGCAGGAATTTCTCGATGGATCGGATCAGCATGCGAAGGCTCCCAATTGGCTGAACTGACTGGCGAATCGCTCGCCGTGTTCCCTATACGTTCCAACCCAAATCCTACTTGTCTAGGAAAAATCCTATGCTATAGGAATTTTCAGTGAGCTAGTACATCGAGGAGCCGGCCATGGAGTTTGCGGAGCCGCTGGACAGATACGAGCCAGAAGAGCGCTATGCCCGCGCCCGGCTGCGGGAAATCATCAAGGAGAAGGGGCATACGCTATCGGCGCTCGCCCGCTTGATCGGGCGCAACCCCGCCTATCTGCATCAATATCTCGGGCGGGGGAGTCCCCGGCATCTGGACGAACCCGACTTGATGAAGATCGCCGAATTCCTGGGCGTCGATCACGAAACCATCGCCACGCGGGAGATCGTCCGGCCACGGGCCGCCGCCACGAGCGGTGGCAGCGATCGGGAGAGCTTCGTCCATGTTCCGCGCCTCCCGTTGGAGGCTTCGGCCGGGCCCGGCGCCTTCAGCGCCGAGGAAATTTCCTATGATACCTTCCAGTTCTCACGTCGCTGGCTGCGCGAAATGGGGCTGGAGGGCGCCGACCTTTCCGCCATCCGCGTCGAGGGTGACAGCATGGAACCGCTTCTGCGTAGCGGGGACGAGATTTTCGTCGACCGCAACAAGCGCGCGGGCGAGGGCGTGCATGTCGTCCGCATCGGCGACACGCTGCACGTTAAACAGGTCCAGGCCAGTGCCCCGGGCCGCATCAAGCTGATCAGCGCCAACGATGCCTACGCCCCGATCGAACTCGCGCGCGACGAGGTGGAGATCATCGGCCGGGTCGTATGGAAGGGCGGGCGGGTGTAATCGGAAGCCTATTCGGAACAAACGCTTACGGCACTCGTAATTCCGTCATTCCTGCATCGGGTGGGCGCGGCAGGTCAAACCAGACGGAGAACCCGAATGCGCAAGATCCTCTTACCCCTCGCCATGGCCGGAACGCTTGCCCTCGGAGGCTGTGCGGCCTACGGCGGTAACGGCGGCCTGCTCGGTGGTATTCTCGGCAGCGACCGCTATGACGATGATCGCTACGGCTACGATGGCGGTGACGATTTCGAACAGGCCGCGGTGCGCGCCTGTGGCCGCGAAGCATCGCGCTATGGCCGCATCCGCATAGACGATGTGGACCGTCCCAGCCGTGATCTCGTGCGGGTACGCGGGCGAATCGATGTCCGCAGTAGCGATCGCGACCAGTTCAACTGCGTGTTCCGCAGCGACGGCCGGATCGTCGAATTCCGCCGCTACTGACCGGTCACTCCTGACCTCATCCCTGCGGTTTGGAATACTCCTCGGATTGCAGCGTCATCAGGTAATCCGCGATCAGTTCGATGTCCTCTTGCACCAGGTCGACATCCATCTGCATCGGATAGTTGTGTGCGTCTGAGAGGAAGGTTTCGAGAGTTTCGCGGGTGACGCCCGGGCTGTTTGCGATATCCGCGAACCCCGGCGCTTGCGGGTTGGGGGAGATGGCATCGAGCGTCACCGCGTGACATTCGCCGCAGACACCGCTGACGAAAGCCGGCACTTCGGCGGATGCCACAGCGACCGGCGTGCCGGTTGTCTCTGGCTGCGTATCGTAAGCTGCGCAGGCGGCCAATGTGAAAACGGCGACAATCATCATACCCGAACTGTTCATGCCTAGGCTCCTTTTCCACGGACCATAACATGATTGCGCGGGCAAACCTTGTTTTCGATCAACAATCCGACCATTTTCGAACCATGGAACAAAGTACCCAAGCCCCCGCGAAGCCTCCGATGAAAGCCGGCATCGTACCGGTGACGCCGCTCCAGCAGAACTGCTCGCTCATCTGGTGCACCGCCACCAACAAGGGCGCGCTGATCGATCCGGGCGGCGATCTCGACAAGCTCAAGGCGGCGGTCGCTAATTCCGGTGTCGAGCTCGATAAAATCCTCATCACCCATGGCCATATGGACCATTGCGGCGAGGCCGGCGTGCTGGCGAAGGAACTCGGCCTGCCGATCGAAGGCCCGCATGAGGCCGACCGCTTCTGGATCGCGCGCCTCGACGAGGACGGGGCGAAATACGGCATGAACGCCGAGGTGTTCGAGCCCGACCGCTGGCTGGTGGACGGCGACACGGTGACCGTCGGCGACCTCACGCTGGAAGTCATCCACTGCCCCGGCCACACGCCCGGCCATGTCGTGTTCTTTCACCGACCGAGCAAGTTCGCCATTGTTGGCGATGTCCTGTTCCAAGGTAGCATCGGACGGACGGACTTTCCGATGGGCAACCACCAGGACCTGATCGACGCGATTACCCAGAAGCTCTGGCCGCTGGGCGACGATGTGACTTTCATTCCCGGCCATGGCCCGACCAGCACTTTCGGGCAGGAGCGCAAGACCAACGCCTTCGTGAGCGATTACGCGTTGTCCTGAGAGTGCGGGCCGGACATCCGTCCTGTCCTTGCGGCGGCACCAGCCCACTCCCCCACCCGGCCACCCACGGCACGGTATTCTATGGGTGGCGGGGTGGGGGACTGGGCTGGTGCCGAAAGCCTTCGACGGATGTCGAAGGCGCACCAAACAAAGAATCGGATGAGCCTTCCGCACTTCTCAAAAACCTCCCGCCCCACACCGCTTGCATCGCTCATGAAATTCGCTATAGCGCGCGCCTTCACCGCACCTGTCGGGATGTTTCGGGTTCACGCACACTTGTGCGATGCCGGACCTTCCCCTAGGGCGGCCACCGAAATTGATTGAATTTGTTTGAGGAAAAGGTGCCGCCATGGCCGTCCCCAAGAGGAAAGTATCGCCCCACCGCCGCGGCAACCGCCGTGCGCATGATTCGCTCAAGGTCGAAGCTCATCACGAGTGCTCGAACTGCGGCGAACTGAAGCGCCCGCACAATCTGTGCCCGCATTGCGGCCACTACAACGGTCGCGAAATCATCGCCGTCGGTCTCTAAGACCACGCTGATTAACCGGAGACGCTCATGAGCCTGCCGCGTATCGCTGTCGATGCGATGGGCGGCGATGAAGGCGTGCGCGTGATGATCGAGGGCGCGGCGCTCGCTCGTCGCCGTCATGACAGATTCAAGTTCCTGCTGGTGGGAGACGAGCCGCGCATCAAGGCCGCGCTCGAAACTCATCCCGGCATGACCGAAGCGTCCGAAATCCTTCATTGCGAGGACGTGATCGAGGGCGACGAAAAGCCGTCGAAAGCCCTGCGCCGCGCCAAGACCACCAGCATGGGACTGGCCGTCGATGCAGTGAAGCGCGGGGAAGCCGGCGCTGCCGTATCCGCCGGCAACACCGGCGCGCTGATGGCGATCAGCAAGCTGGCCCTGCGCACCATGCCCGGTCTCGACCGGCCCGCGCTCGCGGCCCTGCTGCCGACGCTCGGCGACAACGACGTCATCATGCTCGACCTCGGCGCCAATCGCGAATGCGATGCGCGCAACCTCGTGCAGTTCGCCATCATGGGCGCGGCCTATTCGCGCATCGTGACCGGCATTTCGCGCCCGCGGACCCGCCTGCTGAACATCGGCACGGAAGAAACCAAGGGCACCGAGGATATCCAGAACGCCGCCGAGACCTTGCGCGCCGCGACCGGCCTCGAAATGCAGTTCGAAGGCTATGTCGAGGCGGACAAGATCAACCGCGGCGAGTGCGATGTCGTGGTGTGCGACGGCTTTTCGGGCAATATCGCGCTGAAGGCGATCGAGGGGACGGCGCGCTTCGTCACCGACCTGCTGCGCCGGGCCTTCACCAGCTCCATCCGCTCCAAGGTCGGCTTCCTCGTTTCGCGCCCCGCGACCGAGCTGCTCAAGCATCATCTCGATCCGAACAACCACAATGGAGCGGTCTTTCTCGGCCTCAACGGCGTCGTGGTGAAAAGCCATGGCAGCGCCGATGCCAAGGGCGTTGCCAATGCAGTGGAAGTGGCCGCGCGGCTGCTGGAGGACGACATTCTCAACCGCATCAAGCACGACCTCGGCGAAGTCGGAACCGATACGCTGGTGGCCAAGTGATCCGGTCGGTCATCACCGGCACGGGATCGGCGCTGCCCGCGAAGTGCGTCACCAATGCCGAGCTTGCCGAGCGCGTCGATACGTCCGATGACTGGATCGTCGAGCGAACCGGTATCCGGCAGCGCTATATCGCCGACGAGCATGAGTTTACGTCCACCCTTGCGACCAAGGCTGCACGGGCCGCGCTCGAAGCCGCGGGGATCGACGCGAGCGAGATCGGCCTGATCGTCCTCGCGACTGCCACGCCCGATCACACCTTCCCCGCCACCGCCACGCAAGTTCAGGCCGCGCTCGGCTGCGGCGGCGGCATCGCGTTCGATGTGCAGGCGGTCTGCTCGGGCTTCCTCTATGCGCTCGCGACGGCGGACTCGATGCTGCGCACCAGCATGGCGCAAAAGGCGCTGGTGATCGGCGCGGAGACCTTCAGCCGCATCCTCGACTGGGAAGATCGCACCACCTGCGTGCTGTTCGGCGACGGCGCAGGCGCGGTCGTGCTGGAGGCGCAGGACGTTGCCGGGGACGGCCCCGGTATCCTGGCATCCCGGCTGCACGCCGAAGGCACACACAAGGACATGCTCTATGTCGATGGCGGCCCCTCGACCACCGGAACGGTCGGCCATTTGCGCATGAAAGGCCGCGAGGTGTTTCGCCATGCGGTCGTGAATCTCGCCGACGTGCTCAAGGAAGTGCTCGCGGATACTGATCTCGACGCTGGGGACATCGACTGGGTCGTGCCGCACCAGGCCAATGCCCGCATCCTCGACGCCACTGCGCGCAAGCTCGATCTGCCGGCGGAAAAAGTCGTGGTGACCGTTGATCGCCACGCCAATACCTCCGCCGCATCGGTGCCGCTGGCCCTCGACACCGCAGTGCGCGACGGGCGGATCAAGGCAGGCGACCTCGTGATGTTCGAGGCCATGGGCGGCGGCTTTACCTGGGGCGCCTCGCTCGCCCGGATGTAGACCTGCGCTTTCGGCAGGGCCGGATTTGCCAGAATCGCGCCAAGCCCCTATATTGCTTGGCGAAGTTAAGACGGGGTCGCACTACCACTCAGGGTCGCATCTGAGGGGGAAGGATAGAATGGATATGATGCGCTCCGTGGGCACGCTGACTCGCGCCGATCTGGCCGAGACGATCAACCGCAAAATGGGCCTCAGCCGCGCGGAATCGCTCGATATGGTCGAGGCGATCCTTGCCAAGATGTGCGATGCGCTGTCCGACGGCGAGAATGTGAAGATTTCCGGCTTCGGCAGCTTCGTGCTGCGCGACAAGAAGGAACGGATCGGCCGCAATCCCAAGACCGGGGTGGAGGTGCCGATCACGCCGCGCCGGGTAATGACCTTCCGCGCCAGCCAGCTGCTCAAAGAGCGGATCGCAAACGGATAGGATCACGCATGGCGCAATTCGACGACGGCAAGGAAGCGGGCGCGCTGCGCACCATCGGCGAAGTCGCCAAGGCGACCGGGATCAAGGCGCATGTCCTGCGTTACTGGGAACAGCAGTTCCCCATGCTCAAACCACTGACCCGCAGCGGAGGTCGGCGCTACTATCGTCCCGAAGATGTCGAACTGGTCGAACGCATCGACCGGCTGGTCAACCGCGAGGGCTACACGCTGAAGGGGGCAAAAGCGGCACTGAAGGGTGTGCCGGACCAGCAAGCGGCGGCACAGCAATTCGACGCTGACAGTTATTGGGGCGCTGCAGATATCCTCCCGCGCCTGAAGGCCATTCGCGACGATCTGCGCGCGGCGCTGTCGCAGGCTTCGGCGTAGCGATGCTTTTCAAAGTTCGGAATTGACCGAACTCCACAAGAACCCCCAGATCAGCTTGGACCAGTTATGTGGCGCGGCCGCCTGGCCGCGCGTGAACGCCAGCAGCGCGTCGAGCCTGGCTCGATCGTACAATCGGCCTGAGTGAAAGACTGCTTCGATCCGCTTCGTGTTGACAATCGAGTCGAGCGGATTGGCCGCGAGCAAAATGAAGTCGGCGCGCTTTCCCGCCTCGATCGTCCCAGCGTTGTCCTGCTCGCCCGCATAGCGCGCTGCATCGATGGTCGCAGCCTTGAGCACTTCTGCAGGCGAAAGCCCGGCACGGACGAGATGCGCCATTTCGTCGTGGTAGCGGAATCCGCCAAGCGGACTATCCGTGCCGACCAAGACGGGAACGCCACGATCATGAGCCTGGCCGGTCAATTGGAGGCCGAGCTCGAAATAGGATTGTAAAGCTTCGCTGCCTCGCTTTCCTTGGAACGCGTCCCGCGTGGCAGAGCGATCGTCGTTCCACGCCCAACGTGAAAGCGGATCGAGGTAATCGAGCACGGGGTCATCGAGAAAGCCGGGATCGGCCGCGCGAGCATCCTCCTCTCGCGTTACATGGGTCGGTATGAACCATGCCCGCGCCTCGGCCATCTGTTGCATCGCAGTCGCGCAGCGGCCGGCATCGTGTTCTGTGACGATCCTTTCAGCGAGCGCAACGGCGGGTAGATCGTCCAGCCGCCCTTCGCGCCAGTCCTCGGCCCCGGCGAAGCAATGCCGGGCGAAGATGTGCGCATGTTCGAAACTGGTCTGCCCCGCAGCAATCGCCTCTTCAAGCGCCACCGCTTTCGGAAGGTGACCGACAAGCTTGAGCTTGCGGGCCTGAGCTTCATCGGCAGCTGCAGCGAAAGCATCCGGACGCAGCCCGTTATATATCTTGATCGCATTGAGGCCACGTGCATCGTAACGTTGCACGAGCCGGCGTGCCTCCCCTGCCGTCATCTCCGGTCGCTCGAGATAGAAACTTGCCACCTGGACAATGCGCGGCGCGGCGAGCCGACCCGACGAGACTGCGTCGTTCCAAGCCTGCTTGTCATCATGGCAAGCGATCAGCGAATCGCTCTCTTCGGGGCAGTCCATCATGTCGCGCGTATTCAAAACCCCACTCGCCACCCACAGCGGCAGATGAAGCTGCGGCGACAATTGGAACGTGTGGACGTGCATGTCCCAGAAACCGGGCAGGGCGAATGCTCCGCCAGCGTCGTAAACCGGCAGCCCGCCGTTATCGAGATCGACCCCGATCGCTTCGATCATCCCATCACGAACGAGAATGGATTGCGGCGCGCTCGCGGTGCCGTTCTGCGTGTCGATGATCCGGACATTACGGATCAGACGGCTCGTTTCTGCGTCCGGCTCGGGAGGCAGGCTCGACGGCCAGAGCACCAGGATTGCGATCGCAGAGGCTAGCAACCCTAGCAGGGCAAAGCTGACTTTCAGCTTCCTTCCGATGGGTCGCTTCGTCTTCACGATGTTTCTTTGGCAGGAAAACGACGCTGCAATCGCGTCCTTTTACACAAAAGCTGCATTCTGCTCGACAAGGGCAGCGCAGCCGCTACTCCGACTGTATCAACGTCAGCTCCGTTTGCCGCCCGTCGAGGAAGCGCACCGTTTCCCCGTCGAACCACGCATCCTCCTCGCTGCGGAAATCGACCTTCTGGCCGCCCCATTCGGGCACTGCATTGTAGCTCGTCAGCTCGATCGACCAGGCCGTGTCGGCGCGCAGGCGGTATACGCTGCGCGGGTCGCCGTTCTGGTTGTCCCAGAAACCGATTGCCGTGCCAGCGCCGTGGCCGTGCAAGCCGATGGGGTGCGAGTAGATCGACGGCTCGAGGCCGTCGGCAGTGGCCACCGCGCGGGCGCGAGCGAGGATTTCGTTACCGGTGAGGCCGGTCTCGAAGGCCGCGATGAGGTGGTCCTGCACGCGGTTGGTCGCTGCAAGCCCGTCGCGCAGGCCCGCGGGTGCCTCGGTCTCGCCGGGCTTCAGGACATAGGCGAGATGCTGGGTATCGGTGTTGAGCCGCAGATAGGTTATGCCGAAATCGGTCCACAGCAGATCGCCCGGCTGTATCACCGTATCGCCAGAGAGCATCCCTTCGGCGCCCTGTCGCTGGATGCCGACCGAGGGGTGGAACCACGGCGTCAGCCCCAGCGAGGTGAGCCTTTCGCGATACCACCACTGCACATCCGCCGCCGTGGTCTCGCCCGGTGTGATGACCTTGCGCGAAAAGGCCTGCGCGATCAGCGCATGCGCGATGCGAACGATGCCGGGATAGATTGCCATTTCGCTGGGCACGCGGCTTTCGAGCCAACGCACGGCCAGCGTCTCGCCCGAGACGATGCGGTCGCGATAGGGCTCGGGCAGGGCAGCGCGCATCAAGCGGTACTGGCTCAGCGTCATGCCGTCGCCGAAGGCGGTGAGGTCGGAGAAGTTGATCGCAATCCTTGCCGGATCGCGCTCGGCGATCAGGTCGGCCACGGTCTGCCACTGGTCGGGCTGCTGCGCCGGGTCCCAGCTCGCCTCGAACAGGTCGGCGAGGCCGTAGCGGCTGACCGTCAACCGCTCGACCGGCTGGCCGTCGCCCGGATCGTGGAACACCAGGATCGTGCGCCGCCGCGCGCTCATGCTGGTTGCGTCCAGCATGCTGGCGACCACCGGCTCCTCGAAATACTCGCGGGCCATCAGCACCCACATGTCGATACCCTGCTCGCGCATGATCGCGGGGACGATGGTTTCGAGCCGCTCGGCAAGGATGCGGTCGATCACCTCGGCCCGCTCGCGCATCGGCAGGATCGGCGGAAGCTCCGGCGCGACCAGCTCGGTCTCGCTCATCGGGAGGATCAGAGGCGCAGCGAGGGCGGGCGTCGAAAGCAGCGCAACAAGCACGGCCGCAATACGAGTAATCATCGGCAACGCCCCCTCGGCAACATCACTCCGCCGCCAGCAATTCCTCCGCCGCGCCCAGATCGACGCTGACGAGGCGGCTGACGCCTTTTTCGATCATCGTCACGCCGAACAGGCGGTGCATGCGGCTCATGGTCACGGCATTGTGAGTGACGATCAGATAGCGCGTGTCAGTCTCGCGCGTCATTGCGTCGAGCAGGTCGCAGAAGCGGTCGATATTCGCATCGTCGAGCGGCGCGTCGACCTCGTCCAGCACGCAAATCGGCGCGGGATTGGTCAGAAACAGCGCGAAGATCAGCGCGGTCGCCGTCAGCGCCTGTTCTCCGCCCGACAGCAGGGTGAGCGACTGCAGGCGCTTGCCCGGCGGCTGAGCGAAAATTTCCAGCCCGGCCTCGAGCGGATCGTCGCTGTCAATCAGCGCGAGATGTGCCTCGCCGCCTTCGAACAGGCGGGTGAAGAGGCGCTGGAAGTGGTCGTTGACCTGTTCGAACGCAGCACGCAGCCGCTCGCGCCCCTCGCGGTTGAGGCTGCCGATAGAGCCGCGCAACCGGCTGACGGCTTCGCGCAATTCTTCCTGCTCGGCGGAATTGGCGCCGTGCTCGCTCTCGATCCGTTCGAGTTCTTCGGCGGCGACGAGGTTTACCGGTCCGATCCGCTCGCGGCTGGCGGTGAGGCGGTCCATCTCCTCGCTCTCGGCCTCGGCGCTGGCGATGGCGGTTTCGTCGAAGGCGAAGCGTTCGGGCAGCAGCGGGGGCGGGCACTGGAAGCGCTCGCCGGAGATGCGCGCCATTTCGATGCGGCGGCCATCCTGGTTTTCAGCACGCGCGGCGAGGCCGGCGCGGTTCTCGCGCGCTTCGGCGAGCGCCTCGTTGGCCTGCGCGAAGGCCCGGTCCGCTTCTTGCGCGACGGCATTCGCAGCGGTGACGGCTTTCTCCGCCTCGGCCAGTTCTGCGCCGAGGCGCTCGCGGAGCTGGTCGCCCTGTTCGATCTCGCGCATGAGCCCCTCGGGCTTGGCAGCAGTGACGGCGCGCTCCTGCGCAATCTCCTCGGCGCGTATTTCCATGTCGGAGAGTCGGCGCGCCGCATCGCCGCTGCGGGCTTGCCAGTTCGCCATGTCGCTGCGCTGCGCCGAAGCCCGCTCGCGCGCCACCGCCAGCGACTGGTCGTGCGCGGCAAGCTCGGCAGCGCGCGCCTGCAGGGTCGAGCGGGCCGCTTCGTTCTGCGCGCGCGAGGCCTCCAGCGAGGCGCGTCCCGCCTGCGGGTCGGGCAGGGCATCACGCTTGGCTTCGGCTGCGGTGAGGTCTGCCTTCGCCGATGCGATCTGCTCGCCGTGCTCGGCCTCGTTGCGTTCGAGTTCTTCCAGTCGCGCCGCCAACCGCTCGCGCGCCGCCTCGGCCTGGTCGAGAGCCCGGAGCGCCTGCCGCTCCGCATCGGCACTGGCGGCTAGCTCCCGTTCGGCGGCCACCAGATCGCGTTGCAACTGGCTCAATTCATCGCTCGCCGCATCAAGCGAGGATTGCGCCGTTTTCGCGGCTTCGCGCAGTTCGGGCAGGCGCGCTTTCAGTTCGGCGAAGCGGTTCTCGGCCTCCAGCCGCGCCGCCTCGGCAGAGCCTTCGCCCCGAACGACCAGCCCGTCCCACCGCCGCAAGCTGCCGCCCAGCGTGACCAGCGCATGGCCGGGGGCGAGCGTCCGCCCGTCGTCGGTTTCCGCCACATGAACCAATGCCAGCCGCGCGCGCAATTCGTCGGGGCATCGCTCGACGTGGTCGGAAAGGCTGTCGTCTACCGCTGCGGGAGCATCGGCACCGGTCCAGTATCGCCCCTCGGCATCGCCATCGGGTGAGCCGAGCAGCGCCTTGCCATCGCGCCCCAAAGCCGCCGCGACCGCGCGTTCGTAGCCCTTGGCCGCCTTCACGCCGTCGATCGCCTGTTGCCGGCCGCTACGCTTTTCGGCAGCGCGTTGGCGCGCTTCGCGGTCGCGCTGCAGTGCATCGTATTCGCGCTGGACGCCGGAGAGTTCGGCCTTCGCTTCGGCGAGGGCGGAGGAGACCTCGTCGCGCTCGGCCTGAAGCTCGCTCTTACGCGCCTGCATCGTATCCAGCGCCTCGCGCTGCTGTGCCAATTCGGACTCGGCCTGCGCCAGTGCCGCCTTCGCCGCATCGACATCGGCGTAGGGGTTCTCGCCCGCCAGTGCTTCGCGCTGCTGCGCCATGCGCCGCCCTTCGGCCTCGACCCGGTCCAGCCGCGCGCGCGCCTGCGCGATCTCGGCCTCGGCAACGCGCCATTCGGCCTCGACGCCGGCATTGTCCGCCGTCGCCTTGGCCAGCGCGAGTTCGGCGGCGCGGCTGTCGCGCTCGGCCCGCTCCGCCGCGCGGTCGAGGGCGGGGCGCTTGGCCTCGTCGTCGGCGAGAGTCTTCTCGACCGCGGCCAGATCGCGTTCGAGCCGCGAAAGCGCTTCGGCGGCATCCTTGGTCAGCCGGTCGGCTTCGCCGCGATCCGCCTCCAGCCGCGCCGTCTGCCGGTCGAGATCGGCGAGGCGCTGTTCGGCGGCTTCGAGCTGTGTGGTGAGTGCAGCCATGCGGTGGCCGTGTGCGCTGGCATCATCGCGCCGGTCGGCCTGCTCCTCGCGCGCTTCGGCCAAAGCCTCCGCCGCCGCACGCTGGGCCTTTTGCGCGTCGTCCGCCGTAGTCTGGGCTGTGGCGACCCGCGCATCGGCCTCGCGTGCCGCCGTCTTGGCTTCGTCCGCGGCGGTCGCCGCATCGCGCCAGCGGGCGAAGACCAGCCGGGCCTCGGCAGTCTTGATCTGGTCGGAAAGCGTCTTGTAGCGCTCCGCCTGCTTCGCCTGCCGCCGCAGCGAGGCGATCTGGCTGTCGAGGCTTGCCATGATATCCTCGAGCCGCTCGAGATTGGTTTCGGTCTGGCGCAGCTTGCTTTCGGCATCGCGGCGGCGAACGTGAAGCCCTGCGATCCCCGCAGCCTCTTCCAGCATCTGGCGGCGTTCGGTGGGCTTGGCAGCGATCACCTGCGCGATCTTGCCCTGGCTGACGAGGGCCGGACTATGCGCCCCGGTCGCGGCATCGGCGAAGATCAGCGCGATATCCTTGGCGCGAACATCGCCGCCGTTTAGGCGATAGGCCGAACCCGCACCGCGCTCGATCCGGCGGACGACTTCCATCTCGTCGCCATCGTCGTCCGCGCCCTGCAGCACAACCTCGGCGAAGTCGCGCGGCGGGCGGCTTTGCGTGCCGGCGAAGATTACATCCTCCATCCCGCCCGAGCGCATGGACTTGGGCGAGTTTTCGCCCATCACCCAGCGGATCGCTTCGAGCAGGTTGGACTTGCCGCAGCCGTTTGGGCCGACGACCCCGGTCAGGCCGGGTTCGATATGCAGGGTGGCGGGTTCGACGAAGCTCTTGAAGCCGCTGAGCCTGAGCTTCGTAATTTCCATCCCCGCCCCCGCGCTGCCGCGCCTTACCTGGCGCCGGCGCGCTGGAGGATCGGCTCCAGCGCAGCCCAGGTGTTGGCGTCCGCTGCCGTGCCGTTGATGAGGAAGGTCGGCGTGCCGGTGATGTTCAACTCGTTGGACTGACGGGTCGAGTTATCGGCGATGGTCGTATAAGCCTGCTCGTCGGCGAGGCATTCGCGCGCCTGATCCTCGCTCAGCCCGCGCGCTGCGAAGAAATCGTAAAAGCCGCCGACTTCAGCCAGCCGTACGAGGCGCTGCTCGGGCGGCAGGTTGAGCGACTGCTCCACCGCGGCCTGGTTTTCGAAGATGGGTCCGAGCACCTGCTGCTGGTTGGCGAACACCTGGTCCGACAGCGGGATGAAGGCCTCATCCGCCGTGCAGCGCACCAGCGTCGCGAGCGCAAGGTCGTGCGGTCCGTGGATCTGGTTGCGCAGCTCGAAGCTGACGCGGCCCGAGTTCACATATTCGCTGATCAGCGGCTCCATACCCTCGGCGGCGAAGCGCGCACAGGTAGGGCAGGTCAGCGAGGCGTATTCGACCAGCTTGATCGGCGCATCCGGATTGCCGATCATGTAGCCATCCATGTCGGTAACCGTGACCGTGTCGCTCCACTGGGTGCCTTCGGGCGCGGGGACGGCCGCGACAGCCTCGCCTTCGATCTCCCCACCGGTATCGGCAGCGTCCGAACCGCAGGCGGCCAGCGCCAAGGCGAGAGGGGCAGCGAGGGCGAAACGAAACGTCTTGGTCATGAATATCCTCATTGTCGGTAAAGCGGAGGCTAGATCAGGCGAAACCGCCAGGGAAAGGCGGGGCAGGGGGTATCCACAAGGCTTTCCCCCGAAAACCGCGCCGAAATGCGTTCAGAGCGCCTTGTCGAGCTGCGGCTGGAGGTCTTCCCAGGCATGGGTGCCGTCCAGCAGCTCGCCATTGAGCATGAAACTGGGCGTGCCGCTGATCCCGTGCGCCTCGATATCGGCGCGCGATCCTTCGGCCAGCGCATTGGCCTTGGCTTCATCGGCAAGGCACTTGTCCGCCGCGACGCGCGAATAGCCGCGTGCTTCCATGATGTCGTAGAAATCGAGATCGCTGGCGATTGCCTGGAAGCGCGCACCGAGCGAGCCGAACTGCCAGCGGGCACGCTGCGCCTGCGTGGTCTTGCGCGCCTTGGCCATCCATGTATCGTGACGCGCCATGAAGGCTTCGTGATTGCCGGGGAATTTCTTCGCCTCGCCGCAATGGGTCAGCAGCACGGCGGTAAGGTCCACCGGATCGCGGACAAGATGGCGGATTTCGAAGCTCATCCGCCCGCTGGGCACATATAGCAGCTTGAGCGCCGCATCACCGGTGCGCGAGAAACTGGCACAGTGGGAGCAGGTGTAGCTCATGTACTCGACCAGCTTGGTCTCGGCCTTCGGATTGCCGAGCAAATGGCCGCCGGATGTTTCCGCGACCATGCCGGCCCAGTTGCCGCCCTTGACCGGCAGGCCGCCCTGAGCGCTGGCGCCGAGCGCGAATGTGCTCGCCGCTGCCACCAGAAAGCCTGCGAAAAGCGATGTTTTCCTGCTCACGTGTCGTCTTGTCCCTCGTTGTGCGACCCGAGGCCGCGCGCGAGCGATTCAAGCACCGTGCGCAGTTCGGGATCGCCAATATCGCGCAGACTGTCGCCAAGTTCCATCGGAATCGGCTTGAGCGACGGCGGCGCTTTCGGTTTGTCCTTCGCAGGGGGCGCCTGAACCGCACCTTGCCGCAGCTTGATCCGGGCGACCGCGCGGTAGCCGAAGAAACGGTTCACCCGCTCGATGATGTCGGGCAGGATCTGCTGGATCAGCGGCGCATGGGCAGGCAGGACGACCAGGTGCATGATCCCTTCGGACTTCTCGCCCGGCGGGAAGCGGATCATCTCCGGCGTGCAGACGCGCGAATGCGTATCCCCGACGATCTCCGGCCAGCGGCTGACGACCGAGCTCTGTACGAAGCCGAAGCGGCGAAAGGCGCTGCGCCCGATCTGCGGCATGAGGTCGCTGATCGGCTTCGCCCCGCCGCCCCGCGGGCGGGTGTAGGTCTTCGGTTTTTTTCCGCCTACCGCTGCGCTGCTTGATGCGTGCGGCTTTTTAGCGCCCGTTTTGCTGTCGTCCCGTTCCATTGCACCTGCCGCAATGCCATATGCGCGGCGTGGCCGCCACTGTCTCCGAAATTTTGCTCGACTGGTACGATCGCCATGCGCGCGACCTGCCGTGGCGCGCACCGCCCGGAACGCCCGCGCCCGAGCCTTTTCGTGTCTGGCTGTCGGAGGTGATGCTCCAGCAAACTACGGTGGCTGCCGTGAAGCCTTACTTTGCCGCCTTCACCAAGCGGTGGCCGACGGTCGAAGCGCTGGCAGCTGCGCCGGAGGAAGACGTCATGGCGGCATGGGCGGGGCTGGGCTATTATTCGCGCGCCCGCAATCTGGTGAAATGCGCCCGCGCAGTGGCGGACATGGGAGCTTTCCCGTCCAGCGAGAAGGAACTGCGCAAGCTGCCCGGTTTGGGCGACTACACCGCCGCCGCCGTCGCCGCGATCGCCTTCGGTAAGCGCGCAGTGGTGGTCGATGCCAATGTGGAACGGGTGGTTGCGCGGCTGTTCGCCACCGACGAGCCCCTGCCCGGCGCGCGCAAGGCGATCCGGGCGAAGGCCGATACGATCACGCCGGACGAGCGCGCGGGCGATTTCGCGCAGGCAATGATGGATTTGGGGTCGTCGATCTGCACGGCGCGTGACCCGAAGTGCCTGCTGTGCCCGCTGGCGGACCAATGCGAAGGCAGGAAGGCCGGCGATCCTGCCCGCTTGCCGGTGAAGGCGCCCAAGAAGGCCAAGCCGTTACGCAAGGGCCGCGCGTGGTGGGTCGAGCGCGACGATGCGGTCTGGCTCGTGCGACGTGAAGGCACCGGGATGCTCGGTGGGATGCGCGCACTGCCCGACGATGGCTGGGGCGCGCGCGGCGACGGGGAAGGCGGACCGGATGGGGAACCGCTCGGCCTCGTGCGTCACGGCTTCACGCATTTCGACCTCGAACTCTCGGTTCAGAGGCACGATGAGCCGCTGGGTGAGGGCGAGTGGTGGCCGCTCGAAACGCTCGACGAGGCCGGCCTGCCGACCCTGTTCGCCAAGGCCGCGCGGCTGGCGCTCGCCTAGAGTATCCCGCCGCCGAGGCTCAGCCGGATGACGGCGACCAGCAGCACGATTAGGTTGAAGTTGCGCCCCGAATTGCTCGACGAAAGCTGCCCCACGATGATGCCGATCACGATCAGCGGCAAGGCGAGCCAGTTGGCCCAGCCGAGGAAGGGGATGGTCGCCGGAATGACGATGACGAGCGAGACGAGTCCGAAGAGGAACGAGAGGATGTTCAGCATGTGTCTTATATGGTTAGCACAGCGCTTATAATCAAGCGTTTCAATTCGCAATTGACCGTTCAGCTATGGTCCCGCACATAGCCGGGCGACCCCACCGGAGAGGACTTTCATGGCATATCGCGAATTTGACACCCCGCAGATTTCCCGCCGCTCGCTGCTGCGCGGCGGTGCCTGGCTGACCGCGAGCGCCGCGCTGGCGAGCGTGCCGATGGGGCGCCAGGCGTTTGCACGCACTCCGGCTGCAACGTGGACGAATGTCGAGGCGATGGTCGACAAATATGTCGGTTCGCGCAAGGTCGCGAACATAGTTGCGACGCTCGGCTGGGGCCAGCGCGATCCGCTTACCATTGCGCGCGGTACGCTGGCGCTTGGCGGTCCGACCAAGGTCGATCCCGACAGCCTCTATCGTATCTATTCGATGACCAAGCCGGTGACCGGCATGGCCGCCATGATGCTGGTGGACGAAGGCCGCCTGGGCCTCGACCAGCCGATCGCCGAACTGCTGCCCGCCTATGCCAATATCCAGGTGCAGAAGACCTATGACGGCTCGATCGAGGAGGTCGTCCCGGCGGAGCGGCCGATCACGGTGCGCCATCTGCTCACCCACACGGCGGGCCTCGGCTACGGCATCGTCCAGAAGGGTCCGATTACCAAGGCTTACGAGCAGCGCGGCCTCGTTCCCGGGCAGGTCAGCCGCATGCCGATCCCCGGCATCGGGCGTGCGCAGGCGGTGGAAGGTCTCGATGTGTTCGCAGACCGGCTCGCCGAACTGCCGCTGGTCCTCCAGCCCGGCACCAAATGGAGCTATTCGGTCGGCCTCGACCTGATGGGCCGCGTGATCGAAGTCGCCAGCGGCATGGCGTTCGATGCTTTCCTGAAAGAGCGGATCTTCGAGCCGACCGGGATGGACAGCACCTTCTTTACCGTGCCGGAAAGCGAGGTAGACCGCTTCACCACCAATTACGGCATTCTCAACAATACACCGTTGCCGATCGATCCGGCCAGGGCGTCGATCTATCTCGACAAGCCGGCTTTCCCCTTCGGCGGGGCGGGGCTCGTCTCCTCCAGCCGCGATTACGATCGCTTCCTGCGGATGCTGCTGGGCTACGGCGCGATCGACGGCAAGCGCGTGATGAGTGAGGCGGCGGTCAGGCTCGGCACATCGAACCTGCTGCCCGACACCGCGACGACCGAGAACACCTGGGTCGAAGGACAGGGCTTCGGTGCAGGGGGGCGCGTGTCGGACGGCAGCTACGGCTGGGGCGGCGCGGCCGGCACGGTCGGCTTCGTCAATTTCGCCGCCGGGCTTCGGGGCACGCTGATGACGCAGTACATGCCGTCCGAAGCCTATCCGATCCATGCGGAGTTCCCCAAGGCCGTGATGGCCGATCTCGCCGCCATGCAGGCGGCACGGCAGGGAGCGGGAGAGGCGCTTTGATCGCCTTCACCGGCTCGCGCCTCGACCGGGCGGATGATGTCCGCGCCGATCCGGAGCGGCTGGCAGGGTACATGAACTGGAAGGCGCGACTGCTCGCGCTCGACGGATTGATGCCCGCACTCGACGACGAGGGGCGGCTTGGCTGGGGCACGCTGGCCGACGCGCCAGAGGATGCCGAGCTGTGTTTTCTCGGCCTCGACGAGGGTAAGGCCTGCTTCGCCGCAGTTCCGCCGCGAGGCGATTCCCGGCCGCGCATGGCGAACCCGCAGCTCTGGTCGCTGATGGCGACGCTCTCGACCGACGACCTCGCGCTCTACGGCGGCGCGCGCAGCCTGACCGACTGGCACGCCCGCCATCGCTTCTGCGCGCAATGCGGCGGCGATACCAAGCTCGCCAAGGGCGGCTGGCAGCGCGACTGCAGCAGTTGTGGTGCTAGCCATTTCCCGCGCACCGATCCGGTCACCATCATGCTGGTCGAGTTCGAGGGGCATCTGATGCTCGGCCGCGGGCTCGGCTGGCCGGAGGGTAGCTTCTCCGCGCTCGCCGGCTTCGTCGAACCGGGCGAAAGTATTGAGGAAGCGGTCGCCCGCGAGGTGCTGGAAGAAGCGGGCATTGAGGTGCGCGACGTCAGCTATATTGCCAGCCAGCCCTGGCCGTTCCCCAGCCAGCTGATGATCGGCTGCCACAGCCATACCGACAGCGACGATCTCACCATAGACGAAACCGAGATGGCGGAGATCGAATTCTTCACCCGCGCCGATGTCGAGGCGGCGCTTGCCGGCAACGGCCCGTTCCGCTGCCCGCCGCGCCATGCTATTGCGCATCACCTGATGGAATGGTGGGTAAAGCAATGAGCGAACCGAGAACCCTGCGGATCGATATCTGGTCCGACGTGATGTGCCCCTGGTGCCTGGTCGGCTGGGGCAATCTGCAAAAGGGTCTCGAGCAGCTGGATGGCGAGATCGAGGCGGACATTCGCTGGCATGCGTTCGAGCTCAACCCGGATATGCCCGCCGAAGGCGAAGAGCGCACCGCGCATATCGCGCGCAAATACGGCTCGACGCCGGAGCAGTCGCGTACCGTGCAGGGCCGCATGCGCGAAGCTGCGGAGACGGCGGGCGTCTCGCTCGATTACGAGGGCTCCGATCCGGCGCCCGAGGCAATGATGTGGAACACCTTCGCTGCGCACAAGCTGCTGACTTGGGCGGGCGAGGAGCACGGTCCTGGGAAGCAGACCGAACTGAAGCTCGCGCTGTTCAAGGCGCATTTCAACGAGCGTCGTAATATCGGCGAGGAACCGGTGCTGCTCGACGTTTCTGAGAGCGTCGGGCTGGACCGCGCGGCGGCCGAAGCGGCGCTCGCCAGCGAGGAAATCGCCCACAAGACCCGCGCCGAAGAACGTGCGGCCTGGGATCTCAACATCTCCGGTGTGCCCGCGATGATCGTGGAGAACAAGTTCATGATCCCCGGCGCGCAGCCGCCCGAAGCCTATGTAAACGCTCTGCGGCGCGTTGCGGAAAAGGTGCCCGCCTGAACGAAAACGCCCCACCGGTCCGGCGGGGCGCTTGTCTTCGAATTGTCCGGCTGATCAGCCGCGCGAATCCTGCATCGCGGCAAGGGTCTTGTCGCCCTTCTTCGCATCCTGCTGCGGATTGTCGGAGCCGACTTCGGGCTCGCGATTGGCGGGATCCTTGGCGCTGTTCTCTTCGCCCCGCTTGCCGACACGGCGATTGACTTCACCGCCTGCGGAACCCTGATGGCTCGGCGTGGGGTTTTCGGTCAGTTCGTCGATATAGTCGTTGTCGGGATGCTTGGATTGACGTTCGGGCATGTGTATCTCCTTCACTGAACCAATGGTCGGGAAGGGCGGCTAGTTCCGCAGAGAAACGCGCGGGATGAAGCCCGAAACGACGATGGCGCCACCCGAGGGGGCAGCGCCATCGAATTGCATTGGCTTGTCGCCGGTGGTTAGCAGTTGCCTTCCACACCGTCGGCGCAATCGCCCACGGATTCGACGTCTTCGCCGATACCGTCGACGGTATTGCAGGCCGACAGCAGCGCGGCGGCGCCGAATGCGAAAATGGTCAGGACACGTTTTTTCATTGTCATACTCCCCTGGCGCCGGGCGAAATTGTCCGGGCGACGGGCAATCAACAACTTATCGAGTAAGCCGTTCCAACGGAGTGGCAGACAGGGCCTTAGATCAAGCCGAGCCGTTCCAGCTTTCCGGCGAGCTTGCCGGGCAGGGCGTCGCCTATATCCTCACCCTCTTCCAGATCGCGCGGCGGTTCGCCCTTGAGGTAGCGCCAGCCCTGATGGGCGCGCTTGGGGCGCGGGTAGACGCGGACGAGTTCGGGCTTCAGGTCGATCGACCAGCGTCCGGTTTTAGTCTCGCTGAAGCCGAGAATTTCGCTCCGCGCGACGATGCTGTGCTGGTGGATCCAGTAGAGCGAGCCGCCGATGCACTGTTCCCACTTGGTCGGGCGATAGCGGGTGGTCAGGTTCGGGCTGCGCCGCTGTGCGTACCAGCTTTCGATATCGTCATAGGACTGCGCGCCGAAAGCGATCTTGGTCAGGTGTAGCGGCATGGGGAGGATGTAGGGCGCGCGCCAGCCAAGTCAAACCACCCCCAGCGCGACCGCCAGACCGAGGAAGGCGAAGAAGCCCATCGAGTCCGTGATCATCGTCACGAACACGCTGCTCGCCACCGCCGGATCCTGGTCGAGCCGTTCGAAGGCCACCGGGACTAGCACGCCCGCAAGGCCTGCCACCGCCACGTTGATCACCATGGCAAGGGCGATGACCACGCCCAGCAGCGGCGTGAAGAACGCGGCCGTAGCAGCGCCGATCAGCACGGCGATGGTCGCGCCGTTGAGCAGGGCCACGCGCATCTCGCGCCATAGGATGCGCCGCGTGTTGCTGCGGGTCAGCTGGTTGGTGGCAATGGCGCGCACCGTCACGGCCATGGTCTGCGTGCCCGCATTACCGCCGATGCTCGCGACGATCGGCATCAGCACGGCCAGCGCGACCAGTTTCTCGATCGCTGCGCCGAACAGCGCGATGATCAGCGAGGCGACCAGTGCCGTGCCGAGGTTCGCGATCAGCCAGCGCACGCGCGCCGAATAAGCCTCGCGGATCGGCTCGTTGATGTCGCCTTCGCCCGCGCCGCTCATCAGCAGGGCGTCCTCGCCCGCTTCTTCGGAGATGATGTGGACCACGTCGTCCACCGTCATCTGGCCGACCAGCCGCCCGTCGTCGTCCACCACGGCGGCACTGATGAGGTTGTACTTCTGGAACATCAGCCCGACCTCTTCCTGGTCGAGCATGACGGGGATCAGCGTCTGGTCGCGCTTCATCACGTCGGCCAATGCGATGGCGCGCGGGGCGCGCAGCACCCAGCTGAGCGCGCAGGTGCCGACCGGGTGGTGCTTCTCGTCCACCACGAATATCTCGTAGAACTCGTCCGGCAGCTCGCGCCCGTCGCGCAGATAATCGATCAGGTCGCCGACGGTCAGGTGTTCCGGCACCGCCACGAGGTCGCGGCTCATCAGGCGGCCGGCGGTTTCCTCAGGATAGGAGAGGGCGGACTGGATCGCGATCCGGTCTTCCAGCTCGACCTCGGCCAGGATGGCGCGCTGGTCGGCCTCGTCGAGATCCTCGATCAGCTGGACGGCGTCGTCGGTTTCCAGCTGGTCGACGATCTGCGCCACCGCTTCGGGCGGCAGGCCTTCCATCATGTCCTCGCGGACGTAGTCGTTGAGCTCCGCGACCACGTCCGACGTCATCAGATCGGTGATGGCCTCGGCGAGCTGGTAGCGTTCCTCGCGCTCGAACAGCTCCAGAAGGTCGGCGATGTCGGCGGGGTGGAGCGGTTCGACGAGGTCGTAGACGCGCGCCGTGTCGCCTTCTTCCAGCGCTTCCTCGACGCTTTCGACATATTCCTTCTTGAGCGTGTTTTCCTCGTCCATCCGCTCGTCGTCGATGCGGTCGTCCGGGCGCGCCTCCTCCTCCGGCTCGCGCGCCAGCAGGAAACCGTCTTCGTCGAGGGGGCGGTCGCTCTCGCTCATGCGCTCGCTCTAGGCACAGGCTACCGAAAAGCAAGCCGTGACACTGCCGTGTAAACTGCTACGGACCCACACACAGAACCCCATCCGTTCGGGCTGAGCTTGTCGAAGCCCTGTCCTTCTACTTTCCGCTTCGTGCCAAAAGTGAAGAACGGCCCTTCGACAAGCTCAGGGCGAACGGAAAGATTGATTGGAGACAAGAGCAATGGCCGAAACACTGACCTTCACCCTCGACACCGGCGACGGCGAGAACAAGGACGTAGTGATCAAGCTGCGCCCCGACCTCGCGCCGAACCATGTCGAGCGCATCACGACGCTCGCCAACGAAGGCTTCTACGACGGCGTGGTCTTCCACCGCGTGATCCCCGGCTTCATGGCGCAGGGCGGCGATCCGACCGGCACCGGCATGTCCGGCAGCGACAAGCCCGACCTCAAGGCCGAATTCAACAGCGAACCGCATACCCGCGGCACCTGCTCGATGGCCCGCACCCAGGTGCCCGACAGCGCCAACAGCCAGTTTTTCATCTGCTTCGACGACGCCGAGTTCCTTGACGGCCAGTACACCGTCTGGGGCCAGGTCGAGAGCGGCATGGAACACGTCGACGCGCTCCCCAAGGGCGAGCCGCCGGCAAACCCGGGCAAAATCGTGAAGGCGACTGTTGGCTAATGAGCGAGGGCTCTCCGCGACCGCCGACGATGGTTCGGGCCTTCGAGGTGGTTTCGATCATCTCGTTAGCTTTGGCCGTCATATTCGGCGGCGCGGCAGATATCGGAGGCGCTCTCTTTCAGATAGGAATGTTAGTACTCATTCTGCTCGTAAGTCGCGGCGGTTATGCGTGGGCGAGATGGCTTATGCTTATATTGCTCTTTTTCGGGTTTCTGATGATCGCCGCCACGATGTTATGGCAGCCAGACCTTTATCGAGAAGCCTATTGGGGTGGCTCGTTCCTTGAGCAAGCAGCAACCGCGCTCTTATACGTCCTGGCTTTCGCACAAGTCTGGCTACTATTAAGGCCGGAAATGGGAGCATGGATCAGGAGCAGGGCTTCTGTCCGCACCGCTGCGAATTAAATGCCTTCCCTACGATTGATGATAAACCCCTTCTTATGAAACCGACCACCTCCCCCAAAACCTACAGGGTCAAGAGCTTCGGCTGCCAGATGAACGTCTATGACGGCGAGCGCATGGCCGAGATGCTGGGCGAGCGCGGCATCGTGCCTGCGCCCGAGGGGGAGGAGGCCGACCTCGTCGTGCTCAACACCTGCCACATTCGCGAGAAGGCGGCGGAGAAGGTCTATTCGGACATCGGCCGCCTGACCAAGGCGGGGCGCGAGGCAGGGAAGGAACCGCTGATCGCGGTCGCGGGCTGCGTCGCGCAGGCCGAGGGCGAGGAGATCATGAAGCGCTCTCCGGCGGTCAGCATGGTCGTCGGCCCGCAGGCCTATCACCGCCTGCCCGAAATGCTCGACAGGGCGGTTCAGGGCGAGCGGGCGACGGACACCGACATGCCCGCCATCGCCAAGTTTGCTGCTTTGCCGGAGCGCCGCCGCACCAACCCGGCGAGCTTCCTCACCGTGCAGGAAGGCTGCGACAAGTTCTGCACCTATTGCGTGGTGCCCTATACGCGCGGCGCGGAAATCAGCCGTCCCTATGCCGACCTCGTCACCGAGGCGAAGAAGCTGGTCGATGCAGGCGCGAAAGAAATCACGCTGCTCGGCCAGAATGTCTCGGCTTGGGGCGGCGAGGACGAGAAAGGCCACCGCGTCGGTCTCGCAGGCCTGATCCACGACCTTGCGAAGGTCGAGGGCCTCGCGCGCATCCGCTACACCACCAGCCACCCCGCCGACATGGACGGCGATCTGATCGCCGCACATGGCGAGATCGAGAAGCTGATGCCCTTCCTCCACCTGCCGGTGCAGGCGGGCAGCGACCGTGTCCTGAAGGCCATGAATCGCAGCCACACGGCGGAAAGCTATCTCAAGCTGCTCGACCGTTTCCGCGCCGCGCGGCCCGACCTCGCGCTGTCGGGCGATTTCATCGTCGGCTTCCCCGGCGAGACCGATGCCGAGTTCGCAGAAACGCTCGCGCTGGTGGACGAGGTCCGATACGCGCAGGCCTTCAGCTTCAAATATTCGCCCCGTCCCGGCACGCCCGCCGCGACTATGGACGGACAGGTCGCGAAAGAGGTCATGGACGACCGCCTCCAGCGCCTCCAGGCCGCGCTCAACCGCGACCAGCTGGCCTTCAACGAGGCGAGTGTCGGGCGCACGTGCGAAGTCCTCGTCGAGCGCAAGGGCAAGCACGCGGGCCAGTGGCTGGGCAAGACCCCATGGCTGCAAAGCGCCTGGTTCGAAGGCGATGCGGCGATCGGCGACCTCGTGCAGGTCGAACTGCTCGAGGCGGGCCCGAACTCGCTCAGCGCCAAGCTGCGCGAAACCGTCGCCGCCTGAGCTTCTGCCAGCGCGTCAATCCTTCGCGCGGATCACCTTCTTGCGATATTCGGACCAGGCTGCATCGTGGATCTGCTCGCCGCGCGCCGTGCGCGGCAGACGATAGAGCGCTTCGAGATAGGCCCAGTCGAATTCGGTCATTTCCTGCGGCGCTGCGTTGGCGTCGAGGAAGAGCGACAGGATCGTCGGCGTAGCATCCGGACTGTCGGAGGCCATGTCGTCGATCGAGGCGAAGCTGCGCATGGAGGCAAAATCCGCCAGCTGCTGCAGCGTCTTGCCCGGCACCAGCGCGCGTTCCATCAGCACGACCGAGCCGATCATGTCCATGCGGATCTGCTGGGTCATGCGGGTGGCGTTGAAGGGATCGCCCGCCTTGACCTGACGCGGCGGATCGCCGACCTCGATCACGGCCAGCTGCTTGCCGTCGACCTCTCTCTCTTCGGTCGAATGCCACGCATGCGCCCCGCCGCTGCCGCGCAGGATCCGGTCGTATTCGTAATCGAGCAGCGTGGAAAACAGCCACGGCGCATCCTTGCGCAGCTGCTTCACTTCCTCGGGGCCGTCGTCCACGAAGGCGACCAGCGTGTTGACCTGGCATCCTTCGCCGGCAATCGCGATGTCGAGCCGCCGGGCATTGGCCTCGATCCGGTCGATCAGCACCCCGGCATAGGCGGGGTCCATGCCCATCACGCCGACGCAGATCTGGCCGTATTGGCGGGCCAGCGGCTTGTCGACGCGGGGCCGGCGGGTGATCGCCCGGGTCATGCCCTCGACCCGCTCCATCGCCTCCTGCTCGCGTTCGCCGGTCACGATGATGACTTCTTCGGCAGGATCGGCGTCCTGCGCCATCAGGGGGGCGGCGCTGGACAGACCAAGCGCGATGGCGGAGGAGATCATGAGCTTTTTCATGGCGCCTGTTCCAGTATTTCCACCGCAGAAAGCCAAACCGTTTTCGGCAGATGCCCCAGCCGTTCGACCAACGACTTGCGCAACCGATCAACGCACAGCTGGATGACATCGGTATTACTATCCACCATCCGGAGGGGGCCTCCAGCTTGCGCGCGCCATAATCGGGCCTACATTTCCGACTCACACACGAAAGGAGCGCATGGCCCGTAAACCCGCACCGAAGGACGCCAGGTCCTTCACCCCGCCGCCCAGTCCGCAGCGCGAGGTTCGCCGCGCGCAGGTCGATATCAGCTTCGACAACCAGAGCCTGCTCGGCGCGCTGTTCGGCCAGTTCGATGCGAACCTGGTGCAGGTGGAAAACCGGCTCGGCGTGTTCATCTCGGCCCGCGGCAACCAGCTCCATATCGAAGGCCCGGAAGACAGCGTCGCCCGCGCGCGCGATGTGCTGAAGGCGATGTACGACCGGCTGGCCATCGGGCAGGAGCTCGACGGCGGCGCGATCGAAGCGCTGATCGCCATGTCGGACGAACCCACGCTCGACGGGATCGTCGATGCCGAACCAGGCAAGGGCAAGAACGCCCCGCCGATCATGATCCGCACACGGCGCAAGACCATCGTTCCGCGCAGCGCGATGCAGGCGACCTACATGCGCAGCCTCGTGCGCGACGACATCATCTTCGCCCTCGGCCCGGCGGGTACCGGCAAGACCTATCTCGCCGTGGCGCAGGCGGTGGCGCAGCTGATCACCGGCAGCGTGCAGCGGCTGATCCTCAGTCGTCCGGCGGTGGAGGCGGGCGAGAAGCTCGGCTTTCTGCCCGGCGACATGAAGGAAAAGGTCGATCCCTATCTGCGGCCGCTTTACGATGCGCTCTACGATTGCATGCCGCCCGAACAGGTCGAGCGGCGGCTGGCGAGCGGCGAGATCGAAATCGCGCCCATTGCCTTCATGCGCGGACGCACTCTGGCCGATGCCTTCGTGATCCTCGACGAGGCGCAGAACACGACGCGCGAGCAGATGAAGATGTTCCTCACCCGCTTCGGTCAGAACAGCCGCATGGTCATCTGCGGCGACCCGAACCAGGTCGACATCCCCGGCGGCGGCGGCATGAGCGGCCTCGCCGATGCGGTCGGCAAGCTGGAGGGGTTGGAAGGCTTCGGCACGATCCGGTTTACGGCAGCCGATGTGGTGCGCCACCCGATCGTGGGGCGGATCGTCGAGGCGTATGAGGGGCCCGGAGGGTAAGGCAGCAAGTGTCCGCTAACGACCCGATTGCGGACACGGGCGTCCTCCGGCATATCGCGCTTGGGGGCAATCACATGTCAAATCCGTGGGCTCGCGATCGCGCGACGTTTTTTTTACTTGGCATTCGGGCTTGGCGGACTCGCAGTGGTCACATTGGGCTTCGGCGTAACTTATGCCCTGCCGATGGTGCGGCGCACATTTGCCGCCCCATGGTTCGTACATCTTCACGGCGCAGTCGCCTTTGCGTGGATTGTGTTGATAATTGCACAGAGCGTGCTCGTCAGAGCGCAGCGAACACCGCTGCATCGAAAGCTCGGACAAAGCGCGCTTCCGCTTGCGGTACTTGTCTGGTGGAGCGGTATCGCAACCGCGCTGTGGGCGGCGCAGCGGGACTTTGGCGAGCAAGGGTCAGCCGCAACATCATCGCTGGCGGGGACTGTTTCGGGGCTTTCCCTTTACCTCATGCTGGCAATTACTGCGCTCTGGTTTCGGCGAAGAGCAGATTGGCACAAGCGACTGATGATGCTGGCTACGATCCAACTGTTGTGGCCCGCATTCTTTCGCTTGCGACATTTATTCCCCGCCCTCCCTTACCCCGACATCTCCCTCGGGCTGGTGATGGCCTACTCGCCGATCATTGTAGCAGCTGTGCGCGATCAGCTGCGCTATGGGAAAATTCATCCAGTGTGGTTGATCGTGGGGCCTGCCCTCGTGATTGAGCAATGTTTGGAGTTTGCTTTCTTCGATCGTGGACCGCTGAAGCATTTCGGATGGTGGCTCTACCACCACTCAATGTAGCTGCTGAGCTAACGTCCGTTTCCCACCCAAAAGCAGACGCCAGCAGTCGCTTTCCTACCTTCGGATGCTCCGCTAGATGGCGCGGATGGCTTACGGTTTCCTCTGCACGCTTCCACCAGTTTGCATCCCGCGAAGGGAAGGCAGGTATTTCCGCTCTGGACAGTGTAACATGCGGTCCATGTCTCGGAGTTCGGCAGGCTGATGGACCTCGATATCGCAATGGACGGGTGGCCCGCGGCGCTTGACTGGGAGGGCCTTGCCGGGCGCGTGGTCGCGGCGGCAGCCGGGGTGGAGCCAGTCCTAGCGAGCGAGCGCCTCACCGCATCGCTCCTCTTCACCACCGACGAGCAGGTCCACGACCTCAACCGCGAATGGCGCGGCAAGGACAAGCCGACCAATGTGCTCAGCTTCCCCATGCTGGAACGCGACGAGTTGCTCGCGCTCGCGCCCGAGGGCCCGCCCGAAATGCTCGGCGATATTGCGCTTGCCCACGAAACATGCGCGCGCGAGGCGGCGGAGAAGGGCGTCAGCCTCGAACACCACACCGCCCATCTGATCGTCCACGGCCTGCTCCATCTCGCCGGGCACGACCATGTCGATAGCGACGCGCAGGCCGAGGCCATGGAAGCGCTCGAGATCGCCGCTCTTGCAAAAATGGGCATCGCCGACCCATATGGGGATCGCAACTGATGGGAGCGCATTGTTAGGGCCATGCCCGATTCGTCATCACCCGCCGGAGACGCGGAGAGTAGAAGCGGGCTGTGGCTCGCAATCCGGAAAATGTTCGATCCCGACGGCGGCGAGCGCAGCCTGCGCGCGCAGCTGGAAGAAGCTATCGACGAGCACGAGGACGAGAACGGCGAGGACGAGCCCGAGCATAGCGGCACGGGCGATCTCTCGCAGGTCGAGCGCCAAATGCTGCGCAACCTGCTGCACTTCTCCGAACACGATGCCGACGACGTCGCCGTGCCGCGCGGCGAGATCGTCGCCATGAACGCGACGGCCAGCTGGGACGAGCTGGTCGAGACCTTCGCCGAACACGGCCATTCGCGCATGCCCGTCTATCGCGACCAGCTCGACCATGTGATCGGAATGGTCCATCTGAAAGACGTGTTTCCCTATCTGGCGCGCGGAGACGAACCGCCGGCGGACTGGACCGTGCTGATGCGCCAGCCGCTCTACGTGCCGCAGACGCGCAATGCGCTCGATGTGCTGGCCGACATGCGCGCCCAGCGCATGCACCTGGCCATCGTGGTGGACGAATTCTCCGGCACCGACGGGATCATCACGATCGAGGATCTGGTCGAGGAAATCGTCGGCGAGATCGAGGACGAGCACGACGACGCGCCCGAGGAATGGATCGTGCCGATCGGCGCCGGAATGTGGGATTGTGACGCGCGCGCCGAGCTGGACGATGTGGCCGAGCAGGTCGATCCCGCGCTCGCCGAGGTCGAGGAATCTGTCGATACGCTGGGCGGGCTCGCCTTCGTGCTGGCCGAGCAAGTCCCGCAGGTCGGCACGGTGGTCGCGCATCCAAGCGGCTGGCGGATCGAGGTTACCGATGGCGACGAGACGCACGTGAAGCGCCTGCGCCTGCACGAGCCTGCCGGCGAGGACGAGGGCCAAAGCGACTGACCGCATTGTTGCACGAATTCGCACATTCGCCCTCGACAGTTGCGCGTCCCGTCCATAGCTAGCAAGCATCATGGCAACCCGGCGACTTCCCCCCCTGCGTGCGCTCGAAGCCTTCGTGCGCACCGTCCGGCTGGGTTCCGCCCGGGCGGCTGCGGAGGAACTGGGCCTCAGCCCTTCGGCCCTGTCGCGGCGGATCGGAAACCTCGAGGAATTCGTCGGCAAGAAGCTGTTCACGCGTGCACGGCAGTCGATGCAGCTGACCGATGATGGCCATGCGTTCTACGAAGCGGTAAATCCGCAGCTGGAGGCCCTTGCGCGGGCGGTGGAGAGCCAGTCCGACAATCTCTCGCTGCTCCGTTTGCGCCTTGGCGTGCTGCCGCTGTTCGGCACACAGCGCCTGTTCCCCAAGCTCGGCGAGTTGCGCGCGCGCCACCCGCTGTTGCACATCGATATCGATACGGGCGCGCATCTCGAGGATCGGGTCGGCGATTTGCTCGATGCGGCCATCATCCTGTCGCGCGGGCCGGGGCGGGGCCTGCACGCCGTGCGACTGGACTACAACAAGGTCCATGCGATCTGCAGCCGCGGATTGCAGGAAAAGCTGGGCGATGATCCGGATCAGGAAGCTCTCGCCAAGCAGACCTTCCTGATTCACAACGAACTGTCCGAAAGCTTCGTCGCCTGGCGGCAGGAGATCGGCATGCCCGATCTGGAGCCTGCGGCAATCGATCACTTCGATTCAGGGCAGATCATGCTGGAAGCGGCTGCGCAGGGCCTCGGCATTGCGATCATGCATGACGATCACTTGCGCCGCGCGCACGACAACCGGCTCGCCCGCCTGTTCGATGTCGATGTGGAAAGCCCCTACAGCTACTGGTTCGTGTGCAAGCCGACCGCTCTGGAAGAGCGCCCCGTGCGCCTGTTCCACGACTGGCTGATCGGCGCCGAACTCTAAGTGGCGTCGGCGGTGCCGTCCTTGGGGCGATAGCACACCGCATCGACGACATGCTGGAAATCGCGCAGTGGCCTGCCGAGTGCGGCAACCAGCGCTTCCTCGATCTCCTCGCGCGCCTTGGCGGCGATCGCCTTGCGTCCGCGATGGTCCTCCGGACTGAACGGCTCGAGGTAATTGATGCGTAGTGGGAAGGTACCCTTGCGTGCCATGACCCGCATTGCATTGTGCAATCCGCTTTCGTCGCCGACCCAGCCAATTTCCTCGGCATTCTCGCCATAGTCGAGCATCACGGGCTGGACGAGGACACCGGGCGGCGGCGGCTCCAGCACCGACAGCATAGAGGATTTGAATGGCAGCAGCGACTGTCCGTCCGTCACCGTGCCCTCAGGAAAGACCGTGACCGACCAATTGTCCTGCAGCGCTTCCTTCAGCGCGTTGATTTGTTCGGCCACGCCCAAGCGGTTCTCGCGCTTGACGAACACCGTGCGATTGAGCCGACACAGCCAGCCGATCACCGGCACCTCGGCCAGTTCCTGCTTGGCGACGAAGGCCGTCCCGCTGGCACCGGCAGAGGCGAGTATGTCGACCCACGACAGGTGATTGGAGATGAAGAAAACGTCCCGCCGCAGCGGCGTGCCTACGATAGTGACCCGCGCCCCGATTACTCGCGCCGTGTAGCGCAGGAACAGCATGGGGAAGGGCGAACCATAGGCGAAAATGCGGTAGAGATAGTGCAGCGGCACGAACACGATCAGCAGCGCGAGTATGCCGAGCGCCCGTAACGTGAACCGCACCCAACCGGTGGCCGTCAGCGGTACTTTTTCTCCGCGCGCGGCGGCCAGCCGACGCTCGGTATAGCGCGCTAGGCGTCGCTCAGCTTTCGCGGTCGAGCCGGACGCCATAGAGTTCCAGGCGATGGTCGACGAGGCGATAACCGAGCTTCTCGGCGATCTGCTTCTGCAGCGCCTCGATCTCGGGGTCGACGAATTCGATGACCTTACCCGTTTCCACGTCGATCAGGTGATCGTGATGAGCCTCGGGCGCCGCTTCGTAGCGGGCGCGGCCATCGCCGAAATCGTGGCGGTCGAGGATCCCGGCCTCTTCGAACAGGCGCACGGTGCGATAGACCGTCGCGATCGAAATGCCGGAATCGATCTTGTTGGCGCGCTCGTGGAGCAGTTCGACATCGGGATGGTCGTCGCTTTCCGACAGGACGCGCGCGATAACCCGCCGCTGTTCGGTAATGCGCAGGCCCTTGTCGGCACACAATTGCTCGAGATCGATTTTCTGGTGCATTTGCTTCCCGATTGAAAAACGCCCCGTACCCTTATCGGGCCGGGGCGTCTTCCTCAAGGCGAACCGAAGGGCTTTATGCGCTCTTCTTCTTGCGACCGCGCTTCTGGCCGGGCTTGCGGCCAAGGCCGATCTTTACCGCAAGGTCGCGGCGGGTGGCGGCATAGTCCGGCGCGACCATCGGATAATCGGCCGACAGTCCCCAACGCGCACGATAGTCTTCCGGCGTCATGTCATGCTCGGTCGACAAGTGCCGTTTGAGCATTTTCATCTTCTTGCCGCAGTCGAGGCAGACGAGATGGTCCTTCTTTACCGAAGAACGGACCGAAACAGCGGGATCGGGAGTGGGTTCGGCGGCGGAGCCTGCGCCGTCGAGGCCGGAAAGGGCTGAATAGACATTGGAAATAAGCGTCGGCACGTCCTCGACGGCCACGCTATTGTTGCTCACGTGTGCAGCGACAATATCCGAGGTCAGCGTGATCAGCGTTTCGGTCATGTCGGTTTCGATAGTGTCCATTCGGCAAGGCTCCCTTCAGCCTGTCTTTCTTGATGTGACCCTTTGATAAGCAACATTGTATAAAATCGACAAGAGAAGTAAAGCGTCCAGTTCACAGGATTATTTTGACGCAAATATACAAGTGAATTGGCGTGTATTTACAACTTTCGACCGAAGGTGATGGCGTCCAGGGTCTCGCCATCGAGAGTGCGGTAATAGGCAGGCCGCCGACCGATCGGTTCGAGCCCGACTGCGCGATAGAGCTGCTCGGCCGGGTTATTGGCTCGCATTTCCAGAAATACCTGCTCCGCGCCGCCATTGCGGGCACTCTCGAAGAATTGTTCGAGTAATTGGCGGCCGAGGCCTTTGCCGCGATGGTCGGGGTGGACTGCAACCAATAGCAATTCTTCCTCCCCCGGAGCGCGGCGGGCGAGAACGAATCCGGCGGCTTCCTCGTCTGGGCCGACAGCGTCGCCGCGGGCGTTGCACAACAAGGCATAAGTATGGGGTAGGGCGAGCGACCCCTCGACCTGCGCCCGCGTCCACGCTTCGCGCCAATGCGGGTCGAAGGCAGCATCCATGACTGCCATCAACTTGCCGATTTCGTTCATTTACCCGGAAGCTTCGCGTCCGGCCTCCGACCGTAGAGGGGCGCGAGATCGGAGGTGAGGCGGCTTTCGTGGAGCAGGTATGCCGCGCGGGCATCCGGTGTCAGCTCCAGCACAAGCGCATCCTCTTTTAGCAACGCCGCCAGTTCCTTGGCACGATTGCCGGCCAGGAAGCGGTAGCGAGCCGCCTCCGCGGCCGCGACAGGCGCGAGCGATCGGACCTCGTCTTCGGCAGGCCCATCTGCGGC
Organism: Qipengyuania sp. 902; assembly: GCF_051195295.1. Classification (NCBI taxonomy): domain Bacteria; kingdom Pseudomonadati; phylum Pseudomonadota; class Alphaproteobacteria; order Sphingomonadales; family Erythrobacteraceae; genus Qipengyuania; species Qipengyuania sp. 902. Next base: position 680,484 of record NZ_JBNJLJ010000002.1, on the reverse strand, counting down.
GAAGTTCTGGATGAACCATTCGCCATGGCCCCCGTTCATGCAGACGGTGACCGCGCGGGGATCTGGTTGCCAGCTGCGCACGCGGACCAGCTCAAGCGTCGGGTAGCCGAGCACCTCGGCTCCCCAGGCGATACCGAGCGCTCGCGCCACCGCAAGCCCGATCCGCACGCCGGTAAAGCTGCCCGGGCCGAGCGAGACGAGGATGCGATCCGCACGGCCCTTCTCGGGCAATTCGGCGATCATCGGCACCAACCGTTCGGCATGGCCGCGCCCCAGAACCTCGTGCCGCGCGTCGACGAGCTTTGTGTCATCGAAAAGCGCCACCGAGCAGGCTTCGGTCGCCGTTTCTATCGCGAGAATACGCATCCCCGCCGCCCTGCCTCAGGCGCGGCTACGCTTCAAGTCAGGCGATGCGGTTGAACTTCTCGAAATCGGGACGCGGGCTGCGGCCGAAGATCGTCGTTTCGTCGCCATAGCCGATGGCGCAGATCCAATCCGCCTTGTGGCGCGGGCTGTCGGCGAAGAAAGCCTCGGTCACTTTGTCGAGGTCCACGCCCGACATTGGTCCGCAATCGAGCCCCTGCGCGCGGGCGGCTATCATCAGGTATGCGCCCTGTAGCGCGGAGTTGCGCTTTGCGCCTTCGATCCGGCCGTCCTCGTCGCCTTCGAACCAGCTCTTCGCGTCGGTATGCGGAAACAGCCAGGGCAGTTCCTCGTGAAAGTCGATGTCGTACCCGATGACGACGACGACCGGCGCGGTCTTGATCTTTTCCTGGTTACCCTCGCTGGCGCATTCGGCGAGCTTGTCGCGCGATTCCTGCGACACGCACCAGACGAACCGGCCCGGCTGCATATTGGCCGAGGTCGGACCCATTTTCAGCAATTCGTAGACCGCCTGGATCTGCTCTTCGCTCACCGGCTTGTCGAGCCAGCCGTTATAGCTGCGCGCCTCGCGGAAAATCTGGTCGAGCGCATCGGCGGAAAGCGTGTGGTCGTGGAATTGCTTGGTCATGAAGTCCTCTTGTCTTGGCCGGTCAGGCTGCGCGGACTTCAACGACCTCCGGGACATAATGTTTCAGCAGCCCTTCGATGCCATGCTTCAGCGTGGCGGTGGAGGAGGGGCAGCCAGAACAGGCTCCCTGCATCTGCAAATGCACGATCCCGTCGCGATAGCCGCGATATTGGATATCGCCCCCGTCGCCTGCGACCGCGGGGCGCACGCGGGTTTCCAGCAATTCATTGATCTGAGCAATAATGTCGGAATCTTCGTCGCGCTCCTCGACCAGCATGCTTTCGTCTTCCGCCGGCACACTGATGCCACCCGCGCTGCCGGGCACGAACAGCGGCGCTTCGGAAACGAAATGGTCGAGCAGGATGGCGACGACTTGCGGCTTCAAGTCGGTCCAGCTGACGCCGGGTGCGGCGGTGACGGTGATGAAATCGCCGCCGAAGAACACGTTGGTGACATCGCCGAGATCGAAGATCGCCTGGGCCAGCGGGCTTGCCTCCGCCGCTTCTGGCGTGGCGAATTCGCGGGTGCCTGATCCCATCACCGTCTTGCCGGGCAGGAACTTGAGGCTGGAGGGATTGGGCGTGGTTTCGGTTTCGATGAACATGGAAGCTATTTAGGGATGGCGGGAACCGGTCACAAGCAACAATGCTTTTTGCCGATGTTCACTGTCCCTTCACACCAAGGCTCCCTATATCCCCGCCATGGCTATTCTTCCGCGCGCCGTCCGGCGTCTCGCGCTTGTCCTCCCTTTTGCCCTGCTGGCACCGCAGCTTGCGGTGGCGCAGGACCCGGCCCCGCCGACACCGCAGTATCTGACGGAAGAGGGCGACACCCCGTGGATTTACGAGGGCAGCGACGTTCCGCGCGACGAGGAATGGACCTTCGGGGAGCTGCCCAATGGCCTGCGCTATGCCGTGCGCAAGAATGGTGTCCCGCCCGACCAGGTCTCGATCCGTGTGCGGATCGATGCCGGTTCGCTGCATGAGGAAGATAGCGAGCAGGGATACGCCCACTTGCTCGAGCATCTTCTGTTCCGCGAGAGCCAATATCTCGGCCCTGCGATGGCGATCCCGACCTGGCAGCGGCTCGGTGCGACCTTCGGCAGCGATACCAATGCCGAAACCAGTCCGACGCATACCGTTTACAAGCTTGACTTGCCGAATGTGAATGAAGCAAAGCTGGCGGAGAGCATGAAGATCCTCTCCGGCATGGTCCGCGCGCCGGTGCTGAGCGACGCCAATGTGCAGGCCGAAGTGCCTATCGTGCTCGCCGAGAAGCGCGAGCGGGGCGGCCCGCAGCAGCGTGCTGCCGAACAGACGCGCGAGACGCTGTTCGCCGGGCAGAAGCTAGCCAATCGCCTGCCGATCGGCACCGAGGCCACACTGAACGGCGCGACCGGCGCTTCGGTCAGTGCGTTTTACGAGCGTTGGTATCGCCCCGAGAACACCGTGATCGTCGCGGTCGGCGATCTCGATCCGATGCAACTTGCCGCCGAAGTCGAGAAATGGTTCGGCGACTGGCAGGGCGAGGGCACGCTGACTCCCGCCCCCGATTTCGGCGATCCCGTCGCACCTCCCGGTGCCGATCCCGCCAATCCGGTGGGCGAAGTCGCAGGCATCGTCGCGCCCGGGCTGCAGCGCAGCTTCACTTATGCCGTCATGCGCCCTTGGCGTCCAGTGAACGACACGATCGTCTATAACGAGGGCCTGCTGCGCGACAGCCTGGCGCAGGCGCTGATCAATCGGCGGCTGGAAGCGCGGGCGCGTGCGGGCGGCAGCTATCTTTATGCGCAGGTCGCACAGGACGATGTCAGCCGCTCCACCGATGCGACGTTCGTATCTTTTGCCCCGCTCTCCGAGGATTGGGAAGCGGCGCTGGCCGACGTGCGGGGCGTGATCGCCGATGCGCTGGCCAATCCGCCGACGCAGGAAGAGATCGATCGCGAACTGGCGGAGTTCGAGTCCATTTTCGCCAGCTCGGTCGAGCAGCGCCGCGTCATGGCGGGTGCACGGCTGGCGGACGATATCGTCAATGCCGTCGATATCCGGGAGACCGTGGCCGCACCGGAAACGGTGCTGACGGTGTTCAACTCGATGCGCGAGAAGGTCACGCCGGAGCAGATGCTCGAACAGACCCGCAAGCTGTTTGCCGGCCCGGTCATCCGCGCGGCTTATGTGACGCCGGAAACAGGCGAGGGGAGCGATGCGGAAATCCGCACCGCCATGCTTGCGCCGGTCGAGGCAGCATCGGATGCTCGGATCGCGGCGCAGGATATATCCTTCGAGGACCTGCCGGCCATCGGCGAGCCGGGCACCATCGCCCAGCAGGGTCCGCTAGGCGTGCTCGATATCGAACGGGTCGACTTCGCCAATGGTGTGAAGGCGATCCTTTGGGCCAACGATGCAGAACCGGGCCGCGTCGCGGTCAAGGTACGCTTCGGCGGCGGCTGGCGCGCAATTGCCGAGGACGAGGCCGCTTACGCGATGCTCGGCCGCATGGCGCTCGTCGGCTCCGGAGTGGGCGAACTGGGACAGGAAGAGCTCGACCGGATTTCGACCGGACGCCGCATGGGCTTCGACTTCGACATCACCGACGGGGCCTTCACCCTGTTCGCGCAGACCCGCAAGCAGGATCTGGCCGACCAACTCTATCTCTTCGCTGCCAAATTCGCGATGCCGCGCTGGGACGCAGCGCCGGTCGAGCGCGCCAAGGCTGCGGCGCGGCTGGCGTATGAGAGCTATGCCGCCAACCCGGCGGGCGTGATCAATCGCGATCTGGAATACCTCCTGCGCGACAAGGACGGGCGTTTCGAAGTGGCCGATCTCGCCGCGATTGCGGAAACGACGCCGGAAGGCTTCCGCGAAGTGTGGGAGCCGCTGCTCAAGAACGGCCCGATCGAAGTGCTGGTCTTCGGCGATTTCGACAAGGCCGAGGGGATCGCGGCGCTGACGCGTACCTTCGGTGCGCTCGACCAGCGCGGCGAGCTTGCCGCCGATGTCGCGAACGAAGGCTTCGGCTTCCCCGAACCGGGCGAAACCGTGGTGCGCTATCACAATGGCGATGCCAATCAGGCTGCTGCCGTCATCGCTTGGCCGAGCGGAGCAGGAGTCGACGGCCTGCCTGAATCGCGCCAGCTCGAAATCCTCACCCAAGTCTTCAACAACCGCCTGATGGATGCGATGCGCGAGCGGGCCGGAGCAAGCTATGCGCCGGTGATCAACAGCCAATGGCCGACCGATGTCGCTAGCGGGGGGCGGATCACCGCCTTCGCCCAGCTTCGGCCCGAGGACGTGCCCGCTTTCTTCGCCGCTGCGGACACAATCGGCCGGGATCTCGCCACCACGCCGCCGAGCGCGGACGAGCTCCAGCGCGTGACCGAGCCGCTGCTGCAATATGTGAACCGCGTGTCGACCGGGAACCTGTTCTGGCTGTTCCAGCTGGAAGGATCGACGCAGGATCCGGCCCGCATCGGCCTGCTGCGCTCGCTGCTGAACGACCTCACGCAGACCACGCCGGAGCGGATGCAGGCGCTGGCGCAGAAGTATTTCGGCGACACGCGCGGTTGGCGCATGGCGGTGATCCCCGAAGGACAGGAATTGGCTACGCGCGTTACGACCGCGCCCGCCGAGGCTGGCCGCTAGGCGGAAAGCTCTCCGGTCACAGCAATCGGGTTTTTGGGCTGGCCAAGCAAAAGCTGCTTGCGGCATGAGGCCCGTTCGTCTGCGATAAGCGGATAGAATTGGCGCAATTCCGCGCCGCAATTGGAATTATCGATGGCGACGAAATGGGCACCGGATAGCTGGAAGGGTTTCGAGGCACGGCACCTGCCCGAATATCTCGATGCCACAGCGCTCAATGCTGCGACCACAGCGCTCGAAACGCATCCCCCGCTCGTCTTCGCGGGCGAGGCGCGGGCGCTCAAGGCCGATCTCGCCGAGGTGGCCGAGGGCAAGGCGTTCCTCTTGCAGGGCGGCGACTGCGCCGAAAGCTTCGCCGAATTCCACCCGAACAATATCCGCGACACCTTCCGCGTGCTGCTGCAGATGGCGGTCGTCATGACCTTCGCCAGCAAGAAGCCGGTTGTGAAGGTCGGGCGCATGGCCGGTCAGTTCGCCAAGCCGCGCAGCTCGAATACCGAAACACAGGATGGCATCACTCTGCCGAGCTATTTCGGCGACAACATCAACGGCATCGATTTCGACGAAGCCAGCCGAACCAACGATCCGCAGCGCATGGTGCGCGCCTATTCGCAGGCGGCTGCCACGCTTAACCTGCTGCGCGCCTTCGCCGGTGGTGGTTATGCGAACCTGCGTCAGGTCCACCAGTGGACGCTCGAATTCATGGGCCGCAGCCCTTGGGCGGACAAGTTCAAAGACGTCGCCGACCGCATCGGCGAGGCGCTCGATTTCATGGAAGCTTGCGGCATCACGCCCGAAACTCTGCCGCAATTGCGCGGCACCAGCTTCTATACCAGTCACGAGGCGCTGCTGCTTCCCTACGAGCAGGCGCTGACCCGCCGCGACAGTCTGACCGGCGACTGGTACGATACCAGCGCGCATATGGTTTGGATCGGCGACCGCACGCGCTTTCGCGACAGCGCGCATATCGAATTCGCGCGCGGAATCGGCAATCCGCTGGGCATGAAATGCGGGCCGAGCCTGGAAACGAGCGATCTGCTGCATCTGCTCGACACGCTCAATCCGGCGCGCGAGCCGGGGCGCATCACACTGATAAGTCGCTTCGGCCACGACAAGGTGGAAGACGGTCTTCCGCGTCTGGTGCGCGCGGTGAAGGCGGAAGGCCACTCGGTCGTATGGAGCTGCGACCCGATGCACGGCAATGTCGTGAAATCGGAAAGCGGCTACAAAACGCGGCCCTTCGACCGCATCCTTACCGAAGTGAAGGGCTTCTTCGCCGTCCACCGCGACGAAGGCACGCACCCCGGCGGCATCCATATCGAGATGACCGGGCAGGACGTGACCGAATGCGTCGGTGGTGCGGTGGCGATCACCGACGAAGCGCTTAAGGATCGCTATCACACGCATTGCGATCCCCGCCTAAATGCGGCGCAATCGCTGGAGCTGGCCTTCCTGATTGCCGAAATGCTCAACGAGGAGCACGCCGTCCGCCGCGCCGACGCCGCCTGAGCGACTGCGTTAGGCATTATCCCGTAGCTGCGGTTTGCGCCGCATTTCCCGACGCTCGCCTACTCCCGGCGCTGCGAAAGGAGATCGTGCGCCGATGCCGACGAGCCGGGTCGATACTGCATTGCTGGCGACAGCATGGCTGCTGGTTTGCGCAACCTTGTTGACGCTCGCGGCTGCGGGTGATGCCGGTGCCCCATTGTGGTCGATGCTCACAGCGCTCGTAGTGCTTGGCGCATTGATCCACCGGCACGCCAAGCGCAATTCCGCCCCAGCGCTCTGCCCACCACGTCCCCTGCAGCCGCTCCACGCCAGCCTGGCAGACGAACTCGCCGGGATCGGGCGGTGGAGTTTCGATCCTGCCACCGGCCGCCATCGCTGGTCGCGGGAAGTATGTCGCATCGCCGGATTGCCGCCGATGACCGCGCCCGAAGCCAAGTGCCTGCAGGAACTGATGCCCCAGGGCTTGCAGCAGATGCAGGTCATCCTCGCCGGCCATGCACGGGATCGCGAGACCTACGCCGTGGAATTCGAGATCGAAAATCCGCAGCTGGGCACGCGGTTGCTCCGCGCCCGAGCGCGCAACTTGTTCTCGCTCGAGGGGGTGTGCGAACAGGTGCTGATGGTCGTGCGCGACGTGACCGAAGAATATTCGCAGGTTGCCCGCATCGAACAGGAGCGCGCGGCTGCCGTGCGCGAGGCGGATGAGGCGCGGCAATTGGCCAATACCGACGCGCTGACAGGGCTCGCCAATCGCCGCAGCGCAATGCAGGCGCTGGACCGCGAGATCATGTGCGCACGGCAGAGCGGCGATCCGCTGGCGCTGCTCGTATTCGATGTCGACCATTTCAAGGCCGTCAATGACACCCACGGGCATACCCAAGGCGATCTGGTACTGGCGGAGATCGGCTCGATCATCCGGCGGCAGAAGCGCGACGGACAATTCGCGGCGCGCGTCGGGGGCGAGGAGTTCCTGATGATCCTGCCGGGCGCCGATGGGCGCGCCGCGTCCGCTGCGGCCGAAAGGCTGCGGCTGGCGATCGATCACGGCACGCGAATGGCGGACGCGCCTTCCGTCACAGTAAGTGTCGGGCACGCGGCTTTGGGGCCGCGCGATACCAGCCTGACCCTCTTCGCCCGCGCGGACGAGGCACTCTACGCAGCGAAGCGCGGAGGCCGAAACCAGGTGCGGTTGGCGGCGTGACGTCGGATCAGCGCGGCACTGCCAACCTAAGTCTTTAAACTGCCAACGGATTGCGCCATGTATGGCGCTGGTCGTCGCTTCTGACGTCCGTCGCAATCAGGGGGCGCACCAATGTCACGCCCGATTCCAGTACCCGTCCGCACCGATGCGCCGCTTGCCACGCGCTTTGCCGCAGTGCGCGCCCTCACCGAAGCGCTTGCCGCACCGCTGTGCGAAGCGGATGCCACGCTGCAGTCGATGGAAGACGCTTCGCCCGCGAAATGGCATCTCGCCCATGTGACGTGGTTCTGGGAAACCTTCCTCTTGCGCGACCACCTCGATGGCTACAGGCTCTATGACGAGCGCTGGCCCTTCGTGTTCAACTCCTATTACGAGGCGGAGGGCGAGCGGATTGCGCGATTTTCCCGCGGCATGCTGTCGCGCCCGACCGTCGCCGACATCCTCGACTGGCGCGCCCATGTCGATGCCGCGATGGAACCGCTGTTCGAGCGCGAGGAGCTCGCACCGCTGATCGAGCTCGGCCTGTCGCACGAACAACAGCATCAGGAACTGCTACTCACCGACATCAAGCATGCGCTGTTCCAGAACCCGCTCGGCCCGGCGATGTGGGACGAGAAAGCTGCTGCCGCGCAAGCACAGGTTGACGACTGGCATTCGCACCCTGGCGGGATCGCGCGGATCGGCCATCAGGAAGCAGGCTTCGCGTTCGACAACGAAGGCCCTGCGCACCGCGTATTGCTGGAACCCTTTGCGCTCTCTTCGCGATTGGTGACCAATGGCGAATGGGCCGAGTTCATCGCCGACGGCGGGTACGAGACCGCCTCGCTATGGCTGTCGGACGGCTGGGCATGGGTGAATGACAACAAGGTTCGCGCGCCGCTTTACTGGCACGAGGACGAGCACTTCACTCATAGCGGATGGCAAACGCGCGACGCGCATGCGCCGGTCACGCACCTGTCCTATTTCGAAGCCGATGCCTTTGCCAGCTGGGCGGGCCAGCGCCTGCCGACCGAGTTCGAATGGGAAGCCATCGCACGCGGGCAGGAAGGCGAAGCCGCAGCGCATGATCCGGCCGGTGGCAACCAGCTGGACGAGGCTGCGCCCCCGCTGCCAGTCGGCGGTGACAGCCTGTTCGGCGATTGCTGGCAGTTCACCCGCTCCGCCTATCTGCCCTATCCGCGGTTCCAGCCGGCAGAGGGTGCGGTAGGCGAATACAATGGCAAGTTCATGAGCGGGCAGTTCGTCCTCAAGGGCGCCAGCTGCGCCACGGCCCGCGGCCATTCGCGCGCCTCCTATCGCAATTTCTTCTACCCGCACCAGCGCTGGCAGTTCACCGGCGTGCGGTTGGCAAAGGATATCTGATGAAAGCCGATACCGGCATCACCATCGTCGACCGCGACGAGACGGGCGTCGACAAGGCCTTCCGTGCCGATGTGCTGAAAGGCCTCGCCCAGCGCCAGAAGGCGATCCCCGCGCGCTGGTTCTACGACGAGCGCGGATCGCAGCTGTTCGAGGACATTACCAAACAGCCGGAATATTATCCGACGCGCGCGGAGACCGAAATCCTGCGCGACCGTGGCATCGAATTTGCCGAGCTTGTCGGCCCTGATCGCGCGGTGGTCGAGTTCGGCTCCGGCAGCTCGGTCAAGACGCCGCTGTTGCTGGAGGCGGTCGATCCGGCAGCCTACGTCCCGCTCGACATTTCGGGCGAATTTTTGCGCCAATCGGCTGTTGCGCTGTCGAATAAGTTCCCCGGCCTTCCGGTGCATCCGGTGGAAGCCGATTTCATGCGCAAGGTCGAACTGCCCGACGAGGTCGAGCATCTCAGGAAGCTCGGCTTCTTCCCCGGTTCGACGATAGGCAACATGGTGCCGCGCACGGCGGTCGACCTGCTGCGCTCGATGCGTGCCACCATGGGCGCGGACGAGGGGCAACTGCCGATGCTGCTGATCGGCATGGATCTGGTGAAGGATCGCGAGGTGCTGGAGGCCGCCTACGCCGACGGGGAAGGCGTCACGGCCAAGTTCAACTGCAACTTACTGCACCGCATCAATCGCGAACTTGGCGGGACGATCGCGACGGAGAAATTCGAGCATCGGGCCATATGGAACGACGATTTCGCGCGGATCGAAATGCATCTTCTCGCTACCGAGCCGGTCGATTTCGAGGTTTCCGGCAAGCGTTTCTCGATGGCGAAAGGCGATACGATCCACACCGAGAACAGCCACAAGTTCACCCGGCGCAGTGCCAATACCCTGTTGCTGGCTGGCGGGTGGACGCCGCTGAAGCGCTGGACCGACGAGGACGACCGCTTCTCGTTGATCCTTGCCCAAGCCACAGAGCAGCGCGACGCGCCCTGATGCCGCGTGAAATTGCCATCGTCGGCGCGGGCATGGCCGGGCTGGCCTGCGCTACGCAGCTCGCACGCGACGGACGGCAGGTGACCCTCTTCGACAAGGGGCGTGGGCCGGACGGGCGTATGGCGACGCGCCGTGCCGAGATCGGCGGCGAAACAGTGCGTTTCGATCACGGCGCTCAATATTTCACCGCGCGCGATTCGGGATTTCAGGAACAGGTAGCGCTGTGGGAGAGCGAGAGCGTGGTCGCACGGTGGCCGGCGGCGGGTGAAGACGCTTGGGTGGGGACACCGGCAATGAACGCGCCCATCAAGGCCCTGGCCGAGCCGCTCGAGGTTCAGTGGGCCGCTCGCGTTACCGACATCGTCAAAAGTGGGCAGGGCTGGCGCTTGAATGTCGATGACGAGATTCACGAGTTCGAAAGCGTCGTCCTCGGCATCCCTGCAGAGCAGGCGGCAGAGCTTCTTGCCAATACTCATGCAGAGTTCGCTGACCGCGCCCGTCGTACGCAATCCCGTCCGTGCTGGGCCTTGATGGCACAGTTCCCCGAACGGTTGGAGTGCGGCGACGTCCTGCGGGGCGGGGAGGGCGACACGGTCTCCTGGGCTGCGCGCAACGGAGCCAAGCCGGGTCGAGACGGCTCGGAAAGTTGGGTGGTCCACGGCTCGCCCGACTGGTCCCTCACGCATCTCAAGGAAGAGGCCGATAGCGTTGCAGGCCAGCTTCTCGACGCGTTTCTGCATCAGGCGGAAGTGATGCCGCAGGCACCGCTGCACATGGCCGCGCACCGCTGGCGGTTTGCCATGGCGGAGCCGGTCGATGGGCCGGACGCGCTGTGGAATGCGGAGGCCCGGCTTGGCGTAGCGGGCGACTGGCTGATCGTTCCGCGTGTCGAAGCCGCGTGGCTTTCGGGCACTAGACTGGCCCGAGCTATCCTCGCCTGACCCTCCGTTCATTGGAAAGCAGGCTCGGCGCTCTATATTGGCTGCATGGACCTTGCTTCCACCTTTTCCGCCATCGCCGATGCCTTGCGCGCCATTCCGCGCTCCGAACTGCTGCTGGCGGCAGTCGCCGCGATGGTGCTCGGCTGGATCGGGGCGATGGTGGCCCGGCGGTCCGCGTTCGGCGGGGTGATCCGGACAGCGAGCTCGTTGGCGCTTGGCATGATCCTGCTGACCGTCGTGCTGCAATTGTCGCGCTTCGACCCGCGGTTCGATGTGGCGGTTCCGCAGATCGGCTTGCCCGAGCAAGTCGTCAGCGGCGGCGAAACCCGCATCCCGCTCTCGCCCGATGGCCACTACTGGGTCCGTGCGAGCGTGAACGGAGTCGAGGGCAATTTTATGGTCGACACCGGCGCCACGCTGACTGCGATCTCCGCGCCGCTGGCCGAAAGGGCCGGGCTGGAACCGCGCCGGGGCGGAATTCCCATCTTGCTCGGCACGGCGAACGGCACGGTGCAGGCGCATGTGACAACCATCGATAGCCTCGAACTCGGCAATATCCGCGCTAGCGGGACCGATGCCGCGGTTGCCGAAAGCTTCGGCGACTTCAACGTGATCGGTATGAATGTGCTCGCCCGGCTGGATGAGTGGCGGGTAAAGGACGACACGTTGATCCTCGTGCCGAAGGCGGAAGACGCTATCTCCGAGTAGGGGCTTTACCTTGGGCCGCGAGCCGCTAGACCCGCGCCGATGGTCAGCCCCGACACACTTCCCCCACCGCCACCCCTGGCCGAGCTCATGGCCGAGAACCCGCTCGCCCTGTTCCTCGATTTCGACGGCACGCTGGTGGAAATCGCGCCCAGCCCGGGCGACATCGACGTGCCCAAGGGACTTGCGGACCTGTTGCGCAATTTGCGTGACCGGCTGGATGGCCGGCTCGCGCTGGTCAGCGGCCGCGCGCTGGACGATCTCGAAACGCATCTTGGTCCATGCGAGTTGTGCCGCGCGGGATCGCACGGTGCTTCGCGGCTCCTGCATGACGGCTCGCGCTTGGGCGAAGCACCCGAAGGCCTGCCCGACGACGCCGTTGCCGAACTGCGCGCCTATGCCGAAAAGCACGATCTCTATTACGAGACGAAGTCCCACGGTGGCGCGCTGCATTTCCGCAGGTCACCCGAGAAACGCGAGGCGACGCTCGCCTTCGCGCGCGACTTTGCCGAAGGGCGCGAGCTTTGCGTCACCAGCGGCAAGGGAGTCGCCGAAATCGTTCGCCATGGCGCGACGAAAGAGGCGGCAGTCGAGGCGTTCATGGCGATCGAACCCTTCAACGGAGCCACCCCGGTCTTCATCGGCGATGACGTGACCGACGAGGATGGCTTTGCCGGTGCAATCGAATTCGGCGGCTTCGGGGTGGCGGTGGGCGACCGCATCAGCGGCAAGGCACGCTATCGCCTCGAAAGCGTTACCGCAGTGCACAATTGGCTGGAGCTGGAATGACCGCAAATCTCGAACTTGCCCCGATCGGCAATTGCCAGGTCAGCGCGCTGGTGGACGAGGAGGGCGGTTTCGTCTGGGGCTGCGTTCCGCGGGTCGATGGCGATCCGGTGTTCTGCTCGCTGCTTAATGGCGACGAGAAAGACCGCGGCACCTGGCGCTTCGAGCTCGAAGGGCAGGTCAGCGCCAGCCAGCATTACGAGCGCAATAGTGCGATCCTGAAGACCCGGCTCGAGGCGGAAGACGGTAGCGCGGTAGAGATCAGCGACTTCGCTCCGCGCTATGAGAGGTCCGGAAGGAAGTATCGCCCCGTCGCCTTTACGCGCATCGTGCGCCCGGTGGCAGGTGCGCCGCGTCTCAAGGTCGTGCTTACACCAATGAAGAATTACGGTGAGGAACTTGCCCCTACCACCAACGGCACGAACCATATCCGCTATCTTGCCGGGCCGCAGACCCTGCGCCTGTCCACCGATGCGCCGATTGGCTACATTCTCGAAGGGCGCCATTATCGGGTCGAAAGCGACCAGCATTTCTTTCTCGGCCCGGACGAACCCTTCGTGGGCAATATCCGCAGCGAAGTGCGCCGGATGGAAGCCAATACGGCGAAATACTGGCAGCATTGGGTGCGGGGCCTGCACATTCCGCTCGAATGGCAGGAAGAGACGATCCGCGCGGCGATCTCGCTCAAGCTGTGCCAGCACGAGGAGACTGGCGCGATCGTTGCCGCGCTCACGACCTCCATCCCCGAAGCGGCCAACAGCCAGCGCAACTGGGACTACCGCTACTGCTGGATCCGCGACAGTTATTACACGGTGCAGGCGCTGAACCGCCTGGGCGCGCTCGACGTGCTGGAGAAATACCTCGCCTACCTGCGCAATATCGTCGACCAGGCGCGCGGCGGACAGATCCAGCCGCTCTATTCGGTGATGGGCGCGGAAGAGCTCGACGAGTTCGAAGCCGAGCACCTCGCCGGCTACCGCGGCATGGGGCCGGTGCGCGTGGGCAATGCGGCCTACAAGCAGGTGCAATACGACTGCTACGGCCAGATCGTGATGCCGACTGCGCAGGCCTTCTTCGACCAGCGCCTGCTGCGCATGGCAAACGAGACCGACTTCGCGCACCTCGAGGAAGTCGGCGAGGCCGCCTGGGCGAAGCACGACAAGCCCGATGCGGGATTGTGGGAATTCCGCACAAGGCAGGAAGTGCACACTTACTCTGCCGTCATGTGCTGGGCCGCGTGCGATCGGCTGGCCAATGTTGCCGCCACTCTGGGCAAGGGCGACCGCGTCGTCTTCTGGAAGCAGCGCGCCGAGAAAATCCGCGCGACGATCGAAGAAAAAGCCTGGCGCGAGGATGGCGAGCATTACGGCGCGAGCTTCGAGAACGGCTATCTCGACGCGAGCCTTTTGCAGATGGTCGAGCTGCGTTTCCTCAAGCCCGACGACGAGCGCTTCCTGAAGACCTTCGCCGCCATCGAGCGGGACTTGCGCCGCGGCGATCATATGCTTCGCTATGCTGCGGAAGACGATTTCGGCGCGCCCGAGACGGCCTTCAATGTCTGCACCTTCTGGCTGATCGAAGCATTGGGGCTGGTCGGGCGCCGCGAGGAAGCGCGCGAGATCTTCGAAAGCATGCTCAGCCATACGACCCAATCGGGCCTTCTGAGCGAGGATCTCGACTATGACACGGGCGAGCTCTGGGGGAACTTCCCCCAGACTTACTCGCTGGTAGGCATAATCAATTGCGCCGGCCTGTTGAGCAAACCGTGGAGCGAAGTCCGCTGACAGATTCTCCCCGCCTCGTCGTCATTTCCAACCGGGTAGCCGTACCCAAGGCGCGCGGCGCAGCAGGGGCGCAAGGAGGGCTCGCCGGGGCCTTGCACGCAGCGTTGAAGGATCGCGAGGGCCTCTGGTTCGGCTGGTCGGGCGAGGAAAGCGAGAGCGGGCGCACCGGCAATATCGATACGCAAACCAACGACGGTGTCACGACGGCGACCATTGATCTATCGCAGCGCGATATCCAGGAGTATTACAACGGCTACGCCAATTCCACGCTCTGGCCGCTGTTCCACGATCGGCTGGATCTGGCAAAATTCGAGCGCGAGACGGCCAAGGGCTATGAGCGCGTCAACGAGCGCTTCGCCGAACTCGCCGCCCCGCTGATCGAGGACGATGATGTCGTCTGGGTCCACGATTACCACCTGATCCCGCTCGGCGAACGGCTGCGGTCGCGCGGGCTGAAAAACCGGATCGGTTTCTTCCTCCACATTCCCTGGCCCGCCACGCGGTTGTTCGTTTCGCTGCCGTATCACGAGCGGCTCGTGCGCACGATGCTGCATTACGACCTCGTCGGCTTCCAGACCAGGGAGTGGCTCGACAGCTTCCTGCACTATTGCCGCATCGAACTGGGCGCGGAAGTGGACGAGGACAGCGGCAGCATCACACTTGACGGACGCACCACATTGGCGCGCGCCTATCCCATCGGGATCGACTGGGATCATTTCAGCAAGCTCGGCGAGACAGGCGAAGCGCGCAATGCGCAGCAGCGGATGATGGCCTCGACTCGGCGGCGTATCTCCATGATCGGCGTCGACCGGCTGGACTACTCCAAGGGCATTCCCGAGCGGATCGACGGGATCGGGCGTTTTTTCGACCGGGAGCCGGAGCGCATTCGCGATCTCGTGTTCGTCCAGATTGCGCCACCGAGTCGCGAGGACGTGGAAAGCTATCAGGAAATTCGCGAGACGCTGGAGCAGAAATGCGGCCAGATCAACGGTGCACGCAGCGAGGTGGACATGGTGCCCATCCGCTACGTCAACCGCGGTTATAGCCACGAAGAACTGTTCGGCTTTTTCCGTGCCTCGAAGATCGGCCTAGTCACGCCCTTGCGCGACGGCATGAATCTGGTTGCCAAGGAATATGTCGCGGCGCAGGATCCGGAGGATCCCGGGGTGCTGATCCTGTCGAGTTTTGCGGGGGCGGCGCTGCAATTGCAGGATGCAGTCCTTGTGAATCCTCACAGCCCTGATGATATCGCGCATGCGATCCGCAAGGCGCTCGATATGCCGCTGGACGAGCGCAAGGCGCGCTACGAGAAAATGGTCACAAGTGTGCGCGACGAAAACGTACAGGCGTGGACTGCCGATTTCTTGCGCGACCTGGGCTGAACCGTTCGTCTAGACCAGCCGGCGAGCAGGGGCCAGGGCCTGCGATTGATAACCCAGCGCCTCGCCCAGTGCCATATGGCTGGGCCTTCCCTCTCGCGAGGCAAGCACCAGTTCCACCGTGCGGACCAGGAACTTGTCGATGAACGGCTTGCGGATATAGCCCTGCGCCCCGCCGTAGAGTGCGGCCTGTTCGTCATAAGCCCCGTGGATCGCGGTGAACATGATCACCGGCAGATCGTAATGCTTCTCCGACTGGCGAATCTCGCGCAGCACCTGCTTGCCGGTAAGGCCAGGCACGTCCTGATCGAGCAACAGCACGTCCGGCCGCCGCCAGCGCAGCAGGTCGAGCAGCTTGGTCCCGTCAGTCACCCAGCCGGAAGCGTGGCCCGCCTTGATCAGGATATCGGCGGCCATCTCCGCGATCAATTCGTCGTCGTCGGCAATCAGGATATGCGCCAAGTTTCCGGCTCCTCGCATGGGGTTTGTGCCGAGGAATCTAGGCGCCACCCGTGCCGATCGCCTATCCGGTGGGCTACGTAAGATTGCGCAGTGCGGGGAGGGCTGCCACCACGGCGCACATGATTCGCGATCCCTTCCTTTCGACCACCGGCATCCATAATTTCCGCGACTTCGGCGGGTGGGAAACCGGCGATGGCGGTCGGGTGAAGACCGGCCTGTTATGGCGCTCCGGCCAGCATGTCGGCGCCAGCGATGCCGACCTCGCCGCGATGGATGCGCTCGGCATCCGCACGGTGGTCGACCTGCGCGGGGAAAGCGAGCGTGAGCGTAATCCGTGCCGCCGCAGCGACAATTTCGACGCAGCAGTGCTGTCCTATGACGGCGAGACGACCTCGAGCCCGCCGCATATGGACATCGACCAGAGTACGACGACCGAGGACTTCGCACGCCAGCGCATGCTTGCGGTCTACACCCGCATGCCGCGCAATCCGGCGATGATCGAGATGTTCTCTCGCTATTTCCGCGCTCTGGACGAGCGCGAGGGCGCAAGCCTTGTCCATTGTTTCGCCGGCAAGGACCGCACCGGCGTTGCCGCCATGCTGGTGCTGCACGTGCTCGGCGTGGACCGCGAAAAGCAGATGGCGGAATTCCTGCGCACCAATGATGCGCCGACGCTGGCCGTGCTGCGCGACCAGTCGGTGCCGGGGATCGAGGAACGGCTCGGCCGCAAATTGGACGAGGGCGCGGTCGTGGCGCTGCTCGGCGTGCGCGAGGAATATCTCGAACGCTGGTGGAGCGAGGTCGAGACCGAATACGGCTCGCTAGATGCCTTCCTCGACGGACATTTAGGTGTGGACGAGGCCATGCGCGAACGCCTGATCGCGCGCTTCGTGGCGTGACTCTTCGCGCCCGCATCCCATATAGCGGGCGAACACGAATTCCAGACTGACGGACGATACCACCATGGCTACCCATCGCACCAAGATGCTCATCATCGGCTCCGGCCCGGCGGGCTATTCCGCCGCCATCTACGCCGCACGCGCCATGATGGAACCGATCGTGGTGCAGGGCCTGCAACCCGGCGGCCAGCTGACCATCACCACCGATGTCGAGAACTATCCCGGTTTCGCCGATGTCATCCAGGGCCCCTGGCTGATGGAGCAGATGCAGAAACAGGCCGAGCATGTCGGCACGCGGATGATGTGGGACACGATCGTCGGTGTCGATGTGGCGGGAGGCTCTCCCTTCACGGCCAAGGGCGACAGCGGCGATGAGTATATCGCGGATGTGCTGGTGATCTGCACCGGCGCGCAGGCGAAATGGCTGGGCGTGCCGGGCGAGCAGGAACTGGGCGGCAAGGGCGTCTCTGCCTGCGCCACCTGCGACGGGTTCTTCTATCGCGGCAAGAAGGTCGCCGTGATTGGCGGCGGCAATACCGCGGTCGAGGAGGCGCTCTACCTCACCAACCATTCCGACGACGTGACGCTGATCCATCGCCGGGACGAATTGCGAGCAGAGAAGATACTGCAGGAGCGGCTGCTCAACCATCCGAAGATTTCGGTGCTGTGGAACAAGACGGTCGACAGCTTCGAGGCCGGTCCGTCCGGCGCGCTGGGGCATCTCAACCTCAGGGACACGCAGACCGGCGAAACCAGCGAGTTCGCGACCGACGGCGCTTTCGTCGCCATCGGACACGCGCCCGCGACCGAGCTGTTCAAGGGCAAGCTGCCAATGGACGATGGCGGCTATCTGCTGACCGAGCCGGGATCGCCCAAGACCGATGTGCCCGGCGTATTCGCGGCGGGCGACGTGACCGACCACGTCTACCGCCAGGCAGTGACGGCGGCGGGCATGGGCTGCATGGCCGCTCTGGATGCCGAGCGCTTCCTCGCCAATCTCGAGATCGACGCGGACGGGCACGCCCACGCGGCGGAGAAGGAAGCGGCGGAGTAAGCGTCGTCCCAGCGAAAGCTGGGATCGCTCTCCGTCACGCGCCGGGCGGATCGAAACCGATCCCAGCTTTCGCTGGGATGACGTCCTGCTTACATGTGAATGTCGAACGCGAAGATCGCCGCGTGGAAGATCAGCGCGATCAGCACGAGGCTTGCCAGCGCGTAGAGCACGAAGCGTACCATCACCACATTGGCGGTCGCCTGCACCAGCGAATGCAGGATGCGCAGCCCTACGTAAATCCACGCCAGCAGCGCGTTCATCCCATCGCCGAAGCCGGCCATCGCTAGGATTATACACGTCGCGTAGAACACCGTCGGCTGTTCGTGCAGATGGTTGTGATTGTGCGCCTTCCACTGGACTTCCGCCGGAAGCTTCTCGTCCAGCACGCCGGTCTTGCGCGCATCGTTCGGCTCGATGTTCGCCTTCGACATCGCCGGGATGCGCACGATGTACATCCACAGCCACATGACCATGGTCCATGCGAGCAGGACGACGACGGGCTGAAGGATTTCGGATCGGATCATGGCTCTCTCCTCATCCCGTCACGATCGACGGGTCGTGGAACAGGGTAGCGAGCACCGCGCGGACGGCCAGCACAGTGAGGGCCAGCGTCGACAGCAGGAAAATCAGGAACCGGACCTTCACGACATTGACCGTCGCCTGATAGACCGAATGGATGATCCGCAGCACGACGTAGATCCATGCGAGCACTACGTCGATCGCACCTGCGCCCATGATCGCCAGGATCACGACCGCCGGGTAGAAGATCGTCGGCTGCTCCATCAGGTGCGCGTAATTATGCGCTTTCCAGTTGACCTTGTCGGGGATCACCCCCTCAAGGTCCTGCCCGCGACCCCCCGGTTTCGCTTTTCCCACATCCCGGCCTAACTTGCTCATGGCGGGAAAGCGCGCGAACGCCATCCAGTAAAGCATGATCAGCGACCATGCGACCAAGACGGCGGCGGGTGCGAGCATTTGCGCCTGCATTATCGTTTCTCCCTGTTTCGCGCAGGACTGCGGCGGGAGCGGCACAAAGTCAAACCCCGGTGAGGGTCCGGGCAAAGCTTTCCGCATCGGTGTTACCGCCGGTCAGCATGATCACCGTATGGGCGTCCACCGGCACCTTGCCTGCGAGTGCCGCTGCCAGCGCTGCAGCGCCACCCGGTTCGACCACCAGCCGCAATTTCGCAAAGGCGAAGCGCTGGGCCTCGCGAACTTCCTCGTCGGTCACCATGACGCCCGGCTCCGCGCGGCCCTGCAACACGCCGAGATTGATCGTTTTCGTCGCATCGGGCTGGAGCGCGTCGCAGATGGTGGCGGGCGGATCGTCGCCGACGCGCACTATCTCGCCTGCATCGAGCGAGCGGCCGACCATGTCCCACCCCTGCGGCTCCACCACATGGATCGCAGCCTCCGGACAGGCGAGGGCCAAACCCGCGGCAAGCCCTCCGCCACCGCAGCACACGATGAAGCGCGAGGGAATCTTGCCAAGCTGCGCGTTCGCCTCGTGCCCCGCGCTACCCTGGCCTTCGATCACCCAGGGATCGCCGAAGGCGTGGACCAGCACCGATCCGCGCTCCTCGATCAGCTTTGCCGCCACCTCGTCACGATCTTCGCCGGGGCGGTCGTAGAGCACGATTTCCGCGCCCAGCGCGCGCGTCGCTTCCAGCTTCACTTGCGGCGCATTGCGAGGCATCACGATGGTTGCGCGAATGCCGAGCTTGCGTGCTGCCCACGCCACGCCCTGGGCATGGTTACCGGAGGATACCGCCACGACGCCACGCGCCCGCTCTTCTTCGGTAAGATTGACCAGCCGCCACCATGCGCCCCTGATCTTGAACGCACCGACCGGTTGCAGCACCTCTGCCTTGGCCCGGCACTGCATTCCACCGATCTCGACCGGCAGAAGCGGCGTCATCGGCAGGCCGATCTCTTGCAGGCTTTGCAGGGCGGCCAGCGTGCCCTCGGCGGTCGGTGCGCGCATATCGTCTCGGATCATTTGGCGCGCTTAGCGCATTTCGTTACAGGGCGCGCAAGAATCGAATTCAGCCAAGAGGTTTTTCATGTCGACAGTTCTGGTCATCGGCGCAGGCGGCGTCAGCAGCGTGTGCGTCCACAAGATGGCGATGAACAAGGATATCTTCAGCGATATCCATCTCGCCAGCCGCACCAAGAGCAAGTGCGACAGCATCGCCGCGAGCGTGAAGGAGCGCACCGGCGTCGATGTCTCGACTTACGAGATCGACGCCGAAGAAGTGCCAGCGATGGTCAATTTGATCCGCAAGATCGGCCCAAGTCTCGTGGTCAATCTTGCGCTGCCCTATCAGGATCTCCCGATCATGGACGCCTGCCTCGAAGCGGGCGTAAGCTATCTCGACACCGCGAATTACGAGCCCAAGGACGAGGCGAAGTTCGAGTACCACTGGCAATGGGCCTATCACGACCGCTTCAAGGAGGCGGGGCTGATGGCGCTGCTCGGTTCCGGTTTCGACCCGGGCGTGACCAGCGTGTTCACCATGTGGCTGAAGAAGCACAAGCTGAAATCCATCCGCCAACTCGACATTCTCGACTGCAACGGCGGCGACCACGGCCAGGCTTTTGCCACCAACTTCAATCCTGAAATCAATATTCGCGAAGTGACTGCGCCTGCGCGTCACTGGGAAGGTGGCGAATTCGTCGAGACCCCGGCGATGGGCAAGAAGGTTGAATTCGACTTCGAGGGCGTTGGCCCCAAGAACATGTACATGATGTATCACGAGGAGTTGGAAAGCCTCGCCAAGTTCAATCCGGAGCTGGAGCGTGCGCGCTTCTGGATGACCTTCGGCGATGAGTACATCAAGCACCTCACCGTGCTGCAGAACGTCGGCATGACGCGCATCGACCCGGTGCGTTACCAAGGCAAGGACATCATTCCGCTGCAATTCCTCGCCGCGGTGCTGCCCAAACCCGAAACCTTGGGCGAGACGACCAAGGGCAACACGAACATCGGCGTTATCGCCACCGGCGAGGCGCTCGACGGGTTGGGCGAGAAGACGTTCTACATCAACAATATCTGCAGCCACGAGGCTGCTTACGAGGAAACCGGCAACCAGGCGGTTTCCTATACCACCGGCGTACCCGCGATGATCGGCAGCGCGATGATGGTCACTGGCAAATGGTCGGGAGAAGGCGTGTTCAATATGGAGCAGATGGACCCCGATCCTTTCATGGAGATGCTGAACGAGCACGGCCTGCCGTGGCAGGTGAAGGAGCTGGACGGGCCGGTCGATTTCTGATGCGACGATTGCTGACCGCTTTGAGCGCGCTGGCGCTTGGATCCTGCGGCAGCCCACCTGAAGAAGATCTGCCCCGCGCGGCGATCGATACCGGCTGGCCGACCATCCCCGACGATGCGGTCTTCGGGCAGGTCAGCGCGGTGGAGGCGGATAGCCACGGGCATATTTTCGTGCTGCACCGCGCGGGTCGCGAGTGGGAGGAGCCGTTCCCCGACAAACCCATTGCCGAGCCGACGGTCTTCATGTTCTCGCCCAGCGGCGTGCTGCTCGGCCAATGGGGCGCGGGCGAGTTCGTCATGCCGCATGGCCTCTCGGTCGATGCGGGCGACAATGTCTGGATCACCGATGTCGCGCGCGAGCAGGTCATCCAGTTCGATCACGAGGGCAACCAGCGAATGGTGCTCGGCGAGCGTGGCGTGTCGGGGCAGGACGAGAGCCATTTCGGCCGTCCAGCCGACATCGCCTTCATCGGCAATCGCGTGCTCGTCGCAGATGGCTATGTGAACACGCGGGTGGCGGAGTTCGACCGCAGCGGCGCTTACCTCGGCGAGTTCGGAAATTTCCGCCTCGCCCACGGTATTGCGGTGGACGAGGACCGCATCTATGTCGCCGACCGCGAGAATGCGCGCATCCAGGTGTTCGACCACGCCGGAAAACTGCTCGACAGCCGGGACACGCCGACCGGCGGGCGGCCCTATGGCGTGGCGACGCTGGGCGGGGGCTGGCTCGTCACGGTCGAGGGCAGGGACCGGGCTGATAATTTCGGGGCGATCGTGCGCGTCTATACGCCCGAGGGTCAGCTCGAGCGTTCGCTCGATGTCGCGCTCGATGGGCGCAATGCAAGCCTCGGCCACGATATCGCCATAGGCCGCGACGGCATGGCCTATGTCACCGACGTCTATGGCGACCGCGTAGTCCGCTTCGAACTCTCGCCCGAACAGGAACCCGAGTAATGGAAACGAAAGCCGGCGATCCCGGAGCCTTCCGTAATTTCGACCTTAACCGCGTCGACAGCCCCGCCTTCGTGGTCGATGCGGCGAAGCTGCGCGCCAACTGCCAGATTCTGGCCGAGATCCGCGATGCGGCGGACATAAAGGTGCTCGCCGCATTGAAGGCCTTCAGCATGTGGGCAACCGCGCCCATCGTCGGCGAATATCTCGACGGCGTGTGCACCTCGGGCCTGTGGGAAGCGCGGCTGGCAAGCGAATTCTACGACGGCGAGATCGCCACCTATTCGGCAGCTTACAAGCCGGAGGAGCTGGAAGAGGTCTGCCGTCTGTCCGATCACGTCATCTTCAACTCGCCGGGCCAGATGGAGCGCGCGGCGCTGATCCTCGAGGCAGCCCGCGCGGCGGGTCAGGATTTCGACGTTGGCTTGCGCATCAACCCGATGCACCCGACGGGCGAGGTTCCGCGCTACGATCCCTCCAGCCCCGGCAGCCGCCTCGGCTTTCCGATCGACCAGCTGACGCCGGAGATCATGGAAGGCGTGGAGGGCATCCACTTCCACAACCTCTGCGAGCAGGATTTCGAGCCGCTCCACGCGACATGGGACAAGGTGTTCGACGCGATCGAGCCGTGGTTCGGGCAGCTAAAGTGGATCAACATGGGTGGCGGTCACCACATCACCCGCGCCGATTACCAGCGCGAAGAACTCGTCGAGTTCCTGCGCGATGCGAAGGACGACACCGGCGCGGAAATCTACCTCGAGCCGGGCGAGGCGGTGGCGCTGGATGCGGGCATCCTTGTCGGCACCATCCTCGACACCGGCTTCAACGGCGTGCCGGTCGCGGTCGCCGACATTTCCGCCACCTGCCACATGCCCGACGTGATCGAGGCGCCCTATCGCCCCGCGATGCTGGGCGAAGCGCCCGACCGCGAGGTGCCCGAAGTACGCATCGGCGGCCCGTCCTGCCTCGCCGGCGACGTGATCGGCGAATACCGCATCCCCGGCGGCGCGGAGGTGGGCAAGCGTTTCGCCTTCCTCGACCAGGCGCATTATTCCATGGTCAAGACCAACACCTTCAACGGGGTGCAGCTGCCGAGCATCTGGCTATGGGACAGCGAGACCGACCAGCTCGAGCTGATCCGCGAGTTCGGTTACGAAAGCTTCCGCGACCGGCTGAGCTGATCAGCCGTAGCGCTCTGCCGGGCGGATGCGGTTCATCGTCAGCGCGAGGTCCGCGATCCCGGCGAACTGCCGGATCGTCTGCGCCACCATCGCCCGATCGGCCTGCGGGTTGAGCGATCCGCTCTCGAACAGATTGCCGCCCTCCAGCGCCAGGACCATGTTGCCGCCGGTGAACACGACCGCGCTGCCTTTGCCCTGAAACAGCCGCTCGAGGTTGAGCAGCCGCTCGATATATTCGGGGTTGATCAGCCAGCGCGCCTCGGTCTGGTCGGTGGTGTAGACGTCGAACCGGTCCTCGAATTCGGGGCTGACCATGTCCGCGAGCTGCAGCACCTGCCCGTCCAGCTTCACGGTGTCCTTCGCCCCGCCGAACAGCTTCCTGAACTGCCCGTCCTTCGCCAGCAGCGTGGTGCCGTGGAAAGGCCGCTCGAAGGCTACGGAGACGATCGCGCCGCGAAACACGGTGACCCAGCGGCGATTCTTGCCCGATCCACGCCGCTCCTGCAGGTGCGCCTCGTGCAGGGTGAAGTCGTGCCCCGCCGTCTCGCCTTCCCACAAATCCTCGAAATCGCGCTTCTGGTGCTTGGGGAGCAAGCGGTATTCGCGGGCGATCTCGAAGGCATCGGTGGCTTCGCAATCGTGGCAATAGGTGAGGCCCAAGGCGCCCGCGATCGCCTCGTTGATGCCGGTCTTGACCTGTTTCTTCGCCTTTTGCTTGGGAATTTGCGACCACGCCCATGCGCCGGCGAAGGCAAAGCCCGTCAGCCACAGTTTCGGCGTGAATTCGATCGGCACGAGGATGAAGAAAAACGCGGCCAGCGGCAGCAGCACCATGCCCGCCTTCCAAACCCGGTCCCAGGATTGCGCTACGGCATCGGCGCGCACCTGCGCCTGGCTTTCCAGCCACGCGCCGAGATCGCCCGCCATCAGCCGGTCCGCATCGGGATACTCGATCACGTCCTACTTCCCCCGTTAACGTCTTCGGTCTAACATAGGGAACGAAACGTAAAAGGGGGTTTTACCGTGTTCGAAGTCGCCAGCGCATTCTGGACGTCCGTCGCCCTGTTCCTTGGGGCCGGCCTCGTGATCCTGCTGATCGTGATCTACAACAGGCTGGTCGCCCAGCGCCAGAACGTGAAGCAGGGCGTCGCCGATATCGATGCGCAACTGCGCCAACGGCACGATCTGATCCCCAATCTGGTCGAAACGGTGAAGGGCTATGCCGGGCACGAGCGCGAGACGCTCGACGCAGTGATTTCCGCGCGCAACCAGGCCGCCAATGGCCCGATCACCTCGAGCGACGAACAGGGCCTGCGCGTCGCGCTCGACCGCCTGCTGGCGTTGAGCGAGAACTACCCCGACCTCAAGGCATCGGCCAATTTCCAGGAATTGCAGCGCGAGCTTAGTCACGTCGAGGACAAGCTGGCTGCCGCCCGCCGCGCGCTGAACGCCGCCGTGTCACGCTACAACACCGCGCGCGAGAGCTTTCCGGCGGTGCTGTTCGCCGGCCTGCTCGGCTTCAAAGAGGCGGATTTCCACCGCCTCGACGACAGCGAGAAGGGCACGGTCGACCAGGTGCCGTCGATCAGCTTTCAATAGCGCGTTTACGGGAACGACCCGTCGCAACACAGGCCCGCCGCACCCCGCGGCGGGCTTGCGCATTTTCGCCGCATATTCACTTGCGTTTCATGATGCAGCTTTTATACGCGCCGCTCCCGCTGCCCCAAGGGGACTTCCTAACCGCAAGGCAGCTTGTCGTTTCATGGTCCGCGAGGACCGTTTAGGGGGTCCCTTGAGTTGCAGCATTTTCCCGACGCCCAGGCTGTAGTCCGCGCTCTTCGCCCCGAAGAGCCGGTCATCCTCAACCGCCCGCACGCCGCGGCGCGCGCTGCCCGTTTCTTCGTCGAGAAGTTTCCGGGCAAGTCGCTCTACGCGGTAAAGGCGAATCCGTCGCCCGAGCTCCTGCAGATCCTGTGGGATAATGGCGTGACGCATTTTGACGTTGCTTCGATTGCCGAGGTGCGCCTAGTGCGCGCGACGCTGCCGGGCGCGACGCTGTGCTTCATGCATCCGGTCAAATCGCCCGGCGCGATCCGCGAAGCCTATCACAGCCATGGCGTGAAGACCTTCAGCCTCGATAGCGTCGAGGAGATGGAGAAGATCGTCGAGGCATGCCGCGACCAAGATGGCAATGCCGCAACCGACCTGCGCCTCTGCATCCGCCTGCGCGTCTCCAGCGAGCATGCCGCGCTGAGCCTTGCCGCCAAATTCGGCTGCGACCTCACCGAAGCGCCTGCGCTGCTGCAGCAAACCCGCCAGCATTGCGACTGGCTGGGCGTGTGCTTCCACGTCGGCAGCCAGGCGATGAGCCCCTTCGCCTATGTCCAGGCGATCGACCGGGTGCGCGCGGCCATCGCCGAAGCCTCGGTCGTGATCGACATGATCGATGTCGGCGGCGGCTTTCCCAGCGTCTATCCCGGCATGGAGCCGCCGCCGCTGGAGGACTACTTCAAGATCATCCACCAGCACTTCTACGCGCTGCCGATCGCTTATAACGCCGAGCTGTGGTGCGAGCCCGGCCGCGCGCTATGCGCGGAATATTCGTCACTGGTGGTGAAGGTCGAGAAGCGCCGCGGCGAGGAACTCTACATCAACGACGGTGCGTACGGCGCGTTGTTCGATGCCGCGCATGTGGACTGGAAATTCCCCGTCCGCGCGCTGGAGGACGATCTCATCAAGCCGGTGATGGACTTCGCCTTCTACGGCCCGACCTGCGACGATGCCGATTACATGCCCGGCCCGTTCGCCCTGCCGGAAGATATCCAGGCAGGCGATTATATCGAGATCGGCATGCTCGGTGCCTATGGCGCGGCGATGAAAACCGACTTCAACGGCTTCGGCGCGGCAGAGCGCATCATCGTGCAGGACGAGCCCATGGCCAGCCTCTACGACGGCAGCCGCACAAGGCCTGAAGCGGACAATGTGGTGAGCTTGCGCTGAGCGATCAGCCGTGTTCGGCCCGGTGGCGGTCGAGCACGGGCTTCACGCGGCCGAGCGCTTCGCCGATCAGCGTGGAAAATTCTTCCTCGCCTAGCTCGCGCACGGCATTGTGCGCGGCGGCCACGCGGCGCGCATCGGCCCAGTCGATTCCCAATTCGATCGCCCAGTCCCTGAACTCATCGGCAGCGCCTGCCTTAGGACTGAGTGCCTTCTCCAGCGTCGGATGAAAGCTCAATCGCCCGGTCATGGGCAGGGCCGACAGTGGGAAACCTTTGTTGAGATAGACCAGCGTATCGTCCACATGGATCGTCCCGCTGGCGCGGTGCAGGGCGAGGATGGACGAGAAATGTACTGACTCGTCATCGCATACCAGCGGCATGCCCTTCGGCTGCGAGAAGGCGAAGGTATCGCCCAACTTCTCGGCTAGCGCCGGTTCTTCGCAGCGCGTCGCGTGCCAAGGGAGATCGGGCAGTTTCTCGTGATGGCGTGCGGTGCCGTAAAGCGTCGCATCCGGATAGGTGCGGTGCATCCACTCGCAATGGAGCGTGTGGTAGGGATGCAGGTTGATGATCGCATCGAGCTTGCGCCCCTCGTCGGTCAGCGCATCAACCTGCTGGCGGACCGGGGCGGGGAGGGTGTAGCTGTCGAGGAATACGTACCGCCCGTTTTCCCGCCGCACCAGCGAACACTGCGTGCCGATATCGAGCAGGCCGCCTACCCGCACTTCGCCCGTTATGCGCCAGAAGCCATCGGCAAGTCGGATCATCGTCTCGGGCATTGCAATTCCTTCGCTGGGGTTTGGTGACCTACGCCTCCCGCGCCGGATATATCCCCGAACGGGACGCAAGGGCGACGATTTGGAATTCCGCTTGCGTCCTCTTCCGACCCTCCCGACAATGCGGGGGAGAGAGGAGAGGCCGCCGATGATCGAATTCTTCACCGCGCCAGCGCCCAACGGGTGGAAGGTCGCCATCATGCTCGAAGAATGCGGGCTTGAGTATGAGCCGCGCTGGGTGAACCTTACGGCGGGCGACCAGCACACGGAGGACTATCTCGCGATCAATCCCAACGGTCGGATCCCCGCGATCATCGACCACGCGCCGGAGGACAGCGGCGATCCGGTGACGATCTTCGAATCCGGAGCGGTGCTGCTCTATCTTGCGGAAAAGTCGGGCCGCTTCCTGCCCGATGATATGCGTGGCCGGTCCCGCGTGCGGCAATGGCTGTTCTGGCAGGTGGGGCACCTGGGGCCGGCACTCGGCCAGCACGGTCACTTCCACCTCTACGCCGAAGAGAAGCTGTCCTATGCCATCGAGCGGTTCCACCGCGAGGCGCTGCGCTTGTACGGCGTTATGGACCGCCAGCTCGCCGACAACGAGCACATCGCGGGCGAGGACTATACAATCGCCGACATGGCCTGCTTCCCGTGGGTGCGGACCTGGAAGGCGCAGGGGATCCCGCTGGAAGACTTTACTCATGTGAAGCGCTGGTACGATGCGCTCAAGCAGCGCGAGGGGCTGCGGCGCGGCGTCGCGCTCGGCAGCGATATGGCGCGGCGCGGGGAGATGAGCGAGGAAGAGCGCAAGAACCTGTTCGGCACCGACAAGGCGAGGGTGCAATGAGCGTCCCGGTCGAATTCTTCTTCGATCTGTCGAGCCCGTGGACGCGTCTCGCCTTCGCGAACATCCGCCCGGCGCTGGACGGTCTGGATTATACTATCCGCTGGCGGCCCTTCCTAGTGGGCGGGGTCTTCAATGCGGTGAACCCGTCGGTCTATGAGAGCCGCAAGCCGGAAAATGCGGCGAAACTGGCGCGCAGCTTCGAATGGCTGAAGCAATGGGCGCAGCTGGCCGGTGTAGGGATGAACTTTCCGACCGAGCATCATCCGCTGAAATCGGTCCACGCCATGCGGTTCTGCTGTGCGCTCGAAGACGACCAGGAGGCGCTGGAGCGCTTCGCCCATGCCGCTTTCGAGGCCTATTTCACCGAGGGGCGCAATCTAGACGATTCGGCGGAGCTGGTCGCTGTGGCGAACGACTGCGGTTTCGATGGATCTGCCGTAGGAGAGCAAGCTGCCAGCCAGTCGATAAAGGATCGCCTCCGCACCAATACCGAAGAAGCGATCGAGCGCGGCGCGTTCGGTTCGCCCACGCTGTTCGTCGGCGGCGAGCACATGTATTTCGGAAACGATCAACTGCCGCTGGTGCGGCAGAAAGTTGCCGAGCTCGTTTAGCCGTCGAACCCGACGAAGCGCGCGGCTTCGTCCACCTCGCGGCGGGTGATCTTGACCGGGTTGGCGGGGAAGTCCTCGTCCGGCCAGCCCATCGCGACGGCCTTCATGATGACCTGATCGTCCGGGATGTTCGCATGTTCGCGCACGACCGGGCTTTGCATGATGCCTTGCGAATTGATGACGCAGCCGAGCCCGCGCGACCATGCTGCATTTACCAGTGCGGTCGTCACCGCGCCGCAATCGAACGGCGTATCGTCGCTGCCGGAGAGTTCCTTGTCATAGGTAACGATCACGCAGACGGGCGCGTCGAACTGGCGGAAGCCGCGCAGCACCCAGTCCTGCCGCGCGTCCTTGTCGTCGCGCTCGATCCCCATGGCCTCGAACAGCTGAACCGCGCAGCCGATCTGCCGCTCGCGGTGGACGCCGGCGAAGGGCTCGCCCCGGCGGAACTCGCGGCTGTCCGGCTCGCCGGCGAGGATACGCTCGGTATTGCCCTTGCGGATCCGGTCGAGCGGCTCGCCGGTGATGACGTGGAAATTATAGGGCTGCGTGTTCATCGAGGAGGGCGAGCGCATGGCCAGCGCCAGAACCTCCTCGATCAGGTCGCGCGGCACCGGCTTGTCCAGATAGCCACGGATGGAGCGGCGGCCGTTGACCACCTCGTCGAATGTCATGTCCGGATTGCCGCTCATTACTCTCTCCCAAATGCGTTTCGAAAGGAGACTTAGCGTGCAAAACGCGCAGGGCAAAATACCTTACGGCCGCGCCTGCGGCAGGCAGGTGCCGATCGCCGGATCGGGGAAGAGGCGGCAATCGAAATAGACGATCGGGTCGCGGCCCTGCCGGGCGGGCAGGTAGCTGAAGCGCAGGGTGCTGCGCGCGGCGAATGGGAGGGGGAGTTCGCCGGGCATGTCCGAAGCGCTGCTCCAACCATAGACCTGGCAGTATCGATTGCCGGGGCACAACGCGCGCGCCCTATCGACGAGCGCCTGCGGCGAATCACCGCCGGAGACGAGAACGAAGTGGACGCCGGGATCGGGCGACCCGGCACTGGCAGTCATCGACGGGGAGGGAGCCGCACTACTCCTGTCACTCGCGCCGTCGGCGGTAATGGTGCGGATAGCGACACCCTCGTCCACCAGTTGTGGGAGCAGGTCGGCAGGCCGCTCGACAGCCTGCGCCCGGCTCCGCAGCGCCAGCGGATCGGGCTCGCCCCCGTCATAGCGGGCGGAGAAGCCGCGCTGCGTCCCCCAAGTACCCTTCCAGCGCAGGAAAATGTGCGGCCCAACCACCGCGACCTTGTCGAGCGAGGGCGACCAGTAGGGGTAGACATAATCGGCGTGGTAATGCGTGGCCGTGCCGACTGCCTGGTGCACATAGCCGTCGAGCGCTTCCTCGGCCCGGGCGCGAGCATTGCGCCATGCCGCGTCCGAATATCGCCGCGCGAGCGAGCCGTCACAGGTGAAGGTGAACTGGCAACCGGTGGGGCGCTGCGATCCTTCGAATACCACGCCGCACACTGTGTTCGCAAACGCAGGGTGGCGCGTCCGGTTGAGCACGACCTGCATCACCGCGCGCTGGTCCGCATCGCCGCCGCCCGCTTCCGCCATCGCTGCCAGCGCCAGGCAATCGCGGGCGCGCGTGCGGTCGGCACTATCGCCGCGAAAGGCGAACGGAGAGATGGGCGAGAGTGCCGCAGGATCGACCGGCACGGCGGCGTTGCGGGCCTGCGCATCGTCTGCGGCGAGTTCGGACGTCAGCACCGTGTCTTCGGCGGAGGCCGGCAGGTCGGGCATCTCGAGCGGCTGCTCTGCTGCTTCCACCTGCCTCTGCTCGGGCGCGGGATGAGGCTTAAAGATCGCGAGCAAGAGCAGCGGCAGCAGCACGAGCGCCGCCAGCGCAGCGAACGGCCCGAAACCATCGGTCTTTTCGGATTGCTCTGCGTCCATCACCGGCAATGTAGGTATGCGCGCGGGCGCAGAACAGGCGCGGGCGTCAGGCCGCCTGCTTGAGCTCGAGCTCCAAGCGGCCCCAGATCTCGACCAGCGCCTCGACCAGCTTGTCCATCATCGCGGGCGTGTGGGCGGGGCCGGGGGTAAAGCGCAGGCGCTCGGTCCCGCGCGGCACGGTCGGGAAATTGATCGGCTGCACATAGACGCCGTATTCGGCGAGCAGGATATCGCTGATCTTCTTCGCGCGCACCGGGTCGCCGACCATCAGCGGGACGATGTGGGTAACGCTGTCCATCACCGGCAGGCCCGCATCGCGCATCTTTTGCTTGAGTGTGGCCGCAGCGGCGTGCTGGCCGTCACGTTCTTCGCTGCTTGCCTTGAGATGGCGGACAGCCGCGAGCACGCCCGCGACCAGCACGGGACTGAGCGAGGTCGTGAAGATGAAGCCGGGCGCGTAAGAGCGAATGCAATCGATGATGCGCGTGTCGGCTGCGATGTAGCCGCCCATCACGCCGAACGCCTTGCCCAGCGTGCCTTCGATGATGTCGATGCGGTGGGCCGCCTCGTCGCGCTCGGTGATGCCGCCGCCGCGCTTGCCGTACATGCCGACGGCGTGGACCTCGTCCACATAGGTCAGCGCGTTGTATTTCTCGGCCAGGTCGCAGATCGCGTGGATCGGGGCGACGTCGCCATCCATCGAATAGACGCTCTCGAACGCGATCAGTTTGGGAGTCGCCTCGTCCTCGGCGGCGAGCAGTTCTTCCAGATGCTCGAGATCGTTGTGACGGAAGACGCGCTTCTCGCAGCCCGAATTGCGGATGCCGGCGATCATGCTGGCGTGGTTGAGCTCGTCGGAAAAGATTACGCAGCCCGGCAACAATTTGGCGAGCGTTGAGAGCGTGGCATCATTCGAGACATAGCCGCTGGTGAACAGCAGCGCCCCATCCTTGCCGTGAAGGTCGGCCAGCTCGTGCTCCAGCTGGATGTGGTAGTGCGTGTTGCCGCCGATGTTGCGGGTGCCGCCCGACCCTGCGCCGACGTCGTGCAGCGCCTCTTCCATCGCCTCGATCACCTTGGGGTGCTGGCCCATGGCGAGATAATCGTTCGAACACCACACTGTGACCGGCTTCGGTCCGTTGTGGCCGGCAAAACAGCGCGCATTAGGGAAGGCGCCCTTGTTGCGCAGGATGTCGATGAACACGCGATAGCGACCCTCCGCGTGGAGGCGGTCGATGGCTTCGTCGAAAATCTGGTCGTAGTTCACGCGGGAACCGTCCCGTATCGGCGCCGCGCGGTCGCGGCCAAGTTCGGGCGCGACATAGGGCGAATGGCGACGCAATTCCACCGCGATCTTTGCGAATCGTTCGCAAGATTCAGAGGTGGACGAGACCCTTCAGGCCGTGCGCGGCAAAGGCTTCGGTCAGCTCCTCGAAATCGTCCATCGGGCCGGTGGTGACCGCGAAATCGGGCACCTCGCGTTCCATCTCCTGCCCCTGGACGAGGCGTGCGATCTGCCGCGCGATGCCCTTTGCGCCGTCGATGAAGGTCACATCCTTGCCGAAGGCCTCGCGCAATTCAGGCTCCAGCAGGGGGAAGTGGGTGCAGGCGAGGACCACGGTATCGAGGTCCTCGCCTCCCGGCTGGAGGACGAGGCCCGATGCGGCCTTGGTCACCTCGTCGACGCAAATCTCCTCGCCGCGCAGCTTGGCCTCGCCCAGCGCAACCAGCCCGCTCGCGCCGTAGCGCAGCAGCGTCTTGCCCTGCGCGAATTCGCGTTCGAGGTCGTCGACATAGCCTTGGCGGACGGTCGAATCGGTGCCGAGCAAACCGATGGTTCCGGTCTTGGTGATCTTAGCAGCGGGCTTGATCGCGGGGACCGTGCCGACGATCGGCGTTTCCAGCACCTCTCGCACCATGCCCAGCGCAATCGTGCTGGCGGTGTTGCAGGCGATGCAGATTAGCCGGGGATGCCAGCGCTCCGCCATCCGGCCGAGCAGGCCGGCGACGCGAGCGGCGACCTCCGCCTCGGTCTTGGTGCCGTAGGGCAAGCCTGCCATGTCGGCGGCGTAGATAACCGGAGCATCGGGCAGCAGTTCGCGCAGCTCGGCCAGCACGGTCAGCCCGCCGACACCGGAATCGAACAGCAGGATGGGTGATTTTGCGTCCACTTTCGCGTTTTCCCGTTCGCCCTGAGCTTGTCGAAGGGCCGTACTTCTCTCTAAGTGCACTGCTAGAAGAAAGAGCGGGGCTTCGACAAGCTCAGCCCGAACGGAACTATATTGCGGGAGCATTTCGTGCCCACTGAAATCACCATCACGACGCTCTATGCGGCGCTGCTCGGCTACGGCTTTGGCTCGATCCCCTTCGGCCTGATCCTCGCAAAACTGGCGGGCAAGGGCGATATCCGTCAGCAGGGCAGCGGCAATATCGGCGCAACCAATGTGTTGCGCACCGGCAGCAAGGAGCTGGCGGCGGCGACCCTGCTGCTCGATCTGTTGAAGGGCTTCGTGCCCGTATTTCTCGCCAAACTCTGGTTTCCCGAAGACATGGGCTGGACTGCACTGTTCGCCGTGCTCGGACATTGCTTTCCCGTCTGGCTGGCCTTCAAGGGCGGGAAGGGCGTGGCGACCAATGCGGGCGTCGCTTTCGGCATGCTCTGGCCGCTGGGCGCGATCTACGCAGCGACCTGGCTCGGCCTGCTAGCCATCACGCGGATTAGCTCGCTCGCCGGGATGGCCGCCGTAGTGGCGACTGCGATTGCGGCGTGGTTCATGGACGTGCGCACATTCGCCATCGTGATGACGCTGATCGCCGTGCTGGTGCTCTGGCTCCACCGCGAGAACATCAAGCGGCTGATGGCCGGGACCGAGCCGAAGGTGGGGCAGAAGTGACAATCTGGCCTAGGTCGTCATCCCAGCGGACGCTGGGATCGCTATCGAGATTGCGCTCCGCCGCAGACCGATCCCAGCGTTCGCTGGGATGACGGGGATGCCGCTTTCGCAAGACGAGGCTTTCGCCCGCATCCGGCTGCTGCGCTCGCCCAATATCGGGCCGGTCAGCTATGCGCAGCTGCTCGCCCGCTTCGGCACGGCGGCGGAGGCGCTGGAGGCGCTGCCCGAGCTCGGAAAGAAAGGCGGTCGGCAATATCGCGCGGCGCCGGTGGACCGGATCGAGCGCGAGGTGGACGGCGTGCGCAAGGCGGGCGCGAAATACCTCTTCCATGACCAGCCGGACTATCCTGCGCTGCTCGCGCAAATCGACGGTGCGCCGCCGATCCTGACCTGGCGCGGGGACCTGGCTTTGGCGGCCAAGCCTTGCGTGGCATTGGTCGGCGCGCGCAATGCCAGTGCGGCGGCGGTGAAGCTGGCGCGCGAGTTCGCACAGGGTCTTAGCGAGGCGGGGTTCACCGTCGTCTCGGGCCTCGCTCGCGGGATCGACGGCGCGGCGCACGAGGGCGCGTTTCCTCGCACCATCGGCGTCATCGCAAGCGGAATCGATATCGCCTACCCGCCGCAGCATACCGAGCTGCAGGAGAGGATCGCGAGCGAGGGGCTGCTGATCGCCGAACAGCCGCCGGGCACCGAACCGCGCGGCAGCCACTTCCCCAGCCGCAATCGCATCATCGCCGGACTGGCGGGCGGCACGCTGGTGGTGGAGGCGGCGGTGAAGTCCGGCAGCCTCATCACCGCGCGGCTGGCAGGCGAGGCGGGGCGCGAGGTCATGGCGATCCCCGGCAGCCCGCTGGAAGCACGTAGCCACGGCTGCAACCACCTCATCCGCGAAGGCGCGGTGCTGGTGCAATCGCCCGAGGACGTGGTCGAGCTATTGAGCGATTTCGACGGCAAGCCACGCAGCACCTTCCGCGAACCCGCGGAGCAGTTCGATTTCGAGCCCTCCGAGCTGGCCGAGGCCGAACCGGCGGACATCGCCTCTCTCCTGACCACCGCGCCGGTCGCGATCGACGAACTGATCCGCCAGTCGGGCACTAGCGCGGCGGCGGTGCAATTGGCGCTGCTGGAACTGGAGATCGCCGGCCGGCTGGAGCGGCACGCGGCGGGGCGGGTGAGCCTAATCTCATGACTCAAATATCACGTCACCCCGGACTTGATCCGGGGCCCAGCTACCTTCTGCGCTGATCTATGGGCCAGGAGCAAGGCGGCGGCTGGGTCTACATCATGGCCAATCGCTATCGCGGCACTATCTATGTCGGAGTGACCTCCGATCTAGCCGACCGCATCGCGCATCATCGTGATGGAAAAGGCTCCGCATTCTGCGCCGAGCATGCACTCAATCGCTTAGTCTGGGCCGAGAAGATCGAACGAATTGATGAAGCGATCGCGCGTGAGAAGCGGCTCAAGCGGTGGCGGAGGGAATGGAAATTCGACCTGATCGAGAAGAACAATCCTGACTGGCGAGACCTGTTCGGCGATCTCAACCGGTGATCCCCAGAAGCAGGGCCTCGGATCAAGTCCGGGGTGACGAAGGGTGTTGACCACTCGAAAACCGAACCGACAATCGCGCGTATACGCACGTACACACGTAAGGGACGTCCCAAACCACAATGCAACTCGTCATCGTAGAGTCGCCCGCGAAGGCGAAAACCATCGAGAAATACCTCGGCAAGGACTTCAAGGTCCTCGCGTCCTACGGCCATGTCCGTGACCTGCCGCCCAAGGATGGCAGCGTGCGGCCGGACGAAGGCTTCGAGATGGACTGGGAGCTTTATCGCGACAAGCAGAAGCGCTTCA
Organism: Qipengyuania sp. 902; assembly: GCF_051195295.1. Classification (NCBI taxonomy): domain Bacteria; kingdom Pseudomonadati; phylum Pseudomonadota; class Alphaproteobacteria; order Sphingomonadales; family Erythrobacteraceae; genus Qipengyuania; species Qipengyuania sp. 902. The sequence continues at coordinate 645,415 of NZ_JBNJLJ010000002.1, read as the reverse complement.
AGGAGATCAGCGATGCGGCGAAAGGCGCGGACCGGCTGGTCCTCGCCACCGACCCCGACCGCGAGGGAGAGGCGATCAGCTGGCATGTCCGCGAGCTGCTGGCCAAGCGAAAGACGCTGCCCAAGGAGGTCGACCGCGTCACCTTCAATGCAATCACCAAGCAGGCCGTCACCGATGCGATGAAGGCACCGCGCGAGCTCGATCAGCCGCTGATCGACGCCTATCTGGCCCGCCGCGCGCTGGACTATCTCTACGGCTTCACTCTGTCGCCGGTGCTGTGGCGCCGCCTGCCCGGTGCGAAGAGCGCGGGCCGCGTGCAATCGGTCGCGCTGCGCCTGATCGTCGACCGCGAAATCGAGATCGAACATTTCCGGCCCGACGAATACTGGTCGGTCATCGTCAAGCTGCAGCAGGACGGCAGCGAGTTCGATGCGCGGCTGGTGAAGTTCGACGGCAGGAAGCTCGAGAAGCTGACGCTCGGCGACGAAGGCAGCGCGACGGCTGCGAAGAAAGCGGTGGAAGCTGCGAACTTCACGGTCGAGGAGGTCGAGACCAAGCCGTTCAAGCGCAATCCCTCTCCGCCGTTCACCACCTCCACCCTGCAGCAGGAAGCCGCGCGCAAGCTGGGCTTTTCCGCCAGCCACACCATGCGCCTCGCCCAGTCGCTCTACGAAGCGGGCGCGATCACCTACATGCGGACCGACGGCGTGAGCATGGACGGCAGCGCGATCGCCGCCTGCCGCAAGGCCGTGGCCGATCGCTACGGCGGCCACGCGCTTCCCGACAGCCCGCGGATGTACAAGACGAAGGCCAAGAATGCGCAGGAAGCGCACGAAGCGATCCGGCCGACCGAATTCAACCGCGACCGCGCCGGTTCGGGTGACGAAGGCAAGCTCTACGACCTCATCTACAAACGCGCGATGGCGAGCCAGATGGCCGCCGCCCAGCTTGAACGCACCAGCGTGACGCTGCGCGATCCGACCGGCCGGCACGAGCTGCGCGCGACCGGGCAGGTGGTGAAATATCCCGGCTTCCTCGCCGTCTACCAGGAAGGCCGCGACGATGCGGCCGACGATGACGAGGATGGCTTGCTCCCCGCGATCGCGAAGGGCGACAGCCCGCTTAAAAAGGGCGTCGAGGCGAACCAGCACTTCACCCAGCCGCCGCCGCGGTTTTCCGAGGCGAGCCTGGTCAAGCGGCTGGAGGAGCTCGGCATCGGCCGCCCCTCGACCTACGCTAGCACTATCCAGACCCTGCGCGACCGCAACTACGTGCGCATGGAGAAGAACCGCTTCTTTGCCGAAGAGTCCGGCCGCCTGCTGACGGCATTCCTCGAACGGTTCTTCGAACAGTATGTCGCCTTCGACTACACCGCGGGGCTAGAGGACGAGCTCGACACGGTCAGCGACGGGCGCGAGGACTGGAAGAAGCTGCTCGAAGCCTTCTGGCGCGACTTCAAGCCCAAAACCGAAGAGGTGATGGACAAGAAGCCCTCGGAAGTGACCGAGGTGCTCGACGGCTTCCTCGCCGATTATCTCTTCCCCGAACGTGCCGACGGGAAGGACCCGCGCACCTGCCCGCTCTGCGAGACCGAGGGCCGCGAAGGCGGACGGCTGGCCTTGCGCGGTGGCCGCTACGGCGCTTTCGTCGCTTGCGCCAACTATCCCGAGTGCAAATACACTCGCCAGTTCGCCAAGCCCGGCGGGGCTGATGCCGATGACGGCGCGGACGATGGCGTGATGGGCGAACACCCCGAAACGGGCCTGCCGATCGAGCGCAAAAGCGGGCGCTTCGGCCCTTACGTCCAGATGGGCGAGGGCAAGGAAGCCCAGCGCGCGAGCATCCCCAAGGACCTCGACGATTTCGATCTCGAATGGGCGATCAAGCTCCTCGGCCTGCCGCGCATCGTCGGCGAGCATCCGGAGACCGGCAAGGAAATCGAAGCCGCCATCGGGCGTTACGGACCGTACCTGCGGCACGATGGCAAATATGCGAAGCTGCAATCGACGCGCGATGTCTTCGAAACGGGCATGAACGCGGCGGTCACACTGCTGGCCGAAGCGGCCAATCGCAAGGGCGGCGGGCGCGGCAAGGCGGAACCGATCAAGACGCTTGGCGAGCACCCCACCAGCGGGGCCGAGATGAAGGTCATGCCCGGCCGCTACGGCCCCTATGTCACCGACGGCACGACCAATGCGACGATCCCCAAGGATATGAAGCCCGAGGACCTGACCGAGGCTAAAGCCATCGAACTGATCGACGCCCGTGCGGCGAAGGGACCGGCGAAAAAGAAGAAGGCTCCGGCAAAAAAGAAGGCTGCAGCGAAGAAAAAGGCCCCGGCCAATAAGAAGGCCGCTCCGAAGAAAAAACCTGCCGCGAAGAAGGCAGCTGACTGATGGGCAAGGAGCATTTCGAGCGGCACAAGCAGCCCTGGACCGGCGAGGAGGCGGGTCAGCTTCGCACGCTTGCTGCCAAGGGTCAGGGCCTCAAGCAGATCGCCAAGGCGCTGGGCCGCAGCGAGGAATCCACCAAGGATTTCGCCAAGAAGAACAAGATCAAGGTGGCGAAGAAGCGGTAGTTTGCTGTCGGCTATCCACCTCAATTTGAATGAGAAGGGGCAGCGCCGGACGGACCGGCGCTGCCCTTTTCCACAAATCGACCGCTCAGGCGCTGGTCGGCAGGTGGCTGGTGCCCGTTTCCATGTCGGGCGCTCCGTTCGGGTAGAAGCTGTTGCCGACCCATTCGCCGCCAGGATAGCGCTCCAGCATATAGTCGTACCAGCTCTGGCCCGGAGCGGGATTGCCGCCGGCAACCGTCAAAACTTCCGTCGCGCTCAGATCCTTGATCAAGGTCATCATCCTACCTCCAATTATTGGTGAGAATCGAAGGCTAGGGGCTAAGTGGGGGACCGACGATAGGGCGAATGAGCTATTACATCGCATCTAAGGGCTTCGCAGGAATTCAGTGGTTACTTTCCGCGCATCTCGCCGAGAAGAACAAGATCAAGGTGCCGACGATATGGTTGGTCAGAGCGCCGCGTAGCCGACCCCGAGACTTGCCGTGAGCGCGATCATGCTCGCGCCCAGTGCAATTGCCGCTGGTCGTGCCTCGCGCTTGCCATAGACCAGCGTCACGCCAAGCTTCACGCTCATGTTCGCAAGGATCGTGCCCGCAATGGCGAGTGCGGCAAGGTCGGGGGCGATCGTGCCCGGCTCCAGCCCACCTGCCGTCACAATCGCAGCGTCGACGTCCATGCTGCCCATCAGCAGCAGCAGGATGGCGATGCCTTGTTCGCCGAACTGGTCCTGCGCCCAGCGCGCGCCGACGGAGGCCGCTGCGACGAAGGCTACGAAGGTTGCTGCGGGCACCAGGGCGATCGGGTTGCCGGGCGGGGCGGGGCCGGTGCTGATCGGGGCCTTGCGATAGAGCCACCAGGCGAGGGCAAAGCCAACCACCAGCGCCGGGGCCACGATCACCACGAAATGCGGTAGCAGGCTGGTCGCCAGGATCGCGACGAGCACGATAACGCGCAGATACATCACTGCACTCGCCAGCGCGATCCCGGCGTTTTCCGCGCCGCCACCCTGTCCAGTCCCCAGCCGCTGCGCGAAGGAATGAGTGACCGCAGTCGAGCTGTAGGCCCCGCCGATGATGGCGGTTGCGATGGTGCCCTTGCGCGCTCCGAAGGTGCGGTTCGCGACATATCCGGCGAAGGAGAAGCCGGTGACGATAATGACCACCAGCCACAAGGTGCGCGGCTCCCACGCGTCGTAGGGGCCGAAACGTCCCTCTGGCAAGAAGGGCAGCACCGCCAGCGCGATCACGGCATAGCGCGCGAAAGCCTTGACGTCGGCCTCGTCGAGCGCGCCGACCCAGCGATGCATGTCGTTGCGCAGCGCGAGTACCAGCGTGACCACCGCACCGCCCGCGACGGCGAGCGCCGCGTTCCCGAGACCCGCGATGAACCCGAGCGCGAGCGTGACCATGGCGGCTACGGCGGAGGTCGCATCGGGCCTGCCGTTCGCCAGCACTGAGCGCGAGTAGCCGATGGCGACGAGGGCGGCTGCACCTGCCATCAGGACTCCGCTCGCAACAGGCTGTCCGATGCCCGAAAGCAATCCCGAAAGCCCGCCGACCAGAGCCAGCAGGGTGAAGGTCCTGATCCCGGCAACACGCTGTCCGTCCTCGCTCGCACGCAATTTCCAACCGCGCTCGAGCCCCACCATCAGCCCGACGGCCAGCGCCGCTCCGAGAGCGGCCAGATGGTCAGCTGCAATCATCGCCACCTAAGGGATCAGCTCTTCCACTCCAGCCCCATTTCCTCGAACATTTCTTTGTCGTCGCTCCAACGTTCGTCGGTCTTGACGTGCAGGAACAGGTGGACCTTCTGGCCGAGTAGTTCGCTCAATTCCTTGCGTGCGGCCTCGCCGATGGACTTGATGCGGCTACCGCCCTTGCCGAGCACGATGGCGCGCTGGTTGTCGCGCATGACCACGATCTGCTGGTGGATTTCGACGCTGCCGTCCTGGCGCTGGATATATTTCTCAGGGCGCACGGCGCTGTCGTAAGGCAGTTCCTCGTGCAATTGCTGGTAGAGCTGCTCGCGCGTAATTTCGGTGGCGAGCAGGCGTTCGGAGGCATCGCTTACCTGGTCTTCGGGATACATCCACGGGCCTTCCGGCATCATGTCCGCCAGTGCCTGTTTCATTTCCGGCACGCCGTCGCCGGTAAGGGCGGAAACGAAGTAGATCTCCGCGAACTCGACCTTCTCACCCAGCTCATGCGCCAGCGCGAGCAGCGGCTCTTTCTTGGCGACATCGACTTTGTTGAGAACGAGAATCTTCCGTTCAGGCCGGCTGGCGACCTGTTCCAGAAGGGGTTCCAGTTCATGGCGGCGCTGCTTGACCGGATCGACCAGCAGCAGCACGGCATCGGCCGCTTCCGCACCCTCCCAGGCGGCGCTGACCATCGCGCGGTCGAGCCGGCGCTTGGGCGCGAAGATGCCGGGTGTGTCGACAAGAATCATCTGCGTCTGCCCATGCAGCGCGATGCCCATCATCCGGGCACGGGTGGTCTGCGCCTTGGCGCTTGTGATCGCGACCTTCTGGCCGACCAGCTGGTTGACCAGCGTGCTCTTGCCCGCATTGGGCGCGCCGAGGACGGCGACGACGCCGCAGCGTGTGGTTTCCTGCTCGCTCATCCGAACTGCTCCATGAATGCCTGTGCAGCGGCCTTTTCGGCTTCGCCCTTGCTGGTCGCGCTGCCGTGCGCCTCGCCGACCTTGTGGACGCTGACGCGGACGGTGAAGCGCTGCGCGTGGTCGGGGCCGGAGCGCTCGACGATCTCATACTGCGGCGGGGCGCGGCGATTGCCTGCGGCCCATTCCTGCAGCGCGCTTTTGGGATGCTTGGCCTTGCCCGCACCGCTTTCCAGCGCCGGCCGGAACAGCTGGTGGACGAGCTCTTTCGACGCCTCGAACCCGTTGTCGAGGAATTGCGCGCCGAGCAGGCTTTCGACCACGTCGCCGAGGATGTTATCGCTGTCGCGCCCGCCATCGGCACGTGCCTGCTTGGAGATACGGATATGGTCGGCCAGCCCGATGCCGCGCGCAACTTGAGCGCACATCTCGCGGCTGACGATCGCGTTGAGGCGCTGGGCAAGCTTGCCCTCCGGTGCCTCGCTCTGCGCGAACAGCCAGTCGGCGATGGACAGGCCGAGCACGCGGTCGCCGAGGAATTCGAGCCGCTCGTAATCGCGTGTTTCGCCCATGCTGCCATGCGTCAGCGCGGCGACCCAGCGGGCCTCGTCCTTCACGGTGAAGCCGTTCGCGGCGAGGAAGTCGCGGGTCTCGGGTTCGAGCTTTTGAGTCATATGTCGCTCCCGATCCGGTCCCAGCGGGCGGCAGTGAACCAGGTCCACGGCAGCAGCCATTCCGCGCTTCCGTCCGTCGACCATAATACCATGCTGGCACGCGCCACCAGCAGGCGCTGATCGACGAGGCCTACGCCGCCGCCAGCCTGCGCGGGGAAGCGGCTGTCCTGCGAATTGTCGCGATTGTCGCCCATTACGAACAGCTGGCCTTCGGGCACCACCACCGGGTCGAAATCGTCCTTGGGCCAGGGGCCGAGGTCGATCACCGGATAGCTCTTGCCGTTCGGCAAAGTCTCGAGGAACTGCGTGTAGCGGCAGGCCGGGCCATCGGGTGTCTGCACTTCTTCGGCACGCATGTTGCACTGTGTGTTGAGGCTCATCGGCAGCAGGATTGGCGGGGCTGCCTGCTGCGGCACCGGTTCGCCATTGAGGAACACGGTCCCGCCGCGCATCGCCACCGTATCGCCCGGGAGGCCGATTACGCGCTTGACGTAATCGAAGCGGTCGACCGGATGTTTGAACACCACCACGTCGCCGCGTTCGGGCACATTGCCGAATATTCGCTGATCGGGTCCAGGCAGGCCGAGCGGCAGCGAATTCTCGTTATAGCCATAGGGCCATTTCGCGGCGATCAGATAGTCGCCGGTGCGCAGGCCCGGCAGCATGCTTTCGCTGGGGATCGTGAAGAAGCTGAAGGCCAGCGTGCGGAACAGCAGCACCGCCAGCACCAGCTTGGCGCAGAACCACAGGAAGCTGGCCCAGCTTTCCTGTTTCGGCTCGTCGGCGGAACTTGCTTCGGCGTTCTTCGCTGTCATGCGGGGTTCTCAATCATCGCCCAGTCCCCTAGTCGCAGCCCTCGCAACCATCAAAGGATTTTCGCCCGCCATGCCGACCGCTGCCGAACTCTGGGACACTCTCGAAAACCTGCCGCGTCCGACGCTGGGCGAGCTGTTCAGCGCGAGCCGCGACGGCGGCGAGGGGGCGGACGAGCCGGGCGGGGACGAGCGGGTCGCGATGCTTTCGGGCCGGATCGAGCTGGAAGACGGCGGCATCCTGTTCGACTGGTCTAAAACGCATCTCGACCGCGCGGTGATTGCTGCTTTCGAAGAGCTGGCCGAGGCGATGGACTTTGCGGGCATGCGGGCGAAGCTGTTCGGCGGCGAGGTGGTCAACCCGACCGAGGGCCGGGCGGCCGACCATGCGACCCTGCGCGGAATCGGCGACGAGGCGAAGGTCGAGGAAGCCGCCGCGCTGATCGACCGCATGGGCATGCTGGTCGAGGCGATCCACGGTTCCGATGGAAGGGGGGGCGCGCTGGGCGAGGTCGAGCACCTGATCCACATCGGCATCGGGGGTAGCGCGCTGGGCCCTGCGCTGGGCGTCGACGCGCTCTCGCGTGACCTGAGCTATTGCGACGTCCATGTCGTCTCTAATATCGACGGCGTGGCGCTGGAAGCGGCGTTTGCGAAATGCGATCCCGCCAAGACGCTGATCGCGGTCGCCAGCAAGACCTTCACCACCATCGAGACCATGACCAACGCGGAAAGCGCGCTCAAATGGCTACGCGACAACGGCGTGTCCGACCCCTCGGGCCGCGTTATCGCGCTGACCGCCAACCCCGAAGGCGCGGTCGAGTGGGGAGTGGACGAGACGCGTATCCTGCCATTTCAGGAAAGCGTCGGCGGGCGTTATTCGATCTGGTCGTCCATCGGCTTCCCCATCGCCATGGCCGTCGGGATGGACGATTTTCGTGCCATGCTGGCAGGGGCCAAGGCGGTGGACGAGCATTTCCGCGATACCGACGGCGCTGCCAATCTCGTGCTGCGCGCGGCTTTCGCCGATCTCTATTACACCCGCGTCCGCAGCTGCCAGACCCGCGCGGTCTTCGCCTATGACGAGCGGCTCGGCCTGTTTCCCGACTACCTCCAGCAGCTGGAGATGGAATCGAACGGCAAGCGCGTGACGGCCGACATGCAGCCGGTTGACGGGCCGACTGCGCCGATCACCTGGGGCGGGGTGGGGACCGACGCGCAGCATGCGGTATTTCAGCTGCTTCACCAGGGAACGCATCTAATCCCGGTGGACTTCATCGCCAGTATTGCGCCGGGCGACGATCTCGATCCCGCACATCACCGCATCCTGCTCATGAACTGTTTCGCGCAAGGCGCGGCGCTTATGGCGGGCAAGAAAGGCGAAGACCCCGCACGCAACTATCCCGGCGACCGTCCCTCGGCGACGATCCTGTGCGACGACCTCGATGCCGCCGCATTGGGCGCGCTGATCGCCTTTCACGAACACCGCACCTTCGCCAATGCCGTTCTGATGGGTATCAACCCGTTCGACCAGTTCGGTGTGGAACTGGGTAAGCAGATGGCCAAGGCGATCGAGCAAGGCGGCGAGAGCTTCGATGCGAGCACCGAAGCATTGCTTAGTATCGCCGGATTGCAGCAGGCTTAGAGTGGCCTTATCATTTGATATATTTGACTAAATTAAACGTTTTGAGCTATCCGGCGCCCATTGCGTTGAGGGGAATGACGCTTGGCACTGGCCGACCGGGAATTGATGCTGCAGGAGTTCCGAAAGGCTTACGACCGGCTGGAAGCAGTCCGGAAGGCAGCGAAGGAAACTGGCGACACGCGCGCCTTGTCGCATGCCGAGCATAATTTTCATGCGGTCGCGGAAGGTCTCGCGCGCCTCCTCATCCGTGCGGAGAAGCGCGCCAACGATTAGGCTGGCATGGCGATTTAAGTGCGTGCTGGAAAGTGCGCGGTGCTTGGCCTAAGCGCCGGCTCTATGACGACGACTATCCTGCTTTTGCTCGCCGGTTTCGCCCTGCTTCTGCTGGGCGGCGAACTGCTGGTTCGCGGCGCTTCGCGACTTGCCGAAAGGTTCGGACTTTCGCCGATGCTTGTCGGGCTGGTGATTGTCGGACTGGGGACCTCTACGCCCGAACTTGCCGCCAGCGTGCAGGCCTCGCTTGCCGGATCGCCGGGTATCGCGATCGGCAATATCGTGGGCTCGAACCTCGCCAACATCCTGCTGATCCTCGGCACCGCAGCGCTGATTGCGCCGATTGCCGTGGGTGCAAACGCCTTGTGGCGCGACGGGATGGTTGGCGTCGGCGGCGTGCTCCTGCTTCTGCTCGCCGGTTCTACCACCGGTCTCTCGCAACTGGCCGGCGGCGCATTCCTGCTGATCCTCGCGGCCTATCTCGCACTCGCTTATCGGCAGGAGACGGCAAGCGCCGGCGCTTCGGCGGCAGGACAGCGCACCGCAGCAGCTGAGCATGCCGATCCCGGACTTCACCCGGAGAACAACGGCAAGACCGGCGGCGTCGCCGTGCCGATCCTGTTGTTCGTAATCGGCACCGCCATCATCATTGCCGGGGGCTACATCCTCGTGGATGCTGCTATCGCTATGGCTGCGCGGCTGGGCGTCTCCGACGAAGTCATCGGACTCACTGTCGTCGCTGCGGGCACCTCGGCCCCCGAGCTGGCGACCAGCGCCATCGCCGCCTTTCGCAAGGAGAGCGATATCGCGCTCGGCAATGTGCTCGGCTCGAACATCTACAACATCTTCTTCATCGGCGGCGTGACCGGCCTCGTCGCTCCCGGCCCGATACCCGGCGGGATCATGACGATCGACCTATGGGTCCTTCTCGCCGCCTCAATCGTCGCAATCGTCTTCGCCTATACCGGCGGGCGGCTCGGTCGACGCGAAGGCGGGCTGCTGGTTGTGGGCTACCTCGGTTTTATCGCGTTCACCGTGGCCGCCGCGTAAATCGCAGCGATTGACATTTTGCACTGCAGCATCCACATGGCTGCCATCGAAGCGCGCTAGCCAGCGTGAAGCGGCGAGAGGAGAGACATCCATCGCCCCGGCCGCGCCTCGGTCCAGTTTTCAAGACTTCCCTTTTCACGCGGGTGGTTCCAACCCCCGCGCCGCGCGACCATTGCGTCTGCGCGCCGCATATTTTTTGCGAGCGTTTATGACTAAATTTACCGACCTCGGGCTGTCGCAGCCCGTCCTCCAGGCCCTCGACATGAAGGGCTATGACACGCCGACGCCGATCCAGGCGCAGGCCATCCCACCGGTGCTCGAAGGCCGCGATCTGATGGGCATCGCCCAGACCGGCACCGGCAAGACCGCAGCCTTCATGCTGCCGAGCATCGACAATCTGCGCGAGGCGGACAACCAGACGCCGTTCAAGTCCTGCCGCATGCTGGTGCTCGCGCCGACGCGCGAACTCGCCGGCCAGATCGCCCAGAGCGCCAAGGATTACGGCGCGATGGCGGGCCTTAAGGTCCAGTCGATCGTCGGCGGCACCTCGGTCAACAAGGACCGCAACAAGCTGCACCGTGGAACCGACATCCTCGTCGCGACGCCCGGCCGCCTGCTCGACCTCATCGACCAGAAGGCCTTCACGCTCGACAAGGTTGAAATCCTCGTCCTCGACGAGGCTGACCAGATGCTCGACCTCGGCTTCATTCATGCACTGCGCCGGATCAGCCAACTGGTGCCCGAAGACCGCCAGACGCTGTTCTTCAGTGCCACCATGCCCAAGCAGATCCAGGAACTGGTCGGCAAGTATTGCCGCAACCCGGCTAAGGTCAGCGTGACGCCCGAAAGCACCACGGCGGAGCGGATCGACCAGTACCTCTTCATGGTCCAGCAGGACGAGAAGCAGACCCTGCTCGAAATGATCCTGAAAGAGCGCCATGAGGTACCCGGCAAGTTCGAGCGGGTGCTGGTTTTCGCCCGCACCAAGCATGGCTGCGACCGCATTGTGAAGAAGCTCGGCCAGGCGGGGGTCCCGGCCAATGCGATCCACGGCAACAAGAGCCAGCCGCAGCGCGAACGCGCGCTCGACGAGTTCAAGCGCGCCAAGACGCCGATCCTGGTCGCGACGGATGTCGCTGCCCGCGGGATCGACATTCCCGGCGTCAGCCACGTGCTGAACTATGAGCTGCCCAACGTGCCCGAACAATACGTGCACCGGATCGGCCGTACCGCGCGTGCGGGCCGCGATGGCGTGGCGATCGCCTTCTGCGCCGAGGACGAGCGCGATTACCTTAAGGACATCCGCAAGAAGACCGATGCGGAGTTCGAGCGCTTGCCGCTCCCGGACAATTTCCGCGCCGTGGTCGAAGGCGTCGGGCCGACCAGGCGCGAGCAGAAACCGCGTCTCGCCAAGCCGAAGGTGCGCCCGGCTGGCGGCGCGGCGAAGAAGCCCAAGCCGAAGCAGAAGCACACCGCGCGTAAGGGCAAGCCCGAAGGCGCAGGTCAGGGCCGTCCGCAGGGTGGGAAGCCCGGCGGCGGCCGCAATCGGAGCCGCAATCGCAGCCGCTCGCGCGCCGCGCAGGGCTGACCGACTGGACACACGTACTCGCCACGCGCAAATATCGTTAAATCTACGGTCTGCTGGAGCTGACAGATGGAACCCGGATTCAAGCCGAAGATAACTCCGATCGACCGCATTCAGGAAAACCTCGTCGCTCGCGTCGAGCGCAAGGCTCTCAACTGGCTATGCGCGCGGCTGCCGCGGCGGGTTTCGCCCGACATGCTGACCGCTCTGGGCATGGTCGGAGCGGTTCTGGTATTCGTGGGGTATCTCGGAAGCAACGCGGACCGCGACTGGCTCTGGCTCGCAGTGGCCGGATATGTGGTTCACTGGTTCGGAGATTCGCTCGACGGCAGTCTGGCGCGTTACCGGAAGATCGAACGCCCGCGATATGGCTATTTCCTCGATCATAGTTGCGATGGATTGGCGACGACGCTGCTGGTCGTCGGCATCGGACTAAGCCCCTACGTCGAACTCGAGGTCGCGCTGATCGCCCTGGCCGGATATCTGCTGATGTCCATTCATGCCTTCCTGTCGGTTCGCGTTCTCGGCGAGCTGCGGCTGTCGTACATGAATGCCGGACCCACCGAGCTGCGCCTTGTCCTCATCGCGCTGACCCTGGCGATGTATTATGCAGGTCCGGAAGCGCCGATCCTCTGGCAGCTCAACGGTTTCGACCTGTTTGTCGGGGCGGTAGGCTGCCTTTTGGTCGCGCTGTTCGTCATCCAGACGGTACAGGTCGCGAGGCGACTGGCGGTGGAAGAACCGCCGCGAAATTGACGCTGTTTTTGATTCTATCGAAACGATTTGGCCGCCTTTCCCTAATTCCGGCATCGCTTCGGCGAGAGACCTGCGCAGAGCTAACATTATCCCGCGCCGCCGCCGGAGCCGCACTGGCGCGGTTCAGTTGGGAACGGCTCCCATATCCGGAGAGGCTATGCGCAGCCGCGCGAAGGCTTCGGGCATCGTTTCGGCCAGCCATTCGAGCATGCCTTCGCGAATGTCACAGCGCAAATCGAACAGCGCGGAAGAATCCTTCGCGCTCATCAACAGACGGAACTCGATCGCATCACGCATTGTCTCGGTGACCTGCGCCACCTGAACGCGTCCGTCCCAAAGGGCGTTCGCCTTGATCTGCCGTTCGAATTCAGCCCGGATCGGCGCAATCTTCGTCGCCGGGTCGAGGTAGAGCATCACCGAGCCGAGCAGCTGCGCGGTCTTCTTCGTCCAGTTCTGAAATGCGTCTTCGAGAAAACGCGTGGTCGGCACGATCAGTCGCCGTTCGTCCCAGATCTTCACGACGACATAAGTGGTGCGGATGTCCTCGATCCTGCCCCACTCGCCTTCGATGATGACGACGTCGTCGATATTGATCGGCTCGGTCAGTGCCATCTGCGCCCCGGCGATCAATGATTTGAGCGCGGGTTGCGCCGCCGCCCCAACGGCAAGCCCCGCAAGCCCCGCCGATGCGACAAGCGTTACGCCGATATCGCGGACCCCGGGGATCGAAAGCAGCATCAACCCCACGGTCACGAAGACGATGATGAAAGTGACGATCCGGCTGAGCATGGTCAGCCGTGTGCGCCGTCGCCGTGCGGCAAGATTGTCGGCCACGGTGATGTCGGCGCGAAGCTTCATCGCCTCCACCAGTGCATGCAGGGTTGCCAGTGCGATCCAGCCGATCAGCGCGGGCATGATGAAGCCAGCAAGTTTTTGCCAGATCGCTTCGAAGGCGGGTATCTCGCGCGCGGTTATAACCAGGGCTAGCGCAATCAACGCGACCCGCGTCGGCAAGGCCAGCCGCCGGACCAGCATATCGTCGGATTCGCTGTTCGACGATCTGGCGAAGCGGCGCAGCAGGCGGAATGCCAGCCAGTGGATGGCAAGCGCCACGGCGGTCGCCGCAGTGGCGAAAGCGAGGTAGTTCCAAGGATAGGGCAGGAACTCGGCCCCACCCTCGACGAATTCTGCAATCGGTTGCTTCATGCTGTCTCCCGATGTGTTGCGGGTTCGGGCAGCATCCCCTCCCAGAGACTATCGTTGCAATGGATCGCACAGGCTTGCGGTTCCCCTGCGCAGCGGCACGGAACGGATCGGGTAAGGCCCTTGTGCTGTCCACCCGAAGGCCCCAATTGCAACGACGAACAAAGATTGGAGACAGATTTTGGCGACAGAACCCGGCGGCGAATACGATTTCGACCTCTTTACCATCGGTGCGGGGTCGGGCGGGGTGCGCGCTTCCAGGGTTTCCGCCGCGCACGGGGCGAAGGTCGCGATCGCGGAGGAGCACCGGGTCGGCGGCACCTGCGTCATTCGCGGGTGCGTGCCCAAGAAGATGCTCGTCTACGGCGCGCATTTCGCCGAGGATCTGGAAGACTGCCAGCGCTTCGGCTGGGAAATCGGCGAGCGCAAGTTCGACTGGAAGACTCTGCGCGACAATGTGCTCGACGATGTGACGCGGATCGAGGGTGCCTATACCGACACGCTCGAAAACCACGATGTCACCATCCTCAAGGAACGTGCCGAAATCACCGGCCCGCACGAGATCACGCTGGCGAGCGGCAAGACCGTCACGGCGAAGTACATCCTGATCGCCACCGGGGCGCGGCCACGCATGCCGGAATGCCAGGGGGGCGAGCATGCCATCAGCTCCAACGAGGCTTTCCATCTCGACGAATTGCCCGAGAAGATCATCATTGCGGGCGGTGGCTACATCGCCAATGAGTTCGCCGGTATCTTCAACGAGTTCGGCTGCGATGTGCACATCGTAAATCGCGGCGACCGCCTGCTGCGCAGCTATGACGAAGCGGTGCGCGACCGGCTGCTGCAGATCAGCACGATGAAGGGGATCAAGTTCCGCTTCAACACGACTTTCGAATACATCAAGCCGTGCGACGAAGGCGGCTACTTCGTGAAGATGTCCGATTGCGAGGAGGAGAAGGCCGACCTCGTGATGTTCGCCGTGGGACGGATTCCCAATACGGAAGGGCTCGGCCTCGACACGGCGGGCGTGGAGCTGGGCGATGGCGGCGAGGTCAAGGTCGACCGCTTCAGCAAGACCAATGTCGACCACATCTATGCCGTCGGCGACGTGACCGACCGCGTGCAGCTGACCCCGGTTGCCATCCGCGAGGGCCAGGCCTTCGCTGACACCGTTTTCGGCGGGCACGATCCGGTCGCGGTCGACCATAGCTGTATCCCCAGCGCCGTCTTCAGCCATCCGCCCATCGCAGCGGTCGGAATGACCGAAGGCGAGGCAAAGAATGCGCTTGGCAGCGTGAAGGTCTATCTCTCCGATTTCCGGCCGATGAAGAATGTTCTGGCGGGCCGCAACGAGCGCAGCCTCATGAAGATGGTCTGCGACGGCGATAGCGGCAAGATCGTCGGCATCCATATGATCGCTCCCGAGGCGCCGGAAATGATGCAGGCCGCCGCCATCGCGGTGAAGGCGGGCCTGACGAAAGCGGATTTCGATGCGACCACCGCGATCCATCCGACGATGGCGGAAGAGCTGGTGCTGATGCGCTAGGCGAAGAGGCTCGGCGATAGCGGGTCCGGCGTCACGCCGACGGCCTGCAATTCCTCAGGCCATTTCGCGCCAGTCGCCAATGTTTCGGCGGCGAGCGCCATTGCAGGCGAGGTCTGCAGGCCGAAGCCGCCCTGGCCGGCTAGCCAGAAGAAGCCCGGAGCTTGCGGATCGAAGCCGCAGACCGGCAGGCGGTCGGGGGTGAAGGTCCTGAGCCCGGCCCACTTGCTCGCAAGGCGCGGGATGGCGAGCGTCGTCGCCTGCTCGACGCGCCAGGCGGTCAAGGCGATATCCTCCTCCTCAGGCTGCGCGTCGCATGGGTCGGACGGATGCTCATCCATTGGGCAGGCCAGCAGGCGGCTGCGCCCTTCCGGCTCGATGTAGAAGCCGGGACCGACCGTCTTGGTGAAGGGCCATGCCGAAACGTCCATGCCATCGGGCACATCGAAGGTAATGACCGTGCGCCGCAGCGGCGTCAGGCCGATAGGAGCGACGCCCGCCAGCCGCGCGATTGCGTCGGCCCAGGCTCCGGCGGCGTTGACCACGACCTTCGCCGAGTAGCTGTTGGCCGGCGTATCGACGATCCACGCCGCGCCGTCGTGACGCAGCGACGTCACCGGCGATTGTGTCGCGATCTCGCCTCCTGCCGCGACCAAGGCGTGCCTGTGCCCTTCGAGCAGCGCATGGGCATCGAGTTTGCGACCGGCTTCGTCCAGCAGCGCTCCGATGATCCCGTTCTCGCCTTCGCGGAGCACAGGCACGAGCGAGCGCGCCTCGTCCGAGGATAGCCGCCGTACGTCCGGCTGCCATTCGCGATAGCCGGCCTCGACGCGGTCGAGATCGCTCTCCTGCCACTCCAAGGCGATGAACAGCGCGGGGTGCCTGCGCGCTCCCGGTTCCTCGAGCAGCGGCAGGCTCGCTGCGGTGAGCGCGCGCACCAGCGGCGCATCCATATCGAAATGCGCGAAGGCGGCACTGCGGCCCGAGGCGTGTACGCCGGGAGAACCCTCCGCCTCGCAAACTACTACGCGGCCATGCTGCGCCAGCCGCGCGGCGGCGGAGAGGCCGGCGATGCCCGCGCCGATCACGAGGAAGTCTACCGTCTGCATGATCTGCCCACGATAGGCCGCTCTAGCGGTCTCGCATAGCGCCAGCGTAGCCCAATCGCACCGGATCGGGACGAAGCGGTGCCGCGCATTGCACCTGCGCGCATGGCTCGCCACAACTTGCTGAACGATTCGCCGATTTCGGGGAGATTGCATGAACACGTTGGCTTCGCGCGGACAATTGCGCGCGAGTTTCATTCGCTGGACGCTCTTTACCGTGCCGCTGATTTTCCTGCTGGGCTTTCTTAGCGGCATGGTCGGCAGCCCGGATTCGGCCTGGTTCCAGTCGCTTGAAAAACCCGCGATCTATCCCGAGCCCAAGTGGTTCGGCATCGTCTGGTCGGTGCTCTATGTGATGATCGGCCTTGCCGTCGCCATGGTCGCCTCGGCCTGGGGCGCGCGGGGCCGCACGGCAGCCTTGTGGATGTTCGCTGCGCATTTCGTGTTCAACCTGGCGTGGACACCGGTGTTCTTCGGGGCCCAGCAGATCATGGGCGCGCTGGTGGTCATCGCGTTGATGGCGGTGACGCTGGTGGCGGTGATCGCGCTGTTCTGGAAAGTCCGCAAGGCGGCCGGACTGCTGCTGTTGCCGTATCTCGCTTGGGTGTTGTTTGCCGGGGTACTCAACTTCCAGTTCCTGCAGCTGAACCCCGATGGTGGAGCCGCCGCGAACGACAGCGGCGCGGTCGAGCGGGTGAGAATAGGGAATTAGTTTTTGCCGGGTGCGGTCAGGACATTCGTCCTGACCTCGCTGTTCCATCCCGCTCCCCCACCCGGTCACCCACGGCACTATACTGGTTGGGTGGCCGGGTGGGGGAGCGGGATGGAACAGCCAAGGGAAGCGCGGATGCGCTTCCCACACGCAACAAGGACTCTAGACAAAGGGTTTTCTGCGCCCCATCTGCATCCCCATGCAATCCAAGAACCCCCTCGTCGCTGATTTCGTCAAACTCGCCAACTCGGCAGCCGGTACCTTGGCCGGCATGGGCCGCGAAGCGCGCGATGCGGCGCGGGAGCGGGCGAAGGAAACCCTCGGCGGGATGGACTTCGTCAGCCGCGAGGAGTTCGACGCGGTCAAGATGATGGCCAGCAAGGCCCGCGAGGAAGCGGAAGACCTGAAAGCCCGCGTCGCGGCTCTGGAAGCCAAGGCGAAGTGATCTTCACCCCTGCCACACGGTAGGGGACGAGAATGCACCTTACAGCCCCTGCCATACTGCTTGCCGCGCGCCCGCATGGCGAGACGGCGGTGATCGCACGCATGCTGACCGAGCAGAGCGGCGTGGTCGCGGCCTATGTCGCGGGTGGTCGCGGGCGGCAACTCCGGCCGGTCGTGATCCCCGGCAATATCGTGCAGGCCGAGATCCGCGCGAAGTCGGACAACCAGCTGCCCTTCGCCCGGCTGGAGCTGGTGACGAGCCGCGGGCCGTGGCTGTCCGAGCCGCTCCCCTCCGCCGCTATTGCCTGGATCACTGCGTTGACCGCCGCCGTGCTGCCGGAGCGCAACGCCTATCCCACGCTCTACGCGGCGCTCGGCGGGTTGCTCGAGGCGATCTGCTCTGCGGATGCTGCGCGGCAATGGGTGGAGGCGCTGGCGGTCTATGAGGCGCTATTGCTGCGCGAGCTGGGCTATGGTGGAGAGCGGCCCGCGATAGCCGACCTTGGGCAGGCCTTGGAAATTCTCGACCGCCAGGAGCCGTTGATCGCGCGCTACCTGCTTGCCGACACCCGCGCCGACGTTCTAGCCGCAAGGCAGCTCTTGAGGCAGCGGCTGGCACGGATGGTGGAATGAAGATTGCGATTTTTCCCGGCGACGGGATCGGACCCGAAGTGACTGCAGAGGCGCGGCGCGTGCTCGATGCGCTCGACCTGCCGGGGCTGACCTTGTTCGAAGGCGATGTCGGTGCGGTCGCCTATCGCCGCCACGGGCATCCACTTCCCGAAGAAACGCTGGAGATGGCCCGCGCTGCCGACGCCGTGCTGTTCGGCGCGGTCGGTGATTTTTCCTGCGACGATCTGCCGCGCGAACTGCGGCCCGAACAGGCGATACTCGGCCTGCGCAGCGAGCTCGGCCTGTTCGCGAACCTGCGCCCGGCGGCGGGCTTTCCGGGCCTCGAGCACCTGTCCTCGCTCAAGCCCGATGTCGCCCGCAGCATCGACTTGCTGGTAGTGCGCGAACTCAATGGCGACGTTTATTTCGGCGAAAAGGGCGAGCGCGGCAGCGCCGGCGGGCGCGAGGGCTGGGACGCCATGTCCTATAACGAGGCCGAGGTGCGCCGCATCGCGCATGTCGCCTTCCGTGCTGCCATGGGGCGCAGCAAGCGCCTGACCAGCGTCGACAAAGCGAACGTCCTCGAAACCAGCCGCATCTGGCGCGAGACGGTGATCGAGGTGGCGAAGGACTATCCCGACGTCGAACTCGACCACATGTATGTCGACAATGCTGCGATGCAGCTGGTGAAATCGCCCAGCCAGTTCGACACGATCGTCACCGGCAATCTCTTCGGCGACATATTGTCGGACCAGGCCAGCGCCTGCGTCGGCTCCATCGGCCTGCTCGCCAGCGCCAGCCTGGGGGAGCGGCAGACGGAGTACGGCACTTTCGGCCTCTACGAACCGATCCACGGCAGCGCGCCCGATATCGCCGGTGAGGGCAAGGCCAATCCGGTCGCTGCCGTCCTCAGCCTTGCCATGCTGCTACGCCATTCGCTGGGCCGCGAAGAGGATGCCATGCGGGTCGAACGCGCGGTGGAAGGCATCCTTGCGGACGGCGTCTTCGGCGGCGACCTCGGCGGCAGCGCTTCGACCTTGGAGATCGGCGACGCCATTGTTAGGAAGCTGCTAACCATATCTTGAGGATTGGCGGATATTCGCGTCATGCAATGGATATGAACCCGCAAACGCAGCCCGTCGTGGCCGACCGGACCGGACCGCTGGACCTCGCCATCATCCTGCCGACGCTCAACGAGCGCGACAATCTTGCGCCGCTTGTGGAGCGGATCGAGGGCGCGATGGGCGCGAGCGGCTGGGAAGTCCTGATCGTGGACGACAATTCCGCCGACGGCACCAGCGACGAGGCGCGCCGCCTCTCGCTGACCGACAGCCGGGTCCGCGTGATCCAGCGCATCGGCCGGCGCGGGCTCTCGAGTGCCGCGATCGAAGGCTTCTGCGCCACCGCTGCGCCGTATGTCGCGGTGATGGATGCCGACCACCAGCACGATCCCAAGCTGCTTGTGGACATGCTTACCGCAGTCAAATCGGGCGAGGCCGAAGTCGCCGTCGCCAGCCGCTTCGCCGAAGGCGCGAGCATGGAGGAATGGGGCCGTCCCGACCGCGAGAAGCTGTCGAGCGTCGCCAATTTCCTCGCCCGCAAGCTGACCGGTGTGGAGCTCTCCGACCCGATGAGCGGGTTTTTCCTGCTGCCCGCCGAAACCGCGCGGCGCTTAGTACCGAATCTTTCGGGAATCGGCTTCAAGATCCTGCTCGACCTGCTTGCCACTTCGGACACACCGTTCAAGGTGAAGGATTTCCCGATGAATTTCTCCGCTCGCCGCTCCGGCGAATCCAAGCTCGATCGCGCGATTGCGCTCGATTTCCTTGCCGGGCTTTACGACAAGAGCTTCGGCCGCGTGATCCCGACCCGCTTCGCATTGTTCGGCACCGTCGGCGTGCTGGGCATCGGCGTGCACATGGCGATCCTCTACGCTTTCCTGCTGGTCGCAGGCACGGATTTCAGCTGGAGCCAGGCAGTCGCGACCTTCGGGGCGATGACCTTCAACTTCTGGCTCAACAATTTCCTCACCTACCGCGACCGGCGCCTGAAATCGGCAGACAAGGTGTTCTGGGGCTGGCTCAGCTTCATTGCCGCCTGCTCCATCGGCGCCTTCGCCAATGTCGCCGTGGCGACGACCCTGCACGACCGCGGCCTGCACGAAATGCTCGCAGCACTGGTCGGCATCGGCATCGGCTCGGTATGGAACTACGCCCTGTCGAGCCGCTTCGTCTGGGGTAGGTATTGAGTTTTATTTTGTGCGCTATCGACATCCGTCGATAGCTTGATGAACAGCAAGGTCAGGACGGATGTCCTGACCGCACCCCACAAAAATCACCTCCACCCTTCGATCCAGGTCCACACCGCAAAGCTGTTGGGACCTGCCAGCGGCTCGGCAGACAAGATCGAGTAGAACCACGCGAACACCAGCACGCTGCCCACGATCGGGGCGAGGGCGGTCTTGCGCCAGCCGTTGCGCCACAGCGCGTCGCAGGCGAGCGCCAATGCGGCCAGCAGCGGGAAGCTCGACAGCGAATAGTGGTAGTAGAACTGGATCGGCTTGGCGGCGACGATCCAGAAGCCGAGGCTCACTGTATAGAGGATCACCACGCCGAGCGCGGCCCAGTTGCGGCTGAGCAGGCCGTGGAACAGGCACCACGCCAGCCCGGCCAGGCCAAGGTACATCGTCAGCGGATTGCCGATCAGCATGATCCCGCGCTGCACGCCGTCCACCGGCTCGTAGAGATACCAGATCGAGCGCGCGTTCAGCACCCAATCCTGCCAAGTCGACTGGTAAGGATGCGATTTCAGCACCTGCGTCTGCAGATCGAGCATGAACCGGTGGTGGAACACCAGCCCCTCGGTGATCGGGTTCACGGTGAAACGATAGGCCGGGAGGAACGTCGCCGCATAGACCAGCAGCGGTATTATACCGAGCCACAGCGCCGCCTCCACCAGCGTGATGCCGGGCACCGGCGCGCCGCGGCGGCTGAGGAGCAGGCGGCGGCGGCCGGCCAGCGCGCGAGCGATCAGGAAGGTCAGTCCCGGTAGTGTGGCGACGACCAACGCGTTCCACTTCGATCCCATCGCCAGGCCCAGTGCAATGCCGGTCAGCGCCAGCCGCCAGCGGCCCTGTTCGGGCTGGCGGATCGCGGCGGCGAACTGCCATGCGGCCACGCTAAGGAAGGCGAGGTAAAATATGTCGAGCATCGCGATGCGCGCATGCACGAACAGGTGAAATCCGGTCGCCAGCAACACGCCGTAGGTCAGCGTCGCGAAGCGGCTGCATGTCGCAAACCTCAGTGCGCGCATGTTGGCGAACAGCGCGAGCGTGCCGAACAGCGTCGGCAGCAGGCGCCAGCCCCAGGGAGTGTCGCCAAACAGCGCGATGCCGAGCGCGATCAGCTCCTTGCCGACCATCGGATGCTCGCGATTGGTGAATTCGCCCAGCACCAGCAGCTCGCGCGCGGCGGGCAGGTAATGGACCTCGTCGAAATAGGCGTGCGGGACGACCGTCAGGAACGGCAGCGTCGCCAGCCAGAATGCCAGCGCCAGCGCGCCGCACCAGCGCAAGGGATCGACGGGTTGCTCGGGCGCGCGGCTCATCGCGCGAGGGCTTAGGCAGAGGCCCGTGCCCCGACAAGCGCGTTCACGAAGTTGTGCGCGACTCCAGCCAGAACAGGCGCGCGACCATCGCAAGGAGGCCGATACTGGCTGTCGCGACGACAAACAGGATCCACAGCGGGACCTTCATGCCCTGCGCTCTCGCCCGCGGCAAAACCAGGAAGACGGCCACGCCCAACGCGAAAAGCAGGTCCCACCAAACCTGTACACCCCACAGATTGCTCGTGTGGTTGAGCCAGACGGCATCACGCCCTCGGTCGCAATCGTGACGGCTGTGAAGGCACCGAAGGCGGCCGAGAGCATGGCTGCCAGGATCGGGCTGCCGGTCTTTTCGTGGCTGGCCAGCATGTAGCCGAGCGCGGCGAGGACGGCGACGAGCCCCCCGATAAAAAGAGCAATATACGGCGTCATGACGGCAGGCTCCCGAGTCGAGTGTAGCGAGTGCTACACTTGTAGCGTGTTGTAGCGCTCGCTACAAGCGTCGCCATGCCGCCTGCCCGGATGTCTCGCGAAACGCTGCTGCCGCTGCTTGCCAGCCATGTGATGGAGCATGGGCTCGCCGCCGCCTCGCTTCGCCCGCTTGCGAGCGCGGCGGGCACCAGCGACCGGATGCTGCTCTACCACTTCGGCAACAAAGAAGCTCTGGTCGCCGCTCTCCTCGAATATCTGGCCGGCATGTTCGCCAATGCGCTCGATACCGCCTTTCCGCAGGAGCGTGCACCATCGCGGCGTGCCTGTGCGAAGACGGTGTATGAGATTACCGGCAGGCCTGAATTCGCGCCTTTTCTTCGCGTCTGGTGGGACATCGTCGCCGGGTGCTCGAACAACAATGCAGCCTATTTCGACCCAGCAGGAGGGATCATGGACGTATTGCTCGCCTGGGTGGTCGACCATCTGCCGGAGAGCGACCCCGACCCACAGGCCGGTGCGCGCGCAGTCATGACCGTGATCGAGGGGGCGCAAATGCTGCGGTCTGTCGGACGTCCCGATGTCGGCGAAGCGGGGCTTGCCGCGCTGGAAGGCTGACCCGCTTGCCGCGCCGCTCGCCTATGCTATCGCGCGGCCTATGAAGAAGACCACCGGCACCGATCGCTCGATTACCAGCAAGTGGCGTCCCGCGACGCAGGCCGTGCGCGGCGGCACCTGGCGCAGCGAGCATGGCGAAACCAGCGAGGCGCTGTTCCTCACCAGCGGCTATACCTACGACGATGCGCAGACCCCCGCCGATCGCTTCGCGGGCGAGATGCAGGGCATGACCTATTCGCGCCTCCAGAACCCGACCGTTGCCATGCTGGAAGAGCGCATCGCGCTGATGGAAGGCGCCGAGGCCTGCCGCGCGCAGGCGAGCGGAATGGCGGCGATGACCACCGCGCTGCTGTGCCAGTTGTCGGCGGGCGATCACGTGGTCGGCGCGCGCGCGGCCTTCGGCTCGTGCCGCTGGCTGCTCGATCATCTGCTTCCGCGCTTCGGCATCGAGACCAGCGTGATCGACAGCGCCGACGACGATGCTTGGGAAGCGGCGATCAAGCCGAACACCAAGGCGTTCTTCTTCGAGACACCCGCCAACCCCACGCTCGACGTGGTCGATGTCGCGCATGTCTGCGGCGTTGCCAAGGCGCATGGGATCACCACCGTGGTCGACAATGCCTTCGCCACCAGCGCACTTCAGAAGCCGATGGAATATGGCGCGGACGTGGTGGCCTATAGCGCGACCAAGCTGATGGACGGGCAGGGCCGGGTGCTCGCCGGCGCGGTCTGCGGATCGCAGGAATGGATCGACGAGGTTCTTCTGCCGTTCCAGCGCAACACCGGCCCCAATTGCGCGCCGTTCAATGCGTGGGTGGTCCTGAAGGGCCTCGAAACGCTCGACCTGCGCGCCCGTCGCCAGAGCGAGAACGCGGTTGCGCTAGGCGCTTTCATCGAGCCGCGCGTGCCGAGAATGCTTCATCCCGGCCTGGCGAGCCATCCTCGCCACGATCTGGCGATGAAGCAGATGGTCGCGACCGGCCCGATCTTCGCCTTTGACGTCGGCGACCGCGCCACGGCCTTCGCCGTGCTCGACGCGCTCGACCTGGTCGATATCTCCAACAATATCGGCGATGCGCGCAGCCTGATGTGCCATCCCGCGAGCACGACCCACGCCAATATGGGCGAAGACGGCCGCGCCGCGATGGGGGTGACCGAGGGGCTGCTGCGGATCAATGTCGGGCTGGAGGATGTCGAGGATCTCAAAGAGGACCTCGACCGTGCGCTTTCTGCGGCGGGACTTTAGCCCCCGCGCCAGCCTTTGCGCGCGGCCAGCGCGCTGAGTTCCTCTCCGAGCGCTTGCGCTGCCGAGCGAGCGCGGTGGCAGGGCGCATCTTCGGTCAGCGCGGCATAGGTGGCGAGATCGGCATTGCGCAGCAGGTCGACCATCAGCCCCTCGTCCCGCGTCATTCCAGTCGCGCAGCATGGCGCGAGCGTGAGTGTCCGGCGCGAGGATCGTGCGAGTTCGACGACGAAGCACCGAGCCAGCACCAGCAAACGGCGAAATCCGCTCCCCGCTACGTTCAATGCCAGCATTGCCGCACGCGAGTCGTCGGGGCCTGCCATGGCCATGCGCCTGACGAGAACCAGCGCCAGCGACAATTCGCGGTGGGCAGGCAGTGGCAGGTCGAGCGCGGGCGCGGTGGATCGGTGGGTCATCGCAAATTCCTCCTTCGGTCTGCGATAATATGCTATTGCAAATCATTCGCAAGTTGAAAGGTGCGCGGTGTCGGGTATTTCTCGCCTTCTCCCTGGTCGATGCTCAGTCTGTCGGCGCGGGCATCATGTCGAGCGTCGTCATGCTGCCCTCGAAAAACTCCATCAGCACTGGCAGCCGATAGGCGCGGCGCAGGGCGTCGCAATGCGAAAGCGCATCTTCGACCACGCCCTCCTTCTTGGAGTCGCCCATCATCAGGTAGACCGCCCAGGAGCGCGAGGGTGAGCCGCCTTCGCCCTGTAAAGTCGGTAATAGTTTGCGCGCGATCAGCCCGCCCTGTTCGCGGCGCGCCATGAATTCCTCATGCGAGACCGGCGCATCGTAGCGCACTACCACCGGCACATCCTTCGCCCGGTCGCCGAGCGGCGGCGGGCGGATCGGGTCGGAGCCGGTGACCACGATTTCGTATATGAGAGGCGGAGGAGCGTCCGGCAGGGCCTCGCCCGGACGCGGCTGGAAATCGTAGCCGACGCCGGCATAGGCGAGGCGGCCTGACAGGTTCTCTCGCGCCCACCGACTCAGCCAAAGACTGTCGGAGCTAACCTCGCGCAAGCGTGACCTTACCTCGGGCTGCTCCGTCCAGGCAGGACGCTCGATCTCCCGCGCGCGGCACGGCTGGCCGGGCACTTCGGCAAAGGCGGACATTTCGAGCATTCGCTCCAACTCGGGAGGATAATCGGGAGTGCCAACCGCGGCGGCTACCTTTGGCGGGCCTTCTACAGCGCTTTGCGTCGGCGTTTCGGCCGGGGAAGTTTCGGTCGGCGCGCAGGCCCCGATCATGCTAGCACTTGCTGCGACAAGGCCGAGCCGCACCCAAGTCATTTTGCTTCAGTTCCCTTCGTCGATCCCGGATCCCAGCGTTCGGTGAACGGGCGACTGACCACCAACAACAAAAATACGATGACGGAGACGATCGCGCCCAGCCACAATTCGCCCATGCCGCAGACGAGGCCGATTGCCCCGGCGCACCAGATCGATGCGGCAGAGCCTGCGCCCTGCACGTAATTGCCTTCGCGAAACATTGCGCCTGCGCCGATAAAGCCGATGCCGGTGATGACCCCTTCGATGACCCGGGTCGGGTCGATCTGCGCCTGGCTGTCGTTGCTCGATTGCAGCAGTTCGATCGAACCGATCAGCAGCCCGCAGGCGGCCACCGAGATGATGACGAAGGGCCGGAAATCGATCGGTTTTTTGTGAAAGAACCGCTCGAGGCCGACGATCAGGGGAAACAGGGTCGCGGCCCCCAAACGCCAGGCGACATCGAACCAGCTGAGCGACGACGGGTGCAACATGTCTGTCATAAACAGGGCAACGTTGCGCGTTGCTTTCGTTTCCGCCTAAGTCACGGTGCGAAAGGCAGGAAACCGCATGACCCGCACCATCGAATACATCCTCGATCTCGCCGCGCCGAACGGGTATCTCGCGTGGTACCCGCTCAAGGCCATTGCCGAGCGGACCGGGGCGGAGCTTGTGGTCACGCCCGTATTTCTCGGCGGGATGCACAAGCTGACCGGCAATGCTCCGCCGATGTTCCGGGACAAGGACGTCAAGGGTAAGGTTCCCTACGCCGCGCTGGAATTCCAGCGCTTTCTCGACCGGCACGGTATGAGCGAGTTCCGGATGCATCCGGCGCTGCCGTTCAATTCGATCCTGCTCCAGCGCATCCTCGTCGCCGCGCAGGGCGAAGACGAGCGGCGTGCGCTGGTGGATGCCTTGCAGCCTGCCGTGTGGGAGCGGAATATCGATTGCGGCGATGTCGAGGTGGTGCGCGCAGTGCTGGAGGACGGCGGGTTCGCGGCGGATCGCCTGCTCGCCGCGACGCAGAAGGCCGAGATCAAGCAAAGGCTGATCGACAACACCAGCCACGCCGTCGAGCGCGGCGCCTTCGGCATCCCGACGGTCTTCGTCGGCGAGGAAATGTGGTTCGGAAAGGAACGCCTCGGGCAGATCGAGGACTATCTTTCGGGCGGAAAGCCCTGAATCAGAGCGCTAGCAGCGTAGCGCTGGCAAGAGTCAGCGGTGCCAACCATACCGTCGCGAGCCCGCTCTGTTCGCGCACAAGGCGCTGGATGAATGCGAATACCATCGAAACTGTCCCGTTGCTTCGGTCGTCCGACCCCTCGGACTGCTGTAACGTAACCATGCGGAACTTAGCGCTCCCTCTCGCAATGCGGTAAATCGAAATTAACCTTTCGCGCGAACTCCGCATGGAGGATAACTGCCGCTTTTCCGCGGCTAAAGGGTTGCACAGCGCTCCCCGCGCATTACGTTGGAGCGGTGATCAAGGAGCTTTTCCAGCATGCCGCCACGACCGACGGGATTACCGTCCGGGTCGCGGTGAACTTCCTGCCCGAACAATCGCAGCCCGAAGCGGGCAAGTGGTTCTGGGTCTATCACATCCGCATCGAGAACGGCTCGCACGAGCGCGTCCAGCTGATGACCCGCCACTGGCGTATCACCGACGGGCGCGGCATGGTTGCGCATGTCGATGGCGAGGGCGTGGTCGGCGAGCAGCCGGTGCTGCACCCGGGCGAAAGCCACGATTACGTCAGCGGCTGCCCGCTGGAGACGCCGCATGGGTCGATGGAGGGCTTCTACACCTTCCATGCCGAAGACGGCTCGCCGCTCGAAATCCGCATCCCGTTCTTCCCGCTGGCGGCGCCTGCCACGGCGGATTGAGGCTCACGACACTTCGGTCACCCGCTGTGGGCGTGACATTTCCATCAAATACTTAGTTCGGAATATGGCCTCGTTTGAGGCGTGCGTCCTATTCTGGTAAGTGGCGTTTGCACTGGCGGCATCGTACCGTCGTGTTCGAACGTAATCGGATATGGAGGATCAGGACTTGCCATCATATACCTTACAATTCGAGAATGACTCGGGCGGGGAACCGAGAAAAGTCGAGTTTGAAGCAGACAACGCGTCGGCGGTTTTGTCCGCGCTCTCCGAGGAGCGAGATCTCAGGCATGTGAAGGTTTGGGAGGATGGCAATCTGCTGGGTGACGTCATGAGAGACCGATCGGGCGTCTGGCACCTCGACGATTGAGGTTTCCCGCATAACTGCCGCGAAATCGGAAATCTCGCTCTCTTGATTTTCGACCGGACTCAGAGACAGGGATCGCCTCTTCACGCAGCCATGTACCCTATTACCCCACCGCAACCCTGGCTTCTAGCCCGAGCCAGTCGGCCAGCCTTTCAAGCTCCGTTTCAACCGGCCCCGCCGCCAGCGCCGCGCGTTCCGGATCGAGCTGCAGGACTAGCGATCCGTTCTCGCGCCGTAGCGCGCTGTGCGACAGGCTTTCGCGGGTGCCTGCACCGAGCCGTTGCGCCAGCCGCAGGCCGAGCCCCCAGGTCATGCCCTCGCGCAGGTCGTCGTCGCTGGCGAGGTCGCGCAGGCGATCGGGCAGTTCGGTGCGGCCGAGCGAGCCGACCAGTGCAGCGCAGATCATCGCGCGGCCGCGGGGGCTGAGGTCGATCCAGCGCTTGTCGAGCGACCATTCGACTGCGTTTTTCAGCCGGAGGTTCGGCTCCACCCGGCGCAGCGAGGCGGCAAGCTGCGCGGCGGCGATCCGCTTGCGTTCATCACCGGGCCGGGATTTCTCGACCAGATCGGCGGTCCAGGCCGAAACCAGCGTGGCGTCGATCACATGACTGTCGCGCGCGGCAGCGAAAGCGCCGACACCGGCCAGCAGGGGGTCGCGCGCCTGCTGGGCCGCATCGAGCCGCGCATAGAGCAGCCCTTCGCGAATGCCCCAGCTTGAAAAGACAAGCTCTTCCGGCTCGAACTCCGCCAGCAGCGGTCGCAGCAGGGCCGCGGCATCGGGCAGATACTCGGACCGCATGCTGGAGATGCCGCTGATGTTCGACAGCTTCTCCGGTTTCGCCTCGACCAGCTCGCCCGCCATGCGATCGGCATCTTCGACCGACAGGACAAAGCCGTGCGGATCGTCGAGCGGGTAGTCGAGCTCGCGCATCGCGTAGGCCGCCAGCGCGCGCCAGGTGCCGCCGATCATGTACATCGGTCCGGAATGGTCCGCGGCCCAATCGACGTCGTTGATAGAGCTCCTCACCCGATCTTCGAACCTATCCGCCGCGCGAAATGCGGGAAGGCGCAGGGTGCCGAAAGGCAGGGAGATGGCATCGTGGCACGCGTTCTGCCCGATGGAGACCAGTTCGAGGCTGCCCCCGCCGAGATCGGCGACCACGCCATGCGAGCCGGGAAAGGCACCCAATGCGCCATGCGCGGAGATGCGAGCCTCTTCCTCGCCGCTCAGCAGGCGCGGTTCCAATCCCAGATCGGCCACGGCCGACAGGAATTCCGGCCCGTTTTCGGCATCGCGTGGAGCGGCGGTCGCGACGGTCTGCACATCCTCGATGCCGAGGTCGCGGATGATCAGCGCGTAGCGGGCGAGGGCTGCCAGCGCCTCATCCTCCGCCTCCCGAGGAATTAGCCCGGTTTCCGACAGGTCGCGCCCGAGCCGCGCGGCGACCTTCTCGTTCCAGACCGTCTCGGGCGCGCGCTTGCTGCCTTCGTAGATTACCAGCCGGACGGTGTTCGATCCGATGTCGATCACTGCGCGCGGCGGTTTAAGCAGGCGCGCGGCGGCCCCGCGCTTGCGGTTCACGTGTGCTCGCCCTTCAGGGTGAGGCGGGGGACGTCATGGGCCTTCAGCGCATTGCCGCGGCCCGACAGGGATGGGTTTTCCATAAAATATTCGTGGCAGTTGAAGCCTTCTTCGCCAACCCGCATCCGCTCGTATTGCCCATCCGCACCCAGCCGCCAGCTGCGCTCGGTATCGAGGATATTGGCCAGCATCACCTGTTCGACCAGCTGGTCGTGCACGGTCTTGTTGGTGACCGGCACCATCACTTCGACGCGGTGTTCCAGATTGCGGCTCATCGCATCGGCGCTGGTGATCCAGACGTCGGCCTTCTTGCTCGGCAGGTCTGCGCCATTGGCAAAAGCCCACATGCGGCTGTGTTCGAGGAAGCGGCCGATGATCGACTTGACGCTGATATTGTCCGAGAGGCCGGGCACGCCAGCGCGCAGGCTGCAGATGCCGCGCACCACCAGCACGATCTCCACCCCGGCGGCGCTTGCTTCATAGAGCTTGTCGATCACGCCCTGGTTGGTGATCGAGTTCATCTTGGCCCAGATGCCCGCCGGCTTGCCCTTGGCGGCATTGGCGATCTCGCGATCGATCAGTTCGTAGAGCTTGTCCTGCAAGCCGATGGGCGAGATGGCCAGCTTTTCCAGATCGGTCGGCTCGATATAGCCGGTGACGAAGTTGAACATCTTCGCAGCGTCGCGCCCCAGGGCAGGGTCGGCGGTGAAATAGCTGAAATCGGTATAGATGCGCGCGTTGACCGGGTGGTAATTGCCCGTGCCGAAATGGCAGTAGGTGGCATAGCCGTCCTCGTCGCGGCGCACGACCAGGCTGACCTTGGCGTGGGTCTTCCATTCGGTGAAGCCGTAGATCACCTGTACCCCGGCGCGCTCCAGCTCGGTCGCCCATTGCAGATTGCGCTCTTCGTCGAAGCGGGCCTTCAGTTCGACCACGGCGGTCACGGCCTTGCCGTTTTCCGCCGCCTCGATCAGCGCGGCGATCACCGGCGACTGGTCGCCCGCGCGATAGAGCGTCTGCTTGATCGAGACGACCGCCGGATCGCGCGCCGCCTGGCGCAGGAAATCGACCACCACTTCGAAGCTTTCGTAGGGGTGGTGGATGACGATGTCCTTCTCGCGAATGGCGGAGAAGCAATCGCCGTCATGCGCCAGAATGCGTTCGGGATAACGCGGACTGAAGGGCGTGAACTTGAGATCGGGGCGCGGTTCGCTGCACACGGCGGCAAGGTCTGCCAGACCCAGCATGCCGCTGGTCTTGACGGTCATCTGCTCGTCGACTTCGAATTGCTCGCGCAGCAAAGCCTCGGCGACCTCGTCGCATTCGTCGTCCAGCTCCAGCAGCACCACATTGCCGCGGCGGCGGCGCTGGATGGCGGTACGGAAAAAACGAACGAGGTCCTCGGCCTCCTCCTCGACCTCGATATCGCTATCGCGCAGCACGCGGAACAGCCCGTCGCCGAGGATCTTGAAACCGGGAAACAGCAGTTCGGCGAATTCCACCACCAGCTGCTCGATGGAGACGTAGATCGCCTTCTCGCCCGGCACGCGGACGAAGCGGGGCGCGGCGGTGGGGATGAGGACCATCTCCATCAGGTCCGCCTTGCGCTTGCCGCGTTTCAGCCGGAAGATCACGCCAGCGCCGAAATTGGCGACGAAGGGGAAGGGGTGGCTCGGGTCGATCGCCTGCGGCGTGATCAGCGGCAGGATGTCGCTTTCGAAATAGTCGCGCAGCCAGCCTTTCTGCGCCTCATCGAGATCCTCGAAGGTCGCGATCCAGATGCCTTCCAGCGCGAGCAGGCGGCGTAGATCGTCCAACACACGCTGCTGGCGCACGACCAGCGCGCCCATCTGCTCGCGTATTGCCTCCAGCTGCTGTTGCGGATCGCGGCCGTCGATGCCCAGCGTCTCCAGCCCACGGCTCGCCTGGCCTTCCAGCCCAGCAACGCGGATCATGACGAATTCGTCGAGATTGCTGGCGCTGATCGAGAGGAAGCGAAGCCGTTCGAGGAGCGGGAAGGCCTCGTTCTCCGCTTCCGCCAGCACGCGGCGATTGAAGCTCAGCCAGGACAGCTCGCGATTGACGTAGCGCGTCTCCGGCGTGTCGAACCGCACAGGCGCTTCGGGCGCGGGATCGGGCGTGACGTCGTCGTTCATGGCGAGCGGGGTCTTCGGCATTCCCACTGTGTGCCGCATGTTGCAGCCCTGTGACAAGCTTCTCGCGAACCGCAGCGACTTGTGCGGCAGCGCAGCATTGCCTAAGTCGCCTGCCTGATGAAGCGCACGCACCTGCCCCTGAACGCCTTGCGCGTCTACGATGCCGCCGCGCGGCACCTCTCGTTCACCCGCGCCGCGGACGAGCTGGCGGTGACGCCCGCCGCCGTCGGCCAGCAGATTCGCGCGCTCGAGGATCACCTCGGCACGGTATTGTTCCGCCGCACGAGCAAGGGGCTGGAGCTGACGCAGGAAGGTGCGGCCGGGCTCGATGCGCTGCGTGAAGGCTTCCTCAAGTTCGAGGAAAGCGTGTCCGCCATGCAGGCGGGGCAGGCGAACGACAGCTATACCATCGCCGTGCCGCGCGAATTCTATGCGCAGTGGCTGGCGCCGCGGCTGGCGAAATACACGGCCGAAAACCCCGACATCAGCTTCACCTTCGTGCCCGACGAGAATGCCGATTTCACCGAGGTCAATCTCGACTTCGCGATCCGGCTGGTGGACGGGCCGGGCGATCTGCAGGGCGTCGAACTCGCCGCCGCGCGCCGCGTAACGGTGGCCGCACCCGGTGCGCCCGATCGCTGGATCGACTGGGGCCTGCCGCTGCAGGACGGCCAGCCGGCGCATGTCACGGTGAGCAACGCCGGGCAGGCGCTGTCCTCCGCAATGGCAGGGCTGGGCCGGGCGATCCTGCCCGAACTGCTGGCCAAAGACGCGATCGAGGCCGGGCGGCTGGAACTGCTCGACGGGCCGGAACCGGGCACGCGCGCCTACTGGCTGGTCGCCCCGACGCCGCAATGGCGCACCAAGAAGGTCAAGGCCCTCGTCGCCTTCCTGACATCCTAGTTTTTCGCAGCCGCATCCGCGGTTGCGTCCTCGCTAGACGTGCAGCAAGCTGCACCCGCTGCGGGTGCGTGGTCACGCTTGCCTCGGCTGGTGCCTCGGTTATCACCGCGCGCCATGACCGATGCCCAATTGCAGACCGAGCGCTTCACCCTGCGCCCCTTGCGCGCAGGCGACGAGGAGGCGCTGTTCCCCACGCTGAGCGACGAGGCGCAGTGCCTCTATCTCTCACGTCCAGCCTTCGCCTCGGCGGAGGAGCTGTGGGGCTGGCTCGCCGCACCCGACTGGCCGGGGCGCACCTGGATCGCGGAGGATGGTGAGGGCCGGGTGGCGGGCCGCTTCGTCGCCGTGCCAGCTCACGAGGAGGGCGTGCTGGAGATCGGCTACATCACCTGCATCGACCGGCAGGGCGAGGGCGTCGCGCGTGAATGCACCGCCGCGCTGGTCGACCACCTGCTGGACACCGGCACCCGCAAGCTCATCGCCGAGGTGGATGTCGATAACACCCCCTCGACCCGCCTGCTCGAACGGCTCGGTTTCACCCGCGAGGCGCTGTTTCGCGGGCACGAGACCACGCACAAGGGCCTGTGCGACGTCGCGATCTACGGCCTGCTCGTCTCCGACCCCAGATCGTCGAAGTAGGCGAACACGTCCGCCAGCCCCGGCGGGTCCGTTTCCCCGCGCAGCTTGGCGAGCGCCGGGGCGACCTCCAGCCGGTACTCCGTCTCCGGCCCCTGGCTCCCCACACGCTCCGCCCCCAGTTTGCGGATGAAGCTGCGCGCCGCGTCGTTTTCCGCCAGCACATGTGCGCTGAACGCATCGACCGCCTCGTCCGCTGCATCCAGCAGCAGCGTCGCCGTCAGCAGCCGCCCGAGGCCGAGCCCGTGATACGCATCCACCACGCCGACCGAGAACTCCATCACCCGGTCGGCCGCATCGGGCCGCATCGCATGGACCACCGCCATCGCTGGCTCCTCCGGGTCCGACAGGTCGATCGCCCCCCAGGCAAGGTGGAGCGTGCCGTCGGCATCCAGCAGCCGCTCGATCACCCAGTCGGGCGGGCTCGCCGCGCCGGAGAAGAAGCGCAAATATCGCGAGCGCGGGCTCATCCGCGCGATCCCGGCGCGCAGCCGCGCCTCGTCGGCGGGCGTCACCGTGCGGATGCAGATCGCCCGCCCGTCCTCCAGCTGCGTCTGGATCGAGCCATCGCCGCACGCGCCGGTCCAGCGCCGTCCGCTGCTCTGGCCGCTATCTTGCCTCTGCGTCATCGCGCACTCCCTACAAACCGCTTGCCGTGCGAGCAGGCAAGGTAGGGCCTTTCCCGCAGCCGCGCCAGAGTGGCCACGGTTGGCGACGAGCGCGTCAGACCAGCCCTCCCTCCGCCAGCACCTCGTCGCGGATGTTCTCGTAGAGCGGGTGGCCGGGGACGATCAGGCGCATATCCTCGCGATACTGGCCGCGATAGGCGAGGATGAAACACAATAGCGAATTGGCCCGCGGATTGGAGAACCCCTCGGCCAGCGCCCGCTCCATCGCGCAGTCCTCCAGCCGTCACACGCCGTATTCGACCGCCTCGTCCCACGCCGCCTCGAACCCTTCCGCCCCGGGCAGCTTCCGCAGCTTGTAGAGCGCCTCCATGCTCTTCCCGATGGAGCGGGCGGCCTGCACGACGATCCCGGTCGCCGCCAGCGTGGCGACGAAGCGCCGCTGGAGATCGGGCGTGATCGAATTGCGGCGCGGCCGCTTGTGGAGATAGGGGTTGAAGGCGAGGAGCGGATCGTCCTCCTCCGGCAGGTCGGAGGTGTAGGCGACGGCGGAGGTCGCCTGGCGAGGAGTGGCGCGGGTAGGGGTGGGGTGGTCTGACAAGAAACGGTCCCTCTCTCTATCTGGCGAACTGACCGAGCCGCAGGCGAGGCAAGGGCGACCGCCCGCCCGAGCCTTTGCGAGGAAGCCAAGCGACGCGGATGCGTCGCGCCCGGCGTTTGAGGGACTAGAACAAAAAACCGCGAAGTAGGAAAACGCTTTCGTCCCTACGCTCCGCCTCCCTTAAGCCACGCCAGCGCACCTGCTGCCATCCCCTTGAACTTGGGCCAGCCGTCGGGCTCGTCCGCCAGCGGCGCGCAGGCCAGCGCGGTACCGTCTGGCAATTGCCACTTGATCCGGTGATAGAGTTTGGAGCGGGTGAGGTCGGACCGCACCAGCCAGAGGCCCTCGGCCAGCGGATGCGCATCGCTATGCAGGTCGAGCGGCTCCGCAGGCGCGGCCCCCGGTTCGTGCCAGATCAGATAGAGCGAGGTGTCGTCGGCCATGCCGCCGTCTTAGCCCGCCATCCCGAATGTTAGTGCCAGCAGCACGAAGCCGACCAGCCCAGCGATGAAGATCGTCCGATTGCGGCGCTTGGTCAGGATGATCTCCGCCCCGCGCGCCTTGTCGGCATCATGGTGGATGGGTTCGTCGTTTCGGTCCTCTGGTATGGGCATGGCGTTCTCCTTGCCTAACCAACGAGTGAGGGGCGGGGGGTGGTTCCGATGGCACATAGGCATGCTTTCCTCGGAAGTCCCAGCAGTTGGGGAACGAAAACAAAACTGCGAAGTAGCAAAAGGCTTTCGTTTCTACGGACCGCGCCACTGCTTAAGATGCGAAGAAGGATTAGCGAACGCTCGAAAAATCGCATCTGAGGATTCGAATGAATCGCAAGACTGAGGCGTCCTTTTCGCCCGCTAAATCTTTTCCAAAGATTCAATTTTGGGCTTGCGCAGTGTGTCAGCATAGCTTTCTCCGCGCTTCGCGGCTCCAGTGAAGTGCGCACCTGCGAAAACCGCGCAAAACTTAGCCAGCAAATCATCATTCACCCTCTTGCGGAAGAGTCCCGGCTGATTCAGTATCTAATGGTCGGGCTGCCGGGGGTGCCTAGTAGCCCGACTTCGAGCCGGGGTGTGGGTAAAAAGAGGATAAGTATCTCTTCGACCCCTTATCTTCGGTGCTACGAAGAAACTGGCAACATCCGCTGAGTCCAAATCAGGGGGTGGGGGACACAAGTTCCAAGCCTTGCTAAGCGGTTGGACCTTACGAAAGGTCGTTACGGATAGCTTGTCGTCCCCTGCCATCCTTCTACTCACACTGAATTCCTCTAGGCAATAACCTTGGCGAAGGAAATTTGGTGCGGCCGCCTGCGAAATTACGCAGTTCCTATTGCAACCCGCACCCCACACCCCACATAACACTCAGCTACCAGTCGCGATCGACGGTCCCGAGGGCCAGTTGCCCTCCCTTCTTTCCATTTCGCCTTCTAGCCAGCGCGCACAAGCGGTCGCTGATGAACGCCTGCGCGAAACCGAAGGAACACTTTCATGTCCCATTACGGCAACATCAAGAGCTACGATTCCGGCAAGGGTCGCGGCACGATCACTCCGGAAAAGGGCGGCGACGCGCTGCATTTCGTGAAGGCGGATCTCCAGCAGGAAGCAGCCGAACCAAAGGTCGGCCAGCGTTATGGCTACCAGACCCGCCAAGTCGGCGGCGGCGAGCCGCAGGCGACCGACCTGCGCCAGCAGGAACAGGACGAAGCGCAAGGTTCGCAAGACGTTCAGCGCGATCAAGCCAGTCAACAGCAGGGCTGATCGCTAAGGGGGCCCGGGCGCCTGTCCCAAGCAGTGCCCGGGCCTTTCCCGCTTCCCGTTCCCATCTTTCGCAAGGGCGACCCGTCATGGATCTCAACGAACTTCTGCACGCGCATCAGGTGGCCGTCATGCGTGCAAGCGCCGATGGTGACGATGCCACGCGCGACGATCACTACGCCAAGGTCGCCGAATATGCGGAGCGGGTTCGCCGCCTGCGCGACTGGCGCAACCTGCCCCAGCCCGAGCGTCTTGCCGAGCAATCGGAAACGATTATCTACGGCACATATGCCGGTAACCCTTCGCAGCCGGCAGCCGACGAGGCGGTCGGCGACTGGGAGGACGAGGGCGGGGCGCTGAACCCGCCGCAGGTCACGGCGGTGCCGGACGGCATATCGACCAGGGTGGTGCGTCACTATCACGTGGGATCCTACGTCTATCAGGACCTCGACCTTGCAGTGGCGGAACACCTGCGCCAGCTCTCGGCGGACAACGACATGGGCAAAGGCACGGACAACGACCCCGCGGGTTGACCAATCGACCCATTCCCCCTAAGTGCGCGGCCATCCGGTGTTGGATTCGTCCACCGTCGGTCAGATAGAGCTGAACATTGCCGGTCATGTCCCGGGGCCTGGTGCGTCATGCACTCGGGCTCTTTTCTATTGCGGCGGGGGTATCCTTCTCGCCGGTGGGCAGCCGTCAAAGTAACCCGGTGGCCGTGGGGCCGGTGGGTGGAGTGTTTCAGCTTAGACGTCATTCCAGCGCAGGCTGGAATCTCGTGCCGCGGGCCCAGCGCTTGCGGAGAGCGATCCCAGCTTTCGCTGGGATGACGGGCTAAGCGAACATTTCATCTTCAACCCCAAGTCGCCGCCATCACACGGTGAAGAGAGAACTCATGCCGACGATCAACCAGCTGGTCCGCAAGGGCCGCGTTCCGCAGAAGGCCAAGTCCAAGGTCCCTGCGATGGAGCAGAACCCGCAGAAGCGCGGCGTTTGCACCCGCGTCTATACGACGACCCCGAAGAAGCCGAACTCGGCTCTGCGTAAAGTTGCCAAGGTCCGCCTGACCAACCAGCGCGAAGTCATCTCCTACATCCCGGGCGAAGGCCACAACCTGCAGGAACACAGCGTCGTGCTGATCCGCGGCGGCCGTGTGCGCGACCTTCCCGGCGTGCGCTACCACGTGCTGCGCGGCGTGCTCGACACGCAGGGCGTGAAGGACCGCAAGCAGTCGCGCTCGAAGTACGGCGCGAAGCGGCCCAAGTAAGTAGGAGTCTTTGTAGGGTGCGGTCATCACATCCGTGATGACCTCTGTGCCAGCCCGTCTCCCCCTCCCGACCACCCATGGGATTGTCCGATAGGATGGTCGGGAGAGGGAGCCGGGCCGACACAGACCCGAAGAGATAAGTTTCAACGCGGATGCGGTCCGATCCCCCTCCCGGCTACCCTATCGAGGTAGTCTCTGGGTGGCCGGGAGGGGGAGCGGGCCGGAGCCGCAAGGCGGAACGGATGTTCCGCCGCACTCCAAGGGAGTTTTAAACATGTCACGTCGTCGTCGTCCCGAGAAGCGGGAGATCCTGCCTGATCCGAAGTTCGGTGATCAGGTCCTGTCGAAGTTCATGAACAACCTCATGCTCGACGGTAAGAAGGCCGTTGCCGAAGGTATCGTGTATACCGCGCTCGACACGGTCGAAGCCAAGGCCAAGGCCAATCCGGTCGAGCTGTTCCATGCAGCGCTCGACAACATCAAGCCGCAGGTCGAAGTGCGCAGCCGCCGTGTCGGCGGTGCGACCTACCAGGTGCCGGTCGAGGTTCGTCCCGAGCGTGCCCAGGCCCTCGCGATCCGCTGGCTGATCACCGCTGCGCGCGGCCGTCCGGAGACCACCATGGCCGCACGCCTGTCGGGCGAGCTGATGGATGCGTCGAACAACCGCGGCAACGCCGTCAAGAAGCGCGAAGACACGCACCGCATGGCGGACGCGAACCGCGCCTTCTCGCACTACCGCTGGTAAGCGGGAGAGTTTCGGGCCCTTCGCACCGCTCAGCCTGAGCCTGTCGAAGGGTCTCGAAACTGTCGCACTAATCCCTACATGGGGGCGGAGTTAGCTCACCCCCGACTTACGAGGAATTTTCACATGGCCCGCGAATATCCGCTGGAGCGGTACCGCAATATCGGCATCATGGCCCACATCGATGCCGGCAAGACCACCACGACCGAACGCATCCTCTACTACACCGGCAAGTCCTACAAGATCGGCGAAGTCCACGACGGCGCCGCGACCATGGACTGGATGGAGCAGGAGCAGGAGCGCGGCATCACCATCACGTCGGCGGCGACCACGACCTTCTGGTCGGCCGAAGACGGCGAAGGCCCCAAGCACCGCATCAAC
This sequence comes from Qipengyuania sp. 902, assembly GCF_051195295.1. Lineage (NCBI taxonomy): Bacteria > Pseudomonadati > Pseudomonadota > Alphaproteobacteria > Sphingomonadales > Erythrobacteraceae > Qipengyuania > Qipengyuania sp. 902. Next base: position 607,748 of record NZ_JBNJLJ010000002.1, on the reverse strand, counting down.
ATCATCGACACCCCCGGCCACGTCGACTTCACCATCGAAGTCGAACGCAGCCTGCGCGTCCTCGACGGCGCGGTCGCCGTGTTCGACGGAGTTGCCGGTGTTGAACCGCAATCCGAAACCGTCTGGCGCCAGGCCGACAAATACGGCGTCCCCCGGATGTGCTTCGTGAATAAATTGGACCGCACCGGCGCCGACTTCTACTACTGTGTGCAGTCGATCATCGACCGCCTCGGCGCGAACCCGCTGGTCCTCTATCTCCCGATCGGCGCGGAAAGCGACCTTCAGGGCGTGGTCGACCTCGTGAACATGCGCGGCATCGTGTGGCAGGCTGAAGACCTCGGCGCGAAGTTCGACTATGTCGATATCCCCGCCGACATGGCCGACAAGGCTGCCGAATATCGCGAAAAGCTGGTCGAGACTGCCGTCGAGCAGGACGACGACGTAATGGAACAGTACCTGGAGGGCAACGAGCCCGACGCGGCGACGCTCAAGCGTCTTATCCGCAAGGGTACCATGAACCGTGATTTCGTGCCCGTGCTGTGCGGCTCGGCGTTCAAGAACAAGGGGGTGCAGCCCCTGCTCGACGCTGTGGTCGATTACATGCCGAGCCCGCTCGACGTCCCGGCCATCAAGGGCGTGCTGCCCGACAGCGACGAAGAACAGACCCGTCCGTCGTCGGACGATGCGCCCTTCGCTGCGCTGGCCTTCAAGATCATGAACGACCCGTTCGTTGGATCGCTCACCTTCACCCGCATCTATTCGGGCCAGCTGTCTAAGGGCAGCGTCCTGAACTCGGTGAAGGAGAAGAAGGAAAAGATCGGCCGCATGCTGCTGATGCACTCGAACAACCGCGAGGACATCGATGAGGCATTCGCCGGCGACATCGTCGCGATCGCAGGTCTTAAGGAAACGACGACCGGCGACACGCTGTGCGACGCGTCCAAGCCGATCATCCTCGAGCGCATGGAATTCCCCGAGCCGGTCATCGAGCTGTCCGTGGAGCCCAAGACCAAGGCCGACCAGGAAAAGATGGGCGTCGCCCTCAACCGCCTGGCCGCCGAGGATCCGAGCTTCCGCGTCACCACCGACCACGAAAGCGGACAGACGATCATCAAGGGCATGGGCGAGCTTCACCTCGACATCCTCGTCGATCGCATGAAACGCGAATTCAAGGTCGAAGCCAATGTCGGCGCACCGCAGGTCGCTTACCGCGAATACCTCGGCAAGCCGGTGGACGTGGACTACACCCACAAGAAGCAGTCGGGTGGTTCGGGCCAGTTCGGCCGCGTCAAGGTCAAGGTCACTCCGGGTGAGCGCGGCCAGGGCTTCGTGTTCGAAGACGAGATCAAGGGCGGTAACATTCCGAAGGAATACATCCCGGCCATCGAGAAGGGCTTCCGCGAGCAGGCCGAAAGCGGCCACCTCGTCGGCTTCCCGATCATCGACTTCACCGTGAACCTGTACGACGGTGCTTACCACGACGTCGACTCGAGCGCGATCGCGTTCGAAATCGCCGGTCGCGGTGCGATGCGCGAAGTGGCCGACCGGGCCGGCATCAAGCTGCTCGAGCCGATCATGAAGGTCGAGGTCGTGACGCCCGAGGATTACCTCGGCGACGTCATCGGCGACCTCAACTCGCGTCGTGGTCAGATCCAGGGCACCGACAGCCGCGGCAATGCCCAGGCGGTCGAAGCCAACGTGCCGCTCGCGAACATGTTCGGTTACGTGAACGAGCTGCGTTCGTTCACCCAGGGCCGCGCACAGTACTCGATGCAGTTCAGCCACTACGACGAAGTTCCGGCGAACGTGGCTCAGGAAGTCAAGGAGAAGCTTGCCTAAGGCAGCATCTCCGTCTAGGGGCGGCGCCTGATTCCGCGGGCGCCGTTTCCAACCCGCAGAAATTCACTTTCAGATTAGAGGTTATTGGAAAATGGCGAAGGAAAAGTTCGAGCGTAATAAGCCGCACGTTAACGTCGGCACCATCGGTCACGTCGACCACGGCAAGACCACGCTGACCGCGGCAATCACCAAGGTCATGGGTTCGGCCGTCGATTTCGCAAACATCGACAAGGCGCCCGAAGAGCGTGAGCGCGGCATCACCATCTCGACCGCACACGTCGAATACGAAACCGACAACCGCCATTATGCGCACGTCGACTGCCCGGGTCACGCCGACTACGTTAAGAACATGATCACCGGTGCCGCCCAGATGGACGGCGCGATCCTGGTCGTGAACGCCGCCGACGGCCCGATGCCGCAGACCCGTGAGCACATCCTGCTCGCCCGTCAGGTCGGTGTTCCGCAGCTGGTCGTTTACATGAACAAGGTCGACCAGGTCGATGATGAGGAAATCCTCGAGCTCGTCGAACTGGAAGTCCGTGAGCTGCTCAGCTCGTACGACTTCGACGGCGACAACATTCCGATCATCAAGGGTTCGGCTCTCGCCGCTCTCGAAGGTCGCGACGAGGAAATCGGCGAAAACAGCATCAAGGAACTGATGGCTGCCGTCGACGAATACATCCCGACCCCGGATCGTCCGGTCGACAAGCCCTTCCTGATGCCGATCGAAGACGTGTTCTCGATCTCGGGTCGCGGTACGGTTGTCACCGGCCGTGTTGAAACCGGCGTCGTGAACGTTGGCGACGAAGTCGAAATCGTCGGTATCAAGGACACCAGCAAGACGACCGTCACCGGCGTCGAAATGTTCCGCAAGCTGCTCGATCGCGGTGAAGCCGGCGACAACATCGGTGCCCTGATCCGCGGCGTGGGCCGTGAAGACGTCGAGCGTGGCCAGGTTCTGGCGAAGCCGGGTTCGGTTACGCCGCACACCGAGTTCAGCGCCGAAGTCTACGTCCTGTCGAAGGACGAAGGCGGCCGTCACACGCCGTTCTTCGCGAACTACCGTCCGCAGTTCTACTTCCGCACTACCGACGTCACCGGCGAAGTCATCCTTCCCGAAGGCACGGAAATGGTGATGCCGGGCGACAACGTGACCATCTCGGTCAAGCTGATCGCTCCGATCGCCATGGACGAAGGTCTGCGCTTCGCAATCCGCGAAGGCGGCCGCACCGTCGGCTCGGGCGTGGTTGCTTCGATCCAGAAGTAAGTCGCAAGCGACACAGCAGGGCCCGTCCTTCCTTTGGGGAGGGCGGGCCCTTCGCTTATTGTGGGTACGCAGTCGCATCCGCGCCTGCTTCGGCACGGCCTTCCGGCCTCTGCCGGAAATTCCCCGAAAACGGGGGTTGCCAGGTCGGGGTCTCCCCCGTATATGCGCGCCCACAGGCAGGGATTCGTCTCCGCCAACCCAATTCAGAAAGGCCGCCCGCTGCGGGAAACCGGGCATAGCGGGGCCGGCCTTTGTTTTTTGAGGGTTGCCCAAATTTTCGGATGAAGGCGGCCCTTTGGCTCTTTCGCATCGGTGTAGGTAATGGAAGCTCAGAATATCCGCATTCGCCTCAAGGCGTTCGACCATCGCGTTCTCGACCAGGCAACTGGCGAAATCGCAGAAACCGCACGTCGTACGGGTGCCCTTATTCGTGGTCCCATTCCCATGCCGACGCGCATCGAGAAGTTCACCGTGAACCGCGGCCCGCACATCGACAAGAAGTCGCGCGAGCAGTTCGAGGTGCGCACCTACAAGCGGCTGCTCGACATCGTGCAGCCCAACGCCCAGACCGTCGACGCGCTGATGAAGCTCGACCTCGCGGCTGGTGTCAATGTCGAGATCAAGCTCGCTTAACTCGGCCTCGTCCCCGGCAGGACGTTAAAACGACCGGAAGTTCAGGGGCGCTCGATAGCCCCGCCCGATCTTCGGATCTGGCAAGACATCGGGATACCGCCGGATTTGATCCGGGTCTGCGTCCCCCGTCTCGCTTTCCAGGGCTTTAGCCACGGTTAGCACTCAGCCCGGACGGGGCGACGCATCATTAAACGGGCTGGCAAGCACGCGGGATGGGCCCGTGTGCCTCTGTGTTAGGAGTTTACGATGCGCACAGGCGTTATCGCAAAGAAAGTCGGGATGACCCGCCTCTTCCAGGAGGATGGTCGGCACGTGCCGGTCACCGTTCTCGCGCTGGAAGATTGCCAGGTGACTGCCCACCGTACTGCCGATCGCGATGGCTATTTCGCGGTCCAGGTCGGTTCGGGCGAAGCCAAGCAGAAGAACGTGAACAAGCCGCAGCGCGAAGCCTTTGCCAAGGCCGAGGTTCCGCTGAAGATGAAAGTCGCCGAATTCCGCGTCGACACCGAGGAAGGTCTGCTTCCGGTCGGTGCCCGCATTTCGGCAGAGCACTTCATCGCCGGCCAGAAGGTCGACATCACCGGCCACACCCAGGGTAAGGGCTTTGCCGGCGCCATGAAGCGCTGGGGCTTCGGGGGCTTGCGCGCCACCCACGGTGTCTCGATCTCGCACCGTTCGCACGGTTCGACGGGTAACCGCCAGGATCCGGGCCGCGTGTTCAAGGGCAAGAAGATGGCCGGCCATATGGGCGACCGTCAGCGTACCCAGCAGAACCTCGAGATCGTCCGCACGGACGCCGATCGCGGCCTGCTCTTCGTTAAGGGCTCGGTCCCGGGCGCGAAGAACGGCTGGCTGCTCGTCAAGGATGCAGTGAAGGTCAAGCATGACGAACTGCCGTTCCCGGGTGTGATGTATCGCAACCGCGAAGAGTTCGATCACGAAGAGGCCGCTCCCGGCCTGGTCGAAAGCGCGGCCGAGTCCGAAGTCGGCACCGAAGTTTCGCCCGAGCAGCAGGAAAAGCTGATGCAGCAGCAGGATGCTGGTGCGGATGCCGAAACCGGCGCAGCCGATGACAACAGCACCACGCCGAGCGTCGACAAGGACGCCGGCGAGAATAAGGAGGGCTGATCCGTGAAGGTGAAGGTCCAGAAAATCGACGGCAAGGCGTCGGGCGACATCGAGCTCAACGACGACGTGTTCGGGGTCGAGCCGCGTGCCGACATCCTGCACCGCGTCGTGACGTGGCAGCTCGAAAACCGCCGCGGCACCGCCCGCCCGACGCGCGAGCGTTCGGACGTTGCCCGCACCGGCAAGAAGTGGGGTCGCCAGAAGGGCGGCGGCACGGCTCGCCACGGCGATCGTGGCGCTCCGATCTTCATCGGCGGCGGCAAGGCTCACGGCGCGCGCAAGCGTGACTTCGAGCAGTCGCTGAACAAGAAGATCCGTGCACTCGGCCTCAAGATGGCCCTGTCGAGCAAGGCGAAGGACGGCCTGATCGTCGTCGACAGCCTCGAGCTTAAGGACGCCAAGACCAAGGCGCTCAAGGGTCACTTCGACAAGAATGGCTGGGCCGGCAAGGTCCTCGTCATCGACGGCGAAAGCGTGAACGACGGCTTCAAGAAGGCCGCCGGCAACCTGCCGGGCGTCAATGTCCTGCCGGCCATGGGCGCGAACGTCTACGACATCCTGAAGCACGACACTCTCGTCCTCACGAAGGACGCTGTCGAGAAGCTGGAGGGCCGTTTCAATGGCTAAGAAGCAGGAAGTAGCCGCGCGTCACTACGACGTCGTGCTTGCACCGCACATCACCGAAAAGTCGACGCTGGCTTCCGAGCACAATGCCGTCGTCTTCAAGGTAGCGAACGATGCCACCAAGCCGCAGATCAAGGAAGCCGTCGAGGCGATCTTCGATGTCAGCGTCACCGGCGTCAACACGATCAACGTGAAGGGCAAGACCAAGCGCTGGAAGGGCAAGCCCTACAAGCGCAACGACCTGAAGAAGGCCGTGGTCACCCTGAAGGACGGCGATTCCATCGACGTCACCAGCGGTATCTGAGGGGCTAGGGAACAATGGCACTCAAGAACTACAAACCTACGAGCCCGGGCCGTCGCGGCCTGATCCTCGTCGACAAGTCGGGCCTGTACAAGGGCAAGCCGGTCAAGTCGCTCGTCGAAGGCAAGCGCAAGACCGGTGGCCGCAACAACAAGGGTCACGTCACCTCGCGCGGCATGGCCGGCGGCCACAAGCAGAAGTATCGCTTCGTCGACTTCAAGCGTCGCAAGTGGGACGTCGAAGGCACTGTCGAGCGGCTCGAATACGATCCGAACCGCACGGCGTTCATCGCGCTCGTGAAGTATGACGATGGCGAGCTGGCCTATATCCTCGCTCCGCAGCGTCTGGCTGTCGGCGACAAGGTGATTGCGGCCGAGAAGGCCGACACCAAGCCCGGCAACGCCATGCTGCTCGGCCAGATGCCGGTCGGCACGATTTGCCACAACGTGGAAATGAAGCCGGGCAAGGGTGGCCAGATCGCCCGCGCTGCTGGTTCCTACGTCCAGCTGGTCGGTCGCGACCGCGGCATGGTCATCGTCCGTCTCAACAGCGGCGAGCAGCGTTACCTGCGCGCCGACTGCATGGGCACTGTCGGTGCCGTGTCGAACCCGGACAACCAGAACCAGAACCTGGGCAAGGCCGGTCGTCGTCGCTGGATGGGCATCAAGCCGCTGACGCGCGGTGTCGCCAAGAACCCGGTCGACCACCCGCACGGCGGCGGTGAAGGCCGCACCAGCGGTGGCCGTCACCCGGTCACTCCGTGGGGCAAGCCGACCAAGGGCGCCCGTACCCGCAAGAACAAGCAGACGGACAAGATGATCATCCGTTCGCGGCACGCGAAGAAGAAGAGGTAATCGGACATGGCACGTTCCGTCTGGAAAGGTCCGTTCGTCGAACTCAGCCTTCTAAAGAAGGCTCAGGAAGCTCAGGATGTAAGCAATGCGAAGCCGATCAAGACCTGGTCGCGTCGTTCTACCATCCTGCCCGACTTCGTCGGCCTGACGTTCAACGTCTACAACGGTCACAAGTTCATCCCGGTCTCCGTCTCGGAAGAGATGGTCGGCCACAAGCTCGGCGAATTCGCGCCGACCCGGACCTTCCCGGGTCACGCCGCCGACAAGAAGGGTAAGCGCTGATGAGCAAGCAGAAAGCTCCGCGCCGCGTCGCCGATAACGAGGCCCTGGCTGTGGGTACCACGATCCGTGGTTCGGCCCAGAAGCTCAACCTCGTTGCCGAACTGATCCGCGGCAAGAAGGCCGAAGAGGCCCTCAACATCCTCGCCTTCTCCAAGAAGGCCATGGCGAAGGATGCCACGAAGGTGCTCGCTTCGGCGATCGCCAATGCGGAAAACAATCACAACCTCGATGTCGACGCGCTGGTCGTTGCCGAGGCTTCGGTGGGCAAGTCGATCACCATGAAGCGCTTCCATACGCGCGGTCGTGGCAAGTCGACGCGCATCCTGAAGCCGTTCAGCCGCCTGCGCATCGTCGTCCGCGAGCAGGAAGAGGCGTAAGATGGGCCAGAAGAGCAATCCGATCGGTCTGCGCCTGCAGATCAACCGCACCTGGGACAGCCGCTGGTACGCCGAAGGGCGCGACTATGCCAAGCTGCTCAGCGAGGACATCGAAATCCGCAAGTTCATCCTCGAGAACGCTGCCCAGGCCGCGATCTCGAAGGTGGTGATCGAGCGTCCGGCCAAGTTGTGCCGCATCTCGATCTACGCTGCCCGTCCCGGTGTGATCATCGGCAAGAAGGGCGCGGACATCGAGAAGCTGCGCACGACGCTTTCGCGCATGACCGAAAGCGAAGTGAAGCTGAACATCGTCGAGATCCGCAAGCCGGAAATCGATGCCAAGCTCGTCGCCCAGGGCATCGCCGACCAACTGATCCGGCGCGTCGCTTTCCGCCGCGCCATGAAGCGTGCCGTGCAGTCGGCCCTCCGCCTCGGCGCGGAAGGTATCAAGATCGTCTGCGGCGGCCGTCTCGGTGGCGCTGAAATCGCCCGTGTGGAATGGTATCGCGAAGGCCGCGTTCCGCTGCACACGCTGCGCGCCAACGTCGACTATGCGGAAGCCGAAGCGCTTACCGCCTATGGGATCATCGGCATCAAGTGCTGGATCTTCAAGGGCGAGATTCTGGCGCACGACCCGACCGCTCAGGACCGCCTGATGATGGAAGCCCAGACCTCTGGCGTCCGTCCGGCGCGCTGATTGCAGGATTAGGAAAGAACCATGCTGCAACCGAAGAAAACCAAGTACCGCAAGGCGTTCAAGGGCAAGATCCATGGCAACGCCAAGGGCGGCACCACGCTGAACTTCGGGTCCTATGGCCTGAAGGCGCTGGAGCCCGAGCGCATCACCGCTCGCCAGATCGAGGCGGCTCGCCGCGCGATCACGCGCCACATCAAGCGCCAGGGCCGTCTCTGGATCCGCGTCTTCCCGGATGTGCCGGTATCGAAGAAGCCTGCCGAAGTCCGTCAGGGTAAGGGCAAGGGTTCGGTCGAATACTGGGCTGCTCGCGTGAAGCCGGGCCGCATCCTGTTTGAACTGGACGGCGTTGCCGGCCCGCTGGCGGCCGAAGCGTTCAGCCGTGCGGCGATGAAGCTGCCGATCAAGACCAAGGTCGTTGCCCGTCTGGGCGACGAATCTCACCTGGGAGGCGAATGATGGCCAAGACTGAAGACCTGCGCCAGAAGTCGGACGATCAGCTGTCCGAAGAGCTGACCAACCTGAAGCGCGAGCAGTTCAACCTGCGCTTCCAGGCTGCGACGAACCAGCTCGAAGCCCCGGCGCGCATCCGCGAAGTCCGTCGCACGATCGCCAAGATCAAGACGCTGCAGAACGAGCGTACGCGCTCGGCTGAAGCGAAGGCGTAAGGAGTAGACCATGCCCAAGCGTATTCTGATCGGGACCGTCACCTCCGACAAGACCGACAAGACCGTGACCGTGCTCGTCGAGCGCAAGGTGAAGCACCCGCTCTACGGGAAGATCATCCGTCGCTCGAAGAAGTACCACGCCCACGACGAGAACAACGAGTACACGCTCGGTGATGTCGTGCGCATCGAAGAGACCAAGCCGATCTCGAAGACCAAGACCTGGATGGTCAAGGACCGCGTGACGGCAGGTGGCACCCAGGCTGTCGAGGCCGACCTCGAAGTCGAAGCCGCCAGCAACTGACGTATTAGGAACTGCCGGGCAGCTGTCCCGGCAAGCCAGTGAGAAGGAAACGGATCGATGATCCAGATGCAATCCAATCTCGACGTCGCGGACAACAGCGGCGCCAAGCGCGTCCAGTGCATCAAGGTACTGGGCGGCTCGAAGCGCCGCACTGCGTCCGTGGGCGACGTGATAGTGGTTTCCGTGAAGGAAGCCCAGCCGCGCACGAAGGTGAAGAAGGGCGATGTCCATCGCGCCGTCATCGTGCGTACGAAGAAGGACGTCCGCCGCCCCGATGGCAGCGTGATCCGCTTCGACAGCAATGCCGCAGTGCTCGTGAACAAGAGCGAAGAGCCGATCGGCACCCGTATCTTCGGCCCGGTGGTCCGCGAACTGCGCGGCCGCGGCTTTATGAAGATCATCAGCCTAGCTCCGGAGGTGCTGTAATGGCTTCCGCAAAGATCAAAAAGGGTGACAGCGTCGTGATCCTGTCCGGCAAGGACAAGGGCAAGACCGGCACCGTCGCGAAGGTCATGCCGAAGGAAGGCAAGATCGTCGTTGAGGGTGTCAACGTGGCAGCGCGTCACCGCAAGCCGACGCAGCAGAACCCGCAGGGCGGTATCGATCGTTTCGAAGCGCCGATGCCGATCAGCAAGGTTGCTGTTGCAGACCCGAAGGATGGCAAACCCACCCGCGTCCGTTTCGAAGAGAAGGACGGCAAGAAGGTGCGTATTGCCGTGAAGAGTGGGGAGACCATCGATGGCTGATTACACCCCCCGCATGAAGCAGAAGTTCGAAGACCAGATCGTCAAGGCGATGACCGAGAAGTTCGGTTACAAGAATCGCCTCGAAGTTCCGAAGCTCGAAAAGATCACGCTCAACATGGGTGTGGGCGAGGCGAGCCAGGACAAGAAGAAGGTCCAGACCGCTGCCGAAGAGATGGCGCTGATTGCCGGCCAGAAGCCGGTCATCACCAAGGCGAAGAAATCGATCGCGCAGTTCAAGCTGCGTGAAGGCATGCCGATCGGTGCGAAGGTCACCCTGCGCCGCGATCGCATGTACGAATTCCTCGACCGCCTGGTCACTGTCGCAATGCCCCGCATCCGCGACTTCCGTGGCCTCAACCCGAAGTCGTTCGACGGCCGTGGCAACTACGCCATGGGCCTGAAGGAACAGATCGTCTTCCCCGAAATCTCCTACGACAAGATCGAGAAGGTCCGGGGCATGGACATCATCGTCACCACGACGGCGAAGACCGACGACGAAGCTCGCGAGCTTCTGAAGCTGTTCGGTTTCCCGTTCCCGGCTGAAAAGTCGGAAGAGAAGGAGGCGGCGTGAGCCGCTAGAAGAGGAACTTAAGTCCAATGGCGAAACTGAGTTCGATCAACAAGAACGAGCGTCGCAAGAAGCTCGTCAAGCAGTATGCGGACAAGTACGCGAAGCTGAAGGCTATCGCGGACGACGAAAGCCTCGACGAGACCGAGCGCCTGATGGCCCGGCTCAAGATGGCGGAGATCCCGCGCAATGCGAACCCGACGCGGGTGCGCAACCGCTGCTCCACCACCGGCCGCCCGCGCGGCTACTACCGCAAGTTCGGCCTGAACCGCATCGAACTGCGTGACCTCGGCAACAAGGGCCTGATTCCGGGCCTGACCAAGTCGAGCTGGTGAGGTAAAGACAGATGGCTATGACCGATCCCCTGGGTGACATGCTCACCCGCATCCGCAACGGCCAGCGCGCGAAGAAGGACAGCGTCCTTTCGCCCGCCAGCAAGCTGCGTGCAAACGTTCTCGAAGTGCTCCAGCGCGAAGGCTACATCCGTGGCTACAGCGACGACGCTTCTGGCAAGCACCCGCAACTGCGGATCGAACTGAAGTATTTCGAGGGCGAACCTGCGATCAAGCATGTTGCTCGCGTCTCCAAGCCTGGCCGCCGCGTCTACTCGGGTTCCAAGGAACTGCCGGTTGTGCGCAACGGCCTCGGCATCACCATCGTCTCGACGCCGAAGGGCGTGCTTTCCGATGCGGAAGCCCGCGCAGACAACGTCGGCGGCGAAGTGCTGGCGGAGGTGTTCTGATGAGCCGCATCGGCAAGAAGCCGGTAGCGATCCCGAGCGGGGTCACTGCCAATATCGAAGGCGACACGCTGAGTGTGAAGGGCCCCAAGGGTACCCTTTCGATGGGCATGTCCGACCTGATCGAGTACAAGCTGGAAGACGGCGAGATCTCGGTCAAGCCGGCCAACGACACTCGCGACGCCCGCAACCATTGGGGCATGCAACGCACGCTGGTTTCCAACCTGGTGGAAGGTGTTACCGAAGGCTTTTCCAAGGTCCTCGAGATCACCGGCGTCGGCTACCGTGCACAGGCGCAGGGCAAGAAGCTCAAGCTTCAGCTCGGCTATTCGCACGACGTCGATCTCGACGTGCCCGAAGGTCTCGAAGTGAAGACCCCGGACCAGACCACCGTGGAGATTTCCGGCATCGACAAGCAGGCCGTGGGCCAGTTTGCCGCCGAAATCCGCCGCTGGCGCAAGCCCGAGCCTTACAAGGGCAAGGGCATCAAGTACCGCGGCGAGTACATCTTCCGCAAGGAAGGGAAGAAGAAGTAAGATGGCAAAGCTCTCTCTCTTTGAACGCCGCCGCCGCCGCGTGCGCACTGCGCTCCGCAGCGTGTCCGGTGGCAAGCCGCGCCTTTCGGTCCACCGCACCGGCAAGCACATTTACGCGCAAGTGATCGACGATGCCGCGGGCAAGACGCTCGCTGCTGCCTCGACGCTCGGCGTGAAGGGCTCGGGCGCGAATGTCGATGCCGCCAAGCAGGTCGGTAGCGACATCGCCGCTGCCGCCAAGAAGGCCGGTGTCACCAACGTCGTGTTCGATCGCGGCGGGTTCCTTTTCCACGGCCGCGTCAAGGCGCTGGCCGACGCCGCCCGCGAAGGCGGGCTGGAGTTCTGATGATGGCTGACGAAAACAAGACCCCCGAAACCGAAGCGACGCCCGAACAGGCGCCCGGCGTTCCCGAGACGCCCGAAGTCGCGAAGGCCAAGGCCGATGCCGGCGTCGTCGAAGCGGAAACGCAGAACGCGGTGACCAACGAGGAACCGGCGGTCGCCGATACCCCGTCGGAAGCTGCTGCCAACCAGAGCCCCGCACAGGGTGCCGAAGGTCAGCCGCGCGAGCGTCAGGGCCGTGGCGGTCGTGATAATCGCGGTGGCAACGATCGTGGCCGTGGCCGTGGTGGGCGCGACAATCGTCGTGGCGGACGCCGCGAGGAAGAAGACGACGGCATCATCGAGAAGCTGGTTCACATCAACCGCGTCTCGAAGACGGTCAAGGGCGGTAAGCGCTTCGGCTTCGCAGCTCTCGTAGTGGTCGGCGACGGCCAAGGCCGTGTCGGCTTCGGCAAGGGCAAGGCCCGCGAAGTGCCCGAGGCGATCAGCAAGGCGACTGCCGCTGCGCGCAAGCACATGATCCGCGTTGCGCTGAAGGAAGGCCGCACGCTGCACCACGACGGCAAGGGCCGTTTCGGTGCCGGCAAGGTGACCGTCCGCACTGCGCCTCCGGGTACCGGCATCATCGCCGGTGGTCCGATGCGTGCCGTGTTCGAGAGCCTCGGCGTGGCCGACGTGGTGACCAAGTCGGTCGGCACATCGAACCCCTACAACATGATCCGCGCCACCTTCGACGCGCTGCAGGACCAGACTTCGCCGAAGTCGGTTGCCCAGCGTCGCGGCAAGAAGGTCGCCGACCTTCTGGGCCGGGGTGGTGCATCGGAGGCCGAGGCTGAAGCCGACGCCGCCGCTATTGCGGAGTAAGATCGATGGCGAAAAACAAGACCATCACGCTGAAGCAGGTCGGTTCACCCCTGCGCCGGCCGGAAGTACAGCGCAGGATCCTCATCGGTCTCGGGCTGAACAAGATGCACAAGACGGTCACCCGCCAGGACACCCCCGAGGTGCGCGGCGCGATCGCAAAGATCCCGCATCTGGTCGAAATCGTCGAGTAATCCTTCCGGCGATACAATTTGACGGGAGCGGCCTGCTGCGATAGCGGGCCGCTTCCATTTTATCAGCGCGAACCCCGGTATGGGGCCTGGAAAGCGAAAGCGAGTGCACACATGACTATCAAGCTGAACGAAATCCGCGACAATCCCGGCGCACGCAAGGACCGCATCCGTGTCGGTCGCGGCATCGGCTCGGGCAAAGGCAAGACCGGCGGCCGTGGCCAGAAGGGCCAGAAAAGCCGTTCGGGCGTCGCCATCAAGGGCTTCGAAGGCGGTCAGATGCCGCTCCACATGCGCCTGCCGAAGCGCGGCTTCAACAATCCGTTCGGCAAGGACTACGCCGAAGTGAACCTGGGCATGGTCCAGAAGTTCATCGATGCGAAGAAGCTCGACGCCAAGAAGGACATCGACCACGCAGCGCTCAAGGCCGCCGGCCTTGCACGCGGCGGCAAGGACGGCGTCCGCCTGCTCGGCAAGGGCGAACTGAAGGCCAAGGCCAAGTTCGTTGTCGCCGGTGCCTCGAAGGGTGCGATCGAAGCGGTCGAGAAGGCCGGCGGTTCGGTCGAAGTGATCGCCAAGGCCCAGCCCGAAGCCGAAAAGAAGGCTGCGCGCACCGAAGCAAACAAGGCCAAGAAGGCCAAGTGATCGGATAAAGCGGGGGCGGGGTTCGACAATCCCGCCCCCGCTCCCTATCTGTCCGGTCAGCGCCGGGACGGGCCGGCGACAAGCTAGGATCGAAATCGACCAATGGCATCACGCGCCGATAATCTCGCGAGCAATCTCAGCCTCGCCAATTTCTCGAAAGCCACCGAGCTGAAGAACCGCATCTGGTTTACCATCGGTGCGCTGATCGTTTTCCGTTTCCTCAGTTTCGTTCCGCTCCCGGGCATCAACGCCCGCGCGTTGAACCAGCTGGCCGATGTCGCCCAGGGCGGCATCCTCGACATGTTCAACATGTTTACCGGCGGCAGTCTGGAGCGCATGAGCCTCATCGCGCTCGGCGTGATGCCCTACATCACCGCCTCGATCGTGGTACAATTGGCCGCAGCGCTCCACCCGGCACTCGCCGCGCTCAAGAAAGAGGGCACGGTCGGTCGGCAGAAGCTCAACCAGTACACCCGTTACGGCACTGTGTTCCTGTGCACGATCCAGGGCTGGTTCTTGGCTGCGGGTCTCGAAAGTTTCGGCGCGTCGAACGGCATCGCCGCGGTCGTCGATCCGGGCTACATGTTCCGCATCGGCGCCGTCATCAGCCTCGTCGGCGGGACCATGTTCCTGCTGTGGCTGGGCGAGCAGATCACTAGCCGCGGCATCGGCAACGGCGTGTCGCTGATCATCATGGCAGGCATCGTCGCCCAGTTCCCGACCTTCGTTTCGAACATGGGTTCGGGCTATTCGGAAGGCTCGATCTCGACCGGGATTGTGGTCGGCTTCATCCTTATGGTGATCGTGCTCATCCTCGGCATCTGTTTCTTCGAGCGCGCCCAGCGGCGCTTGCTGATCCAGTATCCCAAACGCGCGACGCAGCGGGGCATGATGCAGGCCGATCGTTCGCACCTGCCGCTCAAGCTCAACACTGCAGGCGTGATCCCGCCGATCTTCGCCAGCTCGTTATTGCTGCTGCCGCTCACGATTACGCAGTTCGCCGGCAATTCGGTCGACACGGATTCGGCGACCGGCGGCGCGCTGCAGAGCGTCCTGCAATACCTCCAGCACGGCCAGCCGCTCTACATGACGCTGTACGGCCTCGGGATCATCTTCTTCTGCTTCTTCTACACCGCCATCGTCTTCAATCCGGAAGAGACGTCGGAGAACCTGAAGAAGAACGGCGGCTTCATTCCAGGCATCCGTCCGGGCAAGCGGACCGAGGAATATCTCGATTACGTCCTCACGCGCATCACCGTAATCGGCGCGATCTACCTGACGGTCGTGTGCGTCGTGCCGGAGTACATGATCGCGCAGACCGGCGTCCCGCTGTTCCTCGGCGGCACCAGCCTGCTCATCGTCGTGAACGTGACGGTGGACACGATCAGCCAGATCCAGTCGCATCTGCTGGCGCACCAGTATGGCGACCTCATCAAGAAGGCCAAGTTGAAGGGCCGCTTGCGGTAAGGCATAGCGCGGGCGACAGGGAACTTTCTGACTATGGACATCATTCTCCTCGGCCCTCCGGGCGCAGGCAAGGGCACCCAGGCCCACCGGCTCGAAGAGCATCATGGCATGCGCCAGCTTTCGACCGGCGACATGCTGCGCGGTGCGGTGAAGGCGGGCACGCCGGTCGGCATCAAGGCCAAGGAGATCATGGACCGTGGCGATCTGGTGTCCGACGAGATCGTCAGTGAGCTGATCGACGCCGAACTTACCGCGATGGGCCCGGAAACCGGCGCGATCTTCGACGGTTATCCGCGCACCGAGGCCCAGGCCAAGATGCTCGACGAAATCCTCGCGAAACATGGCCGCAAGCTCGACCATGTGATCGAGCTGGAAGTCAACGAAGACGAGCTGGTCAAGCGCATCACCGGCCGCTTCACCTGCGCCGAATGCGGCGAGGGCTATCACGACAGCTTCAAGCAGCCCGAGACGCCGGGCAAATGCGACAAATGCGGTTCGACCGAATTCAAGCGGCGCCCGGACGACAACGAAGAAACCGTGCGCAACCGTATGGGCATTTATCGTAAGGAAACGGCACCGATCCTGCCGGGCTACGAAGCCCGCGGGATCGTCAGCCGCGTCGACGGGATGGCTTCGATCGGCGAAGTCACCCACGCGCTCGACGCGATCCTCACTCCCTGATCCGATCCGCTCTTTCCATTCCGCTGCGCTTTTCATAAGCATGGCGCGAAGGGAGAGGGAAATGATCCGACACAGTCTGGCAATGGCGGCACTGGCGATCAGCGCGCCCTTGTCCGCGGAGGTCGTTGAAACCAGCGAAGATGGTTTCGTCACGCGCGACACGGCCAGTGTCGCCGCTAGTCCCATGGAAACCTGGCTTGCTCTGACCCGCCCCGGCCAATGGTGGAACGACGAGCACACGTGGTCTGCCGATGCGGCCAATCTTACTCTGGAGCCGCAAGCCGGCGGATGCTTCTGCGAACGCGTGCCCGGCGAGGATCGCGACGATGGCTTCTCGCTCGACGGCAGCGTGCAGCATGCGACCGTGGTCCAGGCATACCCCTTGCGCGTTCTCCGCATGCGCGGCGGGTTGGGGCCGCTGCAGGGGGAGCCCGCCACCGGCATCCTTACCATCACGCTCAAGGAAATCGACGGCGGCACGCGCGTGCTGTGGGAATATAACGTCGGCGGCCCGATGCGTTATGAGATCCCGCAGATATCGCAGGCGGTGGACGGTGTTATGAGCCAGCAGCTCGCCGGCTTGCGCGACCATCTCGGTGCGCTGGAGGCCGACGGAACTGCCACGGCCGAAACTGCATCTACCGAAATGCCGGATAGCGAATAAGTCCGGCACTCCCGCCGCCTGCCTCCGTTAATAGCGAAACGCCCGCAGTCGGGTGAGCAACGAAGCAGGACCCCATGGCATCGAAGAACCACCAGGCCGTCGATCTCGATACCTTTATCGAGGGCCTCGAGAAGGGCAGCCCGAATTCATCCAGGCCGTTCGCGAAGTGGCGCATAATGTCTTCCCCTTCGTGCAAGATCGGCCCCAATATCAGGAAGCCCAGATCCTGCGCCGCATTGCCGAGCCCGATCGGATCGTCAGCTTCCGCGTCTGCTGGGAAGACGACGACCACAACATCCGGGTCGAGCGTGGCTGGCGCGTCCAGAACAACAACGCGATCGGGCCGTACAAGGGCGGGTTGCGATTTCACGAAAGCGTTAACGAGAGCGTACTCAAGTTCCTCGCCTTCGAGCAGACATTCAAGAACTCGCTCACCGGCCTGCCACTCGGCGGCGGGAAGGGTTGATCGAACTTCAATCCCAAGGGCAAGAGCGAAGCGGAGATCATGCGCTTTTGCCAGAGCTTCATGACCGAACTCTATCGCCACATCGGTCCCGACACCGACGTCCCGGCGGGCGATATCGGCGTCGGCAGCCGCGAGATCGGTTATCTCTTCGGTCAATACAAACGCATCATCGGCCGTTGGGAAGGGGTGCTGACCGGCAAGGGCACTGCCTATGGCGGCTCGATCATCCGGCCCGAGGCGACCGGTTATGGCGCGGTCTATTTCTTGCGCGACATGCTGCGCGAGGCGGATGAGGATATCGAGGGCAAGAGCGCCGTGATTTCCGGCGCAGGGAATGTTGCACTGCATGCGGCGGAAAAGCTCTGCGAACTGGGCGGCAAGGTGCTGACCCTATCGGACAGTGACGGCTTCGTGCACGATCCCGACGGCATCGACGCGGACAAGATCGCTTGGGTCAAGGAACTCAAGAACGAGCGCCGCGGGCGGATTAGCGAGTATGTCGAGGAATATGCCGGCGCGACCTACCACGAGGGCAAGGCACCATGGAGCGTTGATTGCGATATCGCCATGCCCTGCGCGACCCAGAATGAACTCGATGAAAGCGACGCGAAAGCGTTGGCGGACAATGATGTCATGGCGGTGTGCGAAGGCGCCAATATGCATGGAAGGCGTGAAGGTCTTCCAGGACGCCGAAATCCTCTACGCTCCGGGCAAGGCCGCCAATGCTGGCGGCGTCGCGGTGTCGGGCCTCGAGATGAGCCAGAATTCGGAACGCGTCAGCTGGAACCGCGAGAAGCTGGACGACATGCTGACCGAACTGATGGAGGACATCCACGGCAAATGCGTCGAGCGCGGTCGCTCGGGCGACAGCGGCCATGTGAATTACGTGAAGGGCGCGAATATCGCCGGGTTCGAGAAGGTCGCCGACGCGATGCTCGCCTTCGGGGTGGTCTAGCCGATTTTGACGAGCGGCGAGCGCTTGTGTATGCAACCCTTGATCGAACGCGCGGACCGCCCATATCGGCGGTCTCGCTGCTTTGCGCGCCCATGGCTGTTGACCTCGCGGTCGAATCCCCCTAAGCGCGCCTTTCATTCGACAGTTGCGGTGAGTCCGGCAGGCGGCAGCCAATTGCACGCCATCCGGGCTTTTTGCGTTAGCATACTGCGACTTGCTCGGTGAATTTGAGCGATGAGATAGGGGTGTCGGCCCGATCCGGCAGTCCCCTGTGGAGCATGGAGAAGTAAGTGGCTCGTATTGCCGGGGTAAATATCCCCACCAACAAGCGCGTGATCATCGCGCTCACCTATATTCACGGTATCGGCCGCACCACGGCCGTCGAGATCGCCGACAAGCTCGGCATCGATCACAAGACCCGCGTGCAGGACCTGACCGACGAGGAAGTCCTACGCATTCGCGAGACGATCGATGAAGATCACATGGTCGAAGGGGACCTTCGTCGCGACACCGCGATGAACATCAAGCGCCTGATGGACCTGCGTTCCTACCGCGGCCTTCGTCACCGTGCCGGCCTGCCCGTTCGCGGCCAGCGCACTCACACCAACGCCCGCACCCGCAAGGGCAAGGCCAAGCCGATCGCCGGCAAGAAGAAGTAAGCCGGTCTCACGGACCGCCGCTTTTCCCTTCTTGATAGAATAGAGGAATACACATCATGGCACGCGAACCCGGCCGCGTAAGGCGCCGCGACAAAAAGAACATTTCGAGCGGCGTTGCGCACATCAACGCCAGCTTCAACAACACGATGATCACCATCACCGACGCGCAGGGCAATGCGATCAGCTGGTCCAGCGCCGGCATGATGGGCTTCAAGGGCAGCCGCAAGTCGACTCCCTATGCCGCGCAGGTCGCCGCCGACGACGCGGGCCGCAAGGCCGCCGAACACGGCGTGCGCACTCTCGAGGTCGAAGTGAAGGGCCCGGGCTCGGGCCGCGAAAGCGCGCTGCGCGGTCTCGCCGCAGTCGGCTTCACGATCACCTCGATCCGCGACGTGACGCCGATCCCGCACAACGGGGTCCGTCCTTCCAAGCGCCGCCGCGTCTGATCCGTACCTGCCTGGTGGCTCGGATCCGCTGAGCCACCGACACATTTCACGGACCGGACGCTCTCGCCAGAGGGCTCCGGTCCCGCCCGCATCCGAACCAGGGGATTTTCATGTCCGTCAACATCAAGAACTGGCAGGAACTCAAGAAACCCAATACCCTTGATATCAAGGATTCCGGTGACAAGGCCCGCAAGGCCACCTTCGTCGCCGAACCGCTCGAGCGGGGCTTCGGCCTGACGCTCGGCAACGCCCTGCGCCGCGTGCTCCTGAGCTCGCTCCAGGGTGCCGCGATCACCTCGATCAAGATCGAAGGCGTGCTACACGAATTTTCGTCGCTTGCCGGCGTTCGCGAAGACGTGACCGACATCGTCCTCAATGTGAAGCAGATCGCGCTGAAGATGGAAGGCGAGGGCATGAAGCGCCTGCAGCTCTCCGCCACCGGCCCTGCCGAAGTGAAGGCCGGTGACATCGCCGTGTCGGGCGACATCGAGATCATGAACAAGGATCTCGTGCTCTGTCACCTCGACGAAGGCGCGACGCTGAACATGGAACTGACCGCAGACACCGGAAAGGGCTACAAGCCCGCCGTGATGAACCGCCCGGCCGATGCCCCGATCGGCCTCATCCCGGTCGACAGCCTGTATTCGCCGGTCCGCCAGGTGAGCTACAAGGTCGAGAACGCACGTGTCGGGCAGGAACTCGACTATGACAAGCTCTCGCTCAACATCGAGACCGACGGCACCGTCACTCCGGAAGACGCCGTGGCCTATGCCGCGCGCATCCTCCAGGACCAGTTGACGCTGTTCGTCCACTTCGAGGACGGCATTCCGCAGCCCAGCTCGGCCATGATCGGCCAAGCTGCTGAGCCGCAGGAAAGCGACACCAACCAGCTCAACCGTTACCTTCTCAAGAAGGTCGACGAGCTGGAACTGTCGGTCCGTTCGGCGAACTGCCTCAAGAACGACAACATCATCTACATCGGCGATTTGGTCCAGAAGACCGAGGCCGAGATGCTCCGCACGCCGAACTTCGGCCGCAAGAGCCTCAACGAGATCAAGGAAGTCCTGAGCTCGATGGGCCTGCGCCTCGGTATGGACATCCCCGGCTGGCCGCCCGAGAACATCGAGGAAATGGCCAAGAAGCTCGAACAGGAGCTGCTGGGTTAACTTTGGAGGGTGCGGGTCGGACATCCGTCCGCCCCTTGCGGTACCAGCCCGCTCCCCCACCCGGCCACCCATAGAATACCGTGCCGTGGGTGGCCGGGTGGGGGAGCGGGCCGGCACCGCGCCCCGACCGCAAGGTCGGACAAGAACAGGGACGGTCGGCCCTTTCCCCGACCAGCATTGGGCTACCTAGAACGGGCCCCTTACGAACGAAGGAAGAATTACGATGCGCCACAAGATTTCCGGCCGCAAGCTGCAGCGCAAGACCGGCCACCGCAATGCGATGTTCCGCAACATGGCTGCCGCGCTGATCAAGCACGAGCAGATCATGACCACGCTGCCCAAGGCGAAGGAAATGCGTCCGTACATCGAGAAGCTGATCACGCTGGCAAAGCGTGGCGGCCTGTCGAACCGTCGCCTCGCCATGAGCCGCCTGCAGGACGAAACCCAGCTTAAGAAGCTGTTCGACGTTCTGGCCGAGCGTTACGGCGACCGCGAGGGTGGCTATAGCCGCGTCATCAAGGCCGGCTATCGCGGCAGCGACGCGGCGCAGATGGCGATCATCGAACTGGTCGATCGCGATGTCGACGCCAAGGGTCAGGACAGCGGCCCGGTGATGACCGACGAAGACGAATTCGAAGACGCGTAAGCGCGACTGAAACGGACAAGCGGGGCCGGAAGAGCGATCTTCCGGCCCTTTTGTTTTGCGCGGAAGAGAACCCGTGGCACAAGGCGCGCATGATAAGACACGCCTTCGCAGCCGCAGCGCTGCTCGCCTCCGCCCCGCTAGCCGCGCAAACCGTCAGCCAGGAAGACTTGCAGGCCCGTTACGACCGGGCGCTGGCCGCTGGGTACAAGTCGCTGTTCCTGTGCGGGGCGATGGCTTCCGACCCCAGCGGGCTGCGCCGCACCGAGCGCTCGGTCGAAGAATATGAACTGACCGGCATCTACGGTGCGCTCGACCCCATGGTGCGCGAACTCGAGTATCGCATCGAGCGCGGCACCGATGGCATGATCGATTACGTCGCGACCGATTGGGCGGAGGACATGCTGCCGCGCGTGGCCGAGTATCGCGTTGACACAGGCTGCGCCCTGCTACCGATCGGGGCTTCGTTACCGACGACGGAGGTAGTCCGGGGCATGCGCATCGACCGCGTGGGCGACCCCACCGTCTACCCGCTCGAAGA
Organism: Qipengyuania sp. 902; assembly: GCF_051195295.1. Lineage (NCBI taxonomy): Bacteria > Pseudomonadati > Pseudomonadota > Alphaproteobacteria > Sphingomonadales > Erythrobacteraceae > Qipengyuania > Qipengyuania sp. 902. The sequence continues at coordinate 586,464 of NZ_JBNJLJ010000002.1, read as the reverse complement.
ACAGCTCGTCCCGCGCGTGCGCCAAGCGGCGGAGCAGGCGCTCGGCGATACCTATGGCGAGGGCACGCGCACGACAGCCGTGCTCATCCGCCAGGGCGATGTGACGAAAGGCAAGGCCTTCGCCGCAGGCTTCGACGCCAACAGCACGCAGCGGACCTGGTCGGTCGCCAAGAGCCTCGCCGCGACGCTCGTGGGTGCTGCAGTCCAGAGGGGCGCGGCGGACGTCTCGCAATCTGCCGGGCTAGGCCTCGGCGACAGCGATCCGCGCCGCGCCATCACCATCGATCACGCGCTGCGCATGGCTTCGGGCCGCTATTCGGACACGCCGGGCAATCGCACCGATCCGCTCTACATGGGTGGTACCACGGTGGCCGAAAGCGCGCTGGACTGGCCGCTGCTCAATCCGCCGGGCACGGTGTACCGCTATGCCAACAACGACACACTGGCCGCGGTAAAGGCGATCGACGGTTATCTGGCCGAAAATCCGCCGATCTCGCTATTCGAGCGGCTCGGCATGCATTCCACGAAAGCGGAAACGGATTGGCGGGGCGACTATATCCTGTCGAGCCAGGTCTGGACCAGCGCTGCCGATCTTGCACGGTTCGGTCAGCTCTATCTCAACGATGGCATGTCGCGCGGCACACGCGTTTTGCCAGAGGGCTGGCTCGAATATGTTTCCGCCCCCTCCGGCCCGCAACCGGAGAACGGATTCGGCTATGGCGCAGGCTTCTGGCTGTTCAACGACCACGAGGGCATTCCCGCCGACACCATCGCCGCGATGGGCAACCGCGGGCAGTATGTGGTGATCGTCCCGAGCATAAACACGGTCATCGTCCGCAGGGGCGAAGATCCGGTCGGCTCGCGCTTCGATATCGTCGCGTTCACGCGCGATGTGCTTGAAACGCTAAGATAATCGGTGTTAATATAACTGGTAGATTAGCTGAACAAAGACTGTAGCCCGAATTCAGCCTCGCCTCAGTGGCGCTCTCCTATAACCATAGTCAACCGAGGCAGTCCCGCCGCGGTGCAGACGAGGAGAGCCTCACATGACCAAGAACATCACAAGCTTCGCGAAGGGTGGGATCGCAGCGGCAACCGTCGGCGCAATGGCGCTGGCTACCGCAACGCCCGCGCAAGCCCAGTATCGTGACCGCGACCGCGACGGGATTTCCGTCGGCGACGTTATCGCAGGCGCCGTGATCATCGGCGGAATCGCCGCCGTAGCCCGTGCCGCGAGCCGCGATCGGGGATATCGCTATGACGACAGGCGCTATCGCGGCGACCGCTATTATGGGCGGGGCAATCCGCGCGCAGCTGTTGAACGCTGCGTCAACGCCGCCCGTCAGGACGCCCGCCGCTATGGCTATCGCTATGCGCAGGTGACCGACATCCGCGATGTGGACAACACACGCTATGGCTGGAAGGTCAAGGGCCGGATCATGGTCGATGGCAACTATCGCGGCGGCCGTTACGACCGCTATGGCTATCGCGACCGGTACAATCGCTACAACCGCTGGAACGAACGCGATAGCGGCAAGTTCACCTGCCGCATCGATCGCGGCCGCGTGACCGATCTCGACTTCAGCGGCATCCGCGGTCTCCGCTGATCGACCAAAGATAAACCTACCACAGGCGGTTCAGGCTCCATGCAGTCTGGACCGCCTATTCGCATGTCATCATCACGCGTGCCAGGTGGGGGTGCGCCTTGGGGTTAGATAAGTCATGTTATCCTTTCGCAAATTTACAGCCGTTCCCGCTTTCGTGACGGCTTGTTCTCTGGCAGGCACACCTGCTGCCGCCGCGGACATGCCCGCTCCCGTCAGCGCGTCGCCCATCGAAGCCGCTCCGGGCTGGGCGCCCGGCGCCGACACTTCGGACTACCATCGCCGCTACCGCTATCGCCGCCATCGCGGCGTGAGCGCGGGAGATGTGCTGGCCGGCGTGCTGATCATCGGCGGGATCGCGGCCATCGCGAATGCCGCGAAGAGATCCGACGATCGCCGCTATCGCGACCGCGACTACCGCTATCCGGACCAGCGCCGCGACGACTATCGTCAGGATTACGATGCGCGCGGTGTCGACCGCGCCGTCGAGATGTGCGCCGACGAGGTCGAGCGCAACACACGCATCGGCACCATCGATACCGTGAACCGCACCGCGAGCGGATGGCAGGTCACCGGCTCGCTCTATAATGGCGATGGCTTCACCTGCTCGATCGGGCAGGACGGCCGGATCGACGCCATAGACTATGGTCGCGGCGGATCGGGCTACCAGGGCGCGATGGGCGAGTACGACGACGCGCAGGACTATGACGGGGCGGACCGGCAGGACGATCGCCAGTACGACAGCGATTACTATTCTGCGGCTCGCTCGCGCATGGATGCCAACCCGTTGCCGACCCAAACCGACGCGCAGCCCGCCTATCCGGGCGGTCCTCTGCCCGGCGAAGCGCAAGACGAACCGGAAATTGAATACGGCAACGGCTACAAGGGCGTCGGCGCCGGAAGCTAATACCGCTCGTAAGCCGGCAGCGACAGCTTCCACTGGATGGCGGCCAGCCGCAAGCCGAAGCCGCTTGCGGCGGCGATGATCCACACGGCGCTGCGGGTGAGGGGTACGAACTCGCCCGCGACGGTCAGCGTGGCGGAGAGCGCCGCCGCTGTCACGTAGAGCTCGGGCCGCATAAGGATCGACGGCCTGCCAGCGATTACGTCGCGGATAATCCCGCCGACTGTGCCCGTCACCACGCCCATGACCGCCGCAGGGACGGGCGGGACGCCGTATTGCAGCGCCTTGGCCGTGCCGAGAACGGCATAGGCCGTCAGGCCCAGGCCATCGGCGACGTCAAGCAGCCTGCCGTCCCACCAGCGGGTCGGCGTGAACCACGCCAGGAGAGCGATAGCGAGGCACACCACGGCGACCAGTCCGTCCTCGATCCAGAAGACCGGCGCGCCGATCAGCAGGTCGCGCACCGTTCCTCCGCCGACGCCGGTGAGCAGCGCGAAGAAGGCCAGCGTGACGAAGGTCTGCTTCTCCCGCGCGGCGACGAGCGCTCCAGTGAGGGCGAAGATCGCGACGCCGGCAAGGTCCAGCCAGTCGAGCACCGGGGTCAGCACTTCGGCGTTCACGCAGCGACCTTTGCCTGGGTTGAGACGCGCGCCTTTCGGCGTCGGAACATCAGGATGCACCCGAGCAGCGATCCGATCACGGCCAGAACGGCGAAGAGGATCAGGATCGGGTGATGCGTATCCTCGCGCGTCTCGAGGTCCATGATGTGAAGGCCCCACATGACGTCGAACAGTCGCCACCAGCGCGTGCGGACCGCTTCTATCCGGCCTGTCTCTGTCCCGACGTAGACGTGCGTCCCGCCTTCCAGCGCAACCTGCCAGACTGGCATGGGCCGCCGGAAATCGAATGGCACGTCGTTTGCATCGAATTTAGTTGCACTCGCCACCTTGTCGCCGCCGACTATACCCTGCCGGACAATTCGACGCGCTTCCTGCTCGTCAATGTCATCAAGCGGCTGTCCGCTTGCGCCATCAAAACGATCAATGCTCCCGTCGGGACGGGTGACGGTCGTTATCAGTCTCCCATTCTGCATATAGCTTCGCATTTCGGTCGCTTGCGGCGATCCGTCGAGCTTGAAGGGAATAGGAGCAGGATTGCCGCTAAATCCTTCGTTTGTAGTTTCTAATTTTAGGTGATTGCCGCGCACTTCCTCGATCGGCTTGGCCACCATGACGAGGCCCGTCACGGTCCACATCAGGATGGGCACGCCCACCAGCCAGCCGAGCCAGATGTGCCAATTGGCGAAGCGCCGCATGGTGCGCTGGTGTCCCATGATGTCTCGCCGTCCTCAGCCTGTAGAATTTCCCCGATCGCCTCTGCCGCGGCAATGCAATCGAGATCGCCCCACCTGCGCGAAATCACCTGCATGCCGCAAGGCAGGCCATCGGTGTCGCCCACAGGCAAGACCGTCGAAGGCAGGTTGGGATAGGTCGCCAAGCCCACCCAGCAGAGCGCCGAGCCGCCCGGCACCTCGGCGCCGTCGATGGCGATAGTACCGTCGAACACCCGCCCTTCGCGATGCGGCACGGCGAGTACCGGAGCGGGCGGGGCAAGAACGAAATCATAAGTCTCGAACAGCGCCGCCCATGCGTTCTCGTTGCGCGCCTGCAGGTCGAGCATGTCGAACCAGTCGGTTGCACTGGCCCGTTTGCCATCGGGTGCGGGCGCACCACGCGCCATGGCGACGTTGAGCATGCGCATATAGTCGGCTTGCTGGCGCTCGAGGTCGGGCAGCAGGTTGCTGGATCGCTCTACAATCACCCCCGCATCACCGAGCGCGGCCAGCGCTGCCTCGATAGGTCCCCGCACGGCATGATCGGTCGGGCAGGAGGGATGGTCCAGCAGCGCGAGAATGCGGCATTCGCCTAAAGGCTTGCCACGGGCCCTCAACGGCAGGCTGGCGGTAAGCTCGAGCAGGAGGCGCAGGTCCCCGGCATTGCGTGCCAGTGGCCCGGCGATGGAAAGCGCACCGTCATGGCCGTCCGACCCAGCTATAGCCGGGTGGTCGTGCCCGTGTTTGGAAATCAGACCCCAACTCGTCTTGTGACCCCAGATGCCGCAGAAATGCGCAGGCACGCGCACCGACCCGCCGATGTCAGTACCATATTCGCACGGCACCATCCCACTGGCGACGGCCGCTGCCGAACCGCCCGAGGACCCTCCTGGCGAACGCGCATGATCGTGCGGATTGTTGGTCCGGCCATATACCGGGTTGTTCGATTGCCAGTCGGCAAGATCGGGCGGCACATTCGTTTTCCCGACAAAGACCACGCCGGCGCGCTTTAGGCTCTCCACCACGCGGGCGTCGCGAGTGGCGATGTTCTCCGCGTATTTTTCGTGCCCCCAGGTCGAAGGCAGGCCAGCGATGTCGAAGCTTTCCTTGATCGTCATCGGCACGCCGAACAGCGGCTGATCGGCCCCGGCCTTCGCCACATCCATTGTGCGAGCCCGGTCGAGCGCCCGGTCGAAATCGGTCACGACGACCGCATTGATATGCGCATCGTCCTTCTCAATCCGGGCGATCGCCGCTTCGACCGCTTCATAGGGCGACATCTCGCCGCGGCGGATGGCCGTAGCGGTCTCGACAGCGCCGGCTCTCTTGGTCAGTCTCGGATAGGCCATGCGTTTCTCCCCGCCACCAGTCTAGGCCGCGGGATGTGGCACGCAAGCCTTACTCCGCGACTTGTGGAGCTTTGCTTTCCGCTCGCTCGATTTGCGACAAGGCAATCGCGAAGCCGAGGATCGGGGCGGCACCATAGCCGATAAGCGCGCTGGGATAATTCGAGAGTACGGCAGCGATCGAAAAGCCGAACAGGGTTCCCGCCAGCGCATGCCGCTGGGCCATGGGAGCAAGCAGGGCGTGCAGGATCAGGAGGAAACTCGCGACCAGGCAGGCCAGCAGAGCAAAGGCTGCCAGTGGCTGGACCACCGCGACATCGACCAGCACCCGCTCGACGAAGGGCTGGGCGGGCAATTCCCCGCGCACCCACATGACCAGCGTGGCGAAGAAACCGGCCCCGGCAACTACGCCATCCTTCCAGTCGCGCTTCGCGTTGTAGAGGCCCATGGCCGCGAAGGTGAGCGCCAGCCCGCTCGCGGCGTCGGGCTGGAATGCGGCAGCGAGGATGCCCGCCAGCAGGATCGGAGCCGAATAGTCCTCGTCGCGGGCGGCCAGAACTGCAAGCAACGGTATCGCAAGCATGCCGGCATGCAGCGTGAATGGTCCCAGTGGGAGCCAGCGTGCGATGCCGTTGACATAAGGGCCGGTGAGCAGTGGCAGCGCCAGCAGGACGAGCAGCACGACGATGGCGAAGCGTTGTGTCTTGTTAGACTCAAGCGGGGACGAAAAAGCGATGACTGCGAGGCCGAGCGCAAGCGCCTCGGCATTGACCAACAGGAACGACACGGGCGCGCCCATCAGCCAAAGCGCACCGAGCCCTCCCATGACTGGCAGGGCGAGGGCGAGCAGGCCACCGAAGCCCGCGCGTGTCATTGTAAAACGCTAAGCCAATCACAGCCCGCACCGACGATTGCAACGCTGCGGGCCATGATCGAACTCCTGCGGATCAGACGTGGATGGCTTTGCCCTGCACGGCCATCGCCGCTTCCTTGAGCGCTTCGGAATGCGTCGGGTGGGCGTGGCAGGTGTAGGCGATATCCTCGCTCGTGGCGCCGAATTCCATCGCCTGTGCCGCCTGTGCGATCATCGTTCCGGCGACGTTGTTGATGCACCATACGCCCAGCACGCGGTCGCTTTCGGCTTCCGAGATGACCTTCACGAAACCGTCGGGTTCGTGATTGGTCTTGGCCCGGCTGTTGGCCATCATCGGGAATTTGCCGACCTTCACCTTGGACTTGTCGCCGCCCATCTTCTCGATGGCTTCTTCCTGCGTCAGGCCGACGCCGGCGAATTCAGGCAGGGTGTAGACCACGCCCGGAATGATGTCGTGGTTCACGATGCCGGTCTGGCCCGCGATGTTCTCGGCACAGGCGATGCCTTCGTCCTCGGCCTTGTGGGCGAGCATCGGGCCGGGGACGCAATCACCGATCGCCCAGACGCCGTCCACTGCGGTGCGGAAGTCGTGGTCGGTTTCGATCTGGCCGCGCTTGTTGGTATCGAGGCCGATGTTTTCGAGGCCCAGGCCTTCGGTGTTCGGCTTGCGGCCGATGGACACGAGCACGCAATCCGCCTCCATCGTTTCGCTTTCGCCGCCATCGGCGGGCTCCAGCGTCAGCACGGCCTTCTTGCCCTTGACCTCCACGCCGGTGACTTTGGTCTTCATCTTGAGGGTCATGCCCTGCTTCTTGAAGATCTTGGCCGCTTCCTTGCGCACGTCGCCATCCATGCCGGGTAGCAGCTGGTCGAGGAATTCGACGACCGTCACATCCGCGCCCAGCCTGTTCCAGACCGAGCCCATCTCCAGCCCGATCACGCCGCCGCCGATGACGACCATGGTCTTCGGTACGGCCTTCAGCTCGAGCGCGCCGGTGGAATCCACCACCACACCGCCGTCATTGTCGATTGCGACATTGGGCAGCGGTGTGACAGAAGAGCCGGTCGCAATGATCACGTCTTTCGCCGTGACGGTCTCGTCCCCGACCTTCACCGTATGTGCGTCCTGGAACGTGGCATGGCCCTTCTTCCAGTCGACCTTGTTCTTCTTAAACAGGAACTCGATCCCGCCGGTCAGGCCCTTGACCGCATCGAGGCGCTGCGCGTGCATCTGGTCGAGATTGAGCTTGGGCTCCACGTCGATGCCCATCTCGGCCATCGCGCCGTTGGCGGCGGCGTCGAAGAACTCGGACGCATGCAGCATCGCCTTGGACGGGATGCAGCCGACATTGAGGCAGGTCCCGCCCAGCGTTTCGCGGCTTTCGGCGCAGGCGGTCTTCAGCCCCAGCTGCGCCGCGCGGATTGCAGCGACATAGCCGCCGGGTCCGGCACCGATGACAAGGACGTCGTAGTCGTATTCAGCCATTTCTAACCTTCCGCAGGCGCTGCTGCGCCGCTACCTTCTACACAAATTCTGAGCACTTCTTCGATCCGCGCGCGGTCGATATCGAGATTGCCGTCGGCGGCGAAGTCTTCCGCGAACGTGTCGGCCGAACACTCGCAAGCGGCCGAGATTCGCTCGGCGGCGATACCAGCACCTTCAGCAACGCCCTGGCAGCGCTCAACATATTGAGTGCGCACCTCGCCACTGATGGCGTCACCAGCGATTTCGGTCGCGACGTCGCAGCCGGAAAGTGCCACCAACGCAACACCGCAGAGAGCAATCTTGTTCATGGGATTACTCCTTAAAGGTCGATCAGCATCCGAGTCGGATCTTCGATCGCTTCCTTGATGATCTTGAGTGCGGTCACCGCCTCGCGGCCATCGATCAGGCGGTGGTCGTAGGACAGCGCGATATACATCATCGGGCGGATGACGATCTCGCCATCGACGACCACCGGGCGGTCCTCGATGCGGTGAAGGCCGAGAACGGCGCTCTGCGGCGGGTTGATGATCGGGGTCGACATGAGGCTGCCGAACACGCCGCCGTTCGAGATTGTGAAGGTGCCGCCCTTCATGTCTTCCATCGTCAGCGTGCCGTCCTTGGCGCGCTTGCCGAAGTCGGCGATATCTTTCTCGATCTGCGCAAAGCCCTTGTCCTGCGCGTCGCGGATCACCGGGACGACTAGGCCGTTGGGCGCCGAAACCGCGACCGAAATGTCGACATAGTCGTGATAGACGATCTCGTCGCCTTCGATATAGGCGTTGACCGGGGGGACATCCTTCAGCGCTAGGCAAGCGGCCTTGGCGAAAAAGCCCATGAAGCCGAGGCGGATGTCGTGCTTCTTGGCGAAGAGGTCCTTGTACTTTCCGCGCGCTTCCATGACCGCCGACATGTCGACGTCATTGAAGGTGGTCAGCAGCGCCGCTTCTTCCTGCGCACTCTTGAGGCGCTTGGCGATGGTCTGGCGCATGCGCGTTATTTTAACGCGTTCCTCGCGGCGCTCGCCTACCGGAGCCGATGCGGTCGCGGCCTGTTGCGGCGCGGCGTCGGCGATCGAGTCGCTGCCGTCCTTCTTGGCCTGCGCGGCGGCGATCACGTCTTCCTTGGTCAGGCGACCGTCCTTGCCGGTGCCCTTGATGGTCGAAGGATCGACGCCGTGCTCAAGAACCGCACGGCGGACGGCGGGCGAGAGCGTCTGCGAGGCGTCGGAGGAGGCTGCGGGAGCGGGGCTGGGCGTCGGCGTTTCCGAACGCTCTTCCTGTCCCTCTGCCCGCTCTTCCTTGGCGCGGTCTGCTTCTTCGCCGGTGGCAGCGCCGGTTGCGCCTTCTTCGATCACGGCAATAACGGCGTCGACCTCGACCGTGTCACCGACCGCGACCTTGAACTCCTTGATCACGCCGGCGACTGGTGAGGGGGCTTCGACCGCGACCTTGTCGGTTTCGAGGCTGATAATCGGCTCGTCCACGGCGACCGCATCGCCGACCTGCTTCAGCAGCTCGCCGACGCTCGCTTCGGTAACGCTTTCGCCCAGTGTGGGGACTTTGACTTCGGTGGCCATGTCGTTCGGGTTCCTTCTCTGGCCCTAAACCTTGAAACGGATCAATTGCAGGTGGTGGTCGCGGCGGAGGTGTCGCCGTCGTTCAGACCCAGCGCGATGCCGACCAGCGCTTCCTGCTGGATCTGGTGGCGGCTGGCGTAACCGGTGGCGGGGGAGGCAGCGACCTCGCGCCCGGCGTAGCAGGGGCGCATGCCCTTGTGTCCGGCCTGCTCAGCGGCTTCCTCGATCAGGCGGTCGACGAAGAACCACGAACCGTTGTTCTTCGGTTCTTCCTGGCACCAGACGATCTTTTCCAGATTGGTCATGCGTTTCAGGCGCACGGCCAGCGGTTCGCCGGGGAAGGGGTAGAGCTGCTCGAGCCGCACGATGGATACGTCGTCCAGCCCGGCTTCGTCGCGGCGCTGCATCAGGTCGTAGGCGACCTTGCCACTACACAGTACGAGGCGCTTTATCTTCTTGTCGTCGATCTCGGTCATGTCGGACTTGATCCGCATGAAGTGATGATCGCCCATGAACTCTTCCGCGCTGGACTTGGCCAACGGATGGCGGAGCAGGCTCTTCGGCGTCATGATGACCAGCGGCTTGCGGAAGCCGCGCAGCATCTGGCGGCGCAGGACGTGGAAATAATTCGCCGGGGTCGTGATGTTGCAGACCTGGATGTTGTCGTTCGCGCAGAGCTGCAGGAAACGCTCGAGCCGCGCGGAGCTGTGTTCCGGCCCCTGACCCTCGTAACCATGCGGCAACAACAGCACGAGGCCGTTGGCGCGCAGCCACTTGGCCTCGCCCGCGGCGATGAACTGGTCGATCATGATCTGCGCGCCATTGGCGAAGTCGCCGAACTGCGCTTCCCACATCACCAGGCTTTTCGGATCCGCCATGGCGAAGCCGTATTCGAAGCCGAGTACGCCATATTCGGACAGCGGGCTGTCGTAGACCTCGAACTTGCCGTGCGGCAGCGTCGTGAGCGGGATGTATTTGCGCTCGTCCTTCTGGTCGACCCAGACGGCGTGGCGCTGGCTGAACGTGCCGCGGCCCGAATCCTGGCCGGACAGGCGCACCCCGAAGCCCTCGGTCACGAGACTTCCGAAAGCGAGCGCTTCGCCGGTCGCCCAGTCGAAGCCTTCGCCGCTGGCAAACATCTCGCGCTTGGCATCGAGCACGCGGCCGAGCGTCTTGTGGATCGTGATGTCTTCGGGGACGGTCGTCAGCGTGCGGCCGAGGCTGTCGAACAGCTTCTTCTCGATCCCCGTATCCGCGTTGCGACGCGCGTTCTCCGCATCGGCGGGCTTGTTCATGCCGGCCCAGCGGCCACCGAACCAGTCGGCCTGGTTGGGCTTGTAATTCTTGGCCGCGGCGAATTCTTCTTCGAGCAGGCTAGTGAACTCGTCGATCAGCTGGTCGGCATAGCCCTTCTCGATGACGCCTTCGTCCTCGAGCCGCTTGGTGTAGAGCTCGCTGACCTTGGGATGTTGGCGGATTTCGTCATACATCAGCGGCTGGGTGAATTTGGGCTCGTCGCCCTCGTTATGGCCGAAGCGGCGATAGCACCACATGTCGATTACGATGTCGCGACCGAATTTCTGGCGGTATTCGATCGCCAGCTTGCAAGCGAAGGTTACGGCCTCCGGATCGTCGCCATTGACGTGGAGGATCGGCGCCTGGACGCCCTTGGCCACATCGCTGGGGTAGGGGCTGGAGCGCGCGAATTGCGGGCTGGTGGTGAAGCCGATCTGGTTGTTGATGACGAAGTGCAGGCAGCCCCCGGTGTTGTAGCCGCGCACGCCGGAGAAGCCGAGGCACTCCCACACGATACCCTGACCGGCGAAGGCCGCGTCGCCATGCAGCAGCACGGGCAGGACCTGCTCGTGCTTCTTGAGGTCGTCGCGGATCGCCTGCTGCGCGCGGCTCTTGCCAAGCACGACAGGGTTCACTGCTTCGAGGTGCGACGGGTTCGGCACGAGGCTCATGTGCACGTCGATGCCGTCGAACTCGCGGTCGGTGCTGGTGCCGAGGTGGTATTTCACATCGCCCGAACCGCCGACATCGTCGGGGTTTGAAGACCCGCCGGAAAATTCGTGGAAGATGACCTTATAGGGCTTGCCCATGACATTTGCGAGCACGTTCAGGCGGCCGCGGTGGGCCATACCGTAGATGATTTCGCGCACGCCGAGCTGGCCGCCGTACTTTATCACGGCTTCGAGCGCCGGGATCATGGACTCGCCGCCATCGAGGCCGAAGCGCTTGGTGCCGACGTATTTCTTGCCGAGGAACTTCTCGTACTGCTCGCCCCGGATCACGGCGGCGAGGATCGCGCGCTTGCCCTCGTCGGTGAACTGGATCGTGTCTTCGGGCGTTTCGAACTTATCCTGAAGGAAGCGGCGCTCCTCCGTGTCCGAGATGTGCATGTATTCGAGGCCGACATTGCCGCAATAGGTGGCGCGCAAGGCGTCGTAGAGCTCGCGCACGGTGACCCATTCGAAGCCGAACACGCCGCCGACATAGACCTCGCGGTCGAGCTGGCCGTCGAAGCCGTGCCATTCGAGCTTCAGGTCCTCGGGCACCTCTCGATGCGACAGGCCCAGCGGGTCGAGATCGGCCGCCAAATGCCCGCGTACACGGTAAAGCCGCACCAGCAGCATCGCCCGGATGCTGTCGTCCGCGGCCTTTTCCAGCGCCTTGGGATCGAGCTGCTTGCCTGCCTTTTCCGCCGCCTGCGCGACCGCAACGCGCATCTGCGTGGGGTCGAGCGCGGCGGTCAGATCCGCCTCGCTGTCGACCACTTCGGCCAGCCAGCGCGGGTTGCCCCAACTCGGGCCCTGCTGCGGGCCTTCCTGATCGCCCATCTCGGGCAGGAAATCGTGGCTCTCGTTACCCATCGGGTCCCTTTCGCACCGACCCTATTGTCGGTTCATAATGCCAATGCTTCGGCGATGCGGAAGGCTCCCGGGGAGGAGACGGCCTGTCCGCTGCGAAGGCTCAGGCGAGTTCCTTCAGCAGGCCGTCGAGCGTCGTGCCGAGTTCGGAGGGCGAGGGCGAGACGTGGATGCCCGCCTTTTCCATCGCCTCGATCTTGTCCTCGGCGCCGCCCTGGCCACCGCTGACGATGGCGCCTGCGTGGCCCATGCGGCGGCCCGGAGGCGCCGTGCGGCCGGCGATGAAGCCGACGGTCGGCTTTTCGAGGCCCTTCTTGCGCTGATGCGCGATGAATTCCGCCGCTTCCTCTTCCGCGCTGCCGCCGATCTCCCCGATCATGATGATCGACTTGGTGGCATCGTCCTTGAGGAAAAGGTCGAGCACGTCGATAAAGTTGGTGCCGTTTACCGGATCGCCGCCGATGCCGACTGCCGTGGTCTGGCCGAGGCCGACCATGGTGGTCTGGTGAACGGCTTCATAGGTCAGCGTACCCGAGCGCGAGACCACGCCGACGCTGCCCTGCTTGAAGATGGAGCCGGGCATGATGCCGATCTTGCACTCACCGGGCGTCAGCACGCCGGGGCAGTTCGGGCCGATCAGGCGCGACTTGCTACCTTCGAGCGCCCGCTTCACGCGCACCATGTCGAGCACGGGAATGCCTTCGGTGATGGCGACGATCAGCTCGATCTCCGCATCGATCGCCTCGAGGATCGAGTCCGCAGCGAAGGGCGGCGGCACGTAGATGCACGATGCGGTCGCACCGGTCGCATGCTTGGCTTCGGCGACGGTGTTATAGACCGGCAGGCCGATGTGCTCCGTGCCGCCTTTGCCCGGCGTGACGCCCGCAACCATCTGCGTTCCGTAATCGAGCGCCTGCTGCGTGTGGAAGGTGCCAGTGTCTCCGGTCATCCCCTGAGTAATGACCTTGGTGTTCTTGTTTACGAGGATGCTCATTTTCGATCCTTTCGTCATCCCGGCGAAAGCCGGGATCGCTCTCATATGGGTCGCACCTAGCGGCGCACGACCCCAGCTTTCGCCGGGGTGACGGAAATTACTTCAGGCTTTCGTCGAGCCCCTTGCAGGCTTCGAGAAGCTCTTCGACCGCGTCGGTACTGACCTTAAGGTTGCTCTTTTCCTCGTCCGACAGTTCGATCTCAATCACTTCCTCGGTGCCGCCTGCGCCGATCACGGTGGGGACGCCGACATACAGTCCGTCGAGGCCGTACTTGCCTTCAACATAGCTGGCGCAGGGCAGGACGCGCTTCTGGTCGCCGAGATAGGCTTCGGCCATGCTGATCGCGCTGGTGGCGGGGGCGTAATAGGCTGAACCGTTGCCGAGCAGGCCGACGATTTCGCCGCCGCCGCCGCGGGTGCGCTTGACGATCTCGTCGATGCGATCGGCCGAGACGCCCTTGATCTTGGCATAGTCGTTGACCGGGATGCCGTTGATCGTGGTGTAGCTGGTGACCGGAACCATGGTGTCGCCGTGGCCGCCGAGGACGAAGGCGTTCACGTCCTTCACCGAGACATCGAACTCCCAGGCAAGGAAGGTGGCGAAGCGCGCGCTGTCGAGCACGCCGGCCATGCCGACCACCTTGTTGTGCGGCAGGCCGCTGAATTCTCGCAGTGCCCAGACCATCGCGTCGAGCGGGTTGGTGATGCAGATCACGAAGGCGTCGGGGCAATTGTTCTTGATGCCTTCGCCGACCGCCTTCATCACCTTGAGGTTGATGCCGAGCAGGTCGTCGCGGCTCATGCCGGGCTTGCGCGGGACACCGGCGGTAACGATCACGACGTCGGCGCCGGCGATGTCGGCATAGTCGTTCGTCCCGGTGATCTTCGCATCGAAACCTTCGATCGGGCCGCACTGGCTGAGATCGAGCGCCTTGCCCTGCGGCATGCCCTCGGCAATGTCGAACAGGACGATGTCGCCCATTTCCTTCTTCGCAGCGAGGTGGGCGAGGGTGCCGCCGATCATGCCGGAGCCGATGAGCGCGATCTTCTTGCGTGCCATGTAGGGGAAGGTCCTTGTCCTGTCGCGGGACCGATCATGAAACACGAGAGACCGATAAGTGGGCCATGCCGTAAGTGTCCCGCGAAGGCGGCACGGCACCCGGTCGATTGCGAGTGCGACCTAGGCCCCCGCGCACACGAATGCAACCGGCAATCGGCTGGCTGGTTCACATATCTTTGAGAATGGTTTGCAGTAGCAATAAGCGCTGCTACGCTCGGTTCAACAAGACCTCAACCGGCCATCGCCCGGAAAGTTTCAATAGATGAGCGCGCTCGTTGTATCGAGGCGGCGGACGAGGTCTTCCGCCGCGCGCCGATCCAGCGTCCGGCAGACCTCGAGCCACCATGCGTAGCTCTCCGTATCGCCGGTAAAATGCGCCTGTTCCGCCTGGTTGCGCGCCTCGCGTGCAGCGCCGAGCCCGTGCTGCGCGAAGTGCTTCAGCGCCGCGCGCATCATCGTGTCGAAAGAGCCTTCGACTGCCACGTCGCCGCCGGCCACGCCGTTGTCATTGGCCGCGCGGCCCAGTGCCTTGCGAGCCAGCGCGCGTGCGATCGGCGAATGGGCAGTTGAGCGGGCGGCGGCAAAATGAACGGGCATGGGCAGTTGTCCTGCTTTCTGTGGCGTCGCGCTGCGCCGCGCTGACCCGGCATTAGCGGGATGCACCTAAGCTTGTGTTCCACGGTATGGTTGTGAAGACGTAAATCTTTGTCTTCACTGGCAGACGAAGGGCCTAATCGCTCTTGCCCGGTTCCCTGATCCAGCGCCCGCTGTTCGCATATTCGTCGCGCACGCGACCGGACGAGGGCAGGTTGTCGTTCTTGGGGGGCGCTGCCGTAGCGGGTTTCGCAGGCGCGCCGACCGGTACGTCGGGTGTCCTGTCCGCACCGATGGCGGAATTCGGCGGCGGCGCGGCTGCTGCGACCGGGCCGGGCACGTCGCTCTCGGCGCGGCGCACGGCGGGGGCGGCGGCACCCGGCTCCACACCGGCATAGGCATCGGTGAAGGCGCCCAACCGTCCGGCTGATCCCTTCCAGCGATAAAAGCGATGCGCGCCGATGGTGCGAATGTAATCGAGGCTCGACGCCCAATAGGGATTCACGTAATTCGTATGATAGTGGGTGGCGAGGCCGATGGGGCCGTAGACATCGCCCGCGAGAGCCGCCAACGCGATCGACTGCGCGCGCGCATAGCCGCCGCGCGACGGGGTGCGCCGCATCGATCCGTCGCAGGTAAAGGAGAATTGGCAGCCGGTCTTGCGCTCCGATCCCTGGAAGACGACGCCGCAGACGCTGGCCGGATAGGCGGGGTGCGCCACGCGGTTCAAGACCACCTGCGCCACCGCCTGCTGGCCTTCGTAGCTCTCGCTCGCCGCCTCGTAATAGATCGCCATCGAAAGGCACTGCAGCGCGCGCGCCTTGTCGAGCCCGCCGCCCGACTGCCGGAAGGCCTGCGCCGCCGCGCCCGCGCCGTGGCTCTCGGCGAATTCGACCGTTTCCAGCGTGCCTTCCTCCTCACGAAGGTCGGCGAGGTCGGTGGCGAGGCGGGAGGCGTCTTCGAGGTAATAGAAGGCCGATCCGGGGAAGCTTTCGCCCGCCGTCTCGAACGGCATGGGTGTCAGTGCGACGCGCTCTTCCTCGAGGCCGATAGCACTGCGAAGGTTGGAGCCGAGTTCGCCTTGTGCCGCATAGGTCGGCAGGGCGATGGCAAGCGCGAGCGCCCCGAGACGGATCGTCATCTGCCGCCTGTCTCGCTGACGTTCGGCGCGGCGCTGAGCGCGCGTCGGCGCAGGGCGCGGGCTGCGCTCCGTTCCGATGCCTGCGCTGTCAGCCCTGCTGGCCAAATGCCGCCATCCTTTCACGCTCTGCATAGCCTGTCGCGCGATAGCGCGGGAGAGGCTGCAGGTTCGGGTCCCGCCACGGGACGTCCGTCGCCGCGGCCCTTACCATGCAAATCCTTAATGCGAACTCCATCTTGTGCGCCGCAATATCGCGGTGTAGGGGCGCGCCTGCGTCATGGGTTGGCCTGTTCGCGCAGGCCCGAAGAGGGAAGGAGGTGCGATACCTCCGCTGCCCCCGCAACTGTGACCGGTGAGGCGCGCTCCATCATGCCACTGTCCATGCGGGCGGGAAGGCGGGGCGCAGCCGGCGATCCGGGAGCCAGGAGACCTGCCCATGCGTGTCGTTCAGCCGCGGGCGGGGTGTACCGATGGCAAACGTGGATGCGAGCAATTCCGCTCCCTCCCGTCATGAGCGACGTTTCGCTTTTGATGGAGGTTTTGTGTCCAGGTTTTTCTTCTTACTGACTGTTTCCGCATTTCCATGTGCTGCTTACGCGCAGGACTCTGACGACAACACACTGCTGGGCGTCGAGATTGTCGAGGACCGCGCCGACACCATCACCGTAACCGCCAACGGCCTCGGCACCGATATCGGCAACACCGGCCAGGCGGTCACGATTATCGACCGCGAGGAAATCGAAAGCGTGCAGGGGCCGGATGCGACGCGCGTCCTGCAGCGCACACCGGGCCTGTCGCTCACCCGTAACGGCAGCATCGGCGGCTTTACCGGCGTCAGCATCCGCGGCGCCAATTCGGAGCAGCTGCTGGTGCTGGTCGACGGGGTGAAGGTCAACGATCCGTCATCGCCCTCGGGAGGGTTCGATTTCGGCAATCTCCTTCTGGGCACGACGGGCAAGTTCGACATCCTGCGCGGCTCGAACAGCACCATTTGGGGCTCTGACGCCATCGGCGGGGTGGTCGAGGTGTCGACCCGCGCCGAGAGCGGGCTGGAAGGCAATGTCGAATACGGCTCGCGCGACACGCTCTACGCCAGCGCCGTCGGCGGGCTGAAAGGCGATCGCTACTTCGCCGGGCTCACCGGCTCCTTCTACCGCACGGACGGTTTCTCCGCCGCCGCCTCCGGCACGGAACCCGACGGCTTCGAACAGGTCGCGCTGGGCGGCACCGCGTTTTTCGACGTCACAACGAACCTCGAACTGTTCGCCCATGCCAACTGGAGCGAGGGCACACTCGACATCGATGGCTTCCCGCCGCCGAACTTCGCGCTGGCCGACACGCTGGAAACGCAGGAAACCCGCCGACACTGGGGAGATGTCGGCCTGGCCTATTACGGCAACGACCTCACCCTGCGCGCGGCCTACAGCCTGTCCGACACCGAACGCGACAATCTCGACGATGCGGGCAATGTGACCTTCGCCGGTGACGGCCATTCGGAGCGCGTGCAACTGCGCGGCGAATACCGCGCCATCGGCCCGGTAACGGTGGCCTTCGGCGCGGAGCACGAGTGGAGCGATTATGTCACGAGTTTCGATGCGCCGGGCGAGATCGAAATCTCCGGTGCCTACGTCCAGCTCGGCTTCGCACTGGGCGATATCGCGGCACATATCGGTTCGCGCGTGGACGATCACGAGCTGTTCGGCACGAACGGCAGCTATGGCGCCGATTTGTCCTACGGCCTCGGCAACGACTGGCGCATTCGCGCGAGCGTGGGCGAGGGCTTCAAGGCGCCGACGCTATACCAGCTGCGCAGCTTCTACGGCAATGCGGACCTGCGCCCGGAAGAAAGCACCAGCTTCGACTTTGGGGTGGAGAAAGGTCAACGCGGCCGCGGCGCGCATGTCGCGCTCACCGCCTTCCGGCGCGACACCACAGACCTGATCAACTTCGCTTTCAGCGCGGGTCGGCCGTTCGGTTTCTACGACAACACCGCGCGCGCCCGGGCGCAAGGGTTCGAAGCCGAGGCAGGCTTCGACGTGACCGGCGCGTTCCGGGTGTCGGGCGTCTTCTCTTATGTTGATGCCGAAGACCGTGCGACCGGCCTCGACCTCGCGCGCCGCCCGCGTCACTTCGGCACGCTATATGCCGACTGGAATGCCCCCTTCGGACTGAAGCTGGGTGCGGACTTGCGTTTTGCCGGCGAAAGCTTCGACAATGCCGCCAATACGGTCGCGCTCGACGGCTACGAAGTGCTCGACCTGCGCGCCGCCCTGCCGCTGGGCGATACGCTCGAGGTCTACGGCCGGTTCGAGAACGTGTTCGACGCCGATTACGCGACCGCGCGCGGCTATGCGTCGCCCGGCCGCGGTGCCTTTGTCGGCGTGCGGGCGCAAATGTGATCCGGCTACTGCCCGCGCTGGCCCTGCTGCTCGCCGGATGCGCGAGCGAGGGGCCGGTACGGGCACCCGATCATGAACGGCCGACCATCGTCAGCCTCAACCCCTGCACCGATGCGATCCTGTCCGAGGTCGCAGCGCCCGGCCAGCTGCTCGCAATCTCGCATTACAGCAAGGATCCACGCGCGACCTCGATGGAGCCGGCAGAGGCCGCTCGCTACCGCGCCACGGGCGGCACGGTCGAAGAAATCCTCGCGCTCGATCCCGATGTGGTGGTCGCAAGCAGCTTCATCGCGCCCGCGACGCGCGCTGCGCTTGAGGATCTGGGCGTTGAAGTCGTCACCTTTGGGGCGGCAAGAACAGTCGAGGAAAGTCTCGAACAGGTGCGTGCTCTTGCCGAACTGGCCGGCAACACGACAGCAGGGGAGCACCTTGCAGCTCGGATCGACGAAGCCATCGGTCGCGCAGACGCAGAAGGGCAAGCCATCGAAGCCGCCCTGTGGCAGCCGGGCGGCATCGTCCCCGGCGAGCGCGCGCTCATCAGCGACCTGCTGCGCCGGACCGGCTTCGCCAGTTACGGCGAAGCTCGAGGACTTACTCAGGCAGACTTCCTCGCGCTGGAGCAGGTGGTGGCCGATCCGCCGGAAGTTCTGCTGGTGGCCGGGAGCGGCGAAGGCCAGCGTCATCCCGTGCTCGACCAGCTTCCAGGCATGCGGCGCGAAAATTTCGACACGCGCCTGCTCTATTGCGGCGGTCCGACGGTGATCCGCGCAGCCGAGCGACTGGCCCAAATCCGACGGAGCGTTTCGTGAATCGGGCCGTCCTAATATTCGGCCTGCTGCTCGCAATTGCCCTGCCGCTCTCGCTTCTGGCAGGTCGCGTGTGGCTCTGGCCCGACGCCACGCCCAATGCCGCGATCATCCTCGCAGAACTGCGCCTGCCGCGCGCGCTATTGGCAGTGATCGTGGGAGCAGGCCTGGGTGCGGCAGGGGCGACGATGCAGGGCTATCTGCGCAATCCGCTCGCCGATCCGGGTCTGTTCGGCATCGCACCAGGCGCGGCGCTGGGAGCGGTCGTGGCGTTGTGGTTCGGCTATACGGCGAGCGCTTGGTTGCTGCCACTTTTCGCGCTGCTGGGTGCAGGCGGAGCGATGGCCCTGCTGGCTGCGATTGCCGGACGGACGGGCGGAATAGCATTGTTCACGCTGGCGGGCCTGATGGTCGCCAGCCTTGCGGGAGCGCTGACGGCGCTGGCAATCAGCATGGCGCCGAATGCCTTCGCGATGAGCGAGATCGTCCTCTGGCTGAACGGCGCGCTGACCGACCGCAGCTGGCGCGAAGTCACGCTGGCCGCGCCGCTCGTAGGGCTCGGCGTGCTCCTCCTGTGGCGCACCGGCAAACCGCTCGACGCGCTGACGCTAGGCGAGCCGGTGGCTCGGTCGCTAGGTGTGAATACCGGCGCGCTGCTCTGGATGCTGATTGCAGGCATCGGTCTGACTGTCGGCGCTAGCGTGGCGGTTGCCGGGATCATCGGCTTCGTCGGGCTGATCGTACCGCACCTCGTGCGACCGCTTACCGACAGTCGTCCCTCGCAACTGATCGTGCCGAGCGCGCTCGCGGGCGCACTGCTGGTGCTGGTCGCGGACAGCGCGGTGAGGGTCTTGCCTTTCGTGACGGAACTGAGGCTCGGCATCGCGCTGAGCTTGCTGGGCGCGCCGTTCTTCCTCTGGCTTCTGATACGAATGCGCAGGGGGCCCGCATGATGCTCGCTGCGCGTAACCTCTCAATCGGCGATCGCCTCCATGACGTTTCACTGGCCTTGGAGCCGGGACAGATCACCGCAATCTGCGGCCCGAACGGAGCGGGTAAGTCGACACTGCTCGAGGCGCTGGCGGGTCTGCTCCCGCCGGAAGACGGGGCGGTCGATCTCGGTGACAGCAATCTCGCGACCCTGCACCCGCGTGATCGCGCACAGCGTATCGGCTATCTCCCGCAAACGCATGAAATTGCGTGGGATGTTCCGGTCCGCAGCCTGGTCGAGCTTGGCCGGATGCCGCATGGCGATACCCGCGCGGAGCCGGTCGATGCAGCGATTTCCGCCCTCGACCTCCGACCGCTCGAAAACCGCCGCGCCCAATCGCTGTCCGGCGGCGAGACCGCCCGCGTATTGCTGGCGCGCGTGCTCGCCGGAGAGCCTGCATGGATACTCGCGGACGAACCGCTCGCCGCGCTGGATATCGGACACCAGCTCGCCTTATTGCGTCATTTGCGCGCTGCGGCCGACGACGGCGCTGGCGTGTTGCTGGTGCTCCACGATCTCGCCCATGCGATGAATTGTGCCGATCGGGTCATCGTGCTCAACGAAGGCAGGCTCGCCGCCGACGGAGAGCCGCAAGCGGCATTGGACGTATCGACCCTGCAAAGCGTCTGGAACATCGACGCCCGATGGATCGGCGCGGATGGCAAGCGGGCACTCATCGCCCTCTGAAGGGTTGCCTTCGCATGACCCGATCCGATCTCGAAAACCGATGGTTCGCGCTTACTCGCGATGAAATGCCGAGCCTTGCGCAGGACCGCGGCTGGCCGGTGCATCTCGACCATTGTTTCCAGCGTATCCTGCTGGACAACGCCGTAGGCACAAAATGGAACGAGGAAATTCCCGCGCCCGCCTACCGCAACGCCGAGGATGCCGTGCTGGAGAAAGCGATCGCCTTGGGCCGTGCGGCGATTGCAGGCTCCGAAGACCTGGCCGAACTCAATAGCAACTCGCTGGCGTGGCGCGGTAAGTCGAGGGCTGCCTAGGCCGCGGCACGCGCTTCGAAGCGGGCGACCACGCAATTGCGGCCCCGCTCCTTGGCGACGTAGAGCAGTTTGTCCACTTGCCCCAGCGCGGTGGTCAACGGTAGCCCCCCCGACCATCCCATCACACCGATCGAAGCCGAGATGCGCAAATGCGGCACGTCGCGTACGGGCACGAGTTTCTCGATCGTCTGGCGGAGCTGTTCGGCAAAGGCGCGCCCCGCGCTTTCGTCCGACTGTTCGAGGACAATGGCGAATTCCTCTCCGCCGAGCCGGTAGCTGGTGTAGCCCTTCTGCCGCGCACCTCGCATTGCATTGCGGATGCTGTCGGCAACCGCGACGAGCACTTCGTCGCCCGCCTGGTGTCCGAAGGTGTCGTTGATACATTTGAAATTGTCGAGGTCGATGGACAGGATCGTTCTCGGTCCGTCCGGCTGGCTGAGGTTTCCATAGTCCTCGAATAGCGCGCGGCGATTACCGAGGCCGGTCAAGGCATCGTGGCGCGAGAGATATTCGGCATGGTGCAGGGCGCTTGCCACTTCTTCGTGGAGGTGAAGTTTGTCGACCGCGTCTTCGGCGGCCCGAATGGCCTGGCGTCGCTGCCCGATACCGAATGGAACCGCGCCGATCAGCGGAAGCAGGACTGCCGCAGTGAGCGCCGGTTGCGATCCGCCGCTGGCGATAAAGCTGCCGGCGAGAACGGAGAGTGCGAAAGCGCAGGCGAAACCGACCAGAATCCATGGGACAAGGCCGACCATCGAGCAGATCATGCACACCCCGGTGATAACCAGCACCAGCAGCGCCAGTCCGGCAGGCTCGACAGTCGGTGCAGCGAAGACAGGAAAGGTCAGCAGTCCCCATGACAGTCCCGAAAGGGAAAGGGCGATGCCGGCTAATCTAAAAGCCGCCTCGAAAGGTTCACCTGCTCCAAGCGTTCGGCGAAGGTGGGTGCAGGCCCAGCGGATCAGGCCGATCGAAACCGGCCTGAACAGCAGGGCGATGATGAGCAGGATATCGGGACCGATAATCGTGGCAATAACCAGGCAGAGCGACCAGGCAACAAGGCTCGCTGGTAGCGAATGCGCCTCGCGATCCGCCAGTCCGGATATGATCTCGCGGCGAACTTCTGCCGCCCAGGCGGCATCGCGCGTGACGCACACGCCCAGTCCGTCCTGATCCTTGAATGTGTTCTCCGTCACGCCTTCCGTCCCTTCGGTACGAATAGGCTCGCACCGTTGCGAACCGGTTAACCTCGCAACGAAAAAGAGGCCGGAGCCACAGGACCCCGACCTCTCAAATCAACAGGAAAAAGCGATCAGTTGCCGATCGGCATCGTCGTCCCGCTATCACCGATGGTCGCAGCGCCGTCGTCCGCAACCTCGCTGTCGGCTGCTTCGTCGCCCGGGATTAGCCCGCGCGCTTCGAGCATCGGGCCGACTTCGGGCGCGCGGCCCATGAAGTTCTGGAACATCTGGTAGTAGTCCATCGTCCCGCCGCGGCTCAGCACGGTAGCGCGATAGTGATCGCCGTTCTCGCGGGTGAGACCGCCATTGTCGAGGAACCACTTGCGGCTGTCGCGGTCGAGCATCTCGGTCCACAGATAGCTGTAATATCCTGCCGAATAGCCGGCGGGTCCGCTGAAGATGTGGTTGAAATAGCTGCTGCGATAGCGCGGCGGCACGAGGTCGATCTCGAGACCGAGCTCTTCCAGCGCCTGACGCTCGAACGCGTCGACCTTGGCCGGTGTGTCGATAGCGGCGGCTTCCGCCGGAGACAGCGCGCTCCACTTCATGTCCAGCAGGGCAGCTGCCACGACCTCGCCGAAGTCGTAACCCTGGTTGAACTTCGACGCGGCTTCGATCCGTTCGATCATCTCGGTCGGGATGGTCTCGCCCGTCTCGTAATGCTTGGCGTAGTTCGAAAGGACCGACGGATAGGTCGCCCACATCTCGTTCACCTGGCTCGGATATTCGACGAAATCGCGCGCCGTGGCGGTGCCGGACAGGCTCTCGTACATCTGGTCCGCGAAGAAGCCGTGCAGCGCATGGCCGAATTCGTGGAACAGTGTGTTGACGTTGTCGAAGCTGACCAGCTGCACCTCGCCTGCCGGGGCCTTCGGGATGTTCAACACGTTGTAGATGACGGGCTTGTTGCCCCACAGGTCGCTCTGGTCGACGAAGTTGCTCATCCACGCGCCGCCGCGCTTGGACGGGCGCTGGAACGGATCGAAATAAAACAGGCCGAGCTCCGATCCGTCGCGGTCGAACACCGTATAGGTGGTGACGTCCGGGTGATAGACCGGGATGTCGGTCCGCTTCTCGAAGCTAAGGCCGTAAAGCTGGTTGGCAGCGTAAAAGACGCCATCTTCCAGCACCTTGTCGAGCTGGAAATATTCCATGACCGCGTCTTCATCGAGCTGGAAGTTCTCGGCCTTCACCTTGTTGGCATAGCGATACCAGTCCCACGGTTGCACTTCGTAATCGCCGCCGTCGGCTGCGATCGCGGTGTTCAGCAGGGCCGCTTCGCGCCGCTGGGTCGCGGCGAGGGCGGGGACCATCTGCTCCATGAAATTGAGTGCGGTTTCCGGCTTCTCGGCCATGCGATCCCACATGGCGTAGGTCGCCCAGTCGGGCTCGCCGAACAGCGCGGCTTTCTCGGCGCGCAGGGCCGCAATCTGGCGGACCTGGTCGCGCGTGTCGAACCCGCGCTGGCCGTCGGCGCGGTGGTAGGACAGCTTGAACAGCTTCTCCCGCGTCGCCCGGTTCTCCAGCGTCGGCAGGAGCGGCTGCTGCGTGGTGTTCTGCAGGGCGAGGGCGAACTTGCCCGGCTGGCCCTTCTCTGCGGCAAGTTCCGCCGCAGCTTTGATGTCGGCTTCCGACAGGCCCGCCAGCTCCTCGCGCGTGTCGACGATCAGCGGCTGGTCGCTCATGGCGGAGCGGACGGTCTGGCCGAACTCGGTCGTGATTTCGGACAGCTGAGTGTTGATCTGCTTCACGCGTTCACGCTGGGCGTCGGTCAGCATGGCGCCTGCATGGACCATGCCTTCGTAGGTATCCTCAAGCAGCTTGGCATCTTCGGGCGTCATCGTCATCGCGGCGCGGTTGTCGTAGACCGCCTTCACGCGGGCGAAGAGCTCGGGGTTGAGGGTGATGCTGTCGGAATGGGCGGTCAGCTTGGGGCTGATTTCGGTGTTGATCTCGTCCAACCGGTCGGTGGTGTTCGATCCGGTCAGCGCGAAGAAGACCGTTGCGACGCGGCCCAACATGCGGCCCGATTTCTCGAGCGCGACAATCGTGTTCTCGAAGGTCGGCGGGGCGGGATTGTCAATGATCGCCTGGATTTCGGCTTGGTGGATTGCCATGCCCTGCTCGAATGCCGGCATATAGTCGTCTTCCGAAATCTTGGTGAAATCGGGTGCCTTGAACGGCAGGGTGCTTTCGCTGGCGAAATAGCCGGTGGCCTGCGGGACTTCATTGGCTTCGGCCATGGTCTCGATTTCTCCTCCGGGGGTGGTGGTGCAGCCTGCGGCAAGTGCGGCGAGGGCGGCGGTGGCCAGGATCTGGGCCTTCATAGTATCTCCCTTGGACCGGGCAGGGTTATGCCTGACCGGATAGATAGAATTGCGATACGCGCTTGGACCGGATTGCGTGGCTTGGAGCAAGCGAACGCATGTCGCCGGTCGGCGCTTGTGCACGCTTTATCGAACGGCATCGGGCCTTGCGGGTTCCTGAATGGCTCAGGCTACCGCGCCGAGCGGATAATCGACAACTTCGGTGTAGAGCGATCCTTGCTCGCGCAAGTGGCTCTCGAACAGACCGAAGGAGCTCGCTTGCCAGCTACCGAAACGGGTGGTCGCAGTGTCGGCGAGGAAGCTGCCGACCGGGCCGCTGGACGAATTGAGCCGCGCCAGGGTGACGTGAGGCATGAACTTGCGGTGTTCGGGCTCGATCCTCACGCTCTGGCAAATGCGTTCGATCTTCTTCTGCAGACGCCGGAGTGCCTCGTTCGGCTCGACACCAGCCCAGAGCAGGTGCGGTTTGCCCTTGCGTTCGAAAACGCCCGTACCGACCAGCTCGATTTCGAAAGACGGCATGCGCAAGTCGCCGAGCGCTTCGGCAAGATCGTTTGCGCGGTGCCTGTCGACCTCTCCGACATACCGCAAAGTGAGGTGCAACTGGTCGTCATCCTGCCAGCGCGCGCCTGTCACTCTCTCCATACTGTCGATCAGTCGGTCGCGAACAGGAGGCGGAGGGCGCAATGCGATGAACAGACGGTGGGTCATACCTCGCCCTTACATAACGCGCTCCCGATTACGAAATGTCAGGCGTTCTGGCTGGCAGTGCCAGTCTCGCGCGGGTCCTCATATTCGGCTTCGGCGAAGATCGCAGCACGCCGTTCGGACCGGAACTGCAGCCCCCTCGCGACAGCGCCACCAGCATGGGTGTAGTCGAGCTGCGAAGCTACCTCGTCATAGTCTCCCGCATCGATCGCCGCGTTCAGTCTCGGGCTTTGTTCCGGAGAGACATTGCCGATGCCGACGTTGTAGACGAGATCCACGAGGGCATCGAATTCGTGCTGATAGAGCGGGAGTGCACCGACGAGCTGGCGCACGCCGCGCTCTGCCTCTGCGAGGTCTGCGGTCAGAAATGCCATCGCGCGGTCTTCGCTGATAGTATCGCCGACACGGAGGTTGTCTTCCGGTTCGACGAGATGGCCGACCCCGACAGTGGGATACCCGGCTACGTCCCGATAAACGGTGTAGCGGACGCCTTCTTCCTGAATTAGAGCTTGTTTGAAGTTGTCACTCGCTTTCAGCAGCGCAGCGGGCTTGCGCGTTTCTGCGGCGTCGACGACCAGTGAGGTGGCCGCGATCGGCTGTCCCTTGTTGGTTTTCGGTAATTGCGGTCCGGTAAATGCAGTGAGGCCGAGCGCGCCAGCGGTGAGCATTATGGTGGCCTGACGGCGCGTGGAATGCCGCGGTTTTACCCCGAATGCTTTCTGAGCCGCCCGTCGTGCCTGTTTCAGGTCCTTACGATGACGCCTGGCCTTGACAAGACGTTTGATCGGGTTGCGCGATTGTGTATCGTCACCAGATGCTTGCTTTCGTTCCCAATCTCCCGGCTCGAGCGGACGACCGAGGTCCGCCAGCAGAGCTTTAAGGCGCTCCGATTGGGCTGGGCGCGGCGTAATATTCTCCTGTTTCTCGGCCATAGGGCGAGTACTGCTTTCCGTAACTGCTTATCAGCGCGCCCCGTTGACCTGATGCCCCGCGAGCTCGGAACCCCTAGGCCCTCGAACGCTATGTCTTTGATTACAGAACGGACGAAGGACAGGATTTGGTCCCCACTTCGTCGTTTATGCAGCACGGTCGGGGGGGGGCGGCCTGCTCCAACGTTCTTCGAACGTTATCTGACAGAATGAATTTACGACTTACTAGGGTTCTCAGCCGCCAGCGGCTCCGAAATCGCCGCTCAGCGCTGCGATGATCAGGCTTTCGCGGCGGGCTTGATGCGCTTTGTGGCACATGTTTTTCACATGCCAGCGCAGGGTTTCGTAGCTGATACCGATGGCTTGCCCGGCGCGGCGCATATCGGTCTCGCGCATGAGGACTTCGAGGATGGCGGTCTCGCGCTCGGTGAAATTGTGGAACGCCGCAAACAGCTTTGCGCGCGACGTGATGGCATCGCGCGCCCGGGCTATCGACAGGAACACGCTGTCCGATCCCATCCACTGCAAGGGGGAGGGCAGGGGTGAGACCTCTATGGACGCACCGCCCAACCGAAACGACAAGGTCTCTCCTTCCAGCGCCTTGGCAACCGCTGACTCGACCACGGCGAGAGTCGCGCAGTCCATACCGGCCAGCCGGTCGCGAGCGATGAACAGGGCCGCTCCACCCAGGGTCCCGCTGTCGCATCCGCCATGGTCGGCATATCTGAGCGCCAGCCCGCGATCGACGACGAGATAGGCGAAATCACCCGGATCGCGATGTGCGCTGAGCAAGCGCGCGGCCCGCAACGAATTGCGCAGCGCTTTCTCCAGGATCGGGAGCAGGGCGCTCAGCCGGTCGGCTTCGGCCAGTTCGAAATAGGCTTCGCCGAAGCCGCGCTGTACGCTGATCGACTGGCGCCCGAATTCCGCATCGTCGCCGATGATGCCGTGCACGCTGTCGCGCACATCGCCGAAACGATTGATTGCTTCGAAATATTCGGTGTGCTCGATATTCTCGTTGCGGACATATTGCTGACCGAGCTGCGACTGGTGGACCGGCGTAAGCAAAGAAAGGCCGCTCCGAGGATCGAACCGGTTATAGTGCGAATTATAGCGCTCGATAGCCACTCGGTCGTGGTTCCAGTCGAGCGAGCGGCGATAGGGTCCACCGCCCGGCATGCCAAGTAGCATGGCCTTGGATCCGCCGACCCATTCGGCGATGTCGCGGAGGAGATCCTGGCAGCAATATTCGCCGAAACCCGCCGCTTCGCAGCGTCGTGCAAGCTGTTCTGCAGTGACCCCCATTCGAAAGCGTTACCGCGTAATCGACAGCGTATCAACGAGGTGCTCCGCCCCCGAGCCATGCGACTGTCGAGTCTTCTCGATAAAGCAAGGCCCGAACCACCTGTTGGTGGCCGGGCCCGCATGTCGCTTTGATGCTTGGCGGCGCGATCAGTAGAAGAAATCCGCACCGCCGATGGTGTGTGCCTCGAAGCCGCCCACCAATGCCGGAGCCATGTCACCTGCGCTCTTGGCATCGGGCAGGTCGGCCGCCGCAAGCCCGCCGAACTGCGCGCCGGTGAGCGCGATCTCGCCGGTCAGGCGGACGGTCATGTCGGACGATCCGTCTCCGTCGACGTCGAGCAGTAGCAGAGTATCGCCGCCGCCATCGTATTCGTAGCGCAGCTCGCCCGCCGTACCGCTGAAGGCGGCCTGGCCGACGAAGGCGAAGCCTTGGTTGCCGCCGACATTGGCATTGGCATCGATTGCCGACAGGTCGATGATGTCGCCCTGCGCCTTGGAGAAGTCGGTGATCGTGTCGGCCGCACCGGCGCTGGAGCTGCTGTGGCCGAGCGAGGCGAAGACGAACGTATCGCCGCCCGTCCCACCGGTCAGCGTATCGACGCCGAAGCCGCCGGTGAGGGTATCGTTCCCGCCTTCGCCGAACAGGTCGTCAGCTCCGCTGCCGCCATCGAGGCTATCGTTCCCCGTCCCGCCGTACAGAAGATCGGCACCGGCATCGCCAAAAAGGACATCCGCCCAGGAGCCACCGTCGATATAGTCGTCGCCGCCTGCGCCGGAGATCGTGTCGCGCCCTTCGCCGCCGCGGATCGTATCCATACCGACTCCGCCGTCGATCCGGTCATAGCCATTGCCGCCGTCGATCGTGTCATCGCCCGCCGCGCCGGTGATGATGTCGTCGCCATCGCCGCCATAGATCGTGTCGATGCCGGTTCCGCCGTTGATCGTGTCGTTGCCGAGACCGCCGTCGATCGTGTCCATACCGACACCGCCGTCGATGTCGTCGTCGCCGTCACCGCCGTCGATCGTATCGTGGCCGTAATTGCCCCGGATGAGGTCGTTGCCGACTCCGCCAAGCATGGTGTCGTTGCCATTGTTGCCGAAAAGCCGGTCCGCTCCGTCGCCGCCTTCGAGCCAGTCGTAGCCTATCCCTCCGATCAGTTCGTCGTTGCCATCACCCCCGAAGAGACGATCCGCGCCGTAGAGGCCGAAGATGCGATCGTTGCCGTATCTTCCTTCGATGACATTCGCGGCGCCGGAGCCTGTGAGGTTGTCAGATGCGTGCGAACCCCTCAAATGTTCGATATCGGTCAGGCGATGAAATACGTCTGTCGCAACTTCTTGCAAGGCGTTTGGCTCCGCCAGGGAAACGCTCACACCAACGCGAAAATACGTATAGTCGACGGTATCGCGACCCTCCCCACCATCAAGTAGGTCGTTGCCCAATCCCGCGTAAAGGACATCATCTCCTTCATCCCCGAATAGCTGGTTTGCGTCGTCCGTCTCAACGTAACCGGTAGTGCCGGTCAGACTGTCGTTTCCAGCTCCGCCGCGGAGTATGTCCGATTGCGCTCCTCCGAAGAGGACATCATCGCCATTCCCGCCTGAAATGTCGTCGGCACCACCATTCCCGTCTACATAATCGGCGCCATCTCCGGTGGCCACAAGATCGTCGCCGTCTCCCATTTCGAAACGAAACGTCTCGATTTGCGAGAAACTGCCACGATTACTGTCGACGAAGCCGTCCGCATTGACGATAAATCGCGTATCACCACTCAAGCCTCGCAGGTCGAACTCAAGATGATCGTTTCCTGCTCCACCATCGATCATGCTTATTGCATCTCCGGTCATGCCATATTCAAGCTTGAAGAAGTCGTCACCCGAACCCCCCAGGAACGCTACTTCTTCCATCTCATCAAAGGCTAACCAGTAGTTAGCACCGGTCTCGCCCACCGAGCCTGAGATCGATCCCGTGTGAGTAATATAAGCACGGAAATAAATTGCGTCGGTATCGTCCGAATACTGGGCGACAATCGTATCCATCCCGCGACCGCCCCTGGCGGCAACCGCGTTCGTGGTAGAAACAGTTATGGTATCGTCACCTATACCTGTGGTGACGCGATAACTCTCGAAATTAGTAGCTGCGAGCGCACCATCCACGAATACTTCGAGACCGATCGCCACCTGAGTACCAAACGCTGGAGCGCCGAAAACCGCCTCCCAATAGTCGGTCCCGCTGCCGCCATCCGCGTAGTCGGTGGTTGATTCGGATCGGACGGTATCATCGCCTGCTCCCGCCTTTAGGATATTTGTACCTCCGCCACCCCGAAGTTCGTCGTCGAGGTCGCCACTGGTAATAGAGTCGTTTCCGCTTCCCCCATAGAGCCTGAACTGCTCGTAGTTCGAGAAGGAGCCGACGCTGCTGAAGATTGTTGCCCCGCTAGCATCGAATGTCCAGTCACCGGACGTCGCGCCGAAAGCGAGGGTCAACAAGTCGATCCCATCCCACCCATCGAACTTAATGGACCGTTCCAGTGCAAAATCTTGCAGCCTTAACAGATGCCGGTCATCCACATTCGATCCAGTGAAATCCAGAATTTCGAAATTGGAAAAAAACGTGGTTGTGTAGCCGGAGGACGTCTTTGCGGTCCCGTTGAAAGAGCCGCCACTCAGTTGCGCAGCCTCTATAATAGAGCGGCCCTGGGTGCGATGATCTACGATCAGCGTATCCACGCCGCCCAACGCATCGATGCGGCTAGCTCCGTTGTGGTTGTTATTAAATGTGACGCTATCGTCCTCTTCCGTCGCAACGAAAGAATTGTCCGGATTTACTACTGTTACACCCAAAACTCGACCCCTTCCTTAATTTGAAGACCCAATGCCTTTTTCTACTGCCCAAATCAACGGCAACTCACCCGAGTTGCCCCGATTTTCGAATGGGAGGGAGCAACCTAATTCGTGAGCATGTTTATATCAGCGGATACGCGCATACCGGAATTCGGAGAATAGGTAGGTTTGGAGACTTGGGCGACAGCGGTGGGATCGAAACGCGTCCTGCGACCTTGTGCAGCGTCATAAAGGCCCCACATCCGGCATGACCAAAAGACATAGAATTTTTCAACTGGCTGCGCGCCAGCTTGATTTATTGGAACATCTGCGGAACACTTTGCTTCATGGCACTCACCAAAATTTCCGTCCGCGGCGCTCGTGAACACAATCTCAAGGGCGTCGATATCGACTTGCCGCGCGATAGCCTGATCGTGATCACCGGCTTGTCCGGCTCGGGCAAGTCGAGCCTGGCGTTCGACACGATCTATGCCGAGGGTCAGCGGCGCTATGTCGAGAGCTTGAGCGCCTATGCGCGCCAGTTCCTCGAGATGATGCAGAAGCCCGATGTCGAGCATATCGACGGGCTCTCTCCTGCAATCTCGATTGAGCAGAAGACCACCAGCCGCAATCCGCGCAGTACCGTGGCGACGGTGACCGAGATCTACGACTACATGCGCCTGCTGTGGGCGAGGGTGGGGGTGCCGTACTCGCCCGCCACCGGCCTGCCGATCGAGGCGCAGACGGTGTCCAACATGGTAGACCGGGTGATGGCGCTGCCCGAGGGGACGAGGCTCTACCTGCTCGCGCCGGTGGTGCGCGGGCGCAAGGGCGAATACCGGAAGGAACTGGCCGAGTGGCAGAAGGCCGGCTTCACCCGCGTGCGCATCGACGGCGAGATGTATGCGATCGAGGACGCGCCCGCGCTCGACAAGAAGTTCAAGCACGACATCGAAGTGGTGGTCGACCGCCTCGCGGTGAAGGCGGGGCTGGAGACGCGCCTGGCGGACAGTTTCGAGACGGCGCTGAAGCTGGCGGACGGGCTGGCCTATGTCGATCTCGCCGACACGACCGTGGCTGAGGCGCTGGCGGAGCGGCAGGACGTGCGCCCCGCGACCATCGGTCCGGATGCCGGGAAGGGCGGCGCGATGAAAGGGGCGGGGTTACCCGACAATCGCATTGTCTTCTCCGAACGCTTCTCCTGTCCTGTCTCCGGCTTCACCATCGAGGAAGTCGAGCCGCGCCTGTTCTCCTTCAACGCGCCGCAGGGGGCCTGCCCGACCTGCGACGGCATCGGCGAGAAGCAGCTGTTCGACCCGCAGCTGGTCGTGCCCAACGAGGCGCTAAGCCTGAAGAAGGGCGCGGTGGTGCCCTGGGCCAAGTCCAACCCGCCGAGCCCATATTACATGCAGGTGCTCGCCAGCCTCGCGAAGGAATACGAGTTCGATCTCACCACCCCGTGGGAGGAATTCGACAAGGAAATCCGCGACATCATCCTCTACGGCACCAAGGGCCGCGCCATCCCGCTCACCTTCAAGGACGGGCGCAAGCAGTACACGGTGAAGAAGCCGTTCGAAGGCGTGATCGGCAACCTCAACCGCCGTATGCTGCAGACCGAAAGCGCGTGGATGCGCGAGGAGCTGGCCAAGTTCCAGACCGCGCAACCGTGCGAGACCTGCCACGGCAAGCGCCTCAACGAGAAGGCGCTGGCGGTGAAGATCGCCGGCACCGACATTGCCACCCCCACCAAGATGAGCGTGGCCGATGCGAAGGACTATTTCCTCAAGCTCCCCGATGCGCTCAACGATACGCAGCAGCAGATCGCCAAGGCCATCCTGAAGGAGATCAACGAGCGGCTGGGGTTCCTCGACAACGTCGGGCTCGACTACCTCAACCTCGACCGCACCAGCGGCACGCTCTCCGGCGGCGAAAGCCAGCGTATTCGCCTCGCCAGCCAGATCGGCTCAGGCCTTTCGGGCGTCCTCTACGTGCTCGACGAGCCCAGCATCGGCCTCCACCAGCGCGACAACGACCGGCTGCTCGAGACTCTCAAGCGCCTGCGCGATCTCGGCAATACGGTGATCGTGGTCGAGCATGACGAGGACGCTATCCGCACCGCCGACCATGTGGTCGATCTCGGCCCCGGCGCGGGCGTGCATGGCGGCGAGGTGGTGGCGCAGGGCACGCTGAAACAGGTGCTCAAGTCGAAGAAGTCGCTCACCGCGGCCTATCTCACCGGGCGGCGCGAGATTGCCGTCCCGAGCACTCGCCGCAAGGGCAACGGGCACGAGCTCACCGTCCACGGCGCGCGGGCGAACAACTTGAACGACGTCACCGCTTCCATCCCGCTCGGCACCTTCACCTGCATCACCGGCGTCTCGGGCAGCGGCAAGTCGTCCTTCACCATCGACACGCTCTACGCCTCCGCCGCACGCCAACTGAACGGCGCTCGCGTGGTCGCGGGCGCGCACGACAAGGTCACCGGCCTCGAATATTGCGACAAGGTGATCGAGATCGACCAGTCGCCCATCGGCCGCACCCCGCGCTCCAACCCGGCGACCTATACCGGCGCCTTCACCCAGATCCGCGACTGGTTCGCCGGCCTCCCCGAAGCGCAGGCGCGCGGTTACAAGCCGGGGCGCTTCAGCTTCAACGTCAAGGGCGGCCGCTGCGAGGCGTGCCAGGGCGATGGCCTCATCAAGATCGAGATGCACTTCCTGCCCGACGTCTACGTCACCTGCGAGGAATGCGGCGGCAAGCGCTACAACCGCGAAACGCTGGAGGTGAAATTCAAGGGCCACTCCATCGCCGACGTGCTCGACATGACGATCGAGGACGCGGAAGGCTTCTTCAAGGCCGTCCCCCCGATCCGCGACAAGATGCACATGCTGAACGAGGTCGGCCTCGGCTACGTCAAGGTCGGCCAGCAGGCGACCACGCTGTCCGGCGGCGAGGCGCAGCGCGTGAAGCTCGCCAAGGAACTCAGCAAGCGCAGCACCGGGCAGACGCTCTACATCCTCGACGAGCCGACCACGGGCCTCCATTTCGAGGATGTCCGCAAGCTCCTCGAAGTGCTGCACCGGCTGGTGGACCAGGGCAATTCGGTCGTCGTGATCGAGCACAATCTCGACGTGATAAAAACAGCCGATCACATTCTTGATCTCGGTCCGGGGGGAGGTGTGCGAGGAGGCGAAGTGGTCGCCCAAGGCACACCCGAAGAGGTCGCCGCTGTGCCCGAAAGCTACACTGGACGTTATTTGCAACCGATGCTGGAGAGGGCGAAAGAAGCCGCCGAGTGAATGTGATCGTCCACGATCAAGCCTGTCCTGAGCTTGTCGAAGGGACCGCAGACCACATTCTCGACCTCGGCCCCGGCGGCGGTGTGCGCGGCGGGGAGATCGTCGCGCAGGGTGTCCCGGAAGAGGTTGCTCTCAATGAGAGAAGTTACACCGGCCAATATCTCAAACCGCTGCTGGACAGGGCGACCCGGGACAAGCCTGTCCTGAGCGAAGCCGATGCGTAGCAGCGGCGTAGTCGAAGGGCCGGAGGATGTCGCGAAGGTCGATGCCTCCTACACCGGCCAGCACCTCGCCCCCATGCTCGAGCGTGCGGGCCAGCGGGCGGGCGAGCGTACGCGGGAAGCGGCGGAGTAGCGCGGGCGTTTCCGCTTCCCCCTTGCGCGCCCCCGGCCTAGGGTCGGGCGCAAGCCAAGGGGAGAGAGCCATGAACCGCCTGAAATCCGCCGCCGCCACCGCACTCGCCGCGGCTTCCGCCCTCGCGCTGTCGGCCTGCGCCACCCATGCCGAGCGCGACCCGCTGGACTTCGGCACGCGCCTGTCCGCCAGCCTCGACGGCGCCAACGAAGTCCCCCGCCTCGGCGATCCCGACGGCTCGGGCGACTTCCTCGCCGCGCTCAACCCGCAGGGCCGCATGTGCTACCAGATGGAAGCGCGCGGCACGGACCTCATCACCGCCGCCCATATCCACGAAGGCGTGGCGGGCGTTGCCGGAGGTATCGTCGCCCCGCTGATCACCCCGCAAATGGGCCAGCGCGCCAATGCCTGCACCGAAATCGACGCAGGACTGGCCCGCCGCATCCTCGCCAACCCGGGCGGGTTTTATGTGAACCTGCATAATGAGGCATATCCGGCGGGGGCGGTGCGGGGGCAGTTGATGGTGGTGGCGGAGTAGGGCCGGCCAGTATCTCAAGCCGAAGCACAAGCGGCAGCGGGAGGCGGCGGAGTAGGAATCTAACCCGCTTGGATTGTGGATGAACTTATCTGAGGGGGCTAGCGGTACCGGATCGACTCGTTATCCAAGAGAAGGATAGCTTTATTGGAAGTCGCAATGGCACTTAGTACGAAAGCTGTGACCGTCTTCGCGACGCTTGAAGCGTTGCGAGACAATCAGCCAGATATTCGATATCCTCTAGCCACCCTCTTCGAGCCGGATCTCGCCAAATTCAATGGCGGAGTGTTTGACCCGAAAGCGCTAGCGCAAGAAATCAATGCCCAATACCATCTTGGCGTCACGAAAGAGGTAGTCGAAGGCTTTCTGCCAATTTTTGAGCAGCGTGGTTGGGTCAAAAAAGTCGTCGATAGTGGCGACAAGACCGGATTTATTGTGCAGTGCCTTCCTACTACCAAAATACCCGAGGAGCTCTCAAGTTTTCAAGAAGCGGCAGCAAAGCTTGCTGACGAGTTCCGAGAATTCATTAGGCAACTATCCCCGATCAGTGAGGTCAATAGGACCGATGCAGAACTTATCGATGGCCTCGTTGACTGGTTGCTTCTTCTAGATCGCGCAGGTGGCAACAAAATCCAAAAGGCTACTACTCATTACAAGGTTGGAAAGAAGATTGTCCTCGAGGTCCCGGACACTTTTGAAGGCGGCGCGCCATCCGAAGAAACGTTCTTGAGCGCACGGTTTGTTGAGCACCTTTTCAACTCAGGTTCTGAGCACATCCCGTTTCTCATCGAGCTAAGTGAAGTAGGGCTGGTCACGGAAGTCGTTCGCGATTTTCAAAGACCAGAAAGTGCTGTCGAAAAGACAAATCTGGCTATCTATTTGGATGCTCCACTGGCGATGGATTTTCTTGGTCTCTCCGGGAAGCCTCAACGGGAGAGTGTCACGCTGATGTTTGACGGCATCAAGAAAGCTGGAGGCTCCATTCGAATCTTCCGGGAAAGTGTCAACGAAATGCAGGCTAGTCTGCATGCCGTTCTTAGTCGGCCAGTGTCTCAACGGACTGGGCCTACAGCAGATGCGCTCCGTCGACGTGAAGTTTTAGAACCTTGGGTCCGCGAGGTCGCAGCTCGGCCTGAAAGGTTTCTTGCGCCGCTTGGCGTCGCAGTGGTTGAGGAAACCTTGGACATGTATCCGCACCAGCACAAATTTTTCACCAAGGGCGCGTACGAATTGCTTTATTCGCAAATTGGCTGGGTGAAGGATGATGCTGCGAGACACCACGATGCTCTCATCGCCACTCTCTCATTCAGAAAAAGAGGTGGAACCCGAACTGCCGATTTATTTGAAGCCAAACATGTTGTTGTGACTAGAAATCCTTCATTCCCAAACCTTGCAAGACGCATTGCGAGGGAGCAGAATTATATTGGCGAGAGCCATGTCGGGCCGGTCATTCATTCGAGGCAACTCGCAACTGCAGTTTGGCTTCGTATGGGCACTCAGAATAAGGTTGAAATTCCTCGAAGTTATATCCTTTCGGCCTGCCGTCGCGTGCTGACCTTACGCAAGAACATCGTGGAGAAAGTGACCGAGTTCAAGGAGACACTGTCCGAAGAACAGGCCGAACAGCTGGAAGTGCTTATAACCTCCGACCGTTCTGCTCAGGTGCTGATGGACAAAACTCTCGGATCATCCAATGTGATTGATGCGAAAAATATTCCCACCCTTCTAGAAGAAATGCGGAAAGCCCAGATTGCGGAATACGCTCAAGAAAGGGATGCAGAGCAAGCAATCAGGGAGCAAGAGGCCCAGAAACGTGAGGCTGATCTCAACGCATTGGCGGAAGAAGAAAAAAAGAGAGCTGAGCTAGCAGAGGCGGACGCAATCGCAAATCGCGATAAAGTTCGAGGCGTCTATGAGCGTTTAGTCGAAACCACAAATCGAAAGATATTACGCGAACGCTTCATTTTTGTAGCCTTTACAACATTACTTGTATCTATTTCAGCATTAGTTGCATTTTTTTCTCAGGGTGCTGATCCGATATATGGGTATCTCGCTTTCGGGATCATCTTAATTCTCGGTATAATTCTTCATCTGTTTTCATCACTTGGATCAATGTTTATCGATCCATGGTTCAAAAAAAGAGATCACTCCAATCTTGGACGAACGGCACTTGAATTCGGACTGAGCTACGACGAAATCTTTGACCAAGTCTCCCATAATGGTCATGAGTTTGAGATCAAATCGGAATGATTTCACCACAATTGCTATGGCGTGACTGAAGTCGCTGTCCTACAGAATCCCCTTCGCGTCGCCACCCTGGTTCACTCAAACCCATGAGGTGACCATGGACGCTCCCGTCACCATCGAAGCCGCCCCCAATCGCCGGTCCTCACCGGGAGGGGGTACATCGTGTTCTCACCCCAGCGGAATCTTTTGTTTACGCCCTCAAACGCCGGGCGCGACGCGTCCGCGTCGCTTGGCTTCCTCGCATAAGCTCGGGCGGCCGGTCGGCCTTGCCTCGCCTGCGGCTCGGATCAGTGCCAGTTAGTTAGCGATGGACTATAAGTTCTGTCCTACACCCCCCGCGCTGTATAAATCACCCGGTTCCCTTCCTCATTCGCAAGGTGAACCGCATGACCGATCTCAGCAACCACCCCATCGTCCTCCACACCGATCTCTTCGCCGAGCACGAGCATGCGCCGCAGACGCAGTTCGTGGCGGAGCGGCAGGTGGCGTTTCTCGAGGCGCTGGCTGTCACCGGATCGGTGCGGGCCGCGGCGCGGCGGGTGAAGGTCTCGCACCAGACCTGCTATCGCGCGCGGCGCAATTCCGCCGCCTTCGGGCGGGCGTGGGATGCCGCGCTGGTGGTCGCGCGCGCGGCAGCGGAGGCGAAGCTGGCGGATTGCGCCATGAACGGCGTGGAGGAGGAGGTGTGGTATCACGGCGAGCTCGTCGGCACGCGCCGCCGGCTCTCCGACCGCCTGCTGCTCGCCCATCTCGGCCGGCTCGACCGCCTCCGCACCGACGCGCGGATCGAGCAGCTGGCGGAGAATTTCGACGCCATGCTCACCCGTATGCGGCGCGGGGGAGCGATCGAGGTTGCTCTGGCGTCAACCAACACCGCTCATGCTGAGCCTGTCGAAGCAGGTTGGCCTGGCGCGACCACCGTTGACCCTGCGGGTCAGCTTCGCTTCCGACAGGCTCAGGGTGAGCGGGGTTTGGGTGAACCGGCAATTTCCTCGCCTGGACCGTGTAACATGCGGTCCATGTCTGATGCGGGCGAGGGGCTTGCGGAGGCTTCCGATGCGCCGCCCGAACCGCCCTGTCACTGCGTCGGCGCGCGGCTCGGCACCGATCGCGGGCAGCCGCACTACCGCGTCGGGGCCGAGGGGTGGGAGCCGGTGTGCAATGTGGGCGAGACGGCGGACGGGGCCGCTGCGCTATGCTGCGCCGCGCCGAGCTGGCCGGAATGCCGCGAATGCCCGCACTATCCGCGCGTCTCTCGCCTGATCGAGGAAATGGACGAGGCGCGCCCCGCCGACGCGCCGCCTGTCGCGGAGCTGTCGGGCGAGGGGTGGGACGTGGAGGGGTGCCAGATGGCCGCCTTCGAAGCGGGCGACGAAGACTGGTGGCGCTACGGCGCGGACTGGGCGCTCCACACGCGCAACGCGGCGGGGGAGTGGGTGGCCGAGGGGGAGGGGAGTGAGAGCCCAGGCTGACGGCACCGTGGCGCTACGCGTGCCTCTCCTAGAGCACCGGGCCGGCGGAGGCCCGGCAAGGCCGACCGTGCGCCCGCAGCGACCGGAGGGAGCGAGGATAGCCTAAGGCCGCGGATGCGGCCGCCGGCGCTTGAGGCTAGTCAAGTAACGCCAGCTCAACCCGGCCATGCCCGCGCTGGATCAGGCCGAGCTGCTCGGCGGCGGCGCGGCTCACGTCGATCACGCGGTTGCCGTGGAAGGGCCCGCGATCGTTGATGCGGACGGTCACGCTCTTGCCGTTGCGGGGGTTGGTGACCTGCACCAGCGTGCCGAAGGGCAGGGTGCGGTGCGCGGCGGTCATTGCGTGCATGTCGAACGCCTCGCCGCTGGCGGTGCGGCGGCCGTGGAACTTGCGGCCATAATAGGACGCGCCGCCGCTCTGGAGGACGGTGAGCACAGGTTCCGGCTCCACCGGCGGGTCGAACGTGCCGAGGTCGACGACCTTGCCGGCCGCCTCCGGCTCGGGCGGGAGGCTGGAATAGGGCGTGAAATGCTCGACGAAGGCGGCTTCGGTCGCGGGCATCGGCCCGGCGCTCTGCGAATGGCCCGCGCTGGCGGGAAGGGTAACGGCGGCAGCAAAAAGCAGCGCGCGGATCGTGCGTTTGGTCATCAGATGAACCTCCCGTTCAGATCGGGTGGCTATACCGGAGGGCCCGGCGGGAGTCGTTAACCCGGCGGGCGGTGGCCCCATTCCCGCCACAGTTCGTCGCGCTTACGGGATCGAAAGACGCATCCGTACCGAGTTTCGTGGGTCGGAGTAGCGTTAGCCACTAGAGGTTGAGCAAGGGAGGATTCGCTCGCTGGCAAGGAGCCCGCATAGCAAATGGGGCCGGCATCACTGCCGACCCCACTCTCACCGATGCGTGGCCGTGTTCCTTCATCCGAAGATCAAGGGACGCGTAACTTGGCATCCGATGTTTTCCCTTCTGGTCCGTCCGAAGACTTCCCTTCCGGTTCTGTCACCGGCGCTCGCACCGGCATCCGGATCCACCCTCCGGCTGACCCGCTCGGGTGCGCCAGGTCGCAAGGACCCTCGCTTCCGTCGCAGACCTGCCTTCGTCAGGCGGTTCCGCAGCTTGGCTTTCCGTTTATGGCCTTCCGCCTCGAACGGTCACATCGTTGTCCGGTCCGAAGACCTTTCCGCAACGCCACCTTCGGCTTCCGGCCATGTTGGCCAAGCTCGTATCAAAACACCTTCGCGGTTCCGTCATCGACCCGCCTTGCGTCCGACCGAAGTCTTCAGCACGAGGGTCTCTTGAACCGCGCGGACAGGTCCCGACACGTCATTCCGGTTTGGAAAAACTCCGATCTATCAAGCCTTTCGGCTGTCCAGTTCAGCTTGTTTCCGCGCCGTTCCGATGACTTGAAGCTGCGCCTGAAGACCCGATTCTGCAACCGCCCGACCGGCGACTTTTCCACTTTCGCCAGTTTTCGCTGTGGACGGGAGTGGATAACTCAACTGCCGGTCGCAAATTCCTGTCGCTCACAGTCTCGCAGGCGCAATATCGCAATGCACAATCGCGCGACAACGCAACTAACGATCACGTTTGGCGAGCAGCCGCAGCCGCAGGGCGTTGAGCTTGATGAAGCCTTCCGCATCCTTTTGGTCGTAAGCGCCCGCATCGTCCTCGAAGGTCACATGCGCCTCGGAGTAAAGCGAGTTTGCCGACTTGCGCCCCACAACCATCGCACTGCCCTTGTAGAGCTTGAGGCGAACCGTCCCGCTGACCTTCTCCTGGCTCAGGTCCACAGCCGCCTGCAGCATTTCGCGCTCGGGGCTGAACCACAGGCCGTTGTACACCAGCTCGGCATAGCGCGGCATCAGCTCGTCCTTGAGATGCGCCGCGCCGCGGTCGAGCGTGATCTGCTCGATACCGCGATGGGCGCGGGCGTAGATCTCGCCGCCCGGGGTCTCGTACATACCGCGGCTCTTCATGCCGACGAAGCGGTTCTCGACCAGATCTAGACGCCCGATGCCGTGCTTGCGACCGAGATCGTTCAGCGCGGCGAGCAGCGTCGCCGGGCTCATCGCCTCACCGTTCAGCGCCGTGCCGTCGCCCTTTTCGAAATCGATGGTGATGTATTCCGGCGTATCGGGAGCATCTTCGGGATGATCGGTGCGCGAATAGACGTAGTCGGGCGTCTCCTCCCACGGGTCCTCCAGCACCTTCCCCTCGCTCGAGGTGTGGAGCAGGTTCGCATCGGTCGAGAAGGGGCTCTCCCCGCGCTTGTCCCTGGGCACGGCGATCTGGTGCGCCTCGGCCCAGGCGATCAGCGCGGTGCGGCTGGTCAGGTCCCACTCGCGCCACGGAGCGATCACGCGGATGTCCGGGTCGAGCGCATAGGCCGACAGCTCGAAGCGCACCTGATCGTTCCCCTTGCCGGTCGCGCCATGGGCGATGGCATCGGCGCCGGTTTCGTGCGCGATCTCAACGAGGCGCTTGGAAATCAGCGGGCGCGCGATGCTGGTGCCGAGCAGGTAATCGCCCTCGTAACGCGCATTGGCGCGCATCATCGGGAAGACGAAGTCGCGCACGAATTCCTCGCGCAGGTCCTCGATGAAGATGTGCTTGTCGGGAATGCCCATGGCGCGAGCCTTCTCGCGCGCCGGCTCGATCTCCTCGCCCTGGCCGAGATCGGCGGTGAAGGTGACCACCTCCAGCCCGCGCTCCACCTCGAGCCACTTGGCGATGACGGAGGTATCGAGGCCGCCCGAATAGGCGAGGACGACACGTTTGATCTCGGACATGGATACACCTTCGCTAGCTTGGCCGCGCCGCTAGCAGGAGCGTGATGCTGTAGGCAAATGGGAAATTGAGTTGAAAGGCAGCGTTTTTTCCCAGGCTTTTGGCACCCGAAATTCGAATTCTCGAATCTTAAGAGTCACTTAGCTGGATTTGACTAACCCACTGATTCTGATAGAATATGTGGATGGATGCTACATACAATCTCAACGGCGGTTTCAAACCGACGACGAAACGCTTCGCCGATCTTAATGGGCCGGATTTCTTCCCGACGCCGCGTTGGGCGACGAAAGCGTTGGTCGACAACGAGCCGTTCTCAGGGACAATTTGGGAGTGTGCTTGTGGCGATGGTGCGATGTCGGATGTTTTTGAGGATGCCGGCTACCGAGTGGAGAGCTCTGACTTATATGATCGAGGTTATGGGGAAGCTGGCCATGACTTCCTATCGAGCGACCGAACTGCACAAAACATAGTTACAAATCCTCCATACAACGCCGCGGAGGGCTTTGTATTTAGAGGCTTAGATGCCGCGCATTCCAAGTTTGCGCTTTTGCTTAGGCTGGCCTTTCTCGAAGGAAAAAATCGCCAGCATTCGATCTTCAACACGACCCCGCCCGCGCGAGTGTGGGTTTTCAGCGAGAGGATCACTTTTTATCCCGCTGGAGCCGAGAGGAAGGGAAGCGGCACAACCGCTTATGCCTGGTTTGTCTGGGATAAGTCACATGTTGGGCAACCAGAACTCAGATGGCTGCCGACAGGCTATAAAGCTCGCTACAGCTAGATTTGCTGTGCGCCCAATGGCGTCAGCGTCCAAAGGCCGCCCGAGTATGAGATCCATCCTCGGTTTATGGCATTGTCTAGGGAGTCGTGACGATGGCTGACGATGTTCCCGACTATCTGCTGCCAAAGTTCCTCGTTATCACGAGTGTCTGATTGGGCCCGATCGTCCGCAGTCAGTGTGACGTAGTTCGGTATAGTGCGCTTCACTTCCGACGTTTTCGCAGACTGGTTTGGCTGACTTTGCAGAAACTTCATGGCTGCAAGTGCTAGTTCATGTTCTGTAGTTCGGTTCATTTTATCCATCGGCCGTTCCTATTTGAGAACTTGGAAATGACAACCAACATTAGAATATCAATGCTGACCGAAAAAGTACTCTCATGTGTCTTGTTTTGAGACACCCCTGGTGGCTTGTTGACCTCTAAGCAGTCACCGCAACATCTCGCGCACCAGCGACGGTCGCTTGGCAATCATCGCCAGCAGCACTTGCGCCGGACCCGTCGGTTGCCGCCGCCCGTGCTCCCAGTTCAGCAGCGTTCCCTTGGCCACGCCGATGCTGCGGGCGAAATCGCGTTGCGACAGGCCGGTCTGCGCGCGGATGGCGGCGACGTCCACTTGCGGCACCTCGACCCGACGCACGCGTGCGCCGGTGTCCTTGCCCTTGGCATGATCGAGGGCTTCGTTCAGCCCCTGCATGATGCTGTCGTATGCGCTCATTGTTCGTCTCCGTAATGCGCGATCAGGACCTTGCTCAGTTCCACCGCCGCAGCCTGCTCAGCCCGTGTCAGATTGTCCTTCTCGTTTTTGGCAAACACCGTGACGAGAAACAGCGGCATATGCCTGCCGCCGAATACATAGATCGTCCGGTAGCCGCCGCTCTTGCCGCCACCCGCGCGGGGAATGCGGACCTTCCTCAGACCGCCACCGAGCGAGATGCCCGCTCGCGGATGGGCCGCGATAAAATCGACCAGAGCCTCGCGCTCTTCATCCCGCATGATCGACTTCGCACGCCGCAGAAACTCGGGGAGTTCGACTACGGTTTGCAATTCCGGCATCCATTTCAACTATAAGTCATTGGCATGTATGTCAATGGCACATAACGGCGTAAGGCGCGATTTTCCTACACGGCCTAGAAGAGGTATCGAGGGGCATGGCTTTCGCCGCGCTCACCCTTCGTTCTGCCAGCACCGAACTGCACCCACATCCCTCCGCAGCTTTTTCCGCATTGGACCGTGTAACATGCGGTCCATGTCGTTGGACTGTGCGGGGGCGAAGCCTCAATTCGTCCTACACGGCTGTCGGGCGCAAAACCTCGGCTTTAATCCCCGCCCAGCAGCCGCTTCTCGGCCGCCGCCATGTAGTCGCGCGTGATCGGCAGGGCGCGGCGGTCGCGGACGTACTGGATCTGGTAATTTCCCATGCCGCCCCATTCGAAGGCGGCGGTCGCGCCGGCGAGGTAGAAGGTCCACATGCGGTAGAAGCGCTCGTCGTAAAGGTCGACGATGGCCGCGCGGTTGGCTTCGCAGCGGGCGTACCATTCGCGCAGGGTTTTGGCGTAGTGCAGCCGCAGCGTCTCGATGTCGGAGTGGATAAGCCGGCTTGTCTCGCTAGCTGCCAGCGTCTCCGACAAGGCCGGGATGTAGCCGCCGGGAAAGATGTACTTGGAGGTGAAGGCGTCGGTCGTGCCCGGTCCGCCGAAGCGGCCGATGGTGTGGACCAGCATGACGCCGTCGCCCGCCAGCAGGTTGGCGCAGGCGCGGAAGAAGGTCTCGAACTGGGGGCGGCCGACATGTTCGAACATGCCGACCGAGACGATGCGGTCGAACCGCTCGCCGCGTTTGGCGAGATCGCGGTAGTCGACCAGCTCGAAGATCACGCGGTCATCGACTCCGGCTTCGCGGGCGCGGCTGCGGGCGAGGGCGAGCTGTTCCTCGGACAGAGTGATACCGTGGACCTCGACGTCGAAATGCTTGGCGAGGAAGATCGCCATACCGCCCCAGCCGCAACCGATGTCGAGCACGCGCTGCCCGTCTGCCAGCGCCAGCTTGGCGGCGATATGGGCGAGCTTGGCGTGTTGCGCTTCGGCGAGGGTCTCGACACCCTCGGGCCAGTATGCGCAGCTGTACTGCATGTGCTCGGGTTCGAGCATCAGGCGGTAGAGATCGTTGCCGATGTCGTAGTGATGCGCGACGTTCCTGCGTGCGCCGATGCGGTCGTTGATCGAGCCGATGGCGAAGCTTGCGCGGTTGCGGAGGCGGCGGCCGAGCGAGGGCGGGCGCAGCCTGCCGCCACGCTCCCACACGGCGTTGAAGCGCAGCAGCTGGACGAGCTCCATGATGCCGCCACCCTCAAGGTCGAGGCGCTGGTCCATGTAGGCCTCCGCCGCGCCGATGCGGGGATCGAGCAGGATGTCGCGCGGGACCTTGCCGTCGCGGAAGATGACGGCGAGTTCGGGATAGCCCTGCGCGGGCTTACCGAAGCGGACGGTGGTGCCATCGGCGAAGCGCGCT
Source organism: Qipengyuania sp. 902 (assembly GCF_051195295.1). Classification (NCBI taxonomy): domain Bacteria; kingdom Pseudomonadati; phylum Pseudomonadota; class Alphaproteobacteria; order Sphingomonadales; family Erythrobacteraceae; genus Qipengyuania; species Qipengyuania sp. 902. The sequence goes on along the minus strand of NZ_JBNJLJ010000002.1, from coordinate 542,172 downwards.
TCGAGCACGCCCTTCTCGATGACGGAACCGAGGAAGCGGGAAAGGAGGCGTTTGCTCATGCAGCTATCTGGCGTGACATTCGGCCTGTGTCCAGCGGGTGTTCACGCTCGTCAGATGCCGGCATACCACTGGTAGCCGGCGCGGTCCTCCCAATAGCCGCCCTGTCCTTCGCCGATGTCGTCGAGGCTGGCAACGGCTTCGATCGCGGTGAGGTACTTGGCGTGCTTGTAGCCCAGCTGCCGCTCGATCCGCATACGCAAGGGCGCGCCGTTGCGGACTGGAAGAGGCTCGCCGTTGAGGCGGTGGGCGACGATGGTCTGGGGGTGGTAGGCATCGATCAGGTCGACGCTCTCGTAATAGTCCTGGCCGTTGAGGTTGTCGGCGCAGCGGAAGACGATGAACTGCGCCTCGGGGCGGAGCTGTGCCTCGTCGAGCAGGAGGGAGAGCTGCGGCCCGGTCCATTCGCCGATCGCGCTCCACCCCTCGACGCAATCGTGGCGCGTGACCTGCGAGCGCTGGGGCAGGCGGCGGATGTTGTCGAGCGTGAGGGCGAGCGGGTTCCGGACCAGCCCGCCGATGGTGAGCTGCCAGTTGGCGAAGCCTTCTTCGACATGGCGCGGGTAGTCGCCGTTCTGGGGATCGACCGAGCCATTGCCGCGGAAGAAGGGGGAGATGGCGCTGCGCGGGTACTCGGGCGCGAGCGCCTCGCGGTTGGCAAGCAGGCGGTGCGCGCCCATGTGCCACTTCTCCGCCGCAGACAGCAGCCGCGCGCCCGCATCGCTATCGGCCACCTTGTTGCAGCCGGCGACGAAGGCGGCACCGGCGGCGGCCAGGAATCCTCTACGCTTCATGGGTCGATCCTCCGGTGATCATGGCGCGCATCTGCCCGATCGGACCGGACAGCAGGACGAGGGCGACATGCACGATGAAGAAGCCCAGGATTGCGAATGCGAAGATGAAGTGCAGGCTGCGCGCCGACTGGCGCCCGCCGAGCAGGTCGACCAGCCAGCCGAAGGTCGGCTCCGTACCGGGGCTGATGGCGATACCGGTGAAGACCATCATCGGCAGGAAGACACCGAGCACCAGGCCATATGCGAGCTTCTGGATGAAGTTGTACTTCCCCTCGCCGTGGTCGAAGTTGAGCTTCGCGTGCTCGACGATATCGCGCCAGATGGCCTTCGGGCGCCACTCCCTGCGGGTGGTCGTGAGGTCGCGCTTGAAGTGGCGATTGACCAGCATGGCGATCCACATGAACAGCAGCCCGAGCGCGAAGGGCCAGGCCATCAGGATGTGCCAGTCCCGCGCCACGGCGAGGCTGTAATAGCCCGGGATCGTCATCCAGTCTGGAAAGCGCGGGACCTCGAGCCAGGCCTGGCTACGATCGAACCCCCAGTCGCCCCAGTAGAGCAGGCGATGGGCATTGCTGATGGTGAGGCCGGACATGAACAGCACGACCACGCATAGCAGGTTGAGCCAATGCCAGATCCGTGTGGAAGCGCCGTGTCTCTTCATCCTGCATCCCCCTCGCGCGCGAGATAGATCACATCGCGCGATTGGGCCAGCAGGTGCTGCCCGCTGTCGATGTAGAGCGTCTGGCCGCTGGCGAGGTGCCTGCCTGCCAGGAACAGCGCTGCGTCCGCGACTTCGTCGGCGCCGGTCTTGCGGCAGAGCAGGTTCAGGCGGTGGGACACCTCGGTTTCCGCTTCGCTCTGATCGTGGCTCGGCAGGATGGCGCCAGGGGCGAGGCCGTAGACCCGGTCCGCCTCGTCCACCGCACCCATCGACAGCATGGCGATGGTCGAGTCCAGCGCGTGCTTGCTCATCGTGTAGCTGAAGAAGTCGGGATTGGGGTTGGCAAGCTTCTGATCGGTCACATGGATCACGCAACGCCCGGCCTCGCTTCGCGCGGTGGCGAGGTAGGCTTGTGCCATGCGGGCCGGGGAGGTCGCGTTGACTTGCATCGCTCTCCTGTTCGTTGCCGGGTCGAGCCCGGTTACACTGTCCTGTTCGAACAGCGAGGCGCAGTTGACCAGCGCAGCCCAGTCGGGGAGCTTCGCGGCGAGGTCGTCGACCATAGCGACGGCGCTATCACCATCGGCGAGGTCGCAGCGGATCGTCTCCGCGCTCGGCAATGCAGCGGCCAGTCGTTCGGCGGCATCGGCGGAGCGACGATAGTGGATGATCACATGCCAGCCCGCCGCGCCGAAGGTTTTCGCGATCGCTGCGCCGAGGCGCTTGGCACCTCCGGTGACGAGCACGGCTGGTCTGTTGGTATTCGGCATGGCTTTCCTACTTTAGCCGAACGCGCTCCAATGGAAAGGCGCGCCATGCGGGGGCCGAAACCTCGCATGGCGCGCCTTCTGCGAACCGAAGGGCTGAACCCCTCGAATTATCCGAACATCCTCAGCGGCAGCGAAGGCTCCCGCGGTCGATCTCGCGGCCGACGATTGCGCCCACCGCGCCACCGAATATCGCCCCGAGCGTACGGTCGCCGCGGCCCGCGAGTTCGTGGCCCGCCAGCGCGCCGACGCCGGCACCGATCACCAGACCGGTCGTGCCGTTGTCGCGGCGGCAGTAGTAGCGGCCGTCGCGGCCACGCCACATGCGGCTGCTGCGCGTGATCCGGCGCGGTTCCATGTAGTAGCCGCGGCTGTCGTAGATCGCACGATCCTTGGCGCGCTTTCCATGTGCCGGAGCCCAGTGCGGCGGGTCGGCAGCAGCCGGGGCTGCGGTACCCAGTCCGGTGACGGCCAACGTGCCGGCGGCGAATGCGAGAGCGAGTTTCTTCATCGTTTGTGCCTCATTATCCTGTGATCTGGCTCTTCAACCCGGACAATGATGAGCGGGTCCACAACCTCGGATGAACGAGCGGCACTAAGGCCGGATTAGCGATAAGCCGACCCATCGCGCGCGACGAATTGCTAGCCATCACGCCGCTTCGTCGCCTTGTCTCGCCATTGATCGGTGAGCCGGTCCAGTTTCGCGATCTCGCCAAGCTCCGCTCCGGTAGCTTCGCTTCTCGGGTCGTAAAGCGCGGCAAAGACCCGGGCGACGTTCCAGCCCTCGTGGATTCGCTCGACCAACTCTAGCGGGTCGCCCGCTTCGGCTTCGCCTTCCTCGACGACGCGGTAATACCAGCCGCACATGTGCCCGGCGAGGATGCGCTTCACCATGTCCTTGTGCCCAAAGCGATGCTCGATTTTCCAGCAAGGCTGGCGCGGTTGGCTGACTTCCAGCAGGGCGCTGCCGAAACGGAAGCGATCGCCGATGCAGACATTGCTCTCCACCAGACCCGTGCTCATCAAGTTTTCGCCGAAAGCGGCGGGCCCGTGCAGCAGGGCATGTCCGCCGAGCCATCCGCCCCACCCGGCATAGTGGTCGCTCGCATAGTGATGCACGGCCATGTCCGGCCCGCCATGATGCTTCGTATCGGCGACCATATCGCCCTCGATCCCGAAGCTGCGGATGGCCACCGGACCTGCGACCGGCCGCTTGTCGATTGCGCTGAGTTCCGCGCCGTTGAAGGGGCGGGGCAGGCCGATACAGACTGCCGTGATGACCACGCTCATCGCCAAACTTCCATCCCTACAGGATCGGAGACATGGACCGCATGGACCACTGTCCTGGGCGGAAAAAACCGACCACCCGCAATGCGCCGGTTGATCGCGGTTTGAGAAAGGATCAGATCGACCATGCCGGTCTTTGAGCATAGCCCGCTGCTGTAGGAAAGCCGGTCGGTTGACTAGCTCATGCGTGAAGCCGCTGCACCGTCAGCGCCATCCAGTCGCGCTGCGTCCCGTCGGCTGCCTTTCCGGCGTAGGTTTCCGAGGCGACGATCACGAACCCGGCCGTTCGATACACATCTTCGAGCCAACCCGCGTCGGGGAAATTGTGCAGGCGGCCGAGCAAGTCCCGGCCTTCGCCATCGCCCAGCTTGAAATTGGCAAAATGCCAGCCGCCGGGCCGCAGCGCGCGATGGATGGACGCCAGCACCGAGGGCAGGTCGGCACGCGCGACATGCAGCAGGCAGGCATGCGCCCAGACGGCATCGTATTCGGCTACGGCATCGAGCTCGTGGAAGCGCAACAAGCGCGCGCCGACATCGAAACGCTCGTTCGCCTTGCGGACCATTGCGGGTGTGCCGTCGGTCGCATCGACGCCGAAGCCGCGTTCGACAATCCAGGCCGAGTCCTGTCCGCCGCCACAGCCGAGTTCGAGAACGTGGGCACCGGGCTTCAGCCGATCGAGGAAGCGGTCGAGGTGCCGGCTTGGCGCCTGGTCGAAGCCCAGCGTGTAGCGCGGCGCGTTCGTTTCGTAGAACGCTATCGTCGCCGGTTCGCTCATTCCGGCGGTGGCTCTCGATAGACTGGGGCTACATCGCGCAGCATCTTGCCCTGTGCGTACCGGAACACCATCAGGATCAGCACCATCGTTACGAAGAAATCCGCGAAGGTGCTGTAGAAGAGCCAGAGATCGGTCGACCCGTAGAACGCGACAATCAGGTTCAGACCGGCCATGATTGTGCCGAGTACACCCATGCCGATGCCGAGCCGCGCGGCATCTATGTCGCGATAGGGCAGATAGCGCTTCAGCCTGACCGCGAGCCGGTTTCCGCCAGCCACGCCGTCGAAAAAGAACAGCGAGGCGCTGACGAGTCCGACGACGGACGAGCGGTATTTGACGGCCTCATCGGACTGGAAAACCATTGCGAGGCCTGCGGAAAGCAACAGCAAGGCTATGCCGAACAGCGCTAGCCCTCCAAGCAGATCGACCTTGGTCAACCGCTGTGCCACCAATAAGGCGACCCCGACTGCGGCTCCGACCAGCGCAGCGGTGGTGAGATCGGTCAGCTTGGCGACGACGAAAAAGAGCAGACCCAGCAGAATGTCGACCGCCAGCGGGATGCGATTCCGCTTGAATGCGCCGAAATCGATGTGGGAGTTGTGGCCGCCCGCGCCGTCCTTGAAGCCCTGCGACAGTGCGTCGCCGACCGTTCCGTTGGCATAGCTTTCCATCATCTCCCGATATTGCTCGGGATACGCGATGGTCTTTCCGGGGTGGCTTTCGTGGATGAGTTCCCCGTCGCGCCGGACCGCGATGCCAAGGTTCATCGAACTGATGTAGCCGGCTTCGACCTCCATCAACGAGCCGTCGGGGAGCGGCGCGGACAAGCGATGATTGCGCACGGCGTCGGGGCCGACGGCCGGGGTCGCATCCATTGAGACGATCCTGCCATCGAGGCATAGTTCCGAGAACAGACCATCGCTGCGCGAGCGCAGCGTGACCAGCCCGTTGGTGGAACCGACCCGAAAGCGGCGCCGATAGCGCCAAATCGTCACGCCTGCCACGAACTTACGCTTCGATTGCCTCGGCCGCCTCGCGGTCGCGCTGGGCGCGGCTTTTCTTTTCGGCAGCCGTCTTCAGCTGTCCGCAGGCCGCATCGATGTCGCGGCCGCGCGGTGTACGGACGGGGGCGGAGATGCCACCTTCGAACACGATGTCGGAGAAGCGCTTCACCCGCTCGGGCGTGGAGGTGTCGTAGGCAGCGCCGGGCCAGGGGTTGAAGGGGATCAGGTTCACCTTGGCAGGCAGCTTGTACTGCTTCAGCAGGCGGACGAGTTCGCGCGCGTGTTCGTCGGTATCGTTCTTGTCCTTCAGCATCACATATTCGAAGGTGATGCGGCGGGCATTGCTGGCACCGGGATAATCGGCGCAGGCCTGCAGCAATTCCTCGATGCCGTACTTCTTGTTGAGCGGCACGATCTCGTCGCGGATTTCCTTGGTCACCGCGTGTAGCGAGACGGCCAGATTGACGCCGATTTCCTCGCCGCAGCGATCCATCATCGGGACGACGCCGCTGGTCGACAGCGTGATGCGCCGCTTGGAGAGCGCAAGGCCGTCGCCGTCCATCACCAGCTTCAGCGCGCCCTTCACATTGTCGAAATTGTAGAGCGGCTCGCCCATGCCCATCATAACGATGTTCGTCAGCAGGCGGCCATCACTTGTGTAGTGGCCTTCATCTTCCGCTTCGTCCAGGCCCGCCATCGATCCCTTGGGCCATTCGCCCAGCGCATCGCGCGCCAGCATGACCTGCCCGACGATCTCGCCCGGCGTCAGATTGCGGACCAGCTTCATGGTGCCGGTGTGGCAGAAGCGGCAATTGAGCGTGCAGCCGACCTGGCTCGACACGCACAGCGTTCCGCGATCCGCATCCGGAATGAAGACCATCTCGAATTCGTGACCGTCGGCGGTCTTGAGCAGCCATTTGCGCGTGCCGTCGGTCGAATGCTGCGCCTCGACCACTTCGGGGCGGCCGATGACAAAGCGTTCCGCGAGCCAAGGGCGCATGGTCTTGGCGATGTCGGTCATCGCCTCGAATTCGGTCACCCCGCGATGGTAGAGCCAGTGGAACACTTGCTTGGCGCGCAGCTTGGCCTGCTTGGGATCGAGGCCCGCCTCGGCGAACAGTTCGCGGATGCGGTCTTTCGGCAGGCCGATCAGATCGATGCGGCCATCGGCGCGCGGCGTTATGTCGCGGGCAACGGGAACCGGGTCCACCTGCCCGGGGATGCTCATGAGTGTCGTATCGGCCATGGGAACGGCGCATATAGGGGTATGTGGGCGATTTGACCAGACACGACAGGGCGCGCCAAAATCGCTTTGTTGCCGTCCGGTTCCAACGGTTCGTCGTGAATTCCGCGCTATCTGTTTGCGTCTGCATTCGGTCGATGACGCGGCACGGCTGGGCGCAAGATTGTGTCACCTATGCAACACATTCTTGTTGTGGAAGGTTAATGAAACTGCGCGCGGTCTTCCGCCGTTCTCGAAGTCCACGCTGCTCATGAAGTGGCGTTGACAAGAAACGGAGTACTAATAATGAAAAAGACAGTCGCACTTTTCGCAGCCGCCTCGGTGGCCGCCATTGCAGCCCCCGCAGCCGCTCAAGACGCGACGGACGGCACGTTCACCGGCCCGCGCGCCGAAGCGCTTGTCGGTTATGACGTCAGCAAGGCCGGCAGCGACATCGACGACGATGCCAACGAAGGTAACGACCAGTCGATCGATGGAGTGACCTATGGCGTCGGTGTCGGTTACGACTTCAACGCCGGCGGCGTCGTCCTCGGTCTCGAAGGTGAGCTGACCGATTCCACCGCGGACGTCGAGTTCGACGGCGGCGATGGTGAGTTCTTTGGTCTCGGCAACGTCAATGCGGGTCGTGACCTCTATGTCGGCGCTCGCGCCGGTATCCTCGCGAACCCTGACCTGCTGCTTTACGTAAAGGGCGGTTACACCAACGCCCGCTACAACGTGAACAGTTCGTTCGACGGCGACGAGTATCGTGCCAAGATCGACACCGACGGCTTCCGCGTGGGTGCGGGTGCGGAATACGCGCTTAACGAGAATACCTATGCCAAGCTCGAATATCGCTATTCGAACTATGGCGAAGCGGAGCTTGATTTCGAAGGCGACACGCCGGATGCCGATCTCGGCGAGATCGATGTCGACCGTCACCAGGTGATGCTCGGCTTCGGCTACCGCTTCTAAGCAGAAGTCGTACTGAAAACGGGGCCGGCAGCGCAGGGCGTTGCCGGCCCTTTTTCGTATCAGCGCCGGGAGCAGGCGAGGGTGGCTGCGTCCATGGCCGTCGCCGCGCCAGACAGCGAATAGGAGTTCGAGAAGCGGCGTCCGCGAGTATCGGTTGCGCGGATCGTCATGCTTTGGGCCGAGCGCATCGCGGCGACGATCGCTGCGTCCATCCTCCGGTCTTTCGCCCAGGCATCGCCGCCGCCGCCGGTCAGCTCGAAGCGCTGCGAACCGATGCGGAGCTGTATCGACGGCGTCTTCGCCAGCATGCGCGACAGGCGGAAATGCACCTGCCCGCGGATCTGGCGACGCGGCCAGGTGCCGATGGTGGCGAACGGCTCATTGTCCTGCGAAAGGCGGCTGGGCGTCGGCTTGGCAATGGCATAACAACGCGGCACGGAAGGATCGCGGAAGGCACCCCAGTCGGAGAAGATGCCGAGGCTGTCCTTCGCCGCCAGCGGGCTTGCGAGGAGGAGCAGTGTAAGGGCCAGCGCTTTACGCATAGTCGATGGCCACCACTTCCCACTCGCGGTCGCCGCCGGGAAGCCTGACGAGGCGCAAATCCCCGACCGATGCGCCTTTCAGCGCGCGGGCTAGGGGGGAGGACCAGCCGATCCGCCCGGCACTGGCGTCCTGTTCGTCGTCGCCGACCAGGGTGACGGTTTTCGCGATATCGTCCTCGTCCGCAAGCGTGACGGTGGCGCCGAAGAAGGCACGCGATTTGTCCGGCTGCTCGGCAGGATCAATGATCCGCGCGGCCTTCATCCTTCGTGACAGGTGGCCGAGTTCGCGGTCGATCTCGCGCATCCGCTTGCGGCCATAGAGATAATCGCCATTCTCGCTGCGGTCGCCGTTCCCGGCGGCCCAGCTCACGATCTCGACGGTCTCCGGTCGTTCGGTGCCGAGCAAATGGTCGTAGCGCGCACGCAGCGCAGCATAGCCTGCCGGCGTGATCGGATTGCCCGGTACGGATTTCTGCGCGCCCATCGGCCCGCCCCTAGCGCATTCTATCGCGGCAGGTAACTCGCGATATCGCGCTGGCGGGCGGTGGACTTATCCGCGTGCATATTCGCATAGGCGACCGCATTGCCGATCACGCGCATCACGTAATAGCGGGTCTCGAAATTCGACGGGATCTGCTCGATCCAGGTCACCCAATCGACTGAGCCGTTGCGCGGATCGCCATTGAGGCGGAGCCACTCGTTCACCCGGCCAGGGCCTGCGTTATAGGCCGCGATGGCGAGCGGATAGGCCCCGTTATATCGGTCCATCAGCCGTGCGAAATGCGCATCGCCGAGGCGGATGTTGTAGCTGGGGTTCGCGGTCAGGTCGGCCGACATATAGGCGACGCCGATCTTGCCCGCTTCCTCGCGCGCTGTGCCGGGCATGAGCTGCATCATGCCGCGCGCACCGGCGTGACTGACGCGGGTACGGTCGAACTCGCTCTCCTGCCGCGCGATGGCGTGGACCATGGTCCAGTTCGCGCCGCTATGCGTCTGCACGGTCGGGAAACCGATCCGCTCGTAGCCCTTGAGGCCATGTTCGCCCGCGACCAGACCCGCGACGACGGCCATTTCCTCCAGACCTGTCTGCCGCGCGAGTTCGCCGACCAGCGCCATTTCTTCAGGCGTATCTGCCTTTTCGGCGACCGCTTCGAAGAACGCGCGCTCCGTGCGCCAGTCCTGCCGGTTGCGCGAAAGCGCGCGGATGGCTTGCGTCAGCGGATCGCTATCGAACGCGGATCGCTGCTCGGGCGACGACTGCGGCTGGGGCAGAGCGGCGAAGCTCGGCATCGGACGGCCCAATTCGCTCAGCGCCAGTTGGCCATAATACCACTCGGGATATTCAGCCGCCATTTCCCAATAGCGCTGCGCCTCGGCCCGGTCACCTGCACGCGCCGCAGCACGTCCGGCCCAGAAGAAACCCTTGGAACGGGTCAGCGGGGTCTTGGCAGCGGTACCATAGCGATAGAAGAGCGGCGCGGCGCGCTGGCCGTCCCCCATCGACCAGAGCGCCTTCGTGCCGCCAAGCCACATGAGGTCGGTGTATTTGTCGCGCAGGGCGAAGGACCCTTCGGAAATGTCGGTCCCCGGCGCGAAGAAATCGTCCACCTTGGAGGCGATGGCGACCGCCTGGCTCGGTGCGCCTGCGCTCTTTGCAACCGCCAGTGCCTCACTAATGAAAGCGTCGCCGTCAAAGGCAGGAGCATTGAAGGTTGCGCGATTGCCCAACAGCTTCACTGCCTGGAGCGGCTGGCCCGAACTACGGTAATACTTCGTCAGATTATAGACATAGCCCGCATCGCTCATCGCGTCCTGCGGAGCCGAGCCCATCGAGCCGCCAAGCAGCGACATGCGGGCTTGCGCCATCTGGCGATAGGCGGGCGAAACACGCGCGATGTGGCGCGATGCGGCTTCGAGATTGCCTTGCCACAGCAGCGCATCCATCCGCGCATCGTGGTCTTCCGGCGCAAAGCGACTGCCGAAGAGACCCACAAGATAAAGCTCTGCCGGCCCGCTCATGGTGCCATTGCGCCACGCCTCGCGCGCCATTTCCAGCGCCTCGGGCCGGTCCATCGAAGCCAGCGCCAGCGCATAGCGCGCACGGCCGCTATTGGTCAGCGGCGGGTGCTGGTCGAAAAAGGCCACCAGAGACTGCGGCGAGGCGGTCTCGCTATCGAGCGCGTTTTCTGCGCGGCGTTGCAGCAGGTCTTCCTTCGGGAAGTCCGGATAGGTCGTGATGAAATTGGCGTAGGAGCCGAACGACAGGTCGTCGCGCTTGGTGAGATATTCCCACTGTGCGATCGCCGCATCGATCCGCGCGGGCTGCTGCGCCACCATGGTGCTGCGCCCGTCATTCTGCGCCGACGCGGTGGCCGGCAGCACGAAAGCGGTGGTTGCGAGGAGGATCGAAGTGATTGCTGTTGTCTTGCCCATGCTGGACATAATGGCTCCCGGCTCCTTATCAGGCGCTGAATGAAAAATCCCGTCGCGCGATTTCTCGCGACTTGTCATGTATCTAACGCAGGACCTCAGTAAATGTTCTCTGGCTCGATTCCGGCTCTGGCGACTCCTTTCCGCGACGGAGCGTTCGACGAGAAAGCTTTCCGCCGCCTGGTCGATTGGCAAATCGACAATGGCAGCAAGGGGCTGGTGCCCTGCGGGACCACGGGCGAGGCGTCCACAATCTCCAATGCGGAGCATCACCGCGTGGTGGAGGTCTGCATCGAGCAGGCCGCGGGCCGTGTTCCGGTGATCGCCGGCTGCGGCAGCAACGATACGCGAAATGCCCTGCTCCACATGAATTTCGCCAAGAAGGCAGGCGCCGCTGCAGGCTTGTGCGTTGCGCCTTATTACAACCGCCCGAGCCAGGCGGGGCTGATCGCGCATTTCAGCTTCCTTGCCGAAAACAGCGATCTGCCGATCGTGCTCTACAACGTTCCGAGCCGTACGGTCACCGATATAGAGGACGAGACGGTGGTCGAGCTGGTGCGCAAGTTTCCGAAGCAGATCGTCGCCATCAAGGACGCCAGCGGCGACCTGTCGCGCGTGGCCGATCACCGCATGGGGCTGGACCACGATTTCTGCCAGCTGTCCGGCAATGACGAATTGTGGCTCCCGCACTCGGCCGCGGGCGGGGCGGGGTGCATCTCGGTGACGGCCAACGTCGCCCCGGCGCTATGCGCGGAATTCCACGAAGCGATTGCGGCCAACGATCTCGTGAAGGCGCGCAAGCTCAATGACCGCCTGTTCCCGCTGCATTATGCAATGTTCTCCGACGCGAGCCCTGCGCCGGTCAAATACGCGCTCAGCCGCGTTCACGACTGGTTCTCCGAAGACGTTCGCCTGCCGCTGTGCAACGCGAGTGATGAAAGCCGCAAGCAGGTCGACGAGGCGCTGGAAATCGCCGGGCTGATCTGACCGCCCTTTCCTTTTGCACCCTGCGACCCTAGATGCGCCCACCCTATGGCCCGTCCTAAACCCGCCACGTTCGACAAGCAGAAGACCGTCGCCGATAATCGGCGCGTGCGGTTCGATTATCATGTCGAGGAGACGTTCGAGGCCGGACTCGCGCTGCAGGGGACCGAGGTCAAGGCGCTGCGGGCTGGCGAGGCGAGCATCAAGGAAAGCTATGCCGAAGTGCGCGACGGGCAGGTGTGGCTGATCAATGCCAACATCCCCGAATATTCGCACGGGAACCGGCTCAATCACGAGCCGCGGCGGCCGCGCAAGCTGCTGCTGCACGCGCGCGAAATCGAGAAGCTGTTCGGCGCGGTCGAGCGCAAGGGCATGACGCTGGTCCCGCTGTCGGTTTACTTCAATTCGACAGGGCGGGCGAAGGTCGAACTGGCGCTCGCCAAGGGCAAGCAGGCGCATGATAAGCGGCAGACGATCAAGGAGCGCGACTGGAAGCGCGACAAGGCGCGCCTGATGCGCGAGAAGGGCTGAGCGGCTCGTCCTTCGTCAACCGGCCGATAGCCATTGCGCATTCATCGCCATGCGCTAGAGCGCGGGCCTTGCACTCGCCGGAGCGCAAGCGCATCTGTGAAACGTGGTCATGAGCAATCCGAAGTCCAAAACCTTCCTGTCGGACCTGATCCGCAAATACATGCCCACTCGCGAGCAGCTTGCCGAAAACAAGTATCTCAAGCCGATCGCCCATCGTTTCCTAACGCCGGAATTGTGGCGCTTCACGCGGCGCAGTGTACCGCGCGGGGTGGCGCTGGGGATTTTCGCAGGTTTCATCATCCCGGTCGGGCAAATCTTCCTCGCCGCCTTCATGGCGTTGCCCGCTCGCGCCAACGTGCCGCTGTCGGCGCTGGTCACCTTCATCACCAACCCGTTCACCTTCCCGATCTGGGCGGTTATTGCCAACCGCGTCGGCGCATTCATCCTCGAGGTCGATCTCGACGTGACCGGCGGTGCTGCGCAGGATGAAATCACCAGCGGGCGCTGGGCGTGGCTGGTCGAAATGTTCGAAGGCGTCGGGGTGACGGTGCTGGTGACGATTTTCGGGTTCGTCGTTCTGGCCGTCGTGGGTGCGGCCATCGGCTATCTTCTCTCAAGTTTCGTCTGGCGTTTCATTGTCGCCGGCAAGCGCCGTCGTCGACTACGCGCAGCCGAACGCCGGATGGACGAGCGCTTGGCGGAGGACGGCGAATGACGCCCTCCGACGACACGACCATAGCGCGCCTCCCACCATTGCCGTTGATTTTCGGTGTGCTGGGCGCCTGCGTGCTCTCCATCGTACTGGTCGGACTGGTCGGCGGAGAAGCCGTGGTCGCGATAGCCTATGGCGGCGCGCTGGTCGCTTTCCTGCTCATGCTGCTGCTCGCCGCGCGATTGAGGACGGGGCCGGTTGAGCAGGCGGACGGTGTTCCCGACTGGTCGGTTACCGCGGCCGCAGTCGAAAACAGCAAGCGGGCGGTCGCCATCACCGACCGGGCCAACCGGCTGATTTGTGCCAACTCGTCCTATGAGGACTGGTTCGGGGAGGCCGTTCCGCCGCTGGAAGTCGGCTTCGCGCCGAAATCCTCCGAACGCTTGATGATCGCCGCCCGCGAGGCCTGGCGTGACGGGCATGCGCGCATAGATCTCCTGACTATCGGAGGTGTCGAAAAGCGATTCCGGCTCGATGTCGACCGGGCGGGGCGAGGCGAGGACTATCTCGTCTGGCGCTTCGGCGAGATCGTCCAGGAACGCAGCTACGACGGGCTGGCAGAGCGGGTCGAAGGGCCCTTCGGGGAAGTCATGTCGCGCGCCGGGCTCGAACTCGCGATGGTCGCACCCGACGGTATCGTGCAGGCGGCCACCGTGGGCCTGGCAGAGCGAGCCACGGGCGATGCTGCTACCTCGCTGGTCGGCATGGAATTCGTCCAACTGCTGCGCTCGGACGACCGCGACCGCATTTTCTTCGCGCGCGAAGGCCAGCAAGGCTCACCGCAAACGTTGGTCCATGTCCCGCTGGAATTGCAGCGCGGCAATCGCGCGAAGGATGCCGACCAGGCGCCGTCGCTGATGCTGCTGATCGACCGGACCGTCGGGATCGGCGGCGGCTTCGAAGGGAATGGCAAGGCGGCGATCCCGCAGCTCGAGGCGTTGCTGGCGGCGCTCCCGCTGGGCCTTGCGCTGACCGATCGCGACGGGCGCTTCCTGTTCGCCAACGCGGCCTTCCTGCGCGCTGTCGAGCGCGAGGAGCAGGGCTTGCCGCAATTCCCCTCCGATCTCGTCGTGCGCGAAGATAAGGCGGCGATTGCCGACACCGTGCGCCGCTTCGCCAAGGGCGCGAGTTCCAGCGGGGACATGGCGGTGCACCTCGCGGGCAACAAGGACGAGCCGGTCTCCATCGGCCTCGCCGGGATCCGCGGGCTGGGCGATGCCGCCGTGCTGCTGTCGATTACCGACTCCACGGAGGAGAAGCGCCTGCGCCGCCAGGTCGCGCAAGCCACCAAGATGCAGGCGGTCGGCCAGCTGGCGGGCGGCGTCGCGCACGACTTCAACAATGTGCTGACCGCGATCATCGGCTATTGCGATCTCATGCTGCTGCGCCACACGCCCGGCGACAGCGATTACGACGACATCCAACAGATCAAGGCCAACTCCAACCGCGCAGCCAGCCTGACGCGTCAGCTGCTAGCCTTCAGCCGCCAGCAGACGCTGCTGCCGGTAGTGCTCCAGCTGCCCGACGTGGTCAGCGAGGTCAGCCAGCTCCTGAAGCGCCTGATGGGCGACAAGATCGAATTCGTCGTGCGCCACGATCGCGAGCTCGGCCCGGTGCGTGCCGACCCGCAGCAGCTCGAACAGGTCATCATCAACCTCGCCGTGAACGCGCGCGATGCGATGCAGGCGCATGCGGCGAAAAGCGGCAAGCAGGATTGGAAAGGTCGCCTCACGCTCGCAACGCGGCGCGTGTCCGCGCGCGATGTGCGCAAGATGGGCAGCGACATCATGCCGGCGGACGATTACACTGTCCTCATCGTGCAAGATACGGGCGGCGGCATCCCGCAGGACCTCATCAGCAAGATTTTCGAGCCATTCTTCACCACCAAGGAGCAGGGGAAGGGCACGGGCCTCGGCCTCTCGACGGTCTACGGTATCGTCAAGCAGTCGAACGGCTTCATCTTCGCCGACAATGTGCGCGGGTCCGACGGCAACACCACCGGCGCGCGCTTCACCATCTACCTGCCGGTCCATAGCGGCGAACTGCCGGCCGTGATGCGGCGCGAGGAAGAGGCGGAGCCCAAGGCCAGCGAATGGTCCGGCGGGGGAAAGCTGCTGCTGGTCGAAGACGAGGATATGGTCCGCGCCGTCGCCGAGCGGGCGCTCGTGCGCGCTGGCTATACCGTCACCACCGCCTCTGACGGCGAAGAAGGGCTGGCCGCCATCGCCAACGGGTCGGACAATTTCGACCTCATCGTGTCCGACGTGGTTATGCCCGCGATGGACGGCCCGGCGATGGCCCGCGCGATCCGTCGGGTTAAACCGAAGATCCCGATCCTGTTCATGTCTGGCTATGCCGAGGAACAACTGCGCAACGATATCGACATCAACAACATGTATTTCATCGCCAAGCCCTTCAGCGTTCAGCAGATCAACGCCAAGGTCGCCGACGTGCTCGCTGCTCAAAGCGGGAGTTAGGGATCGTTTTCCAGCTCAAGCTGAACAAATCGCGAAAAAAATTCCGTTCCCTACTTGTTCTTTGAGAACAAACCAGATACATCACGTTCCAGTTGAAGAGTCGAAGGGCGGCTCTTTGCAAGCGCAGGAGGTGATGTCATGGCGGCCAATCTGAAGCTGGTAGAAGGAAAGCAAGTGGACGCAGACCGTCAGAAGGCACTCGACGCCGCGCTCGCACAGATCGACCGTGCGTTCGGCAAGGGCTCGGCGATGAAGCTGGGCTCGAAGGAAGCGATGAATGTGGAGGCGATTTCGACCGGCTCGCTCGGTCTCGACATCGCCCTCGGCATCGGCGGCCTGCCCAAGGGCCGCGTGATCGAAGTTTACGGTCCCGAAAGCTCGGGCAAGACGACGCTGGCGCTGCATGCCATTGCCGAGGCCCAGAAGGCCGGCGGCACCGCCGCCTTCGTCGACGCCGAACATGCGCTCGACCCGGTCTATGCCAAGAAGCTGGGCGTCGATATCGACGAGCTGATCGTATCGCAGCCCGATACGGGCGAGCAGGCGCTCGAGATCACCGACACGCTGGTGCGCTCGAATGCGATCGATATTCTCGTGGTCGACTCGGTCGCCGCGCTGGTGCCGCGCGCCGAGATCGAGGGCGAGATGGGCGACAGCCATGTCGGCCTGCAGGCGCGTTTGATGTCACAGTCGCTGCGCAAGCTGACCGGCTCGATCAACCGCTCTAAGTGCATGGTGATTTTCATCAACCAGCTGCGCATGAAGATCGGCGTGATGTACGGCAATCCGGAAACCACGACCGGCGGCAACGCGCTGAAGTTCTACGCTTCGGTCCGCCTCGACATCCGCCGCACCGGTCAGATCAAGGACCGTGACGAAGTGGTCGGCAACTCGACCCGTGTGAAGGTCGTCAAGAACAAGGTCGCCCCGCCGTTCAAGCAGGTCGAATTCGACATCATGTATGGCGAAGGCATCTCCAAGATCGGCGAGATCCTCGACCTCGGCGTGAAGGCCGGCGTGGTCGAGAAGTCGGGCAGCTGGTTCAGCTACGACAGCGTCCGCATCGGCCAGGGCCGTGAGAACGCCAAGACCTTCCTCAAGGAAAATCCAGAGATGTGCGCCAAGTTGGAAGCCGCAATCCGCGGCCGCACCGACGAGGTGGCCGAAGAGATGATGACCGGTCCGGACGCGGAGGAGGACTGATATCTCTTCAAGCGGGAGCGCGCCTGCCCATCCCCCGGGCCCGCGTGATAGCCGGACTGTCCCCCGGCGCTCCCGAATGAACGGAAAGCCGGTGCGCGCCTCCCTTGGCCGCACCGGCTTTTCCGTTTCGACTGCTTATTCATCTTAGCGCTGCTGGCGAGCCGCTTGCGCCTCGCCTAGGGTCTCGGGCGAATCGATCTGCCGGCTAAGTTCGCAACGCTGGCGCGCAGGAGAGAGCCGATGACCATCACCGTCCACCATCTCAACAACAGCCGTTCGCAGCGCATACTCTGGCTGCTCGAAGAGCTGGGCGCCGATTACGAGATCGAGCACTACCAGCGCGACGCGGAGACCAATCTCGCACCGCCCGAACTCAAGCAGCCGCATCCGCTCGGCAAGTCGCCGCTGATCGAGGACAACGGCGTCCGCGTCGCCGAAAGCGGCGCGATCATCCAGTATTTGTGCGAGCGCCACGGCGGCGAGAGCTGGCTGCCCGAAACGTCCGGCGAAGACCATGTGCGCCATCTCGAATGGATGCAGTTCGGCGAAAGCAGCTTCTTCGTTCCTGTCATGCTCAAGATCATGGCCGGTCGGTTAGGCGCGGGCGCCGCACCGATCATGCCCCGGATCGAAGAGCAATTCGCAGCGCATGTCGCCTTCATGGAGGACGGGATCACCGAGTCCGGCCATTTCGTCGGCGACGACTGGACGGCCGCCGATGTCATGATGAGCTTCCCCGCCGAGATCTCCGTCATGCAGGGCTATGGCGAGAAAGCACCGAAGACCGTGAGATTCGTCGAGGCCGTCCATGCCCGCCCCGCGTGGCAGCGCGCGCGCGAGCGTGGTGGTACCTATTTCGCCTGGTAAGGTCCCTCTTTCGGGTCACTTGAGTTTGCGTCGTCCAGCCTTCAAAGCGGGCGCAGTTTCAGGGCTCCACTTCGGATATACGGATAAATATAATGAAAATTGCAGTTTTCGGCCTCGGCTACGTCGGGTTGTCCAACGCCATCATGCTCGCCAAGCACAATGCGGTGGTCGGCTGCGATATCGTGTGCGAACGCGTGGAAAAGCTGAATGCCCGCCGTTCTCCGATCCAGGACGAACTTATCGAAGAATATCTCACTCACGACGATCTGGACCTCGGTTTTACGACCGATTTCGACCACACGATCGATGGTGCCGAATTTGCCGTGGTGGCCGTGCCGACAAATTATGATCCGGAAACCAACTTTTTCGACACTTCGGCGGTCGACAGCGTGATCGAGAAGGTCAGCGCAGCAAGCCCGGACACGGTGATCGTCATCAAATCGACCATCCCCGTCGGCTATACCGCGGAGGCGCGGCAGAAGTTCGACAGCCAAAATGTCATTTTCAGCCCGGAATTCCTGCGCGAGGGCAAAGCCCTTTACGACAATCTCCACCCTTCGAGGATCATTGTCGGTGAACGTTCGGAACGAGCGCAGCAGTTTGCCGATCTTTTGCTGGAGCCAGCACTTGAAACCGATGTCCCGGTTCTTCTTACCGACGCGGAAGAGGCGGAGGCTATCAAGCTTTTCGCCAACACCTATCTTGCGATGCGCGTCGCTTTCTTCAACGAACTCGACAGTTACTCTTTGACCCGCGGGCTCGATACGCGGCAGATCATCGATGGCATCGGCCTCGATCCACGCATTGGCTCGCATTACAACAATCCGTCCTTCGGCTACGGCGGTTATTGTTTGCCAAAGGATACGAAGCAGCTTCTTGCGAATTACTCGGAGGTGCCGCAGAACCTCATTCGGGCAGTCGTCGATGCCAATCGCACAAGGAAGGATTTCCTCGCCGACCGGATCATTGGCCAGCGGCCGAAGACAGTTGGCGTGTTCCGTTTAGTCATGAAGGCCGGGTCGGACAATTTCCGTCAGTCTTCCATTCAGGGGATAATGAAACGTATCAAAGCGAAGGGGATCGAAGTCGTCGTTTACGAACCCGTAATGGAAGAAGATACCTTCTTCGGTTCGCGCGTCATGCGCGATCTCGACGAATTCAAGCGAGAAGCTGAAATCATCGTCGCGAACCGGCTCGATCCCGAGCTGGAGGATGTGCGCGACAAGGTCTTCACCCGCGACCTCTTCGGGGCAGACTGATGCCTGAGCATCGCACGGCGCTGGTCACCGGCTCGGCCGGCTTCATCGGCTATTTCCTATGCAAGCGGCTTCTCGACGACGGATTCACGGTCGTCGGCATCGACAGCATGTCGGACTATTACGATTCCCGACTGAAGCACCGGCGACAAGCAAATCTTCTGCAGAACGGCGGGTTCCGAGCTGTGAATGAGCCTATCGAGACGCCCGGCCTGTTTGCCGATCTGATGAAGGAGAGCCAACCGGACATCGTCGTCCACCTCGCCGCGCAAGCCGGTGTACGCTATTCGATCGAAAATCCGCGAACCTACGTGGAAAGCAATTTGCTCGGTACTTTCGAGTTGCTCGAGGCGGCCCGCGCGCATCCGCCGCAACACATGCTCCTCGCCTCGACCTCGTCCGCCTACGGCGCGAACACCGAAATGCCCTATCGCGAAACGATGAAAACGGATCACCAGATGTCGTTTTACGCCGCGACGAAAAAGGCAAACGAAGCGATGGCGCATTCCTACGCCCATCTTTTCGATCTGCCGGTGACGATGTTTCGCTTTTTCACGGTGTATGGGCCGTGGGGGAGGCCCGACATGGCCCTGTTCAAATTCGTCCGGGCAATGCTGCAAGGGCAACCGATCGACGTTTACAATCATGGCCGGATGATGCGCGACTTCACCTATGTCGAGGACCTGGTGGAGGCGATCCGTCGCCTGATCGATGTGCCGCCGGTTCGCGCGGAAGAGGGGGCGGAGATCGCGGCGCACGACAGCCTGTCCCCGGTCGCACCGTGGCGTATCGTCAATATCGGTAACTCGGCGCCGGTGCAGTTGATGGACATGATCGAAGCGGTCGAGGACGCGCTGGGCATTTCGGCCGACAAGAACTTCATGGAGATGCAGGCAGGTGATGTGCCGGCAACATGGGCCGATACGCAGTTGCTGCAATCGCTCACGGGCTATGTGCCGCAAACCGATATTCGCGACGGTGTCCGACGCTTTGTCGAATGGTACAGGGACTATTATCAGGTCTGACGTTATTAGCCCACGAGGCCGAATCCCGGACTGATCGATAGCTGCCGATCGCGGTCTCTGCACAGTCTGACCGGCCTTTCCCGCTTGTCGCTGCCGCGCCGATTGCCTAACTGCGCTGGCATGACTTCGACCAACGACATCCGCCGCAGCTTCCTCGACTATTTCGGCTCCAGCGACCACGCCGAGGTGGCGAGCGCGCCGCTGGTGCCGTTCAGCGATCCGACGCTGATGTTCGTCAACGCGGGCATGGTGCCATTCAAGAATGCGTTTACGGGCCTCGAAACCCCGCCCGCCCCGCGCGCCACGAGCTCGCAGAAATGCGTGCGCGCCGGGGGCAAGCACAACGATCTCGACAATGTGGGCTACACCGCGCGGCACCACACCTTCTTCGAGATGCTCGGCAATTTCAGCTTCGGCGACTATTTCAAGGAACAGGCGATCGACCACGCCTGGACCTTGCTGACGAAGGAATGGGGCCTCGATCCCGACCGCCTGCTGGTCACTGTCTACCACACGGATGACGAGGCCTTCGACCTCTGGAAGAAGCGCAGCGGCTTTGCCGACGAGAAAATCATCCGCATCTCGACCAAGGACAATTTCTGGGCGATGGGTTCGGACGGTCCCTGCGGCCCGTGCTCGGAAATCTTCTACGATCACGGCGATCACATCTGGGGCGGCCCTCCGGGATCGCCGGAGGAAGACGGCGACCGGTTCGTAGAAATCTGGAACCTCGTGTTCATGCAATTCACGCAGGAGAACGACGAGATTGTCGGCGACCTGCCCAAGCCGAGTATCGATACCGGCATGGGGATCGAGCGCGTCGCCGCGGTGATGCAGGGCGTGCACGACAATTACGACACCGACACGTTCAAGGCGCTGATCGGTGCGAGCGAGAGTCTGACCGGTGTGAAAACCGAGGGCGACAACACCGCCAGCCACCGCGTGATCGCCGACCACTTGCGTTCCACCAGCTTCCTGCTCGCCGACGGTGTCCTGCCGAGCAATGAAGGCCGCGGCTATGTCCTGCGCCGCATCATGCGGCGTGCCATGCGGCATGCACATCTGCTCGGCGCAAAGGATCCGCTAATGCACCGGCTCGTCCCCGAACTCGTCAGCGAGATGGGCGCGGCCTATCCCGAGCTCGTGCGCGGCCAGCCGCTGATCCAGGAAGTACTGGAGCGCGAGGAGGTGCAGTTCCGCCGCACGCTCGACAAGGGTTTGCGCCTGCTCGACGATGCGACTGCTGATATGGGTGAGGGCGGCACACTGCCCGGCGAGACCGCATTCAAGCTCTACGACACCTACGGCTTTCCCTACGACCTGACCGAGGATGCGCTGCGCAGCCGCGGGATTGCAGTAGACAAGGACGGCTTCGACGCCGCCATGGCCGAGCAGAAGGCCAAGGCGCGTGAGGCGTGGAAGGGCTCGGGCGAGGCGGCCAGCGAGGAAGTCTGGTTCGACATCGCCGAACGCGCAGGCTCGACCGAATTTACGGGCTATGCCTCCACTACGGGCGAGGCCGAGGTGGTCGCGATCGTCAAGGACGGCGCGGAAGTGACGAGCGCAGCCAAGGGCGAGGACGTCATCATCCTCACCAACCAGACGCCGTTCTACGGCGAGAGCGGCGGCCAGACGGGCGATGCCGGACGTATCTGGACGCCCGAGGGTCTGGAATTTGCGGTTGAGACGACGAACAAGCCGCTCGGGCGATTGCACACGCATGTCGGCACGGTCGGCAAGGGCTCGGTTGCCGTGGGCGACGCCGTGCATCTCGAGATCGATGCCGAGCGCCGCGATCGCATTCGTGCGAACCATTCGGCGACCCATCTCGTTCATGCCGCGCTGCGCGATCGGCTTGGCGATCACGTCACGCAGAAGGGCTCGCTGGTTTCCGACGATCGCTTCCGCTTCGACTTCTCGCATCCCAAGCCGATGACCGAGGACGACATTGCAGCGGTCGAGGCCGAGGTGAATGCGGAAATCCGCGCCAACGAACAGGTTTCGACCCGCCTGATGACCCCGGACGATGCCGTTGCCGCCGGCGCGCTCGCGCTGTTTGGCGAGAAATACGGCGACGAGGTTCGGGTACTGTCCATGGGCAGCAGGGGCGAGGGCGGACGCAATTACTCGGTCGAGCTCTGCGGCGGCACGCATGTGAAGGCGACCGGAGACATCGGCCTGTTCAAGATCGTTTCGGAAAGCGCGGTCAGTTCCGGCGTGCGCCGCATCGAGGCGCTTACCGGGGAAGCAGCGCGCGCATGGCTCGTCGCTCGCGATGAGGCGGTGCGGGCCATCGCAAGCGCGCTCAAGACCTCGCCCGACGAAGCGCCGCAACGCGTCGCTGCCTTGGTCGACGAACGCAAGCGCCTCGAGAAGGAGCTGGCAGAAGCGAAGCGCGCGCTGGCGCTCGGCGGCGGCGCATCAGGCGATGCCGGTCCCGCCGACGAAGACATTGGCGGCGTCGCGTTTTCCGGTCAGGTGATCGAGGGGCTCAACCCCAAGGAACTCCGCCCGCTGCTGGACGAGGCCAAGGGCCGCATGGGGTCGGGCGTCGCTGCGATCTGCGCGGTGAACGACGGCAAGGCTGCCTTCGCCTGCGCCGTCACCGACGATCTCACCGATCGCTTCAGCGCGGTCGAGCTCGTGCGCGCAGGCGTCGAGGCGCTTGGCGGAAAAGGCGGCGGCGGCCGTGCGGACATGGCACAGGGCGGCGGTCCGGACGGATCCAAAGCGCAGGATGCTTTGGCCGCCGTGCGCGAAGCGCTCGCACGCGAAAACGCCTGACAGCCGTAAAGCTACCAGGCGCTTCTCTCCTCTCCGGAGAATTCTGTCGCTGCTAGTCAGGCGCTCGGCGTGCTCTTGGTCGTGGGCTGGGAGCCGTGTGCCACATCATAGCCTTCCGTATCGCCCGGCGCGCCGCGCTTTTCGGTCGGAGCGCGGTCCTTCAGCGGGTCCTGTACGTTCTGCGGCTTGAACTTCACGCTGTTGGGCGTCGGCTTCGTCGGATCGTTTTCGGGGTTGCTCATGTCTATCTCCTTTGCCCTTTCAACGCATTGAAAAGCCAAAGGTTCAGAAAATTTCCGAAAGTCTCAGGCGTCCGCCGTGCTCGAACGCAGCTTGGGCTTGTAGTCGAGCGCACCCTCTTCCTCGATTTGCGCGCGGAATTCGTCGCGCTTCTCGTGAATGGAAGCGATGACCGGCCCCATGGCGACGCCGATATCGACCAGCACGGCCTCGGATAGTTGCAGCGAGCTTTCGAGCGTTTCGGGGACGGCATGGCTGGCCCCGGCGCGATAGAGTTCGGCCGCGTGCTGTACGTCGCGCGCGCGGCAGACGATCAGCAGGTCGGGGTAATCCTTGCGGAGCTTGGCCACCAGGCGCTGCGTCAATACGGGCTCGTCCATCGTCAGCACGACGGCGAGCGCGTCATCGACGCCCAATCGGCTGAGGGCATCGCCGCGGGCAGCATCGCCGAAGGTCGCGCGATAGCCCTTGCGCTTGGCTGCCTCGATCAGGTCCGGATTGGAATCGATCGCAACATAAGGCTTGTCATGCGCCTGCAGCATCTGGGCGACCAACAGGCCGACGCGACCGGCCCCGATGACGACCACGCGGCCTTCCGCCTCGTCCTCCTCGGGAAGCTCGGGAATGGGTTCCACCCGCCGCGCGATGGCACGCCCGAGCATGGCAAGCAGCGGCGTGACTGTCAGGCCGATCGCGGTGACGATCTGCCAGAACTGCGCCGTCCCGGGTTGTATGAGCAGCGCCGAGCTTGCTGCGGCAAGCACGATCAGTGTCGTTTCTGATGGGCTGGCCATGAGGATGCCGGTCTCCGCCGCCGTGCTGCGCCGTGCGCCCATCAGCCGCAGGAGGATGCCGGTGACCGAGGCCTTGAACACCAGGATGAGCACCACGGCGGTCGCGATCAGCCCGAGATTGTCCCAGATCGTCGCGAGGTCGATGCTCATGCCCACGGTGATCAGGAAGATGCCGAGCGCAAGGCCCTTGAAAGGCTCCATGATGCTTTCGACCTCGCCGTGATACTCGGTCTCCGCGATCAGCAGGCCGGCAATCAGCGCGCCGACGATCGGCGAGAGGTCGACGGCAGCGGTGGCGAGGCTCGCGCCGATCACCACCAGCAATGATGCGGCAAGGAATAGCTCGGGGCTCTTGGTGCGCGCGGCCTGGCCGAACAAACGGGGGAGGGCGAAGCGGCCAAGGACCATCATCGCAATGATCACTGCACCACCCTGCCAGAGCGTCGTGAGCATGCCTTCCCACCCTTCGGCTTCGGCATTGGGAGCCATCGCGCCGAGGATGAAGATGATCGGCACGATCATGATGTCCTCGAACAGCAGCATCGAAAGCGCCGCGCGCCCCACCGGCGTATGCGTTCCCGCAATCGGCAGCACGATGGCGGTGGAGGAAAAAGCGAGAGCGAAGCCCAGCGCCAGCGCACCGGTCCAATACTGGCCCATCATCGCTAGGAAGATCGCCGCAATCGTCCCGATGACCAGCAGCTCAAGCGAGCCGAGGCCGAAAACCAGTTTCCGCATCTGCCATAGGCGGTTGAAGCTCAGCTCGAGGCCGATCGCGAACAGCAGCAGGATGATCCCGAACTCTGCGAATAAATCTAAAGAGTCCGGGTCGGATATGGTTATGTGATTGAGCCATGGATGCTCGAACACCATCCTCCCCAGGCCATAAGGGCCGACGAGGATACCGATCAGGATGAACCCGATGACCGGCGTAATGCGGAAGCGGGTGAAGACCGGAATGACCAATCCTGCCGCGCCGAGGATGACAAGCGCGTCGGACAGGGCGGGGGAGGCGAGTTCGGCGGAGGCCATGCTCCACGCGTTATCGACCAACATCTGATCTGTCACGCTGCCATGCACCGCTGGCGATGACGAATTGTCAGCTTTGCACAGCCCCGCGCAGCAGCAATAGCATGCAAAGGACCGCAAACCATCCGGCAGTCATAATGGCGAAGGCGAACATCAGAGCTTTCGCAGCGCCGATCAGGATCGCGATGCAAGCGGCAAGCGCGTAGAAATCGCGCATCGTCATCCAGGTGAGCCACTGTCTGATCCTGGAAGGCTTCTCGGTCATTTTTGTCTTGAGAGCGTCGAAGGTGAAATCGCTGCCCGACCGGCGCGCTTCCCTGGCCAGCAGGATTTTGCCGATCGCCAGCAACGAAAAACCGACTGCGCCGGCCGACGCCGCCTCTACCACGCCATTGGCAAAAAGGTTCCACGCGACGCCGGCGAAGAATGCGAGGTTCGTCAGCGCATCGGTCATACTGTCAAACATCGCACCCTCAAGCACCTGGAACGGCTGGTTCTCGTCGGGCGCGGAAGAGGAAACAAAAGAGCCGGCGGGCGCTTTGCCACCACTGGACGATCTGTCCGGAGCGGTATTCGAAGGTGGGCTGGGTGCAGATATCGGTGATGAGCTGGCGCAGCCAACTCCTGCCGAACTTTCTTGGCTCTACACGCCCGAAGTCTTCGCCTAACCTCCTCCCGGACCTGTCGGGCCGAGAGGCTCGCGGCGAGGCTTCGGCTTGCCGGGGTGCTTGCCTTCCTCGTCCCATTCGATGCGGTAGAGATCGAAGCGCCGATCCGCGAGATTGCGAACGGTCCCTTCGGCGCGCGCCCAGCTGAGATCGGCAAGGTTTACGTCACTGATCGTCAGTGTCTCCACATTTTCGCTAGATTCGGCGGCGATGCCGTCGCGCGCGAAGGGGAAATCGCAGGGCGTCAGAATGCAGCTCTGGGCATACTGGATATCCATATTGCCCACGTTGGGCAGATTGCCGACATTGCCGGACAGCACAACGAAGCACTGGTTCTCGATCGCGCGCGCCTGCCCGCAATAGCGCACGCGCAGGTATCCCTGGCGGCTGTCGGTGCAGAAAGGCACGAAAATGATCCGCGCGCCTTCATCGGCCAGGCGGCGGCTGAGTTCGGGGAATTCGCTGTCGTAACAGATCTGCACGCCGATCGGGCCGCAGTCGGTCTGGATTACCTCGACCTTGTCGCCGCCCTTGATGTTCCACCAGTACCGCTCGTTGGGAGTGGGGTGAATCTTCTCCTGCGCGTGCACCGATCCGTCGCGCAGGCAGACATAGGCCACGTTGTGGATGTCACCATCCTCCATCCGGGTCGGGTGGCTGCCGGCAATGATGTTGATGTTGTAGCGCATCGCCATATCGGAGATGTCGTCGCGCAGGCGCGGGGTGTATTCGGACAGCCGTTCGATCGCCTCGACGGGGGAAAGTTCTTTCTCTTCGAAGCTCAAGAGCATGAGCGTGAAGAGTTCGGGAAAGACGATGAAGTCCGCCTCGTAATCGCTTGCGACGTCTACGAAATAGGTGACGTGGCGCATGAATTCGTCATAATCCGCAACCGCGCGCGCTTGCAGCTGGCATGTGGCGACACGCACCGCCTCTACACCGCGCGGCAGCCGTTTCTTCACCGGCTGGTCGCGCTCGACATAAGGGTTGCGCCAGACCATCATCACGGCATTCGCCATGCTGGCCTTATCCTCGGGGAGGTAGCCTTCCATGATCCGCTCGGGTTCGAACCCGTTGGCGAGCTGGAAGCGCAGGACGGGATCGTGCAGTTTACCCTCTACCACCTTGTCGAGATAATCCTGCGGACTGTCGACGCGGCGGCGGAAGCGACGGTAATTGGGCATGCGGCCGGCGAAAACGATGCCGGTCAGGTCTTTCTCCTCGGCCAGAGCGCGGCGTTCTTCATAGAGGCGGCGCCCGATGCGGACCCCGCGCACTTTCGGATCGACACACATCTCGTAGCCATAAAGCCAGTCGCCGGTGGGATCGTGGCGGCTGCCGAAGCCGTTGCCGGTGATCTCCTCCCAGTCGTGATCCTGGAAGGCGAGCGCTTCGGCCAGCTGCATGGTCGCGCAATAGCCGACGACTTCCTCGTCGAGCAGGGCGACGAAGCAGCCTTCCTTGAAATTGTTGATCTGGCCGCGGATTTCGCCGTGCGTGTAGGCGGGCATGTCTTCGTAAACCCGGCGCACCAGATTGGCGATCCCGGGAATATCCTTGATCATTGCATTACGAACCTCGAGCCGGCGCTGGCCGAACTTCTCGCTGCCCTTGCGCTTGGGCGCGCGCTTCTTTGCAGGCTGTTTCGCCATTCTGTCCCCGATGGTTTCGTGTGTTATCCCGACCCCGAACGCAGTCGGCTTTAATATGCAATGGGCAAGTCTGCGAGAAGGTTTCCATTCTTTCGCTCAATGGACGACGCGATCGTCGCTCTTTGGCACGGATTAGGATGCAAAGTACAAGAACGATGGCTGGCGAGAGGCGATCTCGATTGCGACAACGGTTCGGGGCTTCCATCCCAGTAGGCTTGGAACTGACAGCCCAGATGATAGGGTGTCGAATACTTGCGGCTCTTGAGGATCGAAAATGGAAATGCGGTCGGAGGCTTTCAGTCAGGGCGGCCGAATGGTCAACATGGAATACCGGCGCTTGCGGCTCTATATCCTGACCTTCTTCAGCGATCTCGTATTGATGATTGCAGGCTTTAGCTTGGCTTCGCATCTGATAGGCGATGGCGCTGGCGAACTTAGCGAAGCAGACCTGATGCTGGCCATGGTGCCACTTTTCGGGCTAATCGCGATTTACGGCCGTGTGTATTCGATCAGAGGGCTCGAAAGCCTGCCTTATGCTGTGCAGCGACTAACCATAGCGCTGGCTGTATCGGCATTTCTTCTGGTGTTTGTGCTTTTTGTGCTGCGTCCGACAATGGGGATTGTGCGCGGACAGTACCTGCTGGGATTGCTGATGGCCTGGCTCGGCATGATCGCGGTTCGCGGGTTTGTAGCACTTTATACCGACAAGGTTTGTGACGGGTTGGTTCAGAATCGCCTTATCATCGACGATGGCGGCCCTGAAGTCTTGCTGGATAAGGCGCTGCACATCGACGTTGCACCGGAGATGATAGCTCGCGCGCTCGATGATCCGGCTTTGCTGGATCGGCTCGGCCGCAACATGCGCGGGATGGACCGTGTGATTGTGAGTTGTCCGACTGAAAGACGGGAAGGCTGGACGAGGATTCTTCGTGCTGCGGGCGTTCAGGGCGAAATTCTGTCCGAGACGTTGAACCGGCTTGGAGTCCTGGACATCATCCGTGAAAACAACGTTGCATTTCTTGTAGTGTCGTCGGGAACGCTTGGCTTGCGTTCGCGCATCATCAAACGCGCGATGGACCTTCTGATCAGCGTTCGGCCATTTTTGTCCTAAGTCCGCTAATGATCCTGGTGGCGTTCGCAATAAAGTTGGAAGACGGAGGGCCGGTCTTCTTCGTTCAGCCACGGATCGGCCACGACAATCGTATCTTCAACATGCTGAAGTTTCGATCGATGGATGCTGAAGCGCTCGACTTCGAAGGCAATGTGTCTACCCGAAGAAACGATACGCGCGTAACCAAGATCGGCCGATTGATCCGCGCCACCAGCCTGGACGAACTGCCGCAGATCATCAATGTTCTGATGGGTGAGATGAGCTTGGTGGGCCCACGCCCCCACGCCTTGGGTCACGCGCCAGCGACAAGCTTTTCTGGGAGATCGACGGTAATTACTGGCAGCGTCATGCACTCAAGGCAGGCGTGACCGGGCTGGCACAGATACGCGGCTACCGCGGAGCGACCGATACCGAAGCTCACCTGACCAACCGACTTCAATCCGACCTAGAGTATATTCGTGACTGGTCGCCGTGGCTGGATCTCAAGATCATGACCGCGACCCTTAAGGTTCTCGTTCCCAAACGACCATAATATGCAAAAGGGGCCGGCGCGCGCCGACCCCGTATGGTCTAGCCATGCCTACGTAATGACGCAGACAGCGAGGGCTTTCAGCCCCAGTTGGCCATTTCGGCTTCGAGGCCGTCGACAATCGCCTCGAAGAACTGTTCGGTCGTCATCCAGCTTTGCTGCGGACCGATCAGAAGCGCGAGGTCCTTCGTCATCTTGCCGCTTTCGACCGTCTTGATACAGACTTTCTCCAGCGTCTCGGCGAACTTCACTACATCCGGCGTGTTATCGAACTTGCCGCGATACATGAGGCCGCGCGTCCAGGCGAAGATGCTGGCGATCGGGTTGGTGCTGGTTGCCTTGCCTTCCTGGTGCTGGCGATAGTGGCGGGTGACGGTGCCGTGCGCCGCTTCCGCCTCTACCGTCTTGCCGTCGGGCGTCATCAAAACGCTGGTCATCAGGCCGAGCGAGCCGAAGCCCTGCGCCACGATATCCGACTGTACGTCGCCGTCGTAGTTCTTGCAGGCCCAGACAAACTTGCCGTTCCACTTGAGCGCAGCAGCGACCATATCGTCGATCAGGCGGTGTTCGTAGGTCAGGCCGTGCTTGTCGAACTCGGCCTTGTAGTCGGCTTCGAAGACTTCCTCGAACAGATCCTTGAAGCGGCCATCGTATTTCTTGAGAATGGTGTTCTTGGTCGAGAGGTAGACCGGCCACTTGCGGTCGAGGCCGTAGGCGAAGCTGGCGCGGGCGAAGTCGCGGATCGAATCGTCGAGATTGTACATCGTCATCGCGACGCCGGGGCTCGGGAATTCGAACACGTCGATGTCGATATTCTCGCCGTTCTCGCCTTCGAACACCATGCGCAGCTTGCCCTTGCCGGGGATCAGCGTGTCCTTGGCGCGATACTGGTCGCCGAAAGCGTGGCGACCGACCACGATGGGATCGGTCCAGCCGGGGACGAGGCGCGGGACATTGTCGATGACGATCGGCTCGCGGAAGACGACGCCGCCCAGGATGTTGCGGATGGTGCCATTGGGGCTGACCCACATCTTCTTGAGGTCGAATTCCTCGACGCGCGCCTCGTCGGGCGTGATGGTCGCGCATTTCACGCCGACGCCATGCTCCTTGATGGCATTGGCGGCATCGATCGTGATCTGGTCGTCGGTCTCGTCACGCTTCTCGATCGAAAGGTCGTAATATTTGAGGTCGATGTCGAGGTAGGGCAGGATCAGCTGCTCGCGAATCCACTGCCAGATGATTTTCGTCATTTCGTCGCCGTCTAGTTCGACGACCGGGTTGGCTACCTTGATCTTGGCCATGGGTTTCCTGTTCGTTTGAATCAGAGTTGCGCGCGCCATAGCAGAGCGCGGGCCGAGAACAAGGGAGGGCGCGGCAAGAATCTAAGGCGCAGCCAATTGATTGCTGAATTTGCGATTATTGACGAGAGGTTGTTTCCACGGGAACCGCCTCAAGGAAAATAGAAACGAGGCAATGAAGAAGGCTTAAATGGAGCCATTGAAAGATTATTGGTACCGCTCGCCATTATATCCCCCGGACAACAAAAAAACCGGCCGCGAACGAAGCCCGCGACCGGTTTTTTTAAAATGCGATCAAGTCGTTAGACGCTGATCGGAGTGTCATCGTCGTCGTCTGCAGCGATTATAATGCCGGTAATCACAGCGATCCCAGCCAGAATCGCGATGATGAGGCCTGGGCCACCAATTTCCGAGCTTTCCTTCGCGCTCTGCGACGAGCGCTCAACAGGAGCCGAGACAACAGGTGCGGCCTGAGCAGCCATAGGCGCAAACGCCATCGCAGCAGCTGAAGCCGAGATCATAATTTTCTTGGCAATCATATTTTTTCTCCATTGTGTTTTTCATTCACGTTAAGCGGCGCAATATCATCTTTCCGCCGCGAAGCGCCCATTTCGAGTCAGGTAATAATCCAACTGGTCGCGAGCCGCAACCCTCTTTGTCCTCCCGTTCACACAGTTCAACGCTCCCAAGGGCTGGTAACCTAAATTTGTTCCCAAGAAATTTACATAGTGATTAAGAGGGATAATGAGGGGCCGCTAAAGCAAGCGCCGACGGTGCGACTCCGATTGCCTCTTCAAATTCTCAATGGTCTCGCGGTTGGCCGGGAATTTGCTTGGGTCGAAGAGTGCAGAGGGTATCGCGTCCAACGGGTTCACATGTCCTGCAGCAGCGCGAGGGAGGGGCTGATCGAGATAGTGATAAGCTTCAACGATAGTTTGGCTTTAGCCGGCCCGAGGAATTTGTCCTGAAATCGCTAAGCGCCTTTGCCCATTGAAACTGATGGCAGACTCATACTAGTGAGTTCCCGAGCGAACGCTGCGCGCACGCGTGCTATTCAAACGGTCTGAATCTCGGTTCTGGTCTATGCTGCCAAGCGCGATAAAGGCGGGTATTGATGCGCCTAAGGGTTATGGAGAATTGCGGTGTCGGTTAATTTCTCTCCTGCGATCGTGCGTCGCGGAATTTTCCACTCTTTGCGATTCGAAATTGCGGCTATTCTCTCGATTGGCGTCGCGCTTCCGGTTGCTGCTTTTGCAATGGTCGAGGGTAAGTTGTCCGCCAATCACAATGGAGCGTGGACCTGGTTGATCCAACCTGAAGCGTTGGCATGGGCTTCTCAACCCGCAATAATCAATTCGCTCGTCGGTGTGGTCTTATGCGCGTTCGTTTCCCTGGCTATTTTACGCCGCTTGCGCTTCTTCCCAGGAGTGGCTGTGGCAAGATCAATCCTGCCAGTGATAGCCGTCGTTTTTGGTATCTTTATAGCGGTAATCACATCTTTCCGGCTTGAATACTCAAACAAATTGATCCTTAGCTGTTTTTTTTCCATATTGGTTGTACGCTTTGCAATCACTGCAGTTCGTTCGAGAGCCAAAGGTGTTATCTATTACCTTGTGCCTGGTGGACAGGTGAATCTTGTGAGCGAGTTGCGTTCTGCGCCGGTGTTCAAGCTAGAGCGGCCTTCGCTCGTGGGTTTGCCAGACTGTGCCGTTGTTGCCGACCTCTATGCTGATCTAGAGCCTGAATGGGAGCGATTCCTCGCAGAAGCTGCCATTTCCGGACGGCCCATCTACCATTATAAACAGGTATGGGAGGCCGAAACGGGTAGGGTGCAGATCGAGCACTTGTCGGAGAATGGATTTGGCGCGCTGGTCCCCAGTTTTGCGTATCAGAAGGTGAAACGTGGAGTCGATCTCGTCTTGTCCATTTTTGCTCTTCCGATCGTAGTTCCGATCATCGCCCTCTGCTCGCTTGCAATCAAATGGGATAGTCGGGGGCCCGTATTCTTTCGCCAGCGTCGCATGGGATTTCGCGGAAAAGAGTTCTTTGTGCTGAAGCTGCGAACGATGACCGAGGGCCATGCCGGCGACGATCGAAACCTTTCAATCACGCAAAGTGGCGACAAGCGGATCACCAGAGTTGGCGGTTTTCTGCGCAGAACGAGGCTCGATGAGGTCCCTCAGATCTTCAATATTTTGCGCGGGGAAATGAGTTGGATTGGCCCTAGGCCTGAGGCCGTGAGTCTGTCACATTGGTACGAAGGTCAAATCCCGTTTTATCGATACCGACATATTGTACGGCCAGGGATAAGTGGGTGGGCTCAGGTTAATCAAGGGCATGTAGCTGACGTGCATGGTGTGGGTGAAAAGCTGCAGTATGACTTCTATTATATCAAGAACTTATCATACTGGCTCGATGTTATCATTGCCCTGAGGACTGTAAAAGTTATGATCTCGGGGTTCGGATCAAAGTAAAAAGGTGTTGGATTCGGAAGAGTTTGGGTTTGATCATATATTTTTAACTTTATAAATATAAAATTGCAGCGCAGGATCAGGCCCCTATTCTCTAAATTCTGCGTTTCCACAATCTTTTATTATCGCTATTTCCAGCACAGATCTGCATGTGATAAAGAAATGGCAAATGGCGCCTTGTCGTGTCAATGTTATTTGGATTACTGCGGCTTGAACTCTCTTTTACGATCGACAGCAACTCTCGTCTCGGGCGCTACAGTTGCGCGAGGAATCGGGCTGGCGACTATACCAATTTTAAGTCGGCTGTACTCTCCCTCGGATTTGGGCGTGTTTGCGCTGTACAGCTCGACGGTTCTGGTGCTCGCTCCGCTTGCGACGCTTAGATACCACATTGCGATCCCCTTGCCTCGAAGCGAGCGCAGCGCTGCGGCTTTGCTGATCCTTTGCGGCGCGATTGCGCTAGGATACACATTCTTTCTCGCAGCAGCGATGCTTATCGCAGGCGAAGCTATCTTTCGCTCATTCTCACTCGATTCGCTCATTCCCTATCTACTTTTGATTCCCTTCGGTGTGCTAGCGGCGAGCTTGTTCGAAACGATGACTATGTGGGCGACGCGTCAACGCGCCTTCAAGATGATCGCGTCGACCCAAGTAGTCCAATCCTTTGTTGGCGAAGTCCTCAAGGTCGGTCTTGGCTTAGCGGGTATCGGATCAGCGGGACTGATCGTTGGCCATTTGTTCGGGCACTCTTCGGGCGTTGCGAATTATTCGCTCCATTCGGCTTGGCGGATACACACTGCTGTCCGCGGCATGCCACTGAGGCTCATCAAAATAGTAGCAGTGCGCTTTCGCGGTTTTCCTTTAACTCGCACTCCTGGGCAGATATTGTTAGCGCTGGCTACACAGGCTCCGCTATTCCTCGTCGCAGCGAACTACGACGTTTCGGTTACTGGCCAAATGAGCATTGCGATGCTTGCGTTCATGGCTCCCTTCGCGCTGATCGGGCAGGCGGCGGGGCGCGCCTACTTCGCTGAAATCTCCGTTATCGGTACGGCTAGGCCGAATCTTATTAAGCGCGAGCTTAGGAAAGTGACGTGGATGCTTGCACTATTTGCCGCGCCAATCGCAGTTATTTTATTCTTCTTTTCCGAACCGGCCGCATCGTTTTTACTAGGTCAAAGGTGGGCGCAAGCCGGGCGCTTCGTTTCTATGCTTTCGCTTGCGCTCGTGCCGCAATTTGTCTCGGCGACCGTTATTCGGACATTGGACTTGCTCGAGGCGCACGCGTTGGTAATCTGCCTTCACGCTACCCGTTTATTGGCAATTATTGCGGCTTTCTCTTCCGCCGCTGCATTTGGCGCTTCCCCGGAGCAGGCAATCCTGACATTTAGCCTCGTCCTTGGGGGCCACTACATCATCCAAAACCTTCTAATCCATCTCGCCCTGAACCGGCAGGAAAGATAGAAAATTGATCTTAAAACAAACTCTACGTATTTTCACTCAATTGCTTGTCGGTAGCGAATTGCGGCATTGGCTCGACAATCGTAAAAAAGATCGGTTTGCGCCGCGTTTCGTGCAGCCTGGCTTCGACCTGACCATCGATGCTTTCCCACGCAGTGCAAACACTTGGATCTACTATCATGCGCAACTGGCCTACCCTGAGGCCAAAATTGGACATCATGTCCATTCGTGGCAACACTTCTTCTTCTCTAAGTTGTTCGGGATCCCGGCAATAATGATCGTGCGCAAGCCCGACGCCTCGGTGCAGTCATTGGTAACAAAAAAAGGCGGGTCTCTGGCACTTGGCTATCTTGATTTCATAATTACAAATGGAATCGGCGGCTTATTTGTCGATAAGGTTCACTTTTTCGACGAATTGATTGGCGATCGTGGAATGGAAGCGCTTTTGGCGGATATCAGCAAACGACTTGGTACCAAGCCTCAATCTGTTCCTGTGGACGAGGTGCGCCAATTGATGGTGACTCGGACCGCTCACAAGAATATTACTACACCAAAGCTTCGAGACGAGGATCTGGGCGCGTTTGATCGATTAATGCAGAAAGCGGCCAACCGGCTCTATGCGCGAATTGAGAAGAGGTGGCGCGCATGACCAGCGTTCTAATCTGGGGGTTCTACCACCAAGGCAACTTGGGGGACGATTTAATGGGCATGATGCTCTACGAAATGCTCGAAGAGATCGGCACTCTGCCAGTCATTTTCACATCGAACAAGCGGTTCGCTGCGATGGGGTATCGCACCGTAGATGACTTTTCCCAAATTTCGCCGGATATATTGATCCTGGGCGGAGGCGCATTCTTCAAGAACCATGCAGCATCCAAGAAAATGATCGAGGAGAAACTTAAAACACTGGGTGCCTTTATTCGTGAGCGCGCGATCCCTGTTCACGGAATTTCCCTCGGAAGCGACGGTGTTTCCAACCTCGAGGCTCTTTCGCCGGCACGCCAAGCAATCGTTAAAGGCGACCATTTCAAAAGCGTCGCACTCCGTCTCGCTTCCGATCGAGTGCTCGGTCTCAGGAATATGCATCATCTCGCCGATATTGTCTTGCTAGCCGCGTTTTGCAGCGACCGCTACAAGCGGTTGACGCCGATCCAACCAGAGGTCGATGCTCCGCGAACTTTGATTAATATGTCGCGCAGATCGGCCACGCATCTGCCCCGGATTTTATGGCGGGAGCGCGGAAACAGGGTCGCCTTTTTTCGCGCGCACACCGGCGAAGGTCTTACCCGAGGTGAAATAACCATTCCGGGTTACGACGTCGTTGAGGATGACCGGCTCTGTGCTCAACTCGGTTATTTAAAAGCCGCCGACCGGATCATTTCTGCGAAACTACATCCAGGTGTGATTGCGCTATCCTATGGCACCCAGTTCGAATCCGTCTACGCTCGCCCCAAGACGACCGCTTTTTTGCGAGAAACACGCGAAAAAATCCCTGACCCGGATCTGCTGTTCGGTGAATACATGAAACATCTTCGGGCGCTTGCCTAATGAACTGGGCGTTTGCTTCCTATGTGATGGTCCTCCTGATCGCATTTGTGTTCTACCTGAATCGACGCTGGCTCGAGGTGTGCATCATCGGGGTTCCCTTGCTGATTTGCGGATACTTTCTGCTAAGTGTCGGTATCTTCTCCTTCGGGGAGAACATGCCGTTCGCCTATTACGATCATAGTCGCCATGATGAATACGGCTTTGTTTCGGCTATGATGTGTTTGCATTTTTTCGCAGTAATGGTGGCATTTCTTGTTGTGGGTCGGTATGATAAGCGGTACTATCTCGCCGATCAGTTGGGGCAGATCCGATCACTAGGGTTAGGGACGGCTGGCGCGCTATTTTGCCTGCTGCCTGTGGTATTTGTGACTCTCTCACTCTCTGCACCAGACCTTTGGTATCGCACCAGCTTCCGCTATGAAACGGGCGCATCCAATTTGCTACGATTTGCCGACTTGCTGGTACTGCTCTCGGCGATTTTGATACCCTTTATCCGCAATAGAATCCTTAAATATGCGGTCCTGGTGGCAGTCACACTTGCGTTTCTCGCTCTGGGGAGTCGTACAGCAATCGTGGTTCTGATTATATTTTCAGTGATGAACCTCTTTGTGCTGCAGAAAACCAGAACTTGGCTTTCGATCGTGATACTAATTGCAGCGTTTTGGCTGCTTGGGGTTGTTTTATTGCTTCGGTCCTACAATCTCGGAGGCTTATTTGCGGTTCTTGAAACCGCGTTTACCGGCGACTACGCTGCAATTGGCGAGCGGATGGTCTACGGTTTAAATTATAATTTCAATCTTTCGTTTGTGCTTATAGCCGAACTATTAAGCATAACACGCGCGGATGAAAGGTGGTTTTACTATGGTGTTTTACCGCTCCCGTCAGCTTTTTTTGACATGACTGAGCAATACGACGCGCTCAATCGCTTCCGTACAAACATTCCTTATTCCGGGTTCGGTTACGCCTTGTCGTATTTAGGGCCCGTTCGATATCTGGCGTTCGTATTCGTTTCTTCGCTTGCCTTTTTGGCCGCGCGTAAACGTGTGTCGAAGAAACGTGACATCTTCGAAGCGATCTTGTGCTTTGGGGTATTCGTATTTCCTTTCATAATTCTACTACAATATAATCTCCGCACAGGTACCCGCATTGCCTACGTCTTTCTTATTTTCTACTTTCTATTAGCGTCCTGGCAAAGCGGGCTATTCGCCCCGCGGAAACAACGTTCAATTGGTTCGCGCGTATGAAGGTTCTCGCGATAGCAAAGACTCTTGCAAAGGGCGGAGCGGCGACGGGCGCCCGCAATACCATCAAAGCACTTGAAGCGGCGGGGGCCGAAGTGATCCAACTGGACGGATTCTCTGCCCAAGCTGCCGGGACACGAGGGTTCGTGAGGACAGCCGAAAGAATTTACGAGCGGATCGCACACGGTGCTGATGTGCATTGCCTGAAGCTCGGCCCTCCGACGTTCGATCTTCGGGATGTATGCCGTGACCATCGGCCCGACATCGTTCAGCTGTTCGACATATCCGGCAACACCATCGCATTCGATCACTTAAAAGATACGCCCGTGCCCGTCGTTCAGCGAATGAGTGATTTTTGGCCCTACAACGGTGCCCATCACTATTCTGAGAAGCCTCCTGCACGGGGCGGGCTGGAAGAATTGCTGCTGCGTCGTACGATCTATTCGGCTCAGGGTCAGCCAGATTTGTTTGTTGCGCCTTCTCGCTGGTTGGCCAAGCGACTTCCAGTCACGCCGACAAGGGTCATCCGCAATGCCGTCGAACAACAGCCGGGAGCTGCCAAGCGTCTCGGGCCCGCTCAGGCGCTGCGTTTCGGATTCATTGCAAACCCAATTGATGACCCGCGAAAGGGTGTGGCCGCGCTCGGACCCGTTCTCGATACACTTGGAGAGACAATTGGCCCAATCGAGCTACATTTGTTTGGTAGCGGGAGCGAACGCGGGCTTCCAACAGGCCCAGCGGTCACGATTTGCTCCCACTCTGCATTTCGGAAGGAAGAAATCGAAAGCGTTTATGCTCGATTCGACATACTTCTTTGTCCATCCCTGCAAGACAATTCACCAAATGTCCTGACCGAAGCGCTGTCATTTGCTGTACCTGTAGTCGCGCAGTCCGGGACAGGCATGGACACTTATATCGAAGGAGAGTTTGGCGCCCTTGTAGACTTCCGCTGTGGATCGGTCGAAGATGCAGCGCTTGGCATCGCTCAGTTGGTGTCACGCTACAACTCGGCCTCCGCTGCCGCTCTAAAATATGCTCGCGAGTGCCTCGCTCCTCAGCGAATCGGGAATGAATATTTAGCCGCTTATACCGAACTGCTAGAGACACCGGCGCGCTAGAAGAAAGGGCTTCATCGCCTTCTCATGCCGTGCCAATCGGCCACGAAGGGTTCCAGCTCGGATTGGACCAGAAGATTATTCGTAGACTTTCCTACAATGGCGACCGCACGTACTGCGCCTGGAGCAAAGGAGTAAGAAATTTGGCCGCGTAAAAAGTTCGTTTTCCCCACGCCGAGCGGATTGCTTCGTTCCATCCCTATTACTCCATTGTTCGCCCGCCATGCGCTCGCATCCCACTGAATAGAATTGGGAGTGGAAGTCTTACTAACTTCCTCCGTTTCGACATCCATTAAGATCAATAGTTGGCGCGGCGTCGTCGCCCCGGTACAGGCAGCAAATACGCCCGAACCTATCGAGATGTGCGGACCGAGCCTTTGTCCTATAGCCGTATCGCCGCGGAGGAACGAGCAGACAATCGGATAGCCACCATTCTCTGGTCCGAAGCGCGCCGCGCCCTCAATGGTCAATGATCGCGAAGCGATGGGGCGAGCGGCCCTGCCGTAACTTCCGGTGTCATGAATATCAAACCAGCGGGCGCCTTCACGCGGACTACGTGACATGCTTTTTACATAGGGGGTCCAGATCCCGCCTCTGACAATGACCTGGCTGTCGGCACGGACGAACGCCCGGTCGCCTGCTCCTGATCGAACATGAGCATCGTTGATGACTAGCATGTCGCAATGACTCTCGACCCAGCGTTTCACACCGCCTCCGGTGCGACATCGATCTAAAACCAATACCGTTGATCGCGATTGTTCATAGGATACCGTGTCGACCCCGACATCACAGTCAGACCACTCGCAATCAATATATTTTATATGGCTTGTATCGGTGTTGCCGGTTCCCCACTGCGTCGCTATTGAAAATCCGGCAAAATTTAAGCGTTCGAAAATTGTAGAGCGCAGCGAATTGAATACGAAGCCTTTATGCGATCGGGCTTTGTCGCCGAGTAAACAAGCATGACCGCCTATACCGACAAGGTGGAAGCGCGCGGTCGTTGGCGGAATCTCCACTGGTTGCGCAAGGCGATAGACCGCACCCCCTCGAAAACCCACATCTCTATTCGCAAGGCTTGACCAGTCGCTTAGTTTAGTTTGACCAGCTAGCGCACTTGCAAGCGCAATCGCCGCTGAAATCGCCGGGCTATCATCGCCCGATCCATCACCCGCAGCGCCGAACCAATCAACCATAACGGCTCCATCAACTGCGCGAACCCAGCATCCGAATACGCTCTTATCCTTCGAGTTATGGGGAATATAAACACCCTGCAGTGGGTCGCTATCGATCTCGTACGCAAAATCGCCTTCGCGAAATACGAAAATTCCCTCGCGTCCGGGTTCGGTAAGAAACGCCACTTGCCCGTCCGTCGGGAACTCGACCGCGCGCAGGCCGGCCCGCGTGGCCTGCAAAAGCACATCAGTTGATCGTGAGGCTGCGAGCAACGTTCCTGATCCGACGGCGCCCATGAATAGTCTGCGATCAATCATAGGGGGAGTAAGATCGTCAATATCGGCATAAAAGGTAAGCTCGGCCATGCTTTCGTTCTGGCCCAACCATACTCTATGTGCACACTGCGACAAGCCTCGATAACCAAGGTCTTGTCATTCCAAGGCCGTTCTCTATGAGGGCACGCAATTCACCGGAACCGATCGGTTACACGCATGAAAATTTCGGTTGTCACTGCTGTTTATAATCGCTCCGGGACTATCCGGCAGGCGATCGAAAGCGTGCGCTCGCAGTCCTACGCTGATGTCGAACATGTCATCCAGGATGGCGGCTCATGCGATGATACGATGGCGATTGTGCGCCAAGCTGCGGATGTCAATGCCGCAGTGGTTTCAGAAAAGGATGATGGCCTTTACGACGCAATCAATCGAGGAATTTCGCGCGCGACCGG
The DNA here is from genome assembly GCF_051195295.1 of Qipengyuania sp. 902. Taxonomy (NCBI): domain Bacteria; kingdom Pseudomonadati; phylum Pseudomonadota; class Alphaproteobacteria; order Sphingomonadales; family Erythrobacteraceae; genus Qipengyuania; species Qipengyuania sp. 902. The sequence goes on along the minus strand of NZ_JBNJLJ010000002.1, from coordinate 502,759 downwards.
CGATATCATCGGTCTCATGCATTCTGATGATTTTTTTGCGGGCCCTGATGTTTTGGCAACGGTTGCGAGGGCCTTCGATTCTCCCTCCGTTCAAGGCGTTTATGGGGACCTACAATATGTCACCGCGGATGATCCGCCGCGGGTGGTCCGCCACTGGCGCTCGGGCGAGTTTGAACATAGTAAGCTCAGGCAGGGATGGATGCCGCCGCATCCTACACTCTATCTGCGGCGTGAGGTTTTTAATGACTACGGTCTTTACGATACCTCATTCAACATTGCTGCTGATTACGACGCGATGCTGCGATTTCTGACGATTGGCAAGATTAAGTTAGTCTATATTCCAGAAGTAATGGTTAAGATGCGGCTTGGAGGGGAAAGCAATCGCTCGGTCGAGCGTATTCTACAGAAAACTCGCGAAGATTATCGAATTATACGGAAGTATAAAGTAGGTGGGTTTGGAGCTCTTGCATTAAAAAATATAAGCAAGATTGGACAATTTTTTTTCAAGGATGCATTGTTGAAATGACTAAACGTGCCCTCGTTACGGGTGTGACTGGACAGGATGGTTCCTATCTCGCAGAATTCCTGCTCAAAAAGGGATACGAGGTACACGGGATAAAGCGTCGCGCCTCGTCATTAAACACGCAGCGTATTGACCATATTTACCAAGATCCGCACCACCCCGATCCCAAGTTGACACTACATTATGGGGACCTCGCGGATGCATCGAACTTGACGCGCATTCTTCAAGAGGTTCAGCCTGATGAAGTGTACAATCTCGCGGCGCAAAGCCATGTCGCAGTGAGTTTTGAATCACCTGAATACACGGCCGATGTCGATGCGCTCGGTACGCTGAGGCTACTTGAATCCATTCGTTTCCTCGGTCTTGAGAAGAAGACGCGATTTTACCAAGCTTCCACTTCTGAGCTTTATGGCCTCGTGCAGGAGACACCACAAAAGGAGACGACGCCCTTCTACCCGCGCTCGCCCTATGCTGTCGCAAAGCTTTATTCATACTGGATCACGGTAAATTACCGTGAAGCCTACGGGCTCTATGCATGCAACGGCATTCTCTTCAACCATGAGAGCCCGCGCCGTGGCGAGACTTTTGTGACGCGCAAGGTCACGCGCGGCCTTGCTAACATTGCGCAGGGGCTCGAGCCGTGCCTTTACATGGGGAATATCGACGCCCTGCGCGACTGGGGCCATGCCCACGACTATGTACGCATGCAGTGGATGATGCTTCAGCAGGATGAGGCAGATGACTTTGTAATCGCTACGGGCCAGCAGTACTCAGTACGTGAATTCATTCTCTGGTCGGCCGAGCAACTCGATATAGAGCTTGAGTTTTCGGGCAAGGGGACAGACGAGATCGCGACTGTTGCTGCTATTTTGGGCGACAAGGCGCCTGCGTTAAAAGTGGGCGACGTCATCATGCGTATCGATCCGCGATATTTCCGACCTGCTGAAGTTGAAACGCTGCTTGGCGATGCAAGTAAGGCGCGCGACAAGCTTGGCTGGGAGCCTGAGATTACCGTTCGTGAGATGTGTGCGGAAATGGTGGGCGCAGACCTCAAGGAAGCGCAGCGCCATGCATTTCTCAAAGCCAATGGTTTCGAGCTTCCAGTCAGCATCGGGAGCTAGGGGCTGTTTGCAATGAGGATCTATCTCGCGGGTCATCGCGGCATGGTGGGCGGCGCAATATTGAGGCGGTTAGAGGCTCGCCGGGAGCGTAATGAAAGCATCGAATTGGTAACCCGTACTCACGCGGAACTTGACCTGACTGATCAGGCGGCGGTGCGCGCTTTTATACAAGCTGAGCGGCCTGACGTGGTGATTCTTGCTGCTGCTAGGGTTGGCGGTATTCATGCCAACAGTATTTATCCGGCAAATTTCATTTACGACAACCTCATGATGGAGGCCAACATCATCCATCAGGCTTTTGAGGCAGGTGTAAAGCGCCTATTGTTTCTCGGCTCCTCCTGCATATATCCGAAGGAGGCTCCCCAGCCTATGGTAGAAGATGCGCTACTGACCGGGGCACTCGAGCCCACCAATGAGCCGTACGCTATTGCCAAGATCGCTGGGATTAAGTTGTGCGAGAGCTACAATCGTCAGTACGGCACCGACTATCGCTCCGTCATGCCGACAAATCTTTATGGGCCAGGTGACAACTTTCATCCCGAGAACAGCCATGTCCTTCCTGCCCTGATCAGGCGTTTCCATGAAGCTGCGCAGGAAGGCCGAGACGAGGTGGTAATTTGGGGTACTGGAACTCCGCGTAGGGAATTCCTTCATGTTGACGATATGGCGGCAGCCTCGCTCTTTGCGCTCGACCTGTCCCGTGAAAAATACGAAGCCAATACGCAGCCGATGCTCAGTCATATCAATGTTGGCTACGGGGAAGACATTTCCATCCTTCAGCTCGCGAAAATTGTCGCGCGCGCGACGGGCTTCGAAGGCAAAATCTTGACCGACCCTTCAAAGCCGGACGGCACAATGCGAAAGCTGATGGATGTGAGTCGATTGAAGACTATGGGGTGGACACCTGCAATCACTCTCGAACAGGGCATTAAGCAGACTTACCGTTGGTTTCTCGATCATAGAGATAGCGTTCGCTTCTAAGCGCGTTGGGCAAGCGTGTTCTGTGGCACTCTCAAACGATGTGCTCTGGTCTTTCAAGATAAAGCCTGACGTGCTCCCCTGATTGTTACCATTCAGAGGTAAAGTCTCGCACCTTCATGATTGATGTTTGATGGGATGGCAACGTGTCTGGGGGCATGCCCCCAGACACGTTCGCCGGCGATCTCGGCGGGGGTCTTCCCGCCCAGTTTCGAGTGTGGCCTGACCGTGTTGTAATCGTGCCGCCATGCAGCGAGCACGAACCGGGCATGAGCCAGAGAGGTGAACAGCGTCTCGTTGAGGCATTCGTCCCGGAGGCGGCCATTAAAGCTCTCCACGAAGCCGTTCTGCATCGGCTTGCCCGGCGCGATGTAGTGCCACTCGACCCGTCGTTCCTGCGACCAGCGCAGGATGGCTGACGAGGTCAGTTCGGTGCCATTGTCGCTGACAACCGTGTGCGGCCTGCCGCGCATCCCGATCAGGCTGGTCAGTTCACGAGCCACCCGTGCGCCTGACAGTGACGTATCGGCCACCAGCGCCAGGCATTCCCGCGAGAAGTCATCAACCACGCACAGGATACGGAAGCGCCGACCGCAGATCAGGCTGTCGGAGACGAAGTCGAGCGACCACCGCTGGTTCGGCCCATCCGGCAGCACCATTGGTCTGCGCGTGCCCAGTGCCCGTTTGCGACCGCCACGACGACGGACCCGGAGGCCTTCCTCACGATAGATGCGCAGCAGCTTCTTGTGGTTCGGTCGCATGCCTTCCCGCGCCAGCAGGTAGCCCAGGCGGCGATAGCCGAACCGGCGACGCTCCGCCGCCAGCTCGCGCAACCGTTGCCGCAGTGCCCCGTCATCCGGCCTCGTCGGCTCGTAACGGATCACCCTGCGGCTTACGCCGACCAGACTGCACGCCCGACGCTCGCTCAGCCCGTGCTGTTCACGGGCATGGACGACGGCTTCCCGCTTCGCGCCGGGCGTCACCATTTTTTTGATGCCAGATCCTTCAGCACAACATTGTCGAGCATCGCCTCGGCCAGCAGCTTCTTGAGCCGACTGTTCTCCTGCTCGAGCGTGCGCAGCCGCCGAGCATCGGATACCTCCAGCCCGCCGAACTTCGACTTCCATTTGTAGAACGTGGCGGAGCTGATCCCGTGACGGCGGCACACCTCCGCCGTCGCCATGCCAGCCTCCTGTTCCTTCAAAACCGCGATGATCTGCTCTTCGCTGAACCTGCTTCGTTTCATTGTCGTCCGACTCCTTTGCGTCGGACTCTACCAAAAACCGGTCACATTTCAGGGGAGCACGTCACGGGGAATCACGTCAAGGCTTGTTGCATCGAATCTGTGCTGCCAGACTGCCGGGGTGTCTCGGATGACCCAATTCACTACGGCCCGTTGATTCGAGCCAGTGCCTGATAACGTTCAGCCTCGTGACGTTGGTTGACGCGCCTAACTGGCAAGCGAAGGTTACGGGGTGATCCGCAGTCAGAGCTACACGAGACTGGACATGCTGGCGACGGTATGTCCAGCACTTTTTCAAGTGGGTAAATAAATGGCAGCGCAGCCTGAGTTTATAGGGACGAAATCGAAGATGGGTGTCAGCCATGAAGGAGAAGAGTCAAAAGGAAGCATGAGGACGGGCGTGGGACGAGGCATGATTATTCTTGGAATATTTGCTTTCTTTGTTGCGCTCACCGGAGGTGCATCCAGATTTGACGCGATGCAAATCATACCGCTTCGGACATTGTCTGCTTTAGTTATAGCGTCATCACTTTTCTTCTTGACTAAAGAAAAATTGGAGGCTGAACGCGCGCTATTTCTCATGTTCGGGAGCTTCGCGCTTCTTGTGGCATTACAGCTCGTGCCGTTGCCCCCATGGTTATGGCAGAGATTGCCGGAGCGACTGGAAGTTTCTCAACTAGACGCTGCGCTAGGCCTTGAGGAGATCTGGCGCCCCTTGACGCTTGCTCCAATGAGGACTTGGAATGTGCTTGGGAGTCTGGTTGTTCCTGGAGCCGCTTTAGTGTTGGCTATTGCCTTGCGAGCGTCGTCGATGATGTTGTTGCGTATCATTGCTGGGTTGGGCGTTTTAAATGCGCTACTCGGCCTTCTTCAGATTGCATCTGGTCGTTCGAGTGCCTTCTATATTTATGAAATAACTAACAGAGGTTCGCCGGTCGGTTTTCTGGCGAGTGAGAATCACGCCTCAATCTTCGCGGCCTGCTCCATGCTGGTGGTGACGTTACTTGGCCTGAGGGCGCGCAATGCCCCGTACAATTCTTGGGAAACACTTGTTTATCCAGTGGCTTTTTTCTTCATTCTTTTCGTCTCTTTGGTTGGGGGGTCGAGGGCCGGTTTTTTGGCTGCAATTGGCGCAGTTTTGGTGTCGATGATAATGCTATTTTTATCGCCGCGTCATCGAAAAGGGCGATCAGCCGAAGATGCTGCTCGTCGGTGGCTCGATGATCGGCCACGTATAGTTTTGGCCTTACCCGTCGTCATAGTGCTGCTAACGGCTGTATCTTTTCTGGCTCTTGACCGCGCGCCGGCGTTCCGGGATATTCTGGCAAGTGATAGTCTTGCTGATCTCCGCTGGTCATTATGGCCGGTGATTGTCGCAATCCTCGAAAACCACTGGCTTTTAGGTACGGGCTTTGGGTCCTTTGAGCAGGTCTATCATATCTATGAGCCGTCGGCATTGCTGATGCCTCAATATATCAATCAGGCGCACAACGACTGGGCGCAGTTCGTGATTGAAGGAGGAGTGTGGGCGGGGCTTCTATTGATCGTACTTCTCGTTTGGATGGTGAAGGTGATTGGCGCTATGGCACTGCGTAGGACGCACAGGGTCGATGCGATTTTTTGGATGAGCCTTTTTGCGATTATCGCTGCAGCGTCTGTGATTGATTACCCATTGCGGACTCCGCTTTTTCAACTAGTTACGGTCTGGTTTTTGCTCGCCCTCTCGCGACATACCCGTGATATCAAAACAACATAGTACGCTTGCTGTGGAAATTTCCGTGGCGACGCGGCTTTAATTGATTTGGAGTTGCGCTAAGGCGCGCATCATGAAGACATCAGGATCAATCAAAAACTACGTCCTTGCCTTGAGTGGGTTGATGCTATCGCTTGCGCTTTCTGGTTGTGCAACGGATCGGGCCTATGGCGAGGCACCGGGTATTGAAATCGCGGCGCTCGAAGAGCTTCCGGCACCTCGGCTTGAAAACCTTTATTTAATCGGACCCCAGGAGGCGCTCGAGATCGAGGTTGTTGGTGCCGAACGTCTAAGTGGGAAATATCTCACCGATGGAGAGGGGCGCATCTCCTTTCCGTTGGCTGGTTTGCTCAATCTCGAGGGGCTGGCTCCGAATGAGGCAGCTGAATTGATTGAAGACTTTCTACGGGGTAGCTATCTGCTAGATCCGCAAGTACGTGTTATTCCCTCCCAGATCCCTCCGCCTACAGTCTCTGTTGGAGGCCAAGTGGATGAGCCTGGTGAGTACCCGATTCTGGGCCGACAGTCTCTATTGCGTGTTGTCAATCAAGCAGGCGGCTTGGCGGAGTACGCGAAGCTGGATGACGTTTTGATTCTCAGGACCGTCGGAGGCCAGCGCTACATCGGCGCTTATAATATTCAGGCAATCCAGCGGGGTAATTACGAAGATCCGACTGTATATCCCAACGACATTATTGTCGTAGGGGATTCGCCCAATCGTAGGCGCTTGGACAGTATTCTTCGTTTCGCTCCCTTGCTCTCGACTTCTGCTATTCTAATTGATCGGATTGGGCGTTGAACCATCTAAATTTCTCATCCCAAGGACTCGCTGAGAATGATGATCGTCGTGAAGTTGCTGATGAAGGCGTCTCTAGCCGTGATTCCTTCAACATAAACTTGGAGCGATATTGGCACGAGGCTATCGGCCTTAAGTATTGGCTGGCGGGAATAATTGCCGTGGGCCTTCTTCTCGGCACCTTTTTTACGCTTCTGGCGACTCCGCTATATCAAGCTAGCGCGCGTTTGGAAGTTTCTCAGGTGACTGCCGACGTAACCAATCTGGACGCACTTGAGCCCGATACTCAAGTGTCTGAACTTCAATACCTGAACACTCAGTATGAGCTTCTCGTCTCGAGATTTATGACCAGGCGAGTGATGGATGCTGGAAACCTCTCTCGGGACGAAGCTTTTCGCGAGTCCTTTAGGATTGAAGATGAGCGCGATCTAGAGGCCGATATCCAAAGGATTCTTCTCGACAATGTAAGCATCGATCCCATCACGCAGTCGAGCCTCGTCGATGTGAAATTTTCAAGTCCCAACCCGGAGGTGTCTGCCGAAATCGCAAACCTTTGGGTTCGAGAGTTCGTGGCTGCTAATTACGAGAAGCGCTTCGGCGCAAATATAGAGGCTCGAGATTTTCTACAGAGCCAAATTGCTGAACTCCGGGAACGACTTTCCGAATCAGAGCGAGAGCTCGTTGAGTACGCCAATGCTAACGAGATTCTCGTGCTCAATGCAGGTGGTGAATCTGGGGCGGAGAGCGCCGGTCAAACGCTGGTTGGTGCTGATCTAGCGGCGCTCAATGCGGCCTTGGCCGCTGCCGTGGCCGATCGAATAAGTGCGCAAGCTGCAGTCGTCGGGGGAAACTTTCCGAGTAATGATCCGCGCAATCAGTTGCTAGCAAGCTTGAGCGAAGCAGAGGCCGAACTTGCCGTTTTGCGCGCGAATTTTGGGCCGGATTATCCGGAAGTGCAGGAAAAGCAGGCAGAAGTGAGTTCGTTGCGCTCTGCGATTTCCGGTGGAGCTCGCGATCTACTCCAGTCGGCGCGGATCAGAGAAGCAGAGCTTCGCGATCAAGTCGAGCAAGTCAAGCAACGCTTCCTGGGGCAGCAAGGTCAGGGGATAAGCTACGGCATTCTCAAACGTGAGGTCGATACCAATCGCGAAATCTACGATGCTCTTTTGCAGCGCTTCAAGGAGCTTGAGGCGTCTGGGGCCGGGCAGAACAATATCCAAATTATTGACTTTGCGGATACTCCTTCCGAGCCATACGCGCCATCACTGTTCCAGAACCTTCTGGTAGCACTTGTTGCAAGCTTTGTTGTCGCCGCGGGCGTGGTCTATCTTAAGGTAACTCTTAGCCAGACACTGCAGGATCCTGAAGATGTGCGCAGACGTCTCGGCCTTCCCCTGCTCGGTGCTATTCCTCGCGAAATGGACGGAGAATTGGTTGAGCGGCTTACCGAGCGCTCCTCCGAGATAAACGAAGCGTATACCACCGTTCGAACCAACTTAAACTTCCTGACGCCTCAGGGCGCGCCACAAGTCCTCATGCTTACGTCGTCAGTCCCGTCGGAAGGGAAGAGTATCTCCTCGGTCGGGGTTGCCACCAGCTTCGCGCAACTGGGCAAGCGCACACTTTTGATCGATGCGGATCTGCGCAATTCCAAGCTTCATCAAACGCTTGAGTTGCATGAATACGGAAAAGGCGGTCTAGTTCCCCTGCTGGCCAACCAAGAGTCTGACATTTTCTCGCAGATCGTTCCCCTTGAGCAATTTGGTTTTGACTTCCTCCCGATGGGGCGGACGCCACCGAACCCGGTTGAACTCTTGGCTAGTGAGCGGTTTGGACAAATAATTGAAGCAGCCAGAGACGCCTATGACCAAGTCCTTGTCGACGGGGCGCCCATGTTGGCATTGGCTGACGCGATCGAGATGTCTAAATTCGTCAACGGAGTGATCTTTGTTATCGAATCGGAACGGATCAAGTTGCGCGGTATAGAAAACGCTCTCGGCCGCCTCCAGCGATCGGGTGCGCTGGTTTATGGCGCGATCGTCACCAAGGTTAGCCAAAAGAATTCCGCCTATGGCTATGGCTATGGCTATGGCTATGGCTATGGCTATGGCTACGGTGAAGAAAAGCGTGAGGAACCTGCATGATAAGCGAGGTCTGATCCATGAGGGTGGCTCGCACCTTGCGCCTTTTCCTTTGCACCGTTCTGGGCTTGGCATTCGTTATCTGTATCGGTGCTCAGTCGGCGGGGATTGCCCTCACGCGCAAGGCGCCTGAGACTGCTCTTTCGCTGTTTCCTCTCAATGGACTGGCGCAGGAAGAGCTTGCCATCGGGGTGTTTCGTTCGGTAGCCGCAGATCTCGTATCAGCCGAGGTCGGCAACCCTATGGCAGAGCGGTGGGCGCTCGAGGCATACCAGAAGGAACCGCTCACTCCCGAAGCCCACGCAATTCTTGCTTTGGCCGAGCAGGATGAAGAGGCCCGCTCGGAAATCGTAAGCCTTGTTTCGGCATTAAACCGGAGGAATACCACGCTCCAAGCGGTGGTCCTTCAAGAGCAAGTCGCGCAACAGGATTATCCTGGGACGGTCGCTACTCTTGACCGCATTCTGCGGGTTCGGCCCTCACGATCCGCCGAACTGTTTCCAAGTTTGCTCCCGCTCTTCGCAAGAGACGGCGCTGTCGATGAATTTGAACGAATTTTGGATGGCACATCGCCCTGGCACGAAAGGTTTTTTCGGTTTGCGCTCAAGGAACCTGCGGCGCTCACTAACCTCCTGGAATTACGCAAACGTGTGCCATTCGACGATCAGCATTTGGACCAGACGCTTCTTGTGAATCTGGTGGCCCAAGGGGAGCTTGATGCCGCATACGAGTTTTATCAGCGCCTCGGTGTCGATTCAGCTGACGACGATCACGGGCCATTAGACTGGAAATCGACTTTTGCGCCTTTCGAATGGGCATTTTCCGATCGAGCGGGATTTCGCGCCCAACCAAGTTTAAGCGGGGAGGAGCTAGAAATTTCTGCGAGGCCGGGCGAGGGAGGTGTCGTGGCTAGACGCCTCATAAAGACGCCGAATAGCCCATTCAAAATAGAATTTGAGCACAGCATCGATTCGCCTCAAGTATTGAGAGATATCGACATATTGCTTCGATGTGGCGGTGCGGAAGGCGCCCCCTTGTTGGACAGAGATTTGGCGAAGCATGGTGACGGCTTTGAGATTTCTAGCCCTCCAAAATCGTGCAGGTTCATCGAGATCATTATCGAAGCGAGGGCATGGTCGGGACGCTCCCCTCTAAATGCTGAAATCGAGGCCATTCGAATTCGCGACTAATCCTTGCTTGTTCGAATGCCAAAACGTCCGGCTACTGCTGGGATGCAAATGTTGCCGCCAGAAGGTCTATTGCTCTTAGGATTAGCGCCCCGCGGTCTTTTGACCTTGCGCGTTGGATGCTTTGACGTGACCCCGTGATTTTCCTCCAAGTTGGATTAGAGTCCGGCCCTGACAGAAGGACGGACGAGATGAAAAGAACGAGGTTCACCGAAGCGTGCTCAAGGAGGCGGAGGCGGGAGCGAAGACCGCCGACCTGGCCCGGCGACACGGGGTTTCGGAAGCGACGATCTACAACTGGAAGTCGAAGTATGGCGGGCTGGAGGTATCCGATGCCCGGCGGCTCAAGGAGCTGGAGAGCGAGAACGCCAAGCTCATGCGGTTGCTGGCCGATGCGATGTTGGACAAGGCTGCGCTGAAGGATCTTCTGGCAAAAAAGTTTTGACGCCCGCCGCGAAGCGGGAAGCTGTTGCTCATCTCCAGGCGTGCCATGGGATGAGCGAGCGGCGGGCGTGCCGTGTCATCGATGCCGATCGCAAGAGCGTGCGTTACCGTTCGAGGCGAGATGACAATGCAGAACTTAAGGAGAAGCTGCGCGAGCTGGCCAACCAGCGTCGCCGGTTCGGCTATCGGCGTCCGCATATCCTGCTGCGCCGGGAGGGGATCATGATCAACCGCAAGAAGACCCAGAGGCTCTACCGTGAGGAAGGCTTGGCGGTCAGGCGACGAAGAAGCCGCAGGCGTGCTGTTGGCACGAGAGCACCTGCTCCGGTTCTGGCGCTGCCGAACCAGCGCTGGAGCCTCGACTTCGTTCACGATCAGATGGCGTCTGGCAGGCGGTTCCGCGTGCTCAACGTCGTCGATGACGTGACGAGGGAGTGTCTCGCAGCGGTGCCGGATACCTCGATCTCTGGTCGCCGTGTCGTTCGCGAGCTGACCGAGCTGATCGCGCAGCGCGGCAAGCCCGGCATGATCGTCAGCGACAATGGCACAGAGCTCACCAGCAATGCCGTGCTGGCATGGTGCGGCGAGATCGGCGTGGAGTGGCATTACATCGCGCCCGGAAGGCCGATGCAGAATGGCTATGTCGAGAGCTTCAACGGTCGCATGCGGGACGAACTGCTCAACGAGACGCTGTTCTTGAGCATGGCCCATGCCCGTGTCGAGATCGCTGCCTGGGTAGATGACTACAATCGGGAGCGACCGCACTCATCGCTGGGCTACGCAACCCCGGCGGCGTTCGCCGCCGAACTGAATAAGCAATGGCCTGCTTCGCTACGCCCTACGGGCTCCGCTACGCAGCCCATTGCTTCAACCGCGCTTATGCGCAAAAACGCGGCTCGGCTCTAATCCCAGCTGGGGGAAAGCTGGGGGTCACGTCAATTTCGGCCCCCTCAATCTCAGTCGTCACCCGCTGACTTAGAACCCCAAAACGCTCAGCGCCCCTGCTGCTCCTTTTAGCGTTTCGCCGATTAGCCGCAATCTGGCGGTCACTTGTCAAATCGATCCCCCCTGATGGGCTGATTTTCCAAACGAACCCATTTGTGATTTTTCTCTTTATTGCAACCGGTTGCATGGAGGAGGGTCTGTCTTGAGCCCCTGCATTTGTTGGTGTTAGAAAAGTCGGAGGCCAAACTATATGTGGTCGCCCGACCTGCCATCAGTAGCTGATCCTAATGGGGCGGTCGCCAGGAAGACTCTTAAACGTGATCAAGGAAGTCGGCTGGAAAAATCACGCATCGAAGATAAAAAAAGCCCGCCAAACAGGCAGGCTTTTTAATGCTTCAGGAGGCTTCGATGGTGGGCGTACCAAGGTTCGAACTTGGGACCCCTACGATGTCAACATAGTGCTCTACCACTGAGCTATACGCCCACTCATCGGGTTGCCCTTCGGCGGGCAGGGCGGGCATTTAGCGAGCCTTTATAAGCGGTGCAAGGTCAAAATGCCGCTCAACATGGAGCATCGAGCCGTTCCTCCAAAACTCGCTCCACCTCGAGCACCAAATCGCGCAAGTGAAACGGCTTGGAGAGCACCTTGGCATGAGGCTGCTCCCGGCTTGCCTTCAATGTCACAGCGGCAAAGCCGGTAATGAACATTACCTTGGTGTTAGGACTGGTTTCATTGCAGCGCTGCGCCAGCTCGATCCCGTCCATTTCGGGCATGACGATATCGGAAAGGAGCAGATCGTAATCGCCTTCCTCGAGCAGTGGAACCGCTTTTGTTCCTCGGTCTACTGAGTCTACGACATAACCGGCATTTACCAGCGCTCTTTCCAGATAGACGCGCATCGCGTCGTCATCTTCCGCAAGAAGGATCGAAGATTTAGCAGTTCGGCTCATGGGGACACCATAGCGCGGCAGCCCTTAAAGAACCATATACGCTGCGCCGCGAGCCGTCGTGGTGCCGAACTGATCCGGCTCCGCTTGGCGATTTCCTCAAGCTACGCCCGATCCCCTTTGCAATCCAAACTTCGCTGGCTAACGGTATAGGATGCAATCCGGCGGTACAATTCCCGGTCTTGAGGACAAGGCAGCATTTACCCTGGCACCGGGCGGCAGCAATGCTCTGCCGATCTTGCTCGCTGTTCCCCATGACGGAACGGACTATCCGCGTGCTGTTATCGAGACGATGCGCTCTCCTTTATCCACGTGTCTTCGGCTGGAAGATCGCCGTGTCGGCGATATTGCAGATCGGGTTGCAGACCGGACAGGCGTAAGTCTTCTGAAGGCATGCGCGCCGCGAGCGATGATTGACCTCAACAGGTCGAGCGATGACATCGATTGGGGGATGGTGGTGAATGCGCACGAGAAGCCCCACCAACGTTCTCGCAGCACATTTCGCTCCCGCCACGGCCTTGGTCTCGTCCCGCGACGTGTCTCGGGGATCGGCGAAATCTGGCTCCGCCCGATCGACAAACAGGAAATCGATCGCCGCATCGAGCAAATTCACGTACCTTACCACCAGACGATTGAAGAAGAACTGCAACGGCTCCGTGACGTTCATGGAGTAGCGCTTCTGATGGATCTGCATTCAATGCCACCGCTCAAACCCAAGGCGCCCGGCGACAGCGCGGCGGATTTCGTACTTGGTGATCGGTTCGGCGCTTCTTGTGGGGTAGAGCTATCCGAGGTTGTCCTGAATTACCTCGTTGCCAAGGGAGGCAGGGCAGCCCACAACCGGCCTTACGCGGGCGGATATGTTCTCGAACGACACGGGCAGCCGATGCGCGGAATACATGCTATGCAACTCGAGATATCTCGAGGCTTGTATCTCGACGCGGCTTTGGACCGTCCCACTGCCAAACTCCCTGCCATTTCTCGACTTGTTGCCGGACTTTTAAACGTGCTTGGAAGCCAGCTGCTGAAAAGTCAGGGGGCTCCAGACTTTCTGCAGGCTGCTGAATGATCGAAAAAACCACCCCATGTTCCATAACATGGGGTGGCCAAGGTTCAGGGAGGAAATGCACTCACGTGCATTACCGGGATTGCAATGAGGGGTGCACAGCCCGGCCCTTACAAAATGGTGTCCAGAGCATCGCAATTCAAGGGTTGAGATCGCCCTGAGACGATTGCTTCTGGCCTAAAATATTCTCGTTTCGCCGTAGTCTGAACAGGGTCGGTAGGGTATCAACCCGCAGCCTGAGCGATCAGGAGGATGCCGTCGCCTTTTATCCCGTCGCTGGAATATGCCGCGACTAAGGCGCATTCGCCGGGTTCTATGCTATGGTCTCCGACTAAGACGGGGGCATCAAAAGGGATGAGCAACGCTGGACCGCCTGTAAGATCGACCTCGAACCCGGTGGTTTTGCAATCCCGAAAATACAGTGAGAAATGAGAAGACTGGGCGAGGACACCGCCTGGCCCATCGATCTTCGACCGAAGCGATGCTGGATAAGGCTTGCCATGCGAAATCGCCATTCCCTGCTCGAGATGCAATTCACGCGGTCGGCCATAATCGTACAGACGGAAAGTGATGTCGCTATTCTGTTGCACCTCGATCAAGCTCACACCGGCTCCGATCGCATGAACCGTTCCGGCTGGAATGTAGAACACATGGCCTTTCTCGACCGGATGCCAGGTTAACAGATCCACGATCGATCCGTCGAGCGCTGCTTTACGCAATTCATCGGCGTCCAAGGCGCGGTCGAAACCGACAGCGATTGTGGCGTCAGGTTCCGCCTCCAGAATGACCCAGCACTCGTTCTTCCCGGTTTTCCCCAATCCCATCTCTGCCGCCTGAGCGTCATTTGGATGAGATTGGACCGAAAGGCGTTCACTGGTAAAAATATATTTGACCAGCAATTCGTCCAGTTCCGCCGGAGGTTCGAACCAGACCTCACCGATCCGTTCATCGGACAGATGCGGGAAGGGGGCGGGTAGGCATTCGACTCCCCAGACCTTGTCGACAAACTTTCGCGGTAGCGTCCGGATCATTGGTTCTTGCATCGGCTTGCCTGGTTGACTTGCTGCGCCGCAGTTCGCGACGCAACGAGAATATCATCTCCGTCGACGACGACTACGACGTTCTCGAGGCCCACGATGGTCACATGCGGACCGTCGCTGTCGACCATCGAGCCATGGACGTCGATCATCTCCCCGCTGCCCACGATCACGTTGCCATTTTCGTCCTGCGCCCGGTTTTCGAGCAGAGCATCCCAATTTCCGATGTCCGACCAGCCCATATCGGCCTCCACCATGGCCGCGCGGTCCGTGTTCTCCATAATCGCGTAATCGACAGACTCGCCTTTTATCGCTGCGAATGCTGCTGCGTCAGGCTTCACTGCCGTTTTCTCGACTGAGCCCTTTTCGATGGCTTTGGCTGCCGCGTCCGCCATCTCCGGCCGATGCTGAGCCAGTTCGGCCAGAAAACGGCCGGCACGGAATGCAAATATACCACCGTTCCAGGCGTAGTCTCCCTCTGCCAGGAACCGGATGGCCGTCTGGAGGTCGGGTTTTTCGACGAAGCTGTGGACGCGGAATCCGGTACCAACTGCCTCACCACGCCTGATGTACCCATATCCCGTCTCGGGCTGAGTTGCAGCGATACCGAAGGAAACCAGCCAATCCTCCGCGGCAAGCTCGGCAGCAGCCATCGCGGACCGCCGGAAGGCTGCTTCATCGACGATATGATGATCGCTCGGGCACACCAGCATGATATCGTCTTCGTCCAGGCGATGCGCAGCCAAGGCAATGGCAGGGGCCGTATTGCGCCCCATCGGTTCGATAATAAAGTAGGCGTCGTCGACAACCGCGTTCGCTTGTGGGCGGGCAAACTCCATATGATGCTCACCAACCACCATCATGGGCGCAGCGAAGCGGGTACGGTCCGAACACCGGCTAAGCGTCGATTGAAAAAGCGTTTTATCACCCAATAGCGGCAGGAAAGGTTTCGGTTTCCTGGCTCGGCTTCGCGGCCATAGCCGGGTCCCACTTCCGCCGCAGAGGACGACAGGCACTATATTCGGCACAAGCTTACTCCATCTGGTGAACGAGCGGCGCGCTTTGTCAGATACCCGAGAGAACGCAAAGACATTTGGTCGCTAGTTGGCCGTGTCAATTTCGCGCACAAAGTGCCTCGACCAATCGTAAGTCAAACGATCTTTTCCCTGCCCTACCTCTTTAAGCCTCGGCAGTTCGGCTTCCATGAACTCCACCCGTTCGTCCCAGCCATCGTGCGTCCGTTTGCGAAAAATCCACCCGCCGTGCCTTGGCCCCCAACGCCTCATGAAGCGAATTGCCGCGACTGGATCGTATCCTGCGTTGGCCAGCAGCCAGGGAATGAGGCGGTCGGCCTCGCGCTCTGTAAGGCGGACGATATCGCGCTTGCGCCCTGTGCGCCTCATATGGTCCAGATGACCGAGCAGATTGTGCGCCATCTCATGTGCTATGATCGCCGCGAATTCGTCTTCCTGGTATGCGAAACCGGGAAAATTTTCGCCAATCAGTACGCGCTCGCCATCCGCGCTCGCGCGGGAGGAGGAGGTCAGCAGTTCGAAGCGAGACGCGCATGCTTGGACAGGCGTCAGTAGGGCGTGGCGAGCAACTCCTTCCGCATCGAACCAGTCGAGATCGAGACCGCCGGAGGTAAGCTGCCCTTCGATATAGTCCCGAATGTCGTGGGCGCGCTTCCATTTCGGTTCGATCGACTTCCAGCGGCTATAGACCGAAGCGCCGCCGAGCGCGGAAATCGTATCGTTGCGCCGCAGCCCTGCCAGTTCCGCAGGGGAGCCGGGCGCCACCGATTGCACGCCGATATCGCCCTTCAGCCCGAACAGGTAGCGCACGGCCGCGGGGTCGCCATAAGCCTCCGCATCGTGGAGCAGCATTCCGGCAACCGGCAGCGTTGCATCGCAAAATTCGGCATTGGCCGTCGCCAGCCGGTAGCCGACACGGAACAGCAAGTCCTCGCGCAGCTGGAAGACTTCAAGCGGGTGATATTCGCGCTCGGTGGCTTCGGCATCCTGCGCCATTGCTGCATTCGGCGCAGCAATAAGGGCGGCCAGGCCAAGCCCGACCGCCCTCCTGATATTGCGCCAATCAGGCAGTGGTGGACCCGTCCACACCGTTCAGCTGCGCCTGCGGCTGCGGTGCGGTGCCTTGGTTGGTCTGGCGTGCAAACAGCACGCGCATCTGTTCGAGCGAGAACAGGTGGGCGAAGATGAGCTGAAGCAGCCCGCTTTCGTTCCACTTGCGCAGCTGGTCGCCGCGCAGCTCGCGCAGTTTCTCGGCGTTGACCATCTGGAAGCCGCGATAGATGAAAGGCTTGTCTTCGCCCGGGCGCTGGATCGAAACTTCGCCGTCCATCAGCAATCCCGCATCCTTGATTTCGGTCATGAAGGCCTGCGTGCGCTGGCCGGCCTGTTCGAAGCTCTCGCAGAATTCCAGAATGCCCTTGGTCGCTTGGCTCGGCTCCTTGTCGTCGAACAGGCGCTCGCCGTCATTGAACTCGCCGACCGAATCGGCGGTGGGGTCGAAGCAGAGCGACAATTCATCCGCATCGGGGCGCAGGCGGGCGAGCATGAAAGGATAGCGGCGAATATAAGCCGGAAGGTATACGGGTTCGGTGATCTTGCCGGTTTCGTCGACATAAGTGTTCACGCCTTCGTTGAGCGCGAACAGCGCCAGCGGAAGAGGGCTGTTCCCGGCCGAAAACACGATCGGAAGCTGGCGCTGCGCCTGGACGAACTCATCGACCGTCAGCGGAACGGCATGCTGCTTCGAAAGCCACGGAGCCAGATCGACCGGGCGCGTTTTCAGGTCCGCGTGATCGTTGCTGTTTAGCGGCATCAGGTCGTTGTAGAAGAGAGGCAGGTTCGGCTGCGGCGCGCTGGCCATGGAAAATCTCCGAAAACAAAGGAATGGACGGGCATGCGCCTGGGCACGCGCGCGTGGTGCGCAGCGCTTTAAGCGGTCGCGTGGTCTTTCGCAAGCGGCACAAGCTTGCCCGGGTTGAGCAGACCATCGGGGTCGAGCGCCTGCTTGACGCTGCGCATCATGGCAAGCGCGACGGGGTCGCCAAGCCGGCCCAGTTCATCGCGTTTTACCTGCCCGATCCCGTGCTCAGCGCTGATCGAACCGCCGAATTCGTCGACGAGGTCGTGAACGAAGGCGCTGACGCGCTTGCCCTCGTCGGCTTCCCATGCGCCGCTGGAGGCACCTGGAGGAGCGAGCACATGGAAGTGGATATTACCGTCGCCGAGATGGCCGAAGCCGACGGCGCGTGTTCCGGGGAATTTCTCTTCGACCTGCGGGCTGGCTTCTTCGACGAACTTCGCCATTGCCGCGACGGGTACCGAAATGTCGTGCTGCATCGCCGGGCCGATCGCGCGCTCGGCGGGCGCTATCGAATCGCGCAGCAGCCAGAAGGCATCAGCCTGTGCTTCGTTGGCGGCCAGCACCGCGTCCTCGAGCAAGTCTTTCTCGAATGCTTCCGCGAGCATCTTTTCAGCCGCCCCGCGCACTGCATCCTCCGCATCTGCAGTGCCGACCAGTTCGATCAGCGCATGCCATGCGTGGTTGCCGTCGAGCGGTGCTCGCGCATCGGGCATGTGAGCAAGCACGGATTCGAGACAATGCGCCGGCAGGACTTCGAACCCTTCCAGCATGTCGCCCGCAGCATCCTCGCAATGCAGCAACAGTTCGCGCGCCGCCCCGATCGACGATAAGCCGACCCATGCGACGACGCGCTCGCCGATCTCCGGCAGCAGGCGCAGCGTCGCCGCCGTGACGATACCCAGCGTGCCCTCCGATCCGATCAGCATTTGCTTGAGATCGAAGCCGCGATTGTCCTTCTTGAGCGGTGTAAGCGCGTCGAAGACAGAACCATCGGCCAGCACCGCCTCGATCCCCAGCACCTGCGCGCGCATCGTGCCGTGGCGCAGCACTTGCGTGCCGCCCGCATTGGTCGAGATCAGCCCGCCTATCGTGGCCGAACCCTTGCCCCCGAGGGTGAGCGGAAAGCGCATGCGCTCCGCCGCTGCTGCTTCGTGCAAGGTCTGAAGAATAACCCCTGCATCGCAAGTGACCTGTCGGGCGCGCGTATCGAGTTCGCGGATCGCGTCCATGCGGCGCAGCGACAGCAGGACCTGCGCTCCGCTCTCGTCAGGGGTCGCGCCGCCGGACATGCCGCTATTCCCCCCCTGCGGTACGATCGGGACGCAGTAGCGGGCGCATAATTTAACGAAGGCGGCAGTTTCCGCGGTGGATGAGGGCGAAGCGAGGCCGACCGCCTTGCCGGTATAGCGACCGCGCCAGTCGGTCAGCCATGGTGTGACCAGTTCGGGATCGGTAGTGAATCCGCGCGGCCCGAGCAGGCTGGCGGCTTCCTCGATGAAGGCTTGCATATCGGACATCGCGGCATCCTTGCCACAGGTCGGCGGGCAAACGCCACTGCCTTGCTATCGCGGCACGATCAATTAAGCGGATATTCAAGCGCATGGGGGCAAGGGGGCATCCGTCGCTGATGAGCGAGCCGCGAGTATTTTGCGGCACAGGAGCCGACCGAACGCGCCAATGCCATTTGTTTCCGCCATCCTCTCCTTGCTGCTTCCTCTGGCAGCCACACCCGACGATGTGCGGGCGGACGAAGTTGCGCGGCAGTCGAAGGCGCAGGAGCAGGCCGGGCCGATGTCGCGTCACGAGATGTCCGAACGCCTGCCACCATGGCACGGGCTGGCGGACCTCTCGGAGCCGCCGGTCGCCAACCAGGTCAGGATAGAGCGCCGTGTGATCTTGCGGATCAGCCCTCAGCCCAGCCGCGCCCGGAGCAATCTGCTTTCGCAATTGCCGCGCCAACCGGTCGCGACGCAATTGGTGGAGCGGCCGATGGGCGATTGCCTCCCGGCCAACGGGATCGTCGGCGTGTCCGACCGCGGAAGCCGCCTCATCATTTATATGCGCGACCGCAGCCTGATTTCCGCACAGCTGGAAAAGGCCTGTAGCCCCCGCGATTTCTATCTCGGCTTCTACGTCGAGCGCAGTGATGACGGTCAGCTCTGTGTAGATCGCGACCGGTTGATGTCGCGGGCGGGTGCGAAGTGCCGGATTTCCGAGATGAACCGGCTCGTTGCCGTTCGGCCACGCGACTAGGCAAACCGGCGCGCAACGCCGCGCTTATCTTGACTTTACCGCCCGAAACCGCAAAGGGCGCGGCCTGCCGATGGCGCATTCTTGTGCCATGCGAGCGGCACCAAATCCAGGGATACATTTGACGCGCATGACCTTTGCCGATCTCGGCCTTTCCCCTGACTTGCTTAAGGCAGTCGACGACGCCGGCTATACCGAGCCGACCGACATCCAGCGCGAGGCCATTCCGCCGGTGCTGATGATGAAGGACATCATCGGCATCGCGCAGACCGGCACCGGCAAGACGGCAAGCTTCGTCCTGCCGATGATCGACATCATGGCGAGCGGCCGCCGCCGCGCGCTGATGCCGCGTTCGCTGATCCTCGCCCCGACCCGCGAGCTGGCGGCCCAGGTGGCGGAAAACTTCGAAAAATACGGCAAAAATCACGACCTGAAGCTCGCCCTCCTCATCGGGGGCGTGCAGATGGGTGACCAGGTGAAGGCGTTGAACGAGGGCGTCGACGTTCTCATTGCTACGCCGGGTCGCCTTATGGATCTGTTCGAGCGTGGCAAGATCCTGCTCAACGGTTGCGAGTTGCTGGTCATCGACGAGGCCGACCGTATGCTCGACATGGGGTTCATTCCCGATATCGAATTCATCTGCGACAAACTGCCCGAACAGCGCCAGACCATGCTGTTCTCGGCTACCATGCCGTCGCCGATCGAAAAGCTGGCCAAGAAGTTCCTTAACAATCCCAAGCGGATCGAGGTGAGCCGTGCGGCGACGACCAATAAGGACATCACTGCCTTCAAGGTCCCGGTGACGAGCCGCCAGAAGCGCGAAACCCTGCGCTGGCTGCTCAACAACGACCTGGTCGAAACCGCGATCATCTTCGCCAACCGCAAGACGACCGTGCGCGAGCTCAACAAGAGCCTGCAGCGCCACGGCTTCGCTTCGAGCGAAATCCATGGCGACATGGACCAGTCGAGCCGCCTCAAGGAACTCGACCGGTTTAAGAAGGGCGATGTGAATATCCTCGTGGCGTCCGACGTCGCCGCGCGCGGACTCGACATCAAGGGCGTCAGCCACGTGTTCAATTTCGACACGCCATGGCACCCGGACGATTACGTCCACCGCATCGGCCGCACGGGACGGGCAGGGGCAAAGGGTCGCGCCTTCACCTTCGTCGCCCCCGAGGATGCGGAGGCTATCGAGAATGTCGAGAAGCTGACCGGATCGAAAATCGACGTCTTCGGCAAGAAGGATGTGCGCGTCGCACTGAAGGCCCCCGGCGCGAACAAGGGGGCCGACGCCGATGACGTAAACGATGACGGTGCGGCTTCGGAGAAAGGCAAGGACCGGAAGCAAGCGCCGCCGAAGGCAAAGCCTGCGAAAGCGGAGCGGGATGCCAAGCCGAAACGAGATCGTCAGCCGAAAGGGCAGGGCAAGGCATCCGCCGACAGTACGCCCGCCGATGCAGGCGACTGGAACGGGCCGGTTCCCGGCTTCCTGGACGTCTCGGCGACCTGAAACATGATTTACGCTCGCTTTACTTTAATCGGGCAATAGATACATCCGGAAGCGTCGCTCGGACACGACCGGGCGAAAGGTCAGGCTGCAGTACGCGATCTGGAATTGCGTGATGCTCCGGGGGTGTCGAGTTTGGAAAATCCTGAAGTTTTCGCAAGTATGCGGAACGACGAATTCGACGTGGTCGTGTTCGGCTTGGGCTATATCGGCCTTCCGACCGCATCGATCATCGCCTCGTCCGGAATGCGTGTCTGCGGTGTGGACGTGTCCGCGCGCGTGGTCGACACGATCAACCGCGGTGCCATCCATATCGAGGAGAAAGACCTCGACCAGCTGGTGGAGCGGGTGGTCAAGGACAAGATGCTGTGCGCCTCGCTCGATGCACCGCAGGCGCAGTTTCACGTCATCGCCGTGCCGACACCGCTGCTCGAGGACAATACGCCGGGTCTGGATTATGTCATGAGCGCGGTGGAAGCGATCGCCCCGAAGCTCAGGCCTGGCGATTGCATCATTCTCGAGTCGACCTCGCCGGTGGGGACGACCGATGAAGTGGCGAAGCTGATCGCGCAACGGCGCCCCGATCTGGGCGTGCCGGGCAACACCCACGGCCCGGCCGACATCGCCATTGCCTACTGTCCGGAGCGCGTCCTACCGGGCAAGATCATCGCTGAACTACGGTCGAACGATCGTGTGATCGGTGGAATGACACCCGAGTGCTCGACGAAAGCCCGCCGTCTCTATGCCCGCTTTGTCGAAGGCAATTGTTTCGAAACGGATGCGCGTTCGGCGGAGATGGTCAAGCTGGTCGAAAACAGCTTCCGGGACGTCAATATCGCATTCGCCAACGAATTGTCCCTCGTCGCGGACCGGTTCGACATCAACGTCTGGGAAGTCATCCGGCTGGCCAACCGGCATCCACGCGTCAACGTACTGCAACCAGGACCGGGCGTAGGGGGGCACTGCATCGCGGTGGATCCCTGGTTCCTGGTGGCTGCAGCACCCGAAGAAACGCCGCTGATCCGCACGGCGCGCCAAGTCAATTTGCATAAGACCAAACATGTGATCGAAGGTCTTTGCGCCATGGCAAAGGCCCAGCCGACCGGTAAGGTCGCCGTTTTGGGCTTGGCGTTCAAACCAGATATCGATGATTTCCGCGAAAGTCCGGCGCTGGAGATCGCAGAACACCTGGCCGGCGAGATCGGCGACCGCATACTGGTCGTCGAACCATTCGCAACCGAACTGCCGCCGCGGCTGCAGCAATCCAGCGCGCAGCTTGTTTCTCTGGAAGAAGCTCTCGAGGCGGCAGAAACCGTTGCCATCCTGGTCGATCATACGGACTTCAAGCACCTCTCGCTGAGCGATTTTGGCGGCAAACAGGTCTATGATACGCGGGGGCTCCTGCAGCGATGAGCGGCCGTCCTAAGGTCATGGTTACGTTCGGCACGAGGCCGGAGGCGATCAAGATGTTTCCCGTCGTCCACGCCTTGCGCGCGGATGGCCGCTTCGATGTGAAAGTCGCAGTGACGGCGCAGCATCGCGAGATGCTGGACCAGGTGCTGGCAATTGCGGAGATGACGCCCGACATCGATCTCGATCTGATGCAACACGGTCAGAGCCTCGATGCGCTTGCCTCGCGTATTCTCCTCAGCTTCGGCCAAGTGCTGGACGACGAGAAACCCGATCGCGTTCTGGTCCATGGCGATACCTTGACCACGATGATGGTCACGCTGTCGTGCTATTTCCGCAAGATTCCGATCGGTCATGTCGAAGCGGGTTTGCGCAGCGGCGACATCTATTCGCCTTGGCCTGAAGAAGTAAATCGTCGGGTCACCGGCACGATTGCCGATCTTCACTTCGCGCCGACCCACACCGCGGCAGACGCATTGCTGGCAGAAAACAAAGCGCACGAAGACGTATTCGTGACCGGGAATACCGTGATCGACGCGCTGCTCGCGACGAAGTCGAAACTGGAAACCGATCCGGCGCTGAGCCAGGAAATCGACACTGCCCTGGCCGGGGTGGGCAGCAAGCGCCTGATCGCCGTGACAGCGCACCGTCGGGAGAATTTCGGGGAGGGCATGCGCAACATCGCTGCCGCATTGAAAGCCTTGGCCCGACGCGAGGACGTCGCGATCGTCTATCCGGTGCACCCCAATCCGAATGTTGTAGGCTTGATGAACGAGCAGCTTGGGACGCTCGACAATATCCACCTCATCGATCCGCTCGACTATCCAAACTTCGTCCGCATGATGATGCGCGCGGATATCATCCTGACCGATAGCGGCGGCATCCAGGAAGAGGCCCCCAGTCTGGGTAAACCCGTGCTCGTGATGCGCGATACGACCGAGCGCCCCGAAGGCATAGCTGCCGGGACTGCCCTGCTTGTCGGTGCCGATAGCGAGGCAATCGTCGACCAGACATCTCGGTTGCTGGATGAGCCGGAGTCTTATGCCACGGTCGCACAGGCGCATAATCCTTACGGTGACGGCACGGCGGCGCAGCAGATCGTGGAGATCATCGCCGAAAGGCACGGCCTGGCCTAAAATCGGCTCCGCCGTTTACCGCAGTTTTACCGTGAATCGGCATGATGCTGGAATGAGTGAGTTCCTCCACCCTCTGCTGACGTTTTTTCGCGAGCTATTGATCTATGGCGGGGTGTTCGCTCTCCTCGCGCTGGTGGTTAAGCGGCGCGCTGTGTTCGATGCGATGACAAAATGCCGCCAGGAGGCAGGCACCAACCTGGGTCTCGCAGCCCTGAACGCTCTTGTCGTGGTGCCGCTTTTTGCCATTCCCGCCACCGCCTTGGCGGCGTTTCTCGACGGCAAGGGATATTTCGGAGGTTTCTGGGACCGGTTGCCCGAAATCCCCGTTTTGTTGCTGACCATCGTACTGATCGATTTCGTCGCCTACTGGCGGCACCGCCTCGAGCATGATCGAGCATTGTGGCGCTTTCACGCGACACACCACGCGGATACCGCGATCCATTGGCTGTCCGTCCAACGCAAGCATCCGGTGGCGAAGATCATCTCGCTCTTCTTCGACCTGTCGCTGGTAATCGCGCTTGGTCTTCCACCTTGGGCGATCTTCGGAGCGACGCTGATTCGCGGAGCATGGGGGCATTTTATCCATGCCGATGTGCCGTGGACCCTGGGCGCGTTCGGCGAAGTGCTCGTCTCTCCGGCGGCGCATCGCCTGCATCACATTCGCGACGAGCGCCTGATGGGGACCAATTACGGCAACACCATCACGCTGTGGGACAAGCTGTTCGGCACCTGGTGCAACCCGGCTCCCTATCTCGACTGCGAGACCGGGATTGAGGAAGGCACTCGCGGCATCTGGGGCGAACTGAAACGGCCGTGGGAAGCACGCTATCGCCAGCCAGCGAAGACGATAGACGAAATACCGGACAAGTTTAGCGCCTGATATTTGCCGGCGATCGGCTGACTGCTAGGCCGACTCAATGGGATTGGTGCAGGACATCTGGCAGGGCCACGGTCGTGGGCAGCCACGCTTTCGCGACCAGCTGGGAAGGCGGGTTCCGCTGCGGAGACTTGTACGCAACGGACCGCGTGCGATCCTGACCGGCCTCTCACGCAAGCTTCTGGGCAAGCGCCCGCCCAGCCGTGGATTTCATACGATGCGGCCGATGCGCTGGGGCGCCACCTCGGCGATGACTCTCGCGTGCTCGAATTCGGTTCAGGCATGCCGACCGCGTGGTACGCTGCGCGGGCCGGCAAGGTGCTCAGCATCGAACGGGACGCGGAGTGGTTCGCCGAAGTCTCCAGCCGCCTGACGAATCTGAAGAACGCGGAGTTGCGTTTGCGCGCAAGCCGCGAAGCCTATCTCGCCATCGAGGACGACCGGCAATTCGATCTCATCATGATCGACGGGGCATGGCGAGACGACTGCGCGCAATTGGCCACCCAGCATCTTGCGCCGGGCGGGGTAATCTACTGCGACAATACCGACAAACAGAGTGGCACTTCGGGCGATCTAACGGAAGCGCGCCGCCTGCTGATTGCATTCGCGGAAGAGCGGAACCTGCCGTGGACCGAAATTACCGATTTCGCCCCGACGCAATTCTTCGTGGAACGAGCCTTATGGATCGGGCCGAACCCGCCCGGCTAATCCGCCAATGCAACGAAGCTGTCGAGCACGCGCTTCTCGCCCGCTTTCTCGAATTCGATGACCAGCTTGTTGCCTTCCTGGTCGGTAACGGTGCCGTAGCCGAACTTGTCGTGAAATACGCGGGCACCGATCGCGATGTCGGTGCGCGGCTTGGCGGCGAAGCTGGCGGCACTGCGGCCCGGTTCGGCGAGCCGCTTGGGCGTCGAGTCGTAGCCGGTCGATAGCGCCCGTTGCCAACCCGGGCCGCGCTTGTCCGCACGTCCCGGCGCATCGCGCGCGACATGCGCGAAGGGGTCTTCGGTTTCGGTCCAGTTCGCGCGCCAGAGCGATGCTCCGCCGGTCATGGTGGTTTCGCGCTCGATCGTCTCTTCGGGCAGCTCGTCGATGAAGCGGCTGGGGATGGAGCTGGTCCACTGGCCGTATATGCGCCGGTTTGCAGCGTGGAAGATCGTGCAGCGGCGCTTGGCGCGGGTGATGGCGACGTAGGCGAGGCGGCGCTCTTCCTCGAGACTGGCAAGGCCGCCTTCGTCGAGCGCGCGCTGGCTGGGGAAGACGCCTTCCTCCCAGCCCGGCAGGAAGACGTGGTCGAACTCCAGCCCCTTGGCCGCATGCATCGTCATGAGGGTCAGCTTCTCGCCATCGTCGGCACGATCATTGTCCATCACCAGGCTGACATGTTCGAGGAAGTCAGTGAGGCTCTCGTACTCCTCCATCGCGCGAGCGAGTTCGGAGAGGTTTTCCAGCCGTCCGGCGCTTTCGGCGCTGCGGTCTTTCTGCAGCATGTCCTCATACCCGCTTTCGGCGATGATCATGCGCAGGAGTTCGGAAGGCGTGACCTTTTCCGATTGCTGCCGCCAGTGCAAGAACTGCGCCAGCAGCCCCGTCAGAGTATTGCGCGCGCGGGCGGGCAGCTCGTCGCTGTTCGCGAGATCGAGCGAGGCGGCGGCTAGCGGCGTCTGCGTGCGGCGGGCATGGCGGCGCATCGCCTCCAGCGTCTTCGCGCCGAGGCCACGCTTGGGCTGGTTGTAGATCCGTTCGAAAGCGAGATCGTCGGCGGGCTGCTCGATGACGCGCAGATACGCAAGGGCATCGCGGATTTCGGCGCGCTCGTAGAAGCGAAAGCCGCCGACGATGCGGTAGTTGAGGCCGATCTGGATGAAGCGGTCTTCGAATTCGCGCGTCTGGTACTGCGCGCGCACGAGGATGGCGACCTCGTCCAGCGAGGCGCCTTCGGACTCGAGCCGCTCGATTTCCTCACCGACACGGCGCGCTTCTTCGGGTCCGTCCCAGACACCGATCACACGAACTCTCTCGCCCGCCGGGAGTTTGGTCCACAGCGTCTTGCCTAGCCGTTCGCTATTCGCATCGATCAACCCCGATGCCGCAGCCAAAATCTGCGGGGTGGAGCGATAATTCTGCTCCAGTTTGATCACCGCCGCACCGGGAAAATCCTTCTCGAACTTGAGGATATTGGCCACTTCGGCCCCGCGCCAGGAATAGATCGACTGGTCGTCATCCCCCACCACGCAGATGTTCTTGCGATCCTGCGCCAACAGGCGGAGCCACAGATACTGGACCTGGTTGGTGTCCTGATACTCGTCGACAAGGATGTATTTATAGCGTCTCTGATACTGCTCCAGCACGTCGCGATGCCGGCGGAAAATGTTCAGCATGTGGAGCAGCAGGTCGCCGAAATCGCAGGCGTTGAGCGTCTTCAGTCGTTCTTGATACAGTTTGTAGAACTTCGCGCCCTGACCGTTGGCGTAGGCCTCGTTCTCCGCAGCATCCAGATCGCCCGGGTTGAGGCCGCGGTTTTTCCAGCGGTCGATCAGCCCGGCCAGCTGGCGCGCGGGCCAACGCTTCTCGTCCAGCTCTTCCTGCTGGATCATCTGCTTGAGCAGGCGCAACTGATCGTCGGTGTCGATGATGGTGTAGTTGCTCTGCAGGCCGACCAGCTCGGCATGGCGGCGAAGCATGCGTGCCCCGATCGAATGGAAGGTGCCGAGCCACGGCATTCCCTCCACCGCATCACCGATATGCCTACCGACACGCTCGCGCATTTCGCGCGCCGCCTTGTTCGTGAACGTGACGCACAGGATTTCGGAGGGCCACGCCCGGCGGGTCGCGATGAGATGTGCCAAACGCGCGGTGAGCGCGGCCGTTTTGCCTGTTCCCGCCCCAGCCAGCATCAATACCGGCCCCTCGGTGGTTAGGACCGCCTGACGCTGTGGCGGATTCAACCGCGCCACATAGGGCGGAATCCCGTCGTTTTCGCCGGTCTCCGAGGTGGGTACGATATCTGACATGAGCTCCGGAACAGCTAGGGAACGCCGGGCTGCAATACAAGCCTGACGTACCCTGACGTACTGAGGACCCACGGAACAATGCAGTGCGGTGCTGCGTAGGAAGAGCAATGGAAACAAAGATGGAGAACACTCCAATGCGTAATATCATCCTCGCCGGTGCAGCAGCCCTGGCTCTTACCGCCGCCCCCACGATCGCCCAGGACATGGATTCTGACGGCTACATGTGGACCGACGCTCAGGAGGCCATGTATGATGGCTGGCCGGCCGATCGCCAGACCGCCTATGATGCATGGCCTGCCAACGTACAGGAATACTATTGGACTCTGACGCCTGCACAAACAAACGGCTGGTGGGTCCTCAACGACGAGCAGCGTGTGCGCATCTATGAAATGACGCCCGAACAGCGCTCGACCGCCTGGACGCAAATTGCAGCCCAGATGAACGGCTCGAGCACGACCGCAACAACAGCTACGACCGCATCGACGTCGGCTTCGACCTCGCCGCGTTTCGTGAGCAATGAAGTCGCCCAGCCGATTACGCGCAGCACTGCCGCAAACATCTCGGCCGAGGACCTGCCGGTATGCACGCCGAACCAGCAGGATGGCTGCATCAATAGCTGGGAAAAGAACCGCACCGGTACGAAGCCGCTGGATTATTGGCCGGGTCGTCCCGCCAGTCAGATGGACTGATTTGAACTATTCTATCACAACGTGTCGCAAGTGCGACTTGGCTATGAGTTCGAGGGCGGGACCGTGAAAGCGGTCTCGCCTTTCGCTTACGCGCGGGATTCCGTTCGCCGCATTTTTGCCACGACCACCGTTGGGCGGTGCGGAAAGCGCGATTGCGGTCGCGGCAATCCATTGCTTATCGGAAGCGTTTGAAACGACAAGGAAGGTCCCGGAGGGGTAAGTATTCGGGTCGCGTTCGTTGCGCATGTTCACTTCTAGAGGAAGAGCACATGCGAAAGACTTTTTGGTACATTCTCGGTGGCCAACTGGCCACAATTTCTATCCCTGCAATGGCGCAGGATACACCCGAAACCACGGCACCACCGCCGGCTGATGCCCAGCCTGCCGAGGCGATAATGACGCCCGAACAGATGGCGGTTGTCGACGATTGGCCGGAGGAGCGACAGGTCCAGTTCCGGCAGTGGCCGGGCGAGGTGCAGGGGTATTACTGGACGCTTGTGCCCGAGCGACAGGAGCTTTTCTGGCGGTTAGCCGATGGCGACAAGCTGGCAATGGTCGCGATGGACGAGACAGGGCGCGAAGCTGCGTGGGGTCAGATCGAAACGCAGGTTGGCGCGACGGAACCGACTGAGCCTACCGCCGATGCCGATCCGGTTGAGGAAACGGAGCCGGTCGAGGAAGTGGAGCCGATGGATGAAGCGCATTCCGAGCACTCCGATCCTATGAAGCGCACGTAATTGCGCCTCACGCCGCGTCGGTAGCGAGCCTTAAGAGCGAGAGCCGAGCCTTGCCGACGCGGCGATCCGCCACGCATTCGAGCCCGCTCACCCGCGGTTCTTCCTTCGCGCCGGTTTCGAGCGCGATCCAGGTCGTGGGGTCGATCCACCCGAGCCGCAGCATGCGATCCAGAGCGACTTCGCCCGCGCCGGTCCCATAAGGTGGATCGAGCAGAATCAGCTGGTGCGCGGATTTGGCCGGACCGAGGCTCATCACCGATGCCTGCTGAACGCTCGCTCTGGTCCGCGCCTCGAAGGTCTCGATATTGCTGCGGATCGCCTTCACCGCCGCGCTGTCCTGCTCGACGAACAGGCAGGAGGCCGCGCCGCGCGACAGGGCTTCCAAGCCGAGCGCGCCCGAGCCGGCGAAGAGGTCGAGCACGTGCAACTCGTCGAAGCTGCCGAGTCGGCTTGTTAGCATGTTGAACAGCGTCTCGCGCGTCCGGTCCGCGGTCGGGCGGGTTGCCTCGCCCGGTGGCGCTGTCAGCTTGCGTCCGCGCCAGTCGCCCGCGATTATCCTCACTGGCGGCCCCCGCGAGCCAGTTCGCGCTTGAAGCCTGCGACATCGCCGCGCTTGATCTCCAGCGCTTGCCCGCGCGGCAGGTCGCCGATGTGGAACGGGCCGTAGCCGATGCGCAGCAGGCGGTTCACTTCCAGTCCGAGATGTTCGAGCACGCGGCGCACCTCGCGGTTCTTGCCTTCGCGCAAGGTCAGTTCGATCCAGCGATTGCGACCCGATCCGCGTTCGAGATTGGCTTCGATCCGCCCATAGCGGATGCCGTCGACTTCCACGCCCTCGATCAGTTCGTCCAATTGCGCCTGCGTCACATCGCCGAACGCGCGGGCGCGATAGGTGCGCGGGACGCCCGAGGAGGGCAGTTCCATCGCGCGCTTCATCTCCCCATCATTGGTGAGCAGCAACAGCCCTTCGGTGTTGTAGTCGAGCCTGCCCACCGGCATTACGCGGCCCGCATCCTTGGGCAAGGCATTGCGCAGCGCGGCATAGATCGTCGGGCGTCCCTTGGGATCGTGCTCGGTCGTCAGCATCCCCGAGGGCTTGTGAAAGGCGAACAGCCGCGTTTCTTCTGCCTTGCCGACCGGCTTGCCGTCCACCGTCACTCCGTGGAGGCTGTCGAGCTTGATCGCCGGCGTGTCGAGCACCTTGCCGTCGAGAGCGATGCGCCCGTCGGCGATCATGCGCTCGATCTCGCGCCTGCTCGCCACGCCTGCGCGCGCGAGCAGCTTGGCGATGCGTTCGCCAGCTTCGGGAAGTCGGTTGTCGGACATGAGTGCGCGGTTAGGCGCTCAGTTCACAGCGCGCAAGGCTTCCTCGACCGTCTCATGATAACGCCTGATGCCGCCCTCCATCGTCCCCAGGGTGAGATGCGGGACCGCTCCCGTCGAAAGGCCCTGTTGGCCGAGCTCGGCTGCGCGAAAATCTTCGCCCGCGAAGACGCCGCCATCGAGCAGCGCCCAGCTACGCTCCCAATGGTCGCGCGCCTTGTCGGTGGCAGGATGCTCGGGGATGAGCATGAAGTCCTCCACCAGCGTGCGGTCGTGCGCCTGCGGCATCATCACCATCACATTGATGTAGTCGGGGCTGGGAATGATCAGCGCGCCCGGAAGCAGCTGGTAAGCGAAGGTGACGACGCGGCGCAGCGCGGCCATGTCGGTAAGATCGAGGCCCTCCATCTCTTCCAGTCGCCCGACCGCGCTGCGCGAATGCGGCCCGATCATGTCGCCGCTGGTTGCACCGTCCTTAAAGAAGGGGCCGATGGTTTTCGCATGCAGGCGGGTAACGTGATAGCTTTCGAGGAAGGCATCCATGATGAGCTTCCAGTTTCCTGCGACCTTGTGAGTCTTGCGGCGGAAAAGCACGTGGTCGCCCATGCCGAGCGCGTTGAAATCTTCGCCCAGCGCATTCGCCAAGCTGAAGTCCGCCGTCTCCTCCTGCGGACAGAACCAGATGAGCCCGCCCGTCTCGCGCGATGGTAGTTCGACAAGCCCATAGTCGCTCTTGTCCAGGCCGGGAAAGGTATCGGGGCGGGGTAGGGCGAGCAGCCGACCGTCCACGGCGTAGGTCCATGCGTGATAGGGGCAGACGAGCTTCTTCGTGCACTGCACGTCCGCGCCTTCGACCAGCCGCGTGCCGCGATGGCGGCAGACGTTGAGGAAGACATGGGCTGCGCCGTCTGCATCGCGTGTGATAAGCAGTGGGCGGCCGGTGGCATCATGGGGCACGGCCATGCCCGGATCGGGCAGCAGCGCCGAAGGGCACAGGATTTGCGGCATCCGGTCGTAGATCGCGGCCTTCTCCCGCGCCCAGTATTCCGGGTCTGTGTAAACAGAGGCAGGCACGATGCTCGGCTCGGCAGCATCGCGCTTGCGGTCTTCGGCAATGTCCTTAGCGAGCGCCAGCATCCCGTCTGTCGGGCGGCGTTCAGGCAGCGTCTTTGTCGGAACGTCCACTGTGCTGTTCCTTTCTCTCTCCAGCGGCTAGTGTCGCAAGAAATCACGATATTTGCAAAGGATGCCTGCGTATGGCCGAAGCCGCCGAGACCAAGAAGATTTCCGCGTGGCGGGCGCTCGGCATGGCCCTAGGGGATCGCAAGACCGGTTTCATGCTGCTGTTCGGCTTTGCCAGCGGCCTGCCCTTCGCGCTGTTTCTCGGCACGTTGTTCGCCTGGCTGACGGAAGCGGAAGTAGATCTGGAGACGATGGGCATCTTCTCGCTCATCGGGCTGGCTTACGCTTTCCAGTTCCTGTGGTCTCCCCTGATCGACAAGGTCAATATCCCCATGCTGCGCAAGCTCGGCAGGCGGAAGCAATGGATCGTGCCGATGCAGCTGCTGTTGGGCGCGATCCTCATCACGATGAGCCTTCTGGAGCCACGCACGCAACTCGGCTGGTTTTCATTGCTCGCCGGCATTGGCGCTTTCGCCAGCGCGACGCAGGACATCGCGATCAATGCGTGGCGTATCGACGTCGCCGACGAACGTGCCACCATCGACATCCTCTCGACCGTTTATCAGATGGGCTACCGACTCTCTTCGCTCGTCGGGGGGGCGCTCGGGCTGATCATCGCAGCGCGTATCGGTTGGCCCCAGACCTATATGATGATGGGGGGTATTTTGCTGTTCGTGGGCTTCGTCGGCCTGTGGGCGCCCAATGCCTCCGGTGTCGCTGAAGAGAATCAGGGCGACGAACAGGTCCGCGCACTAAGAATGGCTGGCGAATTGAGTCCGCACATCCGCAATCGCGCGCTCGCACTGGTCGGCTTGCTGTGGGCAGGTGCGATCGGCATCGTGCTCGCCTTCATGGTCATGTCCATGACCTATGCGCCGGAGGATCGGCCGAACCCGACGGAATTTACGGTCAACGTCGGTCCGTGGATCATCGTGGCTACGATCATCCTGCCCGCGCTGATCGCTGGCTGGCTCGCTTCACAGAAGAAGCAGGGCAAACACCTGCTGCGCGAGGACGCGCCGCCGGTAAGTGGGGGCTCTTATGCGCTCGACCATCTCTATCGCGCGCTGGTGCTGCCGCTGGTCGAATTCGTCGGCCGGATGGGCTGGTCGCTGGTGTTGATCCTCGCGGTCGTGCTGACCTATCGCATTTGCGATGCCATCTGGGGGACCTTCGCCTACCCCTTCTACCTCGGCGAGCTGGAGTACACGAACGACGATGTGGCCTTCGCCTCGAAATTCTTCGGGGTGGGCGCAATCATCGCAGGTCTGGCGCTGGGTGGCCTCATGCTCACAACGATCGGCCGCATGGCGACGCTGCTGATCGGCGGCATTCTCGCTGCGCTGACCAACCTGCTTTACGCCGACATGGCCATCGGGGGCGCGAACATGCAAGCGTTCAGCGATACCGTGGGCTTCACCTATCTGATCGAACAGGTTCCCGGCATCGGCGATGCCGAACTTGCCAGACTGACCATCACCATCGCATTCGAGAACCTTGCTATCGGGATTGCGGGGGCGGCCTATATCGCCTGGCTGTCCTCGATCGTGTCGAAGAAATTCAGCGCGGTGCAATACGCGCTGCTGTCATCGCTCACGCTGCTGGTCGGCACGCTCGGCCGCGGCGCGCTGGGCGAGATGATCGAGAACCAAGGCTATTACGACGTCTTCATCCTCACCACCTGGATCGGACTGGGCGCAGCGGTACTCGTGTGCATCGAGTGGTGGCGTGAGGGCCGCTCGAAAGCGGCCGCGGGCATCGTGGCACCGGAGGCCGGTGAGAGCGTACCGGCAGAGTAGCCGGTAGCGCTCCCATTTTCTCGCCAATTTAAGTCCGCGATAACCTCTTTCGTTGTAGCCCTGTCGGCAATGGGGACGCAGCAACACAAAAACACAGCACCGAAAGAGCGCGCCTTCCTGCGCCTCCCACTCGGTGTACTCGGCTATCTGGAAACGCTTGACGGTCGCAAGCGGGTGGAGATCGTCGATCTGTCGCAGGGCGGGGCGCACATCCTGCTGTTGGAGCACGATGAGCGGGCCGCGAGCGACATATCGGATTGCTTTCTCAGATGGTTGCAGTTCGACGCCTTCGGGACGGTGACGTGGAAGGATGGCCCGCGCATGGGCCTCGTCTTCGAGCAGCCGTTGCGCCCGGGGGTGATTAAGGAAACGAAGAAGCAGGCCCCCTTCATGGTGCGCCGCGATTTCGACGAGCTGCGCGATGCGGCAAAGCTGTGGTCGAAGGGCATCTTCTCCAGCACCTGAACCCGCTCAATCGGGCAGGTCGCCGTTCAGCCCGAGCGCTTCTCCTGCGAGATACAGCGAGCCGGCGATGAGGACGGGCAATGCGTCCTTTGGCAATGCGGCCACGGCTTCCGGCAAATCGTTTGCAGCTCTGGCTTCCGGGCCGAACGCATCGGGCCCGTGGTGGTCGTGACCGGGCACCGGGACTGCGGTGAGGCTGGCGATCGAACCTGCAAGCGGTTCGATCAGCGCCTGCGGATCTTTCGCCTCCAGCATCCCGACGATGAGGTGGATGCGCTGGCCGCGGAAATGTTCGGCCAGCATCTCGCCGGCGGATCGATTATGGCCACCGTCGAGCCAGACTTCGTGCTCGCCCACGAGCGGGCCGTTCGACAGGCGATGTAGGCGCGCAGGCCATTCGGTGCGGGCGAGGCCGCGTTCGATGGCTGCTTCGGAAACCGCCAACCTGCCTTGCGAGGCGAGCATCGCGACGGCGAGGGCTGCGTTCCACTGCTGGTGGGCGCCCGGCAAGCCGAGGTCTTTGTGGGACAGGCGCTCGACCAGCGATTGATCGACGTCCCGAATGATCGCTCCCTTTTTCGCCGCCACAGCTGCGATCGCGTCGTGAGCGATTGCGGGATAGGTCTCGCGCAACGTCACCAGCGGCACACCCCGCTTGGCGATACCGGCCTTCTCGAACGCGATGCGCGCGATGGGGTCCTCCGGGACGCCAGTATCTGGCGCGAGCAGGAAGCGCTCGTGGTCGATCCCCAGCGCGGCGATGCCGCAGGCGGCGAGTACTTCGGGCTCCAGCACATTGGTCGCGTCGAATCGACCGCCGAGGCCGACCTCGACCACGCAAGCGTTGGCGGGCACGCGGGCGAACTCGGTGAAGGCCGCAGCGATGGTGACTTCGAAGAAGCTCGGTTCGAGATCGGCACCGGCATCGAGCACCTCTTCGAGGACCGCGGCCAGCCGCTCGTCGGAGATCAGCTCACCCGCGATCCGGATGCGCTCGTTGTAGCGCACGAGATGCGGGCTGGTGGTGACGTGGACGCGGTAGCCGTGCGCTTCCAGCATCGCGCGTAGGAAGGCGCAGGTCGATCCCTTGCCGTTGGTGCCGGCGACATGGAAGGTCGGCGGCAGGCGCTTGTGCGGATCGCCGAGCCGCGCCAGCAGCGCACGGATCGTGTCGAGGCCGAGCCGCCCTTGCGGCACGGAAAGCGCACCCAGCCGGTCGAGCTGGCGCTGGACATCGGGACTGTCGGAGCGGGCGAAGTCCCGCATGACGGGGCTCAGGCAGCCTCGGCAGGCGCCAGATAGTCGAGCAGCGTCGCCAGCGTGTCCTTCAGGTCGTGGCGATGCACGACCATGTCGACCATGCCGTGCTTGTGGAGGTACTCGGCGCGCTGGAAGCCGTCGGGCAGCTGCTCGCGGATCGTGTCCTGAATCACGCGTTGGCCCGCGAAGCCGATGAGGGCCCCGGGCTCTGCGATATGGACGTCGCCCAGCATGGCATAGCTGGCGGTCACGCCGCCGGTGGTCGGGTCGGTCAGAAGCACGATATAGGGCAGGCCCGCCTCTTTCAGGCGGCGCGTCATCACGGTCGCCTTGGGCATCTGCATCAGGCTGAGAATGCCCTCCTGCATGCGCGCGCCGCCCGCGGCAGTGACCACGATATAGGGCGCGCGGCGGGTCAGCGCGCGTTCGGCCCCCTGGCAGAAGGCGGTACCGACGGCCATTCCCATCGATCCGCCCATGAAGCCGAAGTCCTGCACGCCGACGACCGCCGGCTTGCCCTCGATTGCGCCGGAGCCGACGATGAAGGCGTCCTTGTGCGGGCTCTTGGCGCGCGCCTTCTTCAGGCGGTCGGTGTACTTCGTCGAGTCGCGAAACTTGAGCGGATCTTCCTTCACCTCGGGGACGGGAAGAACCTCATATCCTTCGTCGAGCAGCTGGCGCAGGCGTTCGTCCGCGCCGATCCGGCCGTGATGGTCGCAGCGCGGGCAGACGTAGGCGTTCTCCTCGTATTCCTGCGCGAAGACCATCTGCTGGCAGCTGGGGCACTTGACCCACAGATCCTTGTCGGTGGTGCGCTTGGACAGCGAGGTGATCGAATTGCGGACGCGGGTGAACCAGTTCATGCTTTTTCTTCTTTCCGAGGGGCCCTTGCCGCCGAATGGACGGCCTTGGCAAGCCCTGCGGTGAGCTCGCGCAGCCTGGCCGGAGCATCCGCGCCGTGCTCGGCAACCAGCTCGACCAATGCCGAGCCGACCACCACGCCATCGGCCACGCGCGCGATCTTGCCCGCCTGTTCGGGCGTGCGCACGCCGAAGCCGACAGCGACGGGAACGTCGGTCGATTGCTTGATGCGGGTGACATTGGACTCGATCGATTCGATCGCCGCCTGCTGCATGCCGGTGATGCCCGCGACCGCGACGTAGTAGAGGAAGCCCTGGCTACCTTCGACCACGGCAGGCAGGCGCTTGTCGTCCGTGGTCGGCGTGGCGAGGCGGATCGGGGCGATGCCCGCGTCGCGCAGCGCCGGGCCGAGTGCATCGTCCTCCTCAGGCGGAATGTCGACGCAGATCACGCCGTCGACGCCGGCATCCTTCGCGGCCGAGGCAAACCATTCCGGCCCGTGCCGGATCATGGGATTGGCGTAGCCCATCAGCACCAGCGGGACATTAGGATGGCGCACACGGAACTCGGTCGCGATGCGCAGCACATCGGCGGTGGTCGTGCCTGCGCCGAGCGAGCGGATGTTGGCCTTCTGGATCGCGGGGCCATCGGCCATCGGATCGGTGAAGGGCATCCCCAGCTCGATCACATCCGCACCGCCCTCGACCAGTGCATCGAGATTGGCAGCCGTGTCACCGTCGCCTGCGGTGAGGAAGCAGACGAGCGCGGGGTGGGGCTTGGCGAAGGCGGAGGAGAGGCGATTCGAGGTGGTCATAGGATCAGGTTCGTTCATCTAACTTGGCGGAAATCCGAGACGTGGACCGCATGTTACACTGTCCAGGCAGGAAAAAGCGGGGGGTGGCAAGGCGGGCCGATTTCGGTTCAGAGGAGGTAAGAAAGAGGCGGCAGTTCATGCGCATCCCTTTGCACGGATATCAGGGTGTAGGACAGGATCTATCGGTATCAAGGGAGAGGTGACGGCAAAGCCCCCTCACCTTCAGGGGAGGGGGTTGGGGGAGGGGAAGTCATCTCGTCCATGACCAGGCCAAGCTGATGAAGCACCCCTTCCATGTTGGACATCACATCGAAGTTCGAAAACCTGATCACCCGGTATCCTTGCTCCTCTAGAAACTGCATTCGCTGCGCATCATAGCTTTCGCGCCCGTTATGCGTATCCCCATCGATTTCGATGGCCAGCTTGGGATGGTTCGCGGCGAAATCGACTATGTATTTCCCGACTACTTTTTGCCTGCGGAACTTCACACCCCGAAATCTGGCAGCCCGCAGTTGCAGCCACATCCGCATCTCTGGCTCCGGCATGTCCTTTCGCATAGCCTGGGCGTGCTTCAGCGAGTTGGTGTCGCGCATATCCCCCTCTCCCAACCCTCTCCCCTGAAGGGGAGAGGGCTAGATTTCCACCCCGAGCCTCTCAGCCACGGTGAAGATGTCCTTGTCCCCGCGTCCGCAAAGGTTCGCGAGAATCACCGTGTCGCGATCCATCTCCTTCGCTCGCTTTGCCACTGCCGCGATGGCGTGGCTGGGTTCGAGCGCCGGAATGATGCCCTCGGTGCGGCAGAGCAGCTGGAAAGCCTCCAGCGCCTCTTCGTCAGTGATGGCGGTGTATTCCACGCGGCCCGAGTCCTTCAGCCAGGCATGTTCGGGGCCGATGCCGGGATAGTCGAGGCCGGCGCTGATCGAGTGGCCTTCGGTGATCTGGCCGTCCTCGTCCTGAAGCAAATAGGTCTTGTTGCCGTGGAGCACGCCCGGGAAACCGCCGAGCAAGCTTGCCGCATGTTCGCTTCCATCCAGACCGTGTCCCGCCGCCTCGACCCCGAGCATCTTGACGTCCGGATCGTCGAGGAAGGGGTGGAACAGGCCAAGTGCGTTCGAGCCGCCGCCGATTGCTGCCACCAGCAAATCGGGCAGGCGGCCGATGCGCTCCTGCATCTGCTGGCGCGCTTCCTTGCCGATCACGCTCTGGAAATCGCGGACCAGCTCGGGATAGGGATGCGGGCCGGCGGCGGTGCCGATGATGTAGAAGGTGTCGTCGACATTCGCGACCCAGTCGCGCAGCCCTTCGTTCATCGCGTCCTTCAGCGTGCCGCGCCCGCTGGTGACCGGCACGACTTCGGCGCCGAGCAGCTTCATGCGGAAGACATTGGGCGACTGCCGCCGCACGTCTTCCGCGCCCATGTAGATAACGCAGGGCAGGCCGAAGCGCGCGCAGACGGTGGCGGTGGCGACGCCGTGCTGGCCCGCGCCGGTCTCCGCGATGATGCGGGTCTTGCCCATGCGGATGGCGAGCAGGATCTGCCCGATGCAATTGTTGATCTTGTGCGCGCCGGTGTGATTGAGCTCGTCGCGCTTGAACCACACCTGCGCGCCGCGCCCCTCGGGAGAGCCAACTCGCAATGCCTCGGTCAGCCGCTCTGCGAAATAGAGCGGGGAGGGGCGGCCGACATAATGTTCGAGCAGATCGTCGAACTCGCGCTGGAATTCGGGATCGGCCTGCGCCGCGCGATACTCGCGCTCCAGGTCGAGCACGAGCGGCATCAGCGTCTCGGCGACATAGCGGCCACCGTAATCGCCGAAATGCCCGCGCTCGTCAGGCTGATTGTGGAACGTATTAGCCTTGCTCGCCACCATCAAAATCCGTTTGTCCTGAGCCTGTCGAAGGACCGCTCTTTTCTTTTGCGCTGCGCAAGAAGTGAAGGACAGCCCTTCGACAAGCTCAGGGCGAACGGGTCAAGGGTATTTCGTGGAGGTTAGCCTCTTACAGCCTCACAAAATGCCGCGATCTTGTCCACGTCCTTGGTGCCCAGCACGCTTTCTACGCCGCTGGAGGTATCGACCAGCGGCGCGCCCGTTTCGGCGATCGCCCGCGCGACATTTGTCGGCGCCAGACCGCCTGCCAGACCCCAGCCGGTCTTGCCGCGCCAGCTGGAGAGGAGGGACCAGTCGAACCGCAGGCCCATGCCGCCGGGCAGGGCGGCGTCTTTCGGCGTCTTCGCATCGAACAGCAGCAGGTCGGCGATGCCGCGATAAGCATTAGCCTTCTGGACGTCGCTTTCCATGGAGATCGGCAGGGCCTTCCACACCGGTAGCCCGAAGCGCTCCTTCACCTGCGCCACGCGCTCGGGCGGTTCCTCGCCATGCAGTTGCACCGCATCGAGCCGCCCCGCGCCGATCGCATCGCGCAGGAGTCCGTCATCGGCATCGACGAACAGCCCGACCCTGCCGATCTTGCCTCCGCCGCGCGCCGCCAGCGCGGCGGCAGCATAGGTATCGACATGGCGCGGCGAGGGCGGGAAAAACACGAGGCCGACGAAATCGGCCTCAGCCGCCACCGCCGCATCCAGCGCCTCGGGCGTCGAAATCCCGCAGATCTTGATCGCTGTCCGCATGGCCGGGCTAGAGCGTCGCTTCGATGTCGCGCGCGGCCTGCGCAGGATCGTCAGCACGGCTGATCGGGCGGCCGATCA
Source organism: Qipengyuania sp. 902 (assembly GCF_051195295.1). Classification (NCBI taxonomy): domain Bacteria; kingdom Pseudomonadati; phylum Pseudomonadota; class Alphaproteobacteria; order Sphingomonadales; family Erythrobacteraceae; genus Qipengyuania; species Qipengyuania sp. 902. The sequence continues at coordinate 463,651 of NZ_JBNJLJ010000002.1, read as the reverse complement.
CGAGCACGCTCGCACCGTCGTCGCGGGCCTGTCGCGGCGTGACGACGCGTTTCTGGTCGCCCGCCGCGCTGCCTGCCGGGCGCAGGCCGGGGACGACGAAGAAGCCGTCTTTCCATTGGTCGTGCACGGCTTTTACTTCCTGCCCAGAGCACACAATCCCGTCGAGCCCCGCGTCATGCGCCAGCTCGGCCAGCCGCATCACGTGATCGTGCGCGCTGCCCTTGATGCCGGTGCGTTCGAGGTCGCGGTCGTCCATGCTGGTGAGCATGGTCACGCCGACCACCTTGGTGTGCTCGCCCGCGGCGGCCTTCGCATCCTCCAGCATGGCCCGCCCGCCGCTCGCATGGACCGTGACGATGGAGGGTTCCAGCACGTGGATCGCCTGCATTGCGGCGGCGACGGTGTTGGGAATGTCGTAGAGCTTCAGATCAAGGAAGATCGGCAGGCCGAGTTGGCCGATCATGTGCACCCCGTGCGCCCCGTGAGCGCAGAAGAACTCCAGCCCCAGCTTGATCCCGCCGACATGGCCCTTGACGGATTTCGCGAGGTCGATCCCTTCGCGCAGGCGCGGAACGTCGAGGGCGAGATAGACGGGATTGCTCATCGCGGGCTCTTGGGTTCCGGATCGACGGGATTGGCAGGTTCGGGCGGCAAATCGCTACGCGGTGTCCCGGCGGGACTTGTGGCGGGAGCGGGGGCGTGAGTCGCCGCGGGAGCATCGCTCTTGGGCGCGGCCATGCGCGTCGTCGCCGCTTCCAGCGCGTTGACGCGGCGGGTTATGCGCCATTTCGCGGTGCGGTGGATCAGCCACATCGGAATGAGGCCGAGCAGGAAGGCGACGATCACCAGTGCCGGCAGTTTCGTTTCCAGCACGATGTCCGACCAAATCTGCACCTCCACCGGCTTCCAGTTGAAGAAGCTGAACGCCAGCAGGGCGAAGAGCAGCAGGACCCAGACGATGGTGCGGACGATCTGCATTGTGGTTCGGCTCCCGATATATCCTTTGCTATAGTGCTAGGCCGCGAGAGCGCGCCCGTCCAGTGGCAGGGTCAGCCGAACACCCGCGCGAAGATCGTGTCGACATGCTTGAAATGGTAGTCGAGATCGAAGCGGGCCTCGAGTTCCTCCTCGGACAGGGCGGCGGTCACTTCCTCGTCCTGCTTGAGCAGGTCGAGCAGCATCAGGCGGCCGTCCGATTCCCACACCTTCATCGCGTTGCGCTGGACGAGGCGATAGGCATCCTCGCGGCTGACGCCGTTCTGCGTGAGGGCGAGCAGGACGCGCTGCGAATGGATGAGGCCGCCCATGCGGTCCATGTTCGCCTGCATTCGCTCGGGATAGACGAGCAGCTTGTCGACCACGCCGGTCAGGCGCGCGAGCGCGAAGTCGAGCGTGATCGTCGCGTCCGGCCCGATGAAGCGCTCCACCGAGGAATGCGAGATATCGCGCTCGTGCCACAGCGCCACATTTTCGAGCGCGGGGAGAGCATAGGCGCGGATCATGCGCGCCTGGCCGGTGAGGTTCTCCGTCAGGATCGGGTTGCGCTTGTGCGGCATCGCGCTCGAGCCCTTCTGGCCCTTGGAAAAGAACTCCTCGGCCTCGAGCACTTCTGTGCGCTGCAGGTGGCGCACTTCGACGGCCAGCCGCTCGATGCTCCCGGCGATGACGGCGAGGGTGGAGAAATACATCGCATGGCGATCGCGCGGGATGACCTGCGTGGAAACCGGCTCCGGCTTCAGGCCTAGCTTTTCGGCGACATATTCCTCGACGCTGGGGTCGATGTTGGCGAAAGTTCCGACAGCGCCCGAAATGGCGCAGGTCGCGATTTCCTCGCGCGCGGCGAGCAAGCGGGTCTTGCAGCGGTCGAATTCGGCATAGGCTTGCGCCAGCTTGAGGCCGAAGGTCACGGGCTCTGCATGGATACCGTGGCTGCGGCCGATGGTAGGCGTGAACTTGTGCTCTTCCGCGCGGCGCTTGATGGCGGCCAGCAGCTCATCGAGATCGGCGAGCAGGATGTCGGTGGCGCGCGCCAGTTGCACCGCCAGCGTCGTGTCGAGCACGTCGCTGCTGGTCATGCCCTGGTGCATGAAGCGGGCTTCCTCGCCCACGTTTTCGGCCACCCAGGTGAGGAAGGCGATCACGTCGTGCTTGGTCACTGCCTCGATCGCATCGATCGCCTCGACGTCGATCTTCGGATCGGTCGCCCACCAGTCCCACAGCGCCTTGGCCGCGCTCTTCGGCACGACGCCCAGCTCGCCCAGCTTTTCCGTCGCATGCGCCTCGATCTCGAACCAGATGCGATATTTCGCTTCCGGCTCCCACAGGGCGGTCATGTCGGGGCGGGCGTAACGGGGGACCATGGGCGGGGCTCCGGTTTGGAATGGCGGGAAGATCCGTCGAAGCCGCTAGGCGGGGAGATTGTAATGCGCAAGGGTGCGATGCAACAGGAACTGGCAAGCAAGCTTGCCTGAGTCAGATCAGCCCCTTGGCGCGCAGCGATACATGCCCGCTGCGCCCGACGATCACGTGGTCGTGGACGGTCACGCCGAGCAGGCGGCCGGCTTCGGCGATCCGCTGGGTGATCTGGATGTCGGCGCGGCTCGGTTCCGGATTGCCGCTCGGGTGGTTGTGCACCAGGATCAGCGCGGTCGCGCCGATGTCGAAGGCCTTGCGGATCACTTCGCGCGGGTGGATCGCGGCCTCGTCGATCGAGCCGTCGCCTACGTGATGGTCGAGGATGAGGCGGTTCTGCGTGTTGAGGTAGAGGACGCGCACGCGCTCGACAGTGAGATGCGCCATGTCGACTGCGAGATAGTCGAGCAGCGCCTGCCAGCTGCCCAGCACCGGCTTGTTCTCGACTTCGCCGCGCGTCATGCGGCGGGCGGCCAGTGCGACCGAGTGGAGCGCCGCCGCGCTGGTCTCGCCCATGCCCTTGACCTGTTTCAGTGCGCCCACTTCAGCGGTCAGCACGGCGGAGAACGAACCGAAATGCGCGATCAGGCGCTTGGCGAGCGGCTTGGTATCGCCCTGGCGGAAGGCGGCGAAGAGGAGGTATTCCAGCAGCTCGTAATCGGCGAGGGCTTCGGCGCCGCCGGTCAGCATCCGCTGGCGTAGCCGCTCTCGATGGCCGGCCCCGGCGTGGCTCACCGCTGATTTGCTGTTCTCCGGCAAGCGAAACCCCGTCACTTCGATTCAATTACTTGCATTGCCTTTGGCGCGGCTTGCGCGCAAGTGTGCCGCAATGGCAAGCGCTGGCATCGACGACTTGGGCGAGGAAGGGGCGCAGCCTGCCCGATTGCGTCCGCGTTGGCGCAAGAAACGCTGGATGGTGCCCGCGGCTTTGGCGCTGCTCGCCATCGCCGCGCTGCTCGTCGCGTGGTTCAGCCGCTACAGCATCGCCGAGGATTTCGTCGCCGACCAGCTGGCGGCCAACGGGCTCGAAGCGACCTATGAAATCGAGCGGGTCGGCGGGCGCACGCAGATAATTTCCAACCTCGTGGTCGGCGATCCGGACGCGCCGGATTTGACTGTCGAGCGGGTCGTGGTTCGCCTGCGCCACCGCCCTGGCCTGCCGGAGATCGCTTCGGTCAGGCTCGTCCGTCCACGACTGTTTGGCACTTATCGCCATGGCGAACTGAGTTTCGGCGCGCTCGACCCGGCGATCTTCCGCGAGAGCGACGAGCCGTCGGGACTGCCTGCGCTGAATGTCACCGTCGAGGACGGGCGGGGATTGCTGGAAACCGATTACGGCCCCGTGGGCTTGAAGGTCGAAGGCGCGGGCCAGCTGGACGATGGCTTTGCCGGGATCATCGCTGCGAGTGCGCCCGGACTTGTCTTCGGCGGATGCGATGCAACCGATGCCACGGCCTATGGCGATGTGACGACCGATGGCGGCAAGCCGCGCTTCAGCGGGCCCGTGCGGTTCGGTCGGCTGGCATGCGAGGCCTCCGCGCTTAATCTTGCGAATTACGACTTCGAACTCGACGCCTCGTTGGACGAAGAGCTTTCCAGTGCGCAACTGGCAGCACGTATCGAAGGCGGAGCTACGCGCCTCTTCGACTATTCGGCGGATGGTGTCACCGGGACGGTGCGAGCCAGCGTCCCGGGGGAGACAGTGGCGGTCCGCTATGCGCTGGTCGGCCGCGGCATCGAAAGCCCGCAGGCGCTGGCCGCGATCCTCTCGCTCGAGGGGCAAGGCCGCCTGCGCTCCGATTTCGAGCGTGTTCAGCTCGAGGGTCGTCTCGAAGGCAATGGCCTGCGCCCGGGCGCGCAGATGCTGTCGTCCTTCCAGTCGCTGGCCGAGGTGGGTGGCGGGACACTGGTGGAGCCGATCGTCCGGCAGATCGCAGGAGCGCTTCAGACAAAGGCCAGGGGCAGCGCGCTGGAAGCCGATTTCCGCTTCCGCCGCAACGGTGAGAATCTCGCACTGATCCTGCCATCCGCGCAGCTTTCGAGCGGTAGCGGCGAGCGAGTCGTCTCGCTTTCGCGCTTCGAATACGGCGTCGAGGGCGATGGCGCTCCGCGTTTGTCAGGCAACATCGCGACCGGCGGCACAGGCATGCCGCGGATCAATGGACGGATGGAGCAATCGGCGCGAGGCGCTTCGGTCTTCCGCCTGTCCATGCAGCGTTACGCGGCCGGGAACTCGGCTTTGGCAATCCCGCAGCTGAACGTGTTCCAGGCACCCGACGGTGTCGTCCGCTTTGCGGGCCGGGTCGAGGCGTCCGGTCCACTGCCTGGCGGGGCGACCGAGAACCTGCGCATCCCGGTCGACGGACGCTGGCAATCCGGCGGATCGCTGGCGCTGTGGAACAGCTGCACGCCGGTTGCCTTCGACCGCCTCGAACTCGCCAACCTCCGCTTCGAGCGGAAGGGCTTGACCATCTGCCCGGCCAGCGGCCGATCCATCGTGTCGAGCGGTCCCGGAGGATTGCGGATCGCGGCGGGTACGAGCGCTCTCGATCTCGAAGGCTTCATCGGCGAGACCCCGATCCGCATTGCGAGCGGGCCGGTCGGGCTGGCCTTCCCCGGCGTCATGACGGCACGCGCACTCGACATATCGCTCGGCCCGGCAGACACGGCGAGCCGCTTCCGTATCAGCGATCTCACCGCGCGCTTCGGCACAGATATCGCCGGGACCTTCGACGACGCCGAAGTCACGCTGGCCTCCGTTCCGCTTGATATCAGGAATACCAGCGGCAATTGGTCCTATGCCAATGGCGCGCTGGCTATCTCGGACGGCGTCTTCCGTCTCTTCGACCGGCAGGCTGACGCGCGTTTCGAGCCGCTCGACGCCCGCGACGCGCGTCTGACGCTCGTCGACAATGTGATCGACGCGAATGCCGTCCTGCGTCATCCGGGAAGCGACCGGGTGGTGACCGAAGTCGATATCCGCCACGATTTGTCGAGCGGAGCGGGCTATGCCGACCTCGATATTCCGGGCGTCCTGTTGGACGGGCAATTGCAGCCGAACGAACTATCGCGGCTCGCCCTGGGCGTCGTAGCCAATGCCGATGGCGTGGTGACGGGCGAAGGCAGGATCGACTGGTCCCCCGATGGCGACGTGACCAGCACCGGCAGCTTCACCACCGAAGACCTCGATTTCGCAGCCGCCTTCGGGCCGGTGACCGGCGCCAGCGGGACGATTCGATTCACCGATCTGCTCGGCCTGACCACCGCGCCCAACCAACGGCTGCGCGTCGCGGCGGTCAATCCTGGCATCGAAGTGCTCGACGGCGAGGTCGAATTCGAATTGCGAGGTGGCGAGGTGCTCGCCGTGGCAGGGGGCAGTTGGCCCTTCATGGGCGGCCAGCTCTACCTGCGCGACGTCGATTTCAATATCGGGGCCAGCGAGGAGCGGCGCTACATCTTCGAAATCGTCGGGCTCGAAGCCGCGCAGTTCGTGGCGCAGATGGAGCTGGAAAACCTCTCCGCGACGGGCAAGTTCGACGGCACCGTTCCCATCGTCTTCGACGCCAGCGGCAATGGGCGGATCGATACCGGCGTGCTCATTTCCGGCGAGCCCGGCGGCAATATCTCCTATGTCGGCGAACTGACGTACGAAGATCTCTCGCCCATCGCCAACTTCGCCTTCGATGCGCTAAAAAGCCTCGATTACCGCCAGATGCGCGTGGTGATGGAAGGGCCGCTGACGGGCGAAATCGTCACGCGGGTGCGCTTTGATGGCGTGAGCCAGGGCGAGGGTGCCTCCTCCAATTTCATCACCAAGCGCCTCGCCGCGCTGCCGCTGCAGTTCCGGATCAATATCCGGGCGCAATTCTACCAGCTGCTCACCAGCATGAAGGCGCTCTATGATCCGTCTGCCGTGCGCGATCCGCGCGAGTTGGGTCTGCTCTCCGACGACGGCGAGCGCCTCTTGCGACGCAGCATCACCGGCGAGGAAGCCGAACCCGATATCGACCCGGCGGACCTCGTCCCCGATGAACCCACCATTCAGCAGCAGGAAAGCGAATGAGCGCTATGACAAACGGCAAATTGACGGACCGCGCGCGTGCTGCGACAAGCCTTGCGATGCAGGGGGATTGCAAAGCACGCAGGTTCGCACGGATGGCGGCGGCAATGCTCGTGCCGCTCGGCTTGGCCGGATGCATTACCGTAAATGCGCCGGAAGAGCCGATCGTGATCGAGCTCAATGTCAACATCCGGCAGGAAGTGATCTATCGCCTGGCGGAAGACGCGGGCAATACGATCGAAGAGAATGCGGATATTTTCTGATGGGTGACATGATGACCAAGCGAATTTCCAAGGGCCTGCTGGCAGGCGTCGCGATCGCGATCGCCATCGGCGGCCTCGCGACCCCGGCCTTCGCCCAGCGCGATCCCGCCTATGCCGCCGCGCGCTCCGCCGGGCAGGTGGGCGAAAAGATGGACGGCTATCTCGGCATCGTCGGTGCGAGCACGCCGGAACTCCAGCGCCTCGTCAACGACATCAACATCAAGCGCCGTGCGGTCTATGCCGAGCGCGCGAAGGCGACCAATGCGACGCTGGAAGAATACGCGCTGACTGCCGGTTGTCAGGCGATCCTCGCGACATCGCCGGGCGAGAAGTATCAGGCGCCTAGCGGTAGCTGGGAGACCCGCACGAGTGCACCGCCGATGCGGGATTCGCGTTGTCCGTGACTTGTTGCGTGCGGAAAGCGCATCCTCGCTTTCCTTAGCGGCACCGACCCACTCCAGATTTTTGTTACGTGCGCCTTCGACATCCGTCGAAGGCTTGCGGCTGTTCCGTCCCACGCCCCCTCCCGGCCACCCATAGAATACCGTGCCGTGGGTGGCCGGGAGGGGGCGTGGGACGGAAGAGCAAGGTCAGCACGAATGTCCTGACCGCACTCCACAAAACCTCCCCTTTTCCCACCCTCTTCATGTTGACTCCCCAATGCCCCCCTTCTAAGGGGGCGGCGCCCTCGGCGGGCAAGTCCGTGCCCGTGCCGCGCAACCCCCTTCAAAGGAGCCTGGCATGAGCGACGACAAGCCTGCACGAGAGACCATCGAGGAGGATGCGCGGATCGACGCGCTGGAACAGCGGCTCAATGCCGCCCAGCAGCGCGAAAATCAGCGTAACCAGCCGAAAATGTCGGGTGCGGATGCGAACTATCGCTCCGGCAACCGGGTATTGGCAGACCTTCTGGGCGGTATTCTCGGCGGCGCGGTGATCGGGTGGACCGTAGATTGGTTTGTCGGCACATCGCCCTGGGGTCTGTTGGTCGGATTGTTCCTTGGGATAATCGTGGCCTTCAGGAATATTATCCGCGCGGCAAACAAGCGTCCCGATGAATGATCCCGCAAGCGGGATTTCGGGGCGCTGTTCATAGGACTTGAGGGACACTTAGACGTGGCAGCCGAACAGGCCAAAGTCGATCCGATGAAGCAGTTCGCGATCGAACCGATCGCGGGCACGCAGGGCTGGGAACTCGCCGGCTTCAACATCGCCTTCACCAACAGCGCGATGTGGATGCTGGTCACCGTCGTGGTGCTGTTCCTCTTCGTGCTCGGTGGCATGAAGCGCGAGCTGGTGCCCGGTCGCTGGCAGATGATGGTGGAAACCTTCACCGGCTTCATCGACAACATGCTGGAAGCGAACATCGGCAAGGAAGGGCGCAAATACGTGCCCTATGTCTTCAGCCTGTTCATGTTCATCCTGGTCGCGAACCTGCTGGGCCTCCTCCCGCTCGGCATCGTCGGCATTCATCCGTTCACCTTTACCAGCCATTTCACCGTCACCGGCGTGCTGTCGATCATCAGCTTCTCGATCGTCCTGCTGGTCGGTTTCTGGAAGCACGGGCTGCATTTCTTCAGCCTGTTCGTGCCGCACGGCACGCCGCTGCCGATGGTCCCGGTGATCGCGCCGATCGAGTTCATTTCCTTCATGGTGCGCCCCTTCAGCCTCGCGCTGCGTCTGTTCGTCGCGATGATGGCGGGCCACGTGCTGCTCAAGGTGCTGTCGAGCTTCGTGATCGACGGCACGAATGCGGGCCTCGGCTTCGGCGCTCTTGTCGGCCTGCCGAGCTTCATCCTGATGATCGGCATCAGCGCCCTCGAAATTCTGGTCGCAGGCATCCAGGCATATGTCTTTGCCCTGCTGACCTCGCTCTACATCAACGATGCAGAGCATCTCCACTAAGTCTTCAACGCAATTATCTGTTTTCCCAAAGGAGTTTGTCATGGAAGTAGAAGCTGCAAAGCTGGTTGGTGCCGGTCTCGCTGCAATCGGTGCCGGCATGGCCGCCATCGGTGTGGGTAACGTCTTCGGTTCGTTCCTCGAAAGCGCACTGCGCAACCCCGGCGCTGCCGACGGCCAGCAGGGCCGCCTGTTCATCGGCTTCGCCGCTGCCGAACTTCTCGGCCTGCTGGCGTTCGTCGTTGCCATGATCCTGATCTTCGTCGCCTAAGACGAAACGGATCGATCCGGCCGGTCGGCGCAAGTGCTCCGACCGGCCGCATGATTTCTTGCGGTCCCGCTAATCGAGAGCTGATATGCCACAGATAGCACAGCTTGCCGAAACATGGTCCAGCCAGGTCTTCTGGCTGCTGATCTTCTTCGGCATCACCTTCTTCGTCATCGGCCGGGGCATGGTGCCCAAGGTGATGGATACGGTCGCCCAGCGCGATTCGCAGATCTCGGGCGATCTGGCTGCTGCCAAGGCCGCGCGCGATGCGGCCGACGCCGAGGAAGAAGCCTGGCGGGTCAAGGAAAACGAAAACCGCGCTGCGGCGCAGGCAATCGTTGCCAAGGCCAAGGACGAGGCGGCTGCCAAGTCCGAGACCCGGCTGAAAGCCGCGCAAACCCGGCTCGACAAGAAACTGGTCGATGCCGAAACCCGCATCGCCGAAGCGCGCACCGCCGCGCTGACGGAAGTGGAATCGGTCGCAGTCGAAGCGGCGCAGGACATCGTCGCCACTCTCGCAGGGGTAAAGGTGACCAGGCCGACTGCCGCCAAGGCCGTGAAGGAGGCCATGATCCATGGCTAACACTCCCCAGCCATTGACCACGGGCGAGCCCGAAGCCGTCGTCGAAGTCGATGCGGGTGCTGCCAAGCATTCCGAACCCTCGCTGTGGGGCCTCGAGCCTTACCAGTGGGTCTCTATCTCGATGCTGGTCCTGATCCTGATCGCCCTGTTCGGCGCCAAGGTACACAAAACCATCGCCGGCGGCCTCGACGGCAAGATCGCCGCGATTAAGGAACAGCTCGACGAGGCGAAGCAGCTTCGCGCCGAAGCCGAAGCGCTGCGCGACGAATATGCCGCCAAGATCGCCAGTGCCGAGAAGGACGCCGAGGCCATGCTGGAAAACGCCCAGCACGAAGCCGACGCCCTGCTCGTCAAGGCGGAAGAAGACAGCAAAGCGATGGTCGAGCGCCGCAAGCGCATGGCCGAAGACAAGATCGCCGCTGCCGAGCGCGAAGCGGTCGAGGATGTCCGCAACCGTGCGGTGACTGCCGCCACGCAGGCGAGCCGCAAGCTGATCGCCGAGAAGCACGACGCTGAAGCCGATCGCGCGCTGGCCGACAAGGTGATCGCGGGGATCTGATCGGCCCCGTCGCGATAGTGAATTCGTGAGGGCGGTCCTGCGGGGCCGCCCTTTTCTTGTGGCTCAGGGTTCGAGCACGACCTTCCCGATGAACTCGCCCCGCTGCATGGCCTCAAATGCCTCGCGCCATTCCTCCAGTGGCAGGGTGCGGTCGATATGCGGAGTGATGGCGCCGGCGGCGGCGAGCCGGTCGATCTCCGCCGCAATGAGCTCGGCACGGTCGGGGAAGCGTCGCGCATATTCCCCAGCGCGGGCTCCGACGACGGAGAAGCCTTTCATCAGCGGGATGTTGACTGCGATTTCGGGAATGCGACCGGACACGAAGCCGATCACAAGCAGCTTGCCGCCGAAGGTCACGCAGCGCGTGCTCTCGTCGAACACATCGCCGCCGACAGGATCGTAAACGAGGTCGCACAGCCGCCCATCGGTGAGCTCCGCGACCTGTTCGCGGAACCGGCCGGTGTTGAGTATCACCGTCTCGGGCTGCGCAATGCGCTCGAGCGGCTCGATCTTGTCCTCTCGGTGAGTGGCAGCGATGACCCGTGCACCGAGCGCCTTCGCAAGATCGCAGGCTGCAAGACCCACTCCGCCGCTCGCACCGTGCACCAGGACCGATTGCCCGGCCTCCAGACCGCCCAGCTCGACCAGCGCGACATAAGCAGTGTGATAAGCAGCCCCCATCGCCGCCGCCTGCCCGAAATCCAGCCCTGCAGGGACCGCTCGCAGTGCTTCAGCGGGAAGGGCGACATAGTCGGCGAAGGCGCCCGTCTTCGCGCCGCCCATAACCCGGTCGCCGACCGCGAACCCGCTGTCCGGGCCAGCCTTGACGATCTCGCCTGCCATTTCGAGGCCGGATACGAACGGCAGCTCTGGTTTGAACTGGTACTTGCCCTGCGTCATCAACAGGTCTGGGTAGTTGAGCGAGGCAGCGCGCACGCGCACCAGCACTTCGCCAGCCGCAGGGGCAGACCGCTCCCGCTCCACCAGCGCGACACCGGACAGGTCGTCGGACAGCGCGCTGACTTCGAGCGCCCGCATCGCCTTAGAAATTGTCCTTCGCCGCGCGGAGGGCCGCGAAGGTTTCTGCCGGGCTGCTGCCGCCCCAGCGGTCGCGCATGGCGCGGTCGTCGGCGCGCAGGAAGGGGTTGGTCTGCAGCTCGCGCGAAAGCACCGTCGGCACGGTCGGCTCGTCCTTGGCGCGCTTCTCCTCGACCTGCGCGGCGTAGAGACGCAGTTCGGCATTGTCGGGATCGGCATGCAGCGCGAATTTGGCATTCGCAGCTGTATATTCATGCGCGCAATAGAGCTGGGTGTTCTCCGGCAACTGCCTGATCCGGTCGAGGCTGTTCCAGAACTGCTCCGCCTCGCCTTCGAACATGCGTCCGCATCCCAGCGCGAACACGCTATCGCCGACGAAGGCCATGTCGGCATCGGCGAGGTGGTAGGCGATGTGGCCGTTCGTGTGGCCGGACACGTCGATCACGCGCGCAGTCCATTCGCCCAGCGGGACGCTGTCGCCATTGCCGACCACGCGGTCGATCGGGCTGAGCTTGTCGACCTCCTGCGGGGCGATAACCGTCGCGCCTGTCGCCTCGACGATGTCCTTGTTGCCGCCCGCATGGTCGGGATGCCAGTGGGTGTTCCAGATCTGCGTGATCCGCCAGCCTTTGGCCTCGGCCTGTTTCAGATACTCCTTGCCATCGGGCGTATCGATCGCAGCGGTCTCTCCGCTGTCGGGATCGTGGAGCAAGAAGCCGTAATTGTCGGACAGGCACGGGAACTGGTGAACTTGCAGCATGGCCGGGAGTGTAGGACGCCCGGCCCAACTAGGAAAGGCCCGCCTGCTCAGATGAGCAAGCGGGCCTTCCTGATTACCCTGAAATGGGAAGGAAGAGCTTAGTCTTCCTTCTTCTTCAGCGCTTCGCCGAGGATGTCGCCGAGCGATGCACCCGAATCCGACGAACCGAACTGTGCCACAGCTTCCTTCTCTTCGGCGATCTGACGCGCCTTGATCGAGAAGTTGGGCTTCTTCGAACGATCGAAACCGGTGACCATAGCGTCGACCTTGTTGCCGACCTGGAAGCGGTCGGGACGCTGCTCGTCACGGTCGCGGCCGAGGTCGCTACGCTTGATGAAGCCGGTGGCGCCGTCTTCGCCGACCTGCACCTCAAGGCCGCCATCGCGGACTTCGAGAACGGTGACGGTGACGGTTTCGCCCCTGCGGAGGCTGCCTGAAGCACCGGCTTCGGTCGGCGCACCCTTTTCGAGCTGCTTCATGCCGAGGCTGATGCGCTCCTTGTCGGTGTCGACGTCGAGCACGACGGCTTCGACCTGCTCGCCCTTGCGGTGCAGGGCCAGCGCGTCTTCACCCGAGATGCCCCAGGCGATGTCCGACATGTGGACCATGCCGTCGACGTCGCCGTCGAGGCCGATGAACAGGCCGAATTCGGTGGCGTTCTTGACTTCGCCTTCGACCTTTGAGCCGACCGGGTGCTTGTCTGCGAACTCTTCCCACGGATTGCGCTGGGCCTGCTTGAGGCCGAGCGAAATGCGGCGCTTCTCGCTGTCCACTTCGAGGACCATGACTTCGACTTCTTGGCTGGTCGAGACGATCTTGCCCGGGTGGACGTTCTTCTTGGTCCAGCTCATTTCCGAAACGTGGACCAGGCCTTCGATGCCCGGCTCGATTTCGACGAATGCGCCGTATTCGGTGATGTTGGTCACGGTGCCCGTCAGCTTCATGCCGACCGGGTACTTGGCCGAAACGCCATCCCACGGATCCGATTCCAGCTGCTTCATGCCGAGGCTGATGCGCTGGGTGTCTTCGTTGATGCGGATGATCTGCACGGTCACGGTCTGGCCGATCTCGATCATTTCGCTGGGGTGGTTGACGCGCTTGTAGCTCATGTCGGTGACATGCAGCAGACCGTCAATACCGCCGAGATCGACGAAGGCGCCGTAATCGGTGATGTTCTTCACCACGCCGTCGATGACTTCGTTTTCGCTCAGCTTGTCGATCAACTCGCTGCGCTGTTCGGCGCGGGTCTCTTCCAGAACCGCACGGCGCGAGACGACGATGTTGCCGCGGCGGCGGTCCATCTTGAGGATCTGGAAGGGCTGGGCCATGTCCATCAGCGGGGTGACGTCGCGCACGGGGCGGATGTCGACCTGGCTGCCGGGCAGGAAGGCCACGGCGCCGTCGAGGTCGACGGTGAAGCCGCCCTTGACGCGGCCGAAGATGCGACCTTCGACGCGCTTGCCTTCGCCGAACTCGCTTTCCAGCTTGTCCCAGGCGGCTTCGCGGCGGGCGCGGTCGCGCGACAGCATGGCTTCGCCGTCGGCGTTTTCGACGCGGTCGACATAGACTTCGACTTCGTCGCCGGTCTTGGGCGCTTCGTCGCCTTCGCCGCGCATGAATTCCTTGAGGTCGACGCGGCCTTCGCTCTTCAGGCCGACATCGATGAGGGCGAAACCGTTCTCTACGGAGGTGACGGTACCCTTGACGACACGGCCTTCGAAACCGCCTTCGTCAGCGCCGCCGAGCTGCTCGTTGAGCATCGCCTCGAAATCGGCGCGGGTGGGATTGGCTGCAGTTGCCATATGTGAGTAGTCCTGACGTTCGTTTTGCTACCGGCCACCGGTTTTCCCGGGGTCTTTCTCCGTCTGCCTGCGCACCATCGCGCAGGCCGTACGGGGCAAGAGGGCCGTGTTCTCCGCGAAGCCGGATGCCGCCGCGAAGGTCCTTCAATCCATTTGATGTTCTGGACGGGCGCGCGCCTAGGCGAAAGAGACGTAAAAGGCAAGTAAATTGCAGCGGCACCGCTCCTACACATGGACCGCGTGGACCACTGTCCTGGCGGGAAAAAGTCCGGGCGCGAAAATGTGCCGTGCTTGCGACGGTTTCGTTGTACTTCGGGCGACGTGACGGCGGCATTGGCCAGGTCCTGCCACGACGCGTCGCCTGTAGGAAAGCGGCTAGCGCTCCATCGCGCTCGTGACCGCTTCGATGGCGGCTTCGATCGCTTCGTCCTTGCCGAAATTCGTGGTATCGAAGATCAGCGCGTCGGCGGCCGGCTTGAGTGGGGCGTCGGCGCGGTTCATGTCGCGCGCGTCGCGCTGAGCGATGTCGGCGGTGATGTCCTCCAGCGTCACTGCGCGGCCCTGCGAGCGCATTTCGGCGAAGCGGCGTTGCGCGCGCGCGGCGACGCTGGCGGTGACGAACAGTTTCACGTCCGCGTCGGGCGCGATGACCGTGCCGATGTCGCGCCCGTCGAGCACCGCGCCGCCGTCCTGCTCGGCGAAGGCGCGCTGGCGCTCGTACAGCGCCTTGCGGACGGCGGGATGGACCGAGACCTTGCTGGCGAGGGCGCCGACGGCCTCGCTGCGCAATTCTGGATTGTCGAGCAGGCTGTCGGGAAAAGCGCAGGCGGCGAGGGCATCAGCCAGCGAGTTCGGCTCGCCGCCGTCCTGCGCGCATTGGTAGCCGACCGCGCGATAGAGCAGGCCAGTATCGAGGTGCGGCAGGCCGAAATGCGCGGCGAGCGCCTTGGCGATGGTGCCCTTGCCCGAGGCAGTCGGGCCGTCGACGGCGACGATCATGCCTCGCGCTCCTGCCCCTTGCGACTCGTCCGGATGGCCTTGGCGATACCGACCAGGGCGATGGCGGCCCAGAAGCCCTCCAGCACCAGGCTCGGCCAGTTGGTGTGGACCAGTAGCGAGATTGTAAGCAAGGCCGCACCAGCTAGGTTGATGCCGTGAAGGACGAACGGGTTCGGCGCGTCCTTCAGCGTGAGGTAAGCATAGGCGCCGATGATGCAGGCGGTTCCGAGGAAGCCGATGAGGGAATAGATATCGAGGTTGATCACGCCGCAGCCTCCGAGAGCAGGTCCATGAAGTTCGGGAAGCTCGTCGCGATGGGTTCGGTGCTGTCGATTTCGACACCTTTCTCGCTGGCGAGGCCCGCGACTGCCATGCTCATGGCGATACGGTGATCGAGATGAGTGGTCACCAAGCCGCCGCCGATGAGGGGTTTACCGCCGTTCCCCTTGATCAACAGGCCATCGTCCCGCTCCCGCAGATCGACGCCGACTTGTTGGAGCGCTCCAGCCATCGACGAGAGCCGGTCGCTTTCCTTTACGCGTAACTCCTCAAGGCCGCTCGTGACCGTCGTGCCCTCCGCTAGTGCGGCGGCGACGAATAGCACCGGAAACTCGTCGATCATGCTGGGGGCGATGGCCGGATCGACTTCGACACCTTTCAGCTTCGCGTGGCGCACCCGCAGGTCCGCGACCGGCTCGCCGCCGACGTCCCGTTCGTCGAGATAATCGATATCCGCGCCCATCTTCTCCAGCACTTGGAAAATGCCGTTGCGCGTCGGATTGAGGCCGACGTTCTCGATAATGAGGTCGCTACCGGGCACGATGCTTGCCGCAACGGCGAAGAATGCTGCGGACGACGGATCGCCCGGGACGATGATGTCGCAGGGCGTCATGTCGACCGGACCGGTCACCGAGATGCGCTTTTCGCCGTCCGCCTCCTTGACCTGCACATCGACGCCGAAGCCGCGCAGCATGCGCTCGGTGTGGTCGCGCGTCGGGACCGGTTCGATCACGGTCGTCGTACCGGGCGTATTGAGCCCTGCTAACAGCAATGCGCTCTTCACCTGCGCGCTGGCGACCGGCAGGCGATATTCGATCGGGACGGCGGGCTGCATGCCCTCCATCATCAGCGGCAACGTACCGCCGGGCGAGGGCGTGAAACTCGCGCCCATCAGCGAGAGCGGATCGATAACGCGCCCCATAGGGCGCTTCGAGAGGCTGCCGTCGCCGGTGAAGGCTGCGGTAACCCCGTGGCTCGCGACGAGGCCCATCAGCAGCCGCGTCGAGGTGCCCGAATTGCCCATGTCCAGCGCCTGTTCGGGCTGCAGCAGCGTTCCGACGCCGACGCCGTCGACGACCCAGTCCTCACCGTCACGCTCGATTGTCGCGCCCATTGCGCGCAGCGCAGCGGCGGTGGCGAGCACGTCCTCGCCCTCCAGCAGGCCGGATATGCGGCTGCGACCGACGGCCAGCGCGCCGAACATCAGCGCGCGGTGGCTGATCGACTTGTCGCCCGGCACGCGGATGCGGCCGGTCAGCGGGCCCGAAGGCATGAAGCGGTGGGCGGTCACGAATGCGTATCCATATGAAGGCGGCGCTTTGACAGCGCATAGCTGTTCTGGCAAGGCGCGCGCGCTGTTGATTCCTGCCCTGCGGGATCCCATCAATACAATTACGAATTCACGGCCTCCGCGCAGCGGCGAGGGGGCGGCAATCCAAGGATTACACATGGTCAAACCTGAATGGGGCACCAAGCGGACCTGCCCGAATTGCGGCACCCGCTTCTACGATCTGAACAAGGACGATCCCGTCACCTGCATCGAATGCGGTGAAGAGTGGACGCCCGAGCCCGTGCTCAAGTCCAAGCAGCCGATCCTCGCCGAGGAAGAGAAGAAGGACAAGAAGGGCGAGGCCGACAGCGATCTGGGCGGCGACGACGACGATGACGATCTGGACATCGACATCGACGAGGACGACGATTCGCCCGATAACGAAGTCGACCTCGGCGGCGACGACGATCTCGGCGTCGAAACCAAGTCCAAAGGCGACGACGACGACGCGGACGAAAGCTGATTTAGCTGTTGCAATGCGGGGAGCCTCTTTATAAAGGGCGCTTCCCGCAAGGGTGACATGCCTCCCAGGGCATGTCTTTCGAAATGGCTCGGGGCCTTAGCTCAGCTGGGAGAGCGCTACAATGGCATTGTAGAGGTCAGCGGTTCGATCCCGCTAGGCTCCACCATTTCACCGTCTGTTTGGCCCGTGTTGGGCTGCAAATGGCGGCTTGGTGCGCTTCCGGTGCTCACGGCCTGAATGGCCGCTGCGCGCCGGTTCTCCCAATCCACCATTTTCGCTTCCAACACGAACCAACATCCGGCGAAATGGCACTTCGGGTTTGATGGTAGCAGGTCGTGGCGACGGCTGCGGCTTGCTTCCACCACACCCGGGCAAACAGTTTGGGTTTCATCGGGGAATTCCCCACGCTGGCCGACGAGTTCTCGTCCGCCGGCGATTTTTGCGTTTACGGGAGTTTCCCAGAAAAAGTGGCTTCCACTTTTTCGGTTCGGGAAGCGACCAGACAAGGAAGGTCCGGTAGCGCAAGTTACTGGAAGGAGAAGTAGGCATGTTCGACAGTCTGTCCGACCGCCTCGGCAATGTTTTCGACCGCCTGAAAGGGCGCGGTGCGCTGAGCGAAGGCGACGTGCGCGAGGCGATGCGCGAAATTCGCATCGCGCTGCTCGAAGCCGATGTCGCACTGCCGGTCGTCCGCCGCTTCATCGATGCGGTCACCGAAAAGGCGATCGGTTCGGACGTGCTCAAGTCGGTCACGCCCGGCCAGCAGGTCGTCAAGATCGTCGACGACGAGCTTACCGCGATGCTCGGCGGCGGCGAGGATGCCGATCCCAAGGATCGCGAGCTCAACTTCGCCGCCAAGCCCCCGGTCGTTATCATGATGGTCGGCCTGCAAGGTTCGGGTAAGACCACGACCACGGCCAAGCTCGGCAAGCTGATCCGCGAAAAGCACGGCAAGAAGGCGCTGATGGCGTCGCTCGACGTCAATCGTCCGGCCGCGCAGGAACAGCTCAAGGTGCTGGGCGAGCAGGTCGATGTGGCGACACTGCCGATCGTCGAGGGCCAGCAGCCGGTCGATATCGCTCGCCGCGCGATGGACAGCGCCAAGCTGCAGAGCGCCGACGTGCTGCTTCTCGACACCGCGGGCCGCCTGCATGTCGACGAAGCGCTGATGGCCGAAATGAAGGCGATCGCCGGCGTCTCCGCGCCGACCGAGGTGCTGTTGGTGGTCGACAGCCTGACCGGGCAGGACGCGGTTAATGTCGCGCAAAGCTTTACCGGCGAAGTGCCGCTGACCGGCGTGGTGCTGACCCGCATGGACGGCGATGCGCGCGGCGGTGCGGCGCTTTCCATGCGCTATGTCACGGGCAAGCCGATCAAATTCGCGGGCACGGGCGAGAAGCTCGACGCGATCGAGGCCTTCGATCCCAAGCGCGTGGCCGGCCGCATCCTCGGCATGGGCGATGTCGTGTCGCTGGTCGAAAAGGCCGCCGCGACAATCAAGCAGGACGAGGCCGAAGCACTCGCCAAGAAGATGGCGAAGGGTCAGTTCGACCTCGACGACCTGCGCATGCAGCTGAAGCAGATGCAGAACATGGGCGGCCTCGGCATGCTGGCGGGCATGATGCCCGGCATGAAGAAGGCCAAGGCGGCGATGGCGGCTTCCAGCATGGACGATCGTGTGCTGCTGCACATGGACGCGATCATCGGGTCGATGACTGCGAAGGAGCGCAAGAACCCCGCGCTGATGAACGCCAAGCGCAAGAAGCGTGTGGCGGCAGGGTCCGGCACGCAGGTGCAGGACGTGAACAAGCTCCTGAAAATGCACCAGGAGATGTCCCGCGCCATGAAGCAGATCAAGAAGATGGGCGGTCTCAAGGGCCTCGGCGCGCTGTTCGGCGGGGGGGGCATGGGGGCTGCGATGCCCGGCCTCGGTGGGCCAGGCGGTGCGGCCGGTGGCCTGCCCGGAATGGGTGGTGGCAAGGGTCCGGGAGTCGATCCCTCCACGCTCCCGCCCGAACTCCGCGATCTTCTCGACAAGAAATAGATTTCAGACGTTTACATTCGAAAGGTAATACCAAATGGCAGTTGCAATCCGTCTTTCCCGCGGCGGCGCGAAGAAGCGCCCCTACTACCGCATCGTCGTTGCCGACTCGCGTGCTTCGCGTGACGGCAAGTATCTCGAGCAGATCGGCACCTACAACCCGATGCTGCCGAAGGATTCGGGTGAGCGCGTGAAGCTCAACGAAGACCGCGCTCGCCACTGGCTGAGCGTCGGCGCCACGCCGAGCGATCGCGTCCACCGCTTCCTCGATGCCGCCGGCATCCTCGAGCGCGCGCCGAAGAACAACCCGAAGAAGGGCGAACCGGGTGAAGCCGCCAAGGAACGCGCCGAGGAAAAGGCCGCCAAGGAAGCCGAAGCCGCTGAGGCAGCCAAGGCCGCCGAAGAAGAAGCCAATGCTCCGGCTGAAGAAGCAGCAACCGAAGACGCCGCTGCCGAAGACGGTGCTGCTGCGGACGCTGCGGAAACCGCCGACGAAGCCGAAGAAAAGGCCGAGTAAGCCACTTCGATGCCGGACAAGCCCCTCACGCTCGCCGCCGTCACCGGCGCACATGGCGTGGCGGGCGAAGTCCGCCTGAAGCTGCTGGGCGAGGGGCTCGATGCCCTGAAAGCTCACAAGAGCTTCAATGACGGCGCCCTGACGCTGTCAAAGGTCCGCTCCGACAACAAGGGCGGTGCCATCGCGCGTTTTGCCGAAGTCCGCGACCGGACCGCGGCGGAAGCGTTGCGGGGCACCGCCCTTTGCGTGCCGCGCGAGGCCCTGCCGGCGCTGGACGAGGGCGAGTTCTACTTCTCCGATCTCCTCGGCCTCGCCGTCGTCACCGAAACGGGCGAAGCAGTCGGCACCGTCTGCGCAGTCGAGAATTTCGGCGCGACGGACATCGTCGAGATAGAGAAGCCCGACGGCAAGAAATTCATGGTCCCATTGACCAGGCAGGCCGTGCCGGGGTGGGATCATAGCACGCTGACGATCAATCCGGACTTCACGGACTAGGAACATCCATGATTGCCGTGTCGTTGAAATGCCATGACGACGACACCCGGATTGCAGAGCAGTCTCACCATCGCAGCGTCCCTTTCCCTAGCAGCCTGCACCGGCGCGGGCGAACCGGATCCGGGGTCTCCCGCTGACATAAACGACGATCCCGGCAATCCGGCCGCAGGAACCCGGCCGTCCGGCCAGCCGGCGCTCGTCACCAAACGGGGCCGCATCGGTGACGGGGTCGAATGCGCGACCCTGACCACTCCAGACGGCGAACTCTGGTCGTTCACAATGGGCGACGCCAATTTCGCAGCGGGCGATTATGTGTCCATCAACGGCGAAATTGCCGATGCCAGCTTCTGCCAGCAAGGGCAGGGGACGCTCATCGTGCAGGACATAACCGAGGCCGAGCCTCCTGCACGCGACCGTGATCCGGCGAGGGCTGGCGGAATTGCACTGACCGCCGACTATCTCATCGGAGAGTGGGTCGCCAAGGGCGTCGACGCGGATTGCGCCCGTCCGGATTTCGCCATCCGTCGAAGCCCGGGCGCGCTAGTCTTCGAGGCGGAGATCGAAGGGCATGACAATGATGCGGCGATCATTCTCGGTAACTACCCCCGGCTCGATCTGGACGAGCCGCGGCAGGACCTGCCGATGGAAGCGCGCGGACCTGACGGTGTCGCTATTTTGCGCCCGGCGACCGACGCGGCGTTTGATCCCCTGACGATCGGCTCCGCAACGATAGCGGAAGATGGCGTCGTCTTTGTCAAATGCGGCTAGCGCCTGAGCGGCTTTTCGTCGGCGAGATGATTGCGAATGGTCGTCGCGGCGACACCGGCCTGACCCATCGCATGGCCGATCTGGTCGAGGCCGAGGACGACATCCCCGGCGGCGAAGAGGCCTGGTACGCTGGTTTCCATGTGATCGCCGACGATGATGCAGTCCTTGTCGGTCACCTCCGCGCCGCATGATTTCGCCAGGCCCGAGCGAACGACTGAGCCGAGGGCAGGGTAGATGGAATCGAATTCCATGCGCCCCTGTGAAGTCTCCACCGCAAATTTGTCGCCTGCGATTTCGAAGCCGCCACAGGGCCCTGCCACACGCACGATCCCGGCGTCGTCCAGCGCGGCGGAGCATTCGTCCGACAGGTCGTGGTCGCCATGGGGGGAGATCAGCGTCAGATCGGCAGTGTAGCCGCGCAGAAATTGTGCTTCGGCGGTGCCGTGTTCGCCTGTGCCGATCACTCCGACCCGCTTGTCGGTAACTTCGTAGCCGTCGCAGACCGGGCAATAGCGGATCAGGCCGCGTGACAGCGCTTCGTCGTGCAACTGCTCGTCGATGCCCTCGGGTCGGTTGTTGACCACGCCGGTCGCCAGCAGGACGGAGCGCGCGCGATAGGTCTCGTCGTCGCAGGTGACGATGAAGGTGTCGCCGTCCTTTGTCAGGTCGGTGACGCGCTTGGGCTCACGCCGTGCGCCGTACTTCGCCGCCTGTTCGCGCATGCGGTCGAGCAGCTCCTCGCCGTGGATGCCGTCGGGAAACCCGGCGTGATTGTGGCTCGTCGGGATCCAGCTCGCGCGGCTGGTGCCGCAATCGAACATGCGGATCGAAAGGTGATAGCGCGCGAGGTAAATCGCGGCAGTCAGGCCGGCCGGGCCAGCGCCCACGATAATGCAATCGTCCACATCCATGCTGCCGCAACGCGCGGGATGGCAAAGCGGTGCCCGCGGGGCTAATGGCTCGCCCGATGACCTTCGCCGCCACCATCCTGACCCTCTATCCCGAGATGTTTCCCGGCCCGCTGGGCGTGTCGTTGGCGGGCAGGGCACTCGAGCGGGGGGACTGGTCGTGCGAGACCGTCCAGATCCGCGATTTTGCCACGGACAAGCATCGCACGGTCGATGATACGCCTGCGGGCGGCGGGGCGGGCATGGTGCTCAAGGCGGATGTGCTGGGGCGGGCTCTGGACCGTGTGCTGAGTTCTCATTTCGTTCGTGCTGAGCCTGTCGAAGCACCGCACTTTTCTTCGAGCGCTTCACCAGAAGTGAAGGACGGCCCTTCGACAAGCTCAGGGCGAACGGTTTCTTCTGCCGAAATTCCGATCCTCGCCATGACGCCGCGCGGGAAACCCATCACGCAAGCGCGCATCCGCGAGATCGCGGCGGGCCCCGGCGTTGCCATCATCTGCGGCCGGTTCGAAGGCTTCGACGAGCGCCTGTTCGAGCACTATCCGCAGATTGAGCAGGTCAGCCTGGCCGACATCGTACTATCCGGCGGAGAGCCTGCCGCGCTGGCGATTCTCGACGCTTGCATTCGCCTGCTTCCCGGAGTAATGGGCGCGCCCGACAGCGGGCATGAGGAGTCGTTCGAGGACGGCCTCCTGGAATACCCGCAGTATACCCGACCTCAGGAATGGGAAGGGCGCACGATCCCTGAAGTGCTGCGATCGGGGGATCATGCGAAAATCGCTGCATGGCGCAAGGCCAGGAGCGAGGACGACACACGGTTACGCAGGCCGGACCTTTGGGAGCGTTACAGTGACGCTCGGGACCGACCTGCCTCTGATGCGCGGCAAAAGACATAGGAAATACAGGCCATGAACCTGATCCAGCAGCTCGAAGCCGAAGCGATCGAAAACCTAGGCAAGGACATTCCCGAATTCCGCGCAGGCGACACTGTCCGCGTCGGTGTGAAGGTCGTCGAAGGCACCCGCGAGCGTGTCCAGAATTTCGAAGGCGTCGTCATCGCCCGCTCCAACCGCGGCATGGGCAGCAACTTCACCGTCCGCAAGATGAGCTTCGGCGAAGGCGTGGAACGCGTGTTCCCGCTCTACAGCCCGATCGTCGACAGCATCACCGTGGTCCGCCGCGGCATCGTGCGTCGCGCGAAGCTCTACTACCTGCGTGGCCGCACCGGTAAGCGCGCCCGTATCGCCGAGCGTCGCGACAACGCGCCGAAGGCGTAAGCGCGCCTCACCGCGAACAGCGCAACGAATAAAGGGCGGCTCCCGATGTGGGGGCCGCCCTTTTGCGTGGGGATCGTAAGAGGAGGCCGGACTTGGCCTCCCTTCGATGTTGCCGCCGCGGGGACTGTGAGCCGGAAATTCGGCCCCGCGACGTCCATGCCTGTCTGCGCTGCCACGTCTTAACGGGATTTAAGGAAGCGCACTTAAGGCAAAATTAGGCATGGTTTGCAGGCGCATGGGGCTTGCGCCTACCTGCGGCGCTCGCCATCACCAGCGCCGACTGCCGGGAGAGATCGATTGCGTCCTATTACCTATGCCGCCGCGCTGGCGCTGGGCACCTGCCTCGCGACGCCGCTGGCCGCCCAGACTGCCCCATCGTCAGAGGAGACCGCGCCTGTGGAGCTCACCTTCGAACGCGTCTTCGCCTCGCCCGACCTCGATGGCCCCGCGCCGCGCCAGGCGAAGCTATCGCCCGACGGCCGCTACCTCACCCTGCTGCGCAACCGCGAGGACGACCGCGAGCGCTACGATCTGTGGGGCTACGATCGAGAAACCGGCGAATGGTCGATGCTGGTGGACAGCGAAGCGCTCGGCACCGGGCGCGAGCTGTCGGAAGACGAGAAGATGCAGCGTGAGCGCGCCCGCGTCGGCAATCTTAAGGGTATCATCAGCTACCAGTGGACCAGGGATGGCGAAGGCGTTCTCGTCCCGCTCGACGGCGATCTTTATCTCGCGCGCATCGGCGGCGAGGTGGTCCAGTTGACCGATACGGAGGAAAGCGAACTGAACCCGTCGCTCAGCGGTACGGGCGAGTACGTCAGCTTCGTGCGCGACCGCCAGTTGTGGGTCGGTGAGGTCGGCGAAGAGGCCACCCCGATCACGCCGAAAGAGGGCGAGGCGATCCGCTGGGGCGAAGCGGAATTCGTCGCGCAGGAGGAAATGGGGCGGCTCACCGGCTATTGGTGGAGCCCCGACGACCGCCGCATTGCGGTGGAGCGCTTCGACGAGAGCATGGTCGGCATCGTCACGCGCGCCGCGATCGGCGCGACAGGCACCAAGGTGTTCGACCAACGCTATCCCGTCGCAGGCAGCGAGAACGCCGATGTCGAACTCTATGTGATGGATCCAGACGGCAGGAACCGCGTGAAGGTGAACCTCGCCGATTTCCAGCATCCGAGCGTCTACACCGACGGCGATCCGACCGATTTCTACCTCGCCCGCGTCGACTGGGCGCCCGATGGCGGCGCGCTCTACATCCAGCGCCAGAACCGCGAGCAGACGCATATGGACGTGCTGCGCGTAGATCCCGCGACCGGTGCCGTGGCTCCGGTCTTCGCCGAGAAAGCGGCGGCGCAGGACTACTGGATCAACCTTTCCGACGATTACCGCATTCTCGACAATGGCGACCTGATATGGTGGTCCGAGCGCGATGGTTTCGGGCACCTGTACCTGTACTCGGGCGATGATTGGGGCACGTCACGCCAACTGACGCGGGGCGAATTCGTCGTCACCAAGCTGGTCGGCGTCGATCAGTTTGCCGGGCGCCTGTTCTTTCTCGCGACGAGCGAGGACGATCCGCTTGAGCAGCACGTTTACGCCTTGGACTATGGTTTCGAGACGATCGGTGCGCCCCGGCGGCTCACTGAGTCCGGCTACACCTATTCGGCAACGATGGATGGCAAGGGGCAGACGCTGCTCGTCACCCGGTCCAACGACGATACGCCGCCGCAAATCTACCTCGCCGACCAGCAAGGCGAGCGACTTGCCTGGGTCGAAGAGAACAGGCTCGATTCCGACCATCCCTATGCGCCCTTCCTCCCCAGCCACCGCCCGACGCAATACGGCACGATTGCCGCCGAGGACGGAACGCCGCTCTACTGGGAAATGGTCACGCCCGAAATGGAGCCGGGCAAGCGCTATCCTGTCTATTTCTACCATTATGGCGGGCCAGGGCCGCAAATCGTCAATCGCGGCTGGAACGGGGCGTTGCGGCAGGCGATCGTCGACAGGGGCTACATCTGGTTCGCGCTCGACAATCGCGGCTCCGCCAATCGCGGCGTCGCCTTCGAACAGCCGATCTATCGCGCGATGGGCGGCGTCGAGGTGCGCGACCAGAAAGCCGGGGCGGAGTATCTCAAGACGCTCGGTTTCGTCGATCCGGACAAGATCGCGATCGATGGCTGGTCCTATGGCGGCTATATGACGCTGAAGCAGCTCCAGGCCGATCCGGGCCTCTATGCCGCCGGCATCAGCGGCGCACCGGTGACCAAGTGGGAGCTTTACGACACCCATTACACCGAACGCTACATGGGCACGCCGCAGGCCGATGGCGCGGCCTATGAGGCGGCC
The DNA here is from genome assembly GCF_051195295.1 of Qipengyuania sp. 902. Taxonomy (NCBI): domain Bacteria; kingdom Pseudomonadati; phylum Pseudomonadota; class Alphaproteobacteria; order Sphingomonadales; family Erythrobacteraceae; genus Qipengyuania; species Qipengyuania sp. 902. The sequence continues at coordinate 438,578 of NZ_JBNJLJ010000002.1, read as the reverse complement.
AGTGCGATACCGAATGCCACGCAGATCAGCGATCCACTGCTGATCATCCACGGCATGGCGGACGATAACGTAGTGTTCGAGAACGCGACCGAGATCATCTCGAGGATGCAGGAGGGCAATGTGCCGTTCCAGATGATGCTCTATCCCGGCTACACCCACCGGGTTGCGGGCGAGCAGATCAGCCCGCATCGCTACAACACCGTGTTCCGCTTCCTCGAACATCACGGCGTGACGCCGCCGGAGTGACCGTCATCCCAGCGCAAGCTGGGATCGCAATCGGCCAAGAACAATTTCGCGAGCGATCCCAGCTTTTGCTGGGATGACGAGGGGCGAATGGCTATGTGCCCCACGCACAGTTTCTGGAGAAGTGATTTGGGTTATCGTATTGTCGTCGTCGGCGCGACTGGAAATGTCGGGCGCGAAGTCATGCAGGTGCTGGCCGAGCGCGAGTTCCCGATCGACGAGATCGCCGCCGTTGCCTCCAGCCGCTCGCAGGGCTCGGAGGTCGAATTCGGCGACACCGGCAAGATGCTCAAATGCAAGAATATCGAGCATTTCGACTGGTCGGGCTGGGACATCGCTCTGTTCGCTGCCGGAAGCGGTCCGGCCAAGGAATACGCGCCCAAGGCGGCGGCTGCCGGCTGCGTGGTGATCGACAACAGTTCGCTCTATCGCATGGACCCGGACGTACCGCTGATCGTGCCCGAGGTAAATCCGGACGCGATCCACGACTATTCGAAGCGCAATATCATCGCCAACCCGAACTGCTCGACCGCGCAGCTGGTTGTGGCGCTGAAACCTCTGCACGATGCCGCGACGATCAAGCGCGTAGTCGTCAGCACCTACCAGTCGGTCTCCGGAGCGGGCAAGGCGGGCATGGACGAGCTGTTCGAGCAGAGCCGCAACATCTTCGTCGGCGATCCGGTGGAGCCGGTGAAGTTCACCAAGCAGATCGCCTTCAACGTCATCCCGCATATCGACGTCTTCCTCGACGATGGCTCGACCAAGGAAGAGTGGAAGATGGTCGTCGAGACCAAGAAGATTCTCGATCCGAAGATAAAGCTGACCGCGACTTGCGTGCGCGTGCCAGTCTTCGTCGGCCATTCGGAAGCCGTCAGCATCGAGTTCGAGAAGGAAATCTCCGCCGAGCAGGCCCAGGATATCCTGCGCGAGGCACCGGGCTGCATGCTCGTCGACAAGCGCGAGGACGAGGGATACATCACCCCGGTCGAGGCGGCGGGCGACAGCGCCACCTACATCAGCCGCGTGCGCGAGGACCCGACGGTGGAGAACGGCCTCAACCTGTGGTGCGTGTCCGACAATTTGCGCAAGGGCGCGGCGCTGAATGCCGTGCAGATCGCGGAACTGCTCGGGCGCGAGTGCCTTAAGAAGGGATGATGAAAAGAGCCCTTCTGATCGCCTTGCCGCTCGCACTCGTAGCTTGCGGCGGCCCCGAGGATTCCGACGAGCCGGTCGCTGACGTTGCTTCGGTTGACGAACGCGTGGCCGACGCCAAGCTCGTTGTATCCGCCGACGGTGTCGGAGCCAAGGGCAGCGAACCGCTTCGCTTCGGCGCGACGCGTGAGGAAGTCGATGCCATGGCTGCGCAGGCTTTCGGCTCGGAGGGAGAAGAGAGCTCGAACGAGGAGTGCGGGGCGGGTCCGATGGACTTCAGCCAGTACGGCCCGCTGCAACTCGCATTTCTCGACGGCAAGTTCGCCGGCTGGTTCCTGCGCGAGGGCAAAGCTGTCGCGACCTCCGACGGCGTACGGCCCGGCGTCTCGACCCTCGATGCGCTGAAAGGCGAGCGGCAGGTGCAGGAGCTCGACACCACGCTCGACGGCGAGTTCCAGTACACGACCGCCGATTACGGGACGATCACCGGGTTTGCCGACGAGGCTGGGAATATCGACGCCCTGCAGGCCGGAGTGAGCTGCTTCTTCCGCTGACGCGGCAGCTGCGTATAAGGGCGCGATGACCCTCACCGCAGAGCTCTATTTCAGCTTTCGTTCGCCTTACAGCTATCTGTCCGTCGGTCGCTATCGCGCGATGACGGAGGATAACGACCTCGACATCGCGCTGCGCCCGGTGTGGCCGCTCGCCGTTCGCCAGCCCGATTTCTTCGAGCGCAACCACCCCAACTGGCTGGGCTATACCATGCGCGACATGCTGCGGGTGGCGCAGTTCCATGACATTCCCTTCGGCGCGCCGCGGCCCGATCCGATCGTGCAGGACACCGCGACCCGCAAGATCTCCGAAGACCAGCCTTACATCCGGCGCGTGACGCGCATGGGGCAAGCAGCCGCCCGGCGCGGCGCGGGTCTGGTCTTCGCCGCCGAAGCGGGCCGCATGATCTGGGGCGGGCAAGAGAACTGGCACGAAGGCGGGCATCTGGCCGAGGCGTTGAAGGCTGCGGGTGTCGATCCCGCGGAAATCGAGGCGGAGATTGAGGGCGATGCAAAGTCGCTCGACGACGAGATCGCTGCCAATCAGGATGCGCTGGAGGCCGCCGGCCATTGGGGCGTACCGACGCTGGTGTTCGACGGCGAGCCCTTCTTCGGGCAGGACCGGATAGAGATGGTGCGTTGGCGGATGGAGCAGAAGGGATTGGCGAAGCGATGAAGGGCGAACTGACGGGCAAATGCCTCTGTGGAGCGGTGACTTACACGCTCAGGGAAGGCTTTCGGATGAACCCCTATGCTTGCCATTGTACCGAATGCCAGAGCCGAACCGGCAGCGCTTTCAGCGAGCATATGCTGTTCATGCTCGCCGACCTCAAGATCGACGGCGAACTCGACGTCGCCCGCTACACCCAGCCGAGCGGCGCGCAATCGGAGATCTTCGGCTGCGCGACCTGCAAGGCGCGCGTCTACGCGGTGAACAATACCCGTGAAGGAATGGCGAGCCTGCGATGCGGCACTCTCGACAACAGCGCATCGGTGGTCCCGGTCGCGCATCTCTGGGTGCGCAGCAAACAACCGTGGATCGGTCTGCCGGAAGGCGCGAAAACGATGGACGAGCAGCCGCGCACGAACGAGGAGTGGATCGCACAGGTGGAAATTGCATGAGCGAGCTACGAACCGAGCGTTTCACAAGCTTCGACGGCACTGAACTTGCCCTCCATCGCCACGGCGAAGGGCGACCCTTCGTGTTGCTGCATGGCCTCTTCTCCAGCGCCGAGATGAACTGGATCAAATGGGGGCACCATCTCGCCATCGCGGCGAAGGGTTATGAAGTGCTCATGCTCGACTTCCGCGTGCATGGCGAAAGCGCAGCGCCGCACGAGCCGGAGAAGTATCCGCAGAATGTGCTGGTGCGCGATGTCGCGGCGCTGGTGGAGCATCTCGGGCTCACGGACTACGACCTCGGCGGTTTCTCGCTCGGTGCGCGCACCACGCTGCACGCGGTGGCGCATGGCGTGCTCGAGCCGCAGCGGATCGTGGTCGGCGGGATGGGCACCGCGGGCCTTGGCGAGTGGGACAAGCGCGCGGCGTTCTTCCGCCGCGTGATCGACGAGTTCGATGCCATCCCCAAGGGCGACCCGGCCTATTTCTCGATGCAGTTCCTGAAATCGCAGGGCGTCGACCGGACCGCGGCGCGGCTGCTGCTCGACACCATGCCCGATCTCGACCTTGCCCTGCTCGACCGGGTAACCATGCCTGCGATTGTCGTCTGCGGCGACGAGGACCGCGACAATGGCTCGGCGGAGGAACTCGCCATCCTCCTGCCCCATGCCGATTTCGTCGAAGTTCCCGGCACGCATATGAGCAGCGTCACCAAGCCCGACCTCGGCCTCGCGATCGCCGGATGGCTCGGCGATCCCGCTTGATTAAGCGCGGGCACAGGTGCAATCCGGTAGCCAATGAAACCAGTCGCAATATTGTCTGAGAGAACGCCCATGAAACTCCTCCGCACTTCGCTTGCCGCTCTGGCTATCGCCAGCGCCGCACCCGCCTTCGCCGACGACCATGTCTCCAACGAGATGGAGGCTACGGCAGAATTTCCGATGACGCCGCAAGGCGCGGCCGACTGGGTAGCGATGGTCGAGGAGGACATGTTCGATTTCAGCGTCGAATACGGCCGGGTGCTGTGGATCAACTCGACCTACATCGTGCACGACAGCGACCAGCTGGCCGCGAAATACGGCGCAGAAGCCACCGAGAAATCCGTCGCCTATGCCAACAAGGCCGCCGAATATGCGCGCGTCGCCGGGCTCGACCCCGAAGTCGCCCGCAAGCTCGACATCCTGCGCAACGGCATCGTCATGCCCGCGCCGGTGCGCGACGGTGCGGCGACCGAGCTCAACGAAATCGCGACCAGCCTCAACAGCCAGTACGGCAAGGGCAAGGGCATGCTGAACGGCGAGGAGATCAACGGCTCCGACATCGAGGCGGAGATGGGCAATCTCGAGCGCACGCCTGCCGAAAAAGCCGAGATGTGGACCAGCTGGCACGACAATGTCGGCGCGCCGATGCGCGAGGATTACCAGCGCATGATTGCGATTGCCGGCGAAGGCGCGAGCGAGCTGGGCTTTGCCGATCTCGGTGCCATGTGGCGCTCCAACTACGATATGGACCCGGACCAGTTCGCCGCCGAGACCGAGCGGATGTGGCAGGAAGTGAAGCCGCTCTACATGGCGCTGCACGCCTATGTCCGCAGCAAGCTGAACGAGGAATACGGGGCCGATGTGCAGCCGGCGACCGGCCCGATCCGCGCCGATCTGCTTGGCAATATGTGGGCTCAGGAGTGGGGCAATATCTATCCGCTCGTCGCGCCCGAGGGTGCGGGCGATATCGGCTACGACCTCACCGAACTGATTGCCGAAAAGCAGTATGACGAAGTCGGCATGGTCCGCGTGGGCGAGGCGTTCTTCTCCTCGCTCGGCTTCGATCCGCTGCCCGAGACTTTCTGGGAGCGCAGCCAGTTCGTGAAGCCGCAAGACCGCGAGGTCGTTTGCCACGCCAGCGCATGGGACGTCGACAATGTCGATGACCTGCGCATCAAGATGTGCATCAAGCGTAATGCGGACGATTTCAAGGTCATCCACCACGAACTCGGCCACAACTATTACCAGCGCGCTTACAACCAGCAGGACTATCTGCACCTCAACGGCGCGAACGACGGGTTCCACGAGGCCATCGGCGACATGATCGCCCTGTCGATCACGCCCGAATATCTCGTGCAGATCGACATGCTCGACCGCAGTCAGGTGCCGAGCGCGGACAAGGACATCGGCCTGTTGCTGCGCGAGGCGATGGACAAGGTCGCCTTCCTGCCCTTCGGCCTGATGGTCGATCGCTATCGCTGGCAGCTGTTCGACGGCACCATCCCGGCAGACCAGCTGAACAAGGGGTGGAACGACCTGCGGCTGGAATATCAGGGCATCATCCCGCCGGTTGCGCGCGACGAGAGCAAGTTCGATGCCGGCGCGAAGTACCACATCCCGGGCAATGTGCCCTACACGCGCTATTTCCTCGCGCGGATCCTGCAGTTCCAGTTCTTCAAGGCCGCCTGCGACCAGGCTGGCTGGGAAGGCCCGCTACACCGCTGCTCGTTCTATGGCAATGAGGAAGTGGGGAAGAACCTCAACGCCATGCTCGAAATGGGCGCGAGCAAGCCGTGGCCCGATGCGCTCGAAGCGTTTACCGGCGAGCGCCAGATGAGCGGCACGGCGATGGTAGAATACTTCGCCCCGCTGATGGCGTGGCTGGAAGAGCAGAACGAAGGGAAGCCGCAGGGGTGGTAAGGGTGAAATCGGCGATCGCGCTCGGCAGTGTGCTGGCGCTGGGCGCTTGTGCACCGCAAGCGGGGGAGCCGAACCCCGGCTTCCTCGTCGATCCGGTGGCGGATGGCGCGCTGTTCGTCGCGGGCAAGTTCGGCAACACGCTGGCAAAGGTCGATCTGTCGAGCGGCGAGCAGACCTTGCTCGTGGAGAGCTGCGCCAATCCACACGAACTCGCGACATCGCCCGATGACCGATACGTCGCGCTCGCTTGCTACGGCGGGCAGACGGTTGATATCTTCCGCACCGAGGATCTCGTCCGCACGCGCAGCATCGATCTTGGCGAAAACGCTCGGCCCCACGGGATCGTGTGGCATGCGAATGGCGACCTCTACGCGACGGCAGAGGGACGCCAGTCGGTGTTCTGGATTCGCGAGCCTCTCGGCGCCGCCGAGACATTCGAATATGCGACCGGCAAGCAGGGCACCCACATGATCGCCGTGGCACCGAGCGGAAACCACGCCTGGACCACCGATCTCGGCAGCAAGACCGTAACGCTGGTCGACCTCAAAACCCGTCGCGCCCCGCGCTCGGTCGAGGTCGGGGAGGAGCCGGAGGGCATTGCGCTTTCGCCCGATGGCGAAACGCTATGGGTCAGTGCGCGCGGATCGGACAAGGCGTTCGCGCTCGATCCGATGACGCTTGAGGTGCGGCAGGAGATTGTGACCGGCGCCTTCCCGCTGCGCATCGCCGTGCGACCGCAGGGCGATTTTGCCGTGACCAGCGACCTCGCCGACGGCGGCCTCACGGTGATCGACACGGCGACCGGCGAGGCCGTGCGCTCGATCCCGGTGGCCGGGCCGGACGGCGCGCAGGAGCGCATGCAGGTGACGATCCTCTGGTCGCCCGATGGCGAGCGCATTTATGTTGCCGAGACACGCGACAACACCATCGCCGAAGTCGATTTCGCCAGCGGCGAAGTCCTGCGGCGTCTGCCGGGGACCGGCGGCGGCGACGGGCTCGCGATCATCGAATGACGGCAAAGCGCAAGCTCCTCCCCGCGGTCGGCTGGCGTGAGCTGGTGCATCTGCCCGACCTCGGCCTGCATGGCGTCCCGGCCAAGATCGATACCGGCGCGCGCACGTCGTCGCTCCACGGCGAGGTGCTGGAAGAATTCGAGCGCGACGGCGAGAAGTTCGTCCGTTTCGCGGTCGATTTCCAGCAGCAGCATGTGCGCCAGGTGTGCGAAGCGGTGCACGTGGACGTGCGCGGCATCACCAGCTCGAACGGCGAGACGCAGTATCGCTATGTCATCAAGACGCCGCTGAAGATCGGCGATGTCGAATTCCGCGCTGAAATCAGCCTCGCCGACCGAAGCGACATGAAGTTCCCCATGCTTGTCGGTCGATCTTCATTGCGTCGCCGCTTTGTCGTGGACAGCGGCTATTCCTGGCTCCAGACGCCGGAAATGAAGGTCAAGAAAGGCCACAAACCATGAAAATCGCCATGCTGGCACGCAATCCGAACCTCTATTCGCACAAGCGGCTGAAAGAGGCGGCGGAAGAGCGCGGGCACGAGCTCGACATTCTCAACACCACGCGCTGCACGGTGCATATCGCCAGCCACCGGCCTGAGGTCTATTACAATGGCGAGCCCTGCGTAGGCTACGACGCGGTCATCCCGCGCATCGGCGCTTCCATCACCAATTACGGCCTGTCGATCCTGCGCCAGTTCGAAATGCGCGGCTGCTGGCCCCTGAACGAAAGCGTCGCCATCGGCCGCAGCCGCGACAAGCTGCGCAGCATGCAGATCCTCGCCAAATACGGCATCGGCCTGCCGCTGACGGCTTACGCCAACGATCCCAAGCAAGCCGAGGAGATCATCAAGGCGGTCAAGGGCCCGCCGGTGGTAATCAAGCTGCTCGAAGGCACGCAGGGCATCGGCGTCGTGCTGGCTGAAACCATGTCCTCGGCCAAGTCGGTGATCGAGGCGTTTCGCGGCGCGAACGTCAACATCCTGGTGCAGGAATTCATCAAGGAGGCTGGAGGCACCGACATCCGTGCGCTGGTGGTCGGCGGCAAGGTCGTCGCCGCGATGAAGCGCACCGGCGCGGCTGACGATTTCCGCAGCAACCTCCACCGCGGCGGCAGCGCCCAGCTGATCAAGATCACCCCCGAAGAACGCAGCACGGCCGTGCGGGCGGCCAAGCACATGGGCCTGAACGTCTGCGGCGTGGACATGCTGCGGAGCAATCACGGGCCGGTAATTATGGAGGTCAACAGCTCTCCGGGGCTGGAGGGGATCGAAAACGCGACCGGCAAGGACATTGCAGGAATGATCGTCGACTATGTCGCGAAAAACGCGAAAGACGGGAAGACGAAGACGAAGGGGAAGGGGTGATCGTCCTCGACCGACCCTGGCTTCAAACTTTCTTTAATCCAGATATGTCTTCGCTAGGACGGTTCGGTCGTAGTAGTTGAGTCGCGCGTCCAGCCACGTTCGGCCATGCATGCCTTTATCGAATCTTCGCCGTCGTCTGCGGACGAAGTTTGGGCGAGGCGTTCGCATTCCGCCTGTGCGGCGTCGAAGGGCTCTGCCCCTGAACCAGTCCAGCCTGGATCGGAGGTTGCGCATGCCGACGGTACAAGCGCGAGAACGAACAACATTGCTACGCGGTAATGCTGCATGACCGAATCCTCGGGCGGATGATGAAAGACCGGCATGATCATATACTGGCAATGATCTAGCTAGCGAAACTTTCGATTCAGAATTCGAATATCGAGGTTTCACGCATTCCGCGCCATCAACCCGCCATCCACCGGGATCACCGCGCCGGTGATATAGCTCGCCGCGGGTAGCACCAGCGACAGCGTCATGTGGGCGACCTCCTCCGGGTCGCCGTAGCGCCTTAGCGCCGTGCGGCGTTTCGCGAAGATCGTCTTGTGTTCGTCGGGCACGGCGTCGGTCATCGCTGTCCGGATGGGGCCGGGGCAGATGCAGTTTACCGTGATCCCCTCTGGCCCGAGATCGACTGCGAGTCCGCGCGTGAGGCCGGTCACGCCGGTCTTGGCGGCGACATAGGGCGTGTCGCCGGGCGTTGCGCCCAGTCCCTCAGTGCTGGCGATGTTGACGATGCGTGCGGAGTCGCTGCGGCGCAGATGGGGCAAGGCGGCGCGAACCATGCGCTGGTGGGCGGTCAGCATCACGGCGAGCGCGCGGTGCCAGACATCCTCGTAACCCTCGTCATCGAGCGGGCAGAAGCTCGACACGCCGGCGTTGTTGACCAGAATGTCGATCCCGCCGAAATCGTCGGCGATTTTCGCGACGACCTGCGCGATGGCGTCCTTGTCCGCCACGTCGAGCGCATAGGCGCGAGCATTCTCGCCACATTCCGATGCGACCGCTTCGCACGCCTTCAGGCCGAGATCGGTCACCGCCACTTTCGCGCCCTCGGCGGCGAAGAGCCGGGCCGTCGCAGCTCCCATGCCGCTTGCGGCCCCCGTGATGATGGCCACGCGCCCTGCAATCGAGCGCGAGCGGTTCGGTGTGTCTGGCATGGTGTCTCCTCCCTGGCGCAGGAGTCTAACGCAGCTTTACCGCTAGGTCACCGTGCTCCGACTTTAGGCAGCCCTGATGTTCGCCGCGAAGGTGCTGGCCGATTGCTCGAGCGAATGGATCGTCTCAAGCAGTGCCTTTACATTCTGCCGCGCGTCGCCGGACAGCTTCTGCGTCGTTCCCGCACGTTCGGCGAGGACTGCGCTGCGGCGCGCCATTTCCTCGGTCCCCGCGGCGGTATCGCCGACGGTATGTTCGATGCTGGAGGTGGCGCTGCGTTGAGTATCGACGTCGCTCCGCACGGTCATCGCCGATTGGGCGAGCTCCGCAATCGCGCCGCTCAGTTCGCCGAAGCTGCTTTCCGCCTCGCCCGTGCCCTCGCTGATGCCGGACAGCAGCTCCTCGATCTGGCGAGTGGCCCGCGCGGCCTGCGCAGCGAGCTCTTTGACTTCCTGCGCGACGACGGCGAAACCCTTGCCCGCGTCGCCGGCAGTGGCTGCCTCGATCGTGGCGTTGAGCGCGAGGAGATTGGTCATCTCGGCAATATTGGCGATCGAGCGAGTGGCGTCGCCGATGGTCTTGGACTGGTCGGCCAGCGATTTGACCGCCTTGCCACCGGAGTCGGTGCGCGCCCCGGCCACGCTGGCCAGTTCGTCCTGGCGTCCGGCAGTCACTGCGATGTTGCCGATCGAGCGCGACAGTTCGGTCACGCGATTGGCGACTATGTCGATGGAACTGGACACCTGCGAGGCGGCTGCAGCCACTTCGTCTGCCTGCTGCCCGGTATCGCGAGCGGTATCGTCCAGCGAGGACATGGCTTCATCCAGCGCCTGCGCACTGCTGGCCACGGCCCTGGTCACTTCCGACACCGAGCTTTCGAATTCATGGGCGATCCGCAGCATGTCCTCGCGGCGCCGCTCGGCCTGGCGGTCCTCCAGCCGGCCGCGCTCCGCTCGTTCGGTTTCGGCCAACCGGAGCGCCTCCTCGGCTCCGCGCGCCGCTTCCTCGCTTTGCATAACGGCATTCCCGAGCCGTGAGATGAGCGAATTGAGCGTAGTCGCGATGTAGCAGAGAACGCCTGCTTCCAGCACGACCGCCAGCGCGTGGATGAGTACGCGGTTCACCCCGCCACCACCGGAAAAGACCCAGCTGGGTGCAGCGAACGACAGGGTAAGGTGGTGGATAGCAACCGCGGCCGCTGCAACCAAGATCGGGCGCACGTCGCACAGGATCGTCAGCATCGCGATCGCGACGAAGAAATACATGTGCATGTCCAGCTGCCATGCCGCGTCCCGCATGGCGTAGAGCAGGAGAGCAGGTTGCAATGCCGCCATCAGTGCAACGGCGATCCGCGCCGGGCTGTCATAGCGCCGCTGCCATGCGGACAGGCTGGGCACGATGTTGAGCAGTACGCTCACCATCAGCGCATGGAGCGCCTGAGCGCCCATTGCCGGGACGAGGGCAGCCAGCGTCAACGACGCACCCCAACCTGCAACGGCAATTCCCAATACGCCTTTGCGGCGCAATTCGTCGATTTCGTTATGTTCCACTGGTCGCTCCGGTGCAGCCGCTTTCGGGAACGGCCAGTACTAAAATCCCATGCTCGAACAGGAGCTCGAACATCTGCGGGCGTGCGCCCTGCATGACATATCCGTCGGCGAGGTAGGTGCGCGCGACGAGCCGCCGGTCATCCTGGAAAATGACCTCGGGCAATTCGCGGTCTGCCGATGAGGAGATTGGATAGAAGGCCATTTGGCCGTAAGCGGGCGGCGCAAGCAGCAGGCCGCCGACGGCGCCGATGCCGATCGCAGCTTGGGCAAGGCCGAGAAATTTTCCGGTTTTGGGCCGGGAGGAAAGCGCTGCCCTGTGCATTGCCGCGCCTAGTGGCAGCAATGTGTTCCCAACCCGTTAACCGTCGTCTCGCAAGTGTTGCCTGCCTTAGCGGAACGGCGGCTCGTTGAAAGCGCGCAGCTTGCGGCTGTGGAGGCGAGGGCCCTCCTGGCGCAGCAGGCGGCAGGTGGTGACGCCGATCTGGAGGTGGGCCGCGATGGCTTCCTCGTAGAACTGGTTCGCCTGTCCGGGCAGCTTGATTTCGCCATGCAGCGGCTTGTCCGACACGCACAGCAGCGTGCCGTAGGGCACCCGGAAGCGATAGCCCTGGCCGGCGATGGTCGCGCTCTCCATGTCCACACCGACCGCACGGCTGAGCGACATGCGCTTGGCCGATTGGGTGAAGCGCAGCTCCCAATTGCGGTCGTCGGTGGTGACGACGGTGCCTGTGCGCATGCGCTTCTTGAGGTCCGCGCCATGCTCTCCGGAGACTTCCTCGGCGGCGGCGGCGAGGGCCTGCTGGACCTCGGCAATTGCGGGGAGGGGTATCTCGGGCGGGAGGACCGGATCGAGCACGTGATCGTCGCGCAGGTAGGCGTGAGCGAGCACGTAATCGCCGATCTTCTGACTCGGGCGCAGGCCGCCGCAATGGCCGATCATCAGCCACGCTTCTGGCCGCAGCACGGCGAGGTGATCGCAGATGGTCTTCGCATTCGACGGGCCGACGCCAATGTTCACCAGCGTGATCCCGCCCCGGTTCTCGCCGATCAGGTGATAGGCCGGCATCTGGTGACGACGCCATGCCGTGTCGGACAACTGGCCACGCGCATCGTCGGTCTGCTCGGTCAGCATCAGGCCGCCCGCCCCGGCGAGCGCCGTGTAGCCGCCCTTACCAAGCTGCGAGCCCGCCCAATCAACGAATTCATCGACATAGCGATGATAATTCGTGAACAGGATGAAGCGCTGGAAGTGTTCCGGATCGGTGCCGGTGTAGTGGGCCAGCCGCGCAAGGCTGAAGTCCGTGCGCAGCCCGTCGAACAGGGACAGCGGGATCGGATCGTCGACGCTGTCGAGCACGATGCCGTCAGCGAGTTCGTCGCCGATATCGGCAAGCTCGGTCGATGGGAAATAGCGCGCGATCGCATTGGGATCGACGCCGGCGAGAACCGAACCGGCATCGCCGTCGAGCACATAGGGGAAGGGGATTTCCTGCGTCGAGGATCCCACCTCGACCTCGACCTCGTAATTCGAAGAAATCAGTTCGAGCTGTTCGCGCAGGTAATCGCGGAACAGGCGCGGGCGGGTGACCGTGGTGGTGTAGAGGCCCGGCGCGTTCAGCCGCCCGAAGGCGCGGTTGCGGTCTTCGGGTTGGTCGCCGCCGCGAAAGCGCAGGCGCAGTTCGGGATAGGCGTAGCTGCCATCGCTGCGGCGCTCGGGCGCGGGCAATTCGCGCGTGGCGCCGAATGCCATCACGTCTTCGCGCAGCCGTTCCACGGCGGCGTCGTAAATGCTCTCGATCCGGTCGAGGATTTGGGGAATGTCGTCCATGGGCGTTGCTCCTGCCTCTTGTTGTTTTCGATTTCGCGTCGTGGTCCCACATAGGGCCGGCGGGCGCGTCTTACAAAAAGGGCGCGGGGGCCGAAGCCGCCGCGCCCTGATTGGGTCGTGAGCGGGCGATCAGGCCTGCTCGTCCTCGTCCGCACCTTCGGGTGCGGTCGCGGCGATCGTGGCTTCGGTCACGGTCATGTCGTCGGGCGTGCTGACGCCGTCTTCGAGCATGTCGGCCGGGATTTCGCCGGGCTCGAGGTTCGGGTCGGTGCGGTTCGCCTCGGCCTGTTCCTCGATTTCGCGCTGCTCTTCCTCGAACATCTGCGCCATCACGTCGATGCCCTGGCTCTGCAGCTCGGCTTCGTCGTCCGAACGGGCGACGTTGGCTTTGATGCTGATCGAGACTTCAGGGTGAAGGTCGATGCGGACCTCATGCATGCCGATTGTCTTGATCGGGTCACCCATGATGACCTGCTTCTTGTCGATGTCGTGGCCCTTGTCGTTCAGGGCGGCAGCAACGTCGCGAACATTGACCGAGCCGTAGAGCTGGCCGGTGTTCGACGAAGCGCGGATCAGGACGATTTCCTCGCCATCGACCTTTTCGCCGGCCTTTTCGGCTTCGGTACGACGCTCGGCATTTTCCTTTTCCAGGCGCTCGCGATTTGCCTCGAAGACCTTCTTGTTGGCTTCGTTGGCGCGCAGGGCCTTCTTCTGCGGGAGCAGGAAGTTGCGGGCATAGCCGTCCTTCACGGTGACGACGTCACCGATCGAGCCGAGCTTTTCGATCCTCTGAAGGAGAATGATATCCATCGGTATTCCCCTTACTTCACGATGTACGGCAGCAGGCCGATGTGGCGCGCGCGCTTGATGGCCTTGGCCAGTTCACGCTGCTTCTTCGCGCTGACGGCGGTGATGCGGCTGGGGACGATCTTGCCACGTTCGGACATGAAGCCCTGCAACAGGCGGACGTCCTTGTAGTCGATCGTCGGGGCGTTCTTGCCCGAAAACGGGCAGGACTTGCGGCGGCGGAAAAACGGGCGGGCCATCAGTCGCGCTCCTCACGTTCACGGCGCTTCTTGGAATCGCGCTCGTTCTTGCGCATCATCACCGACGGGCCGCTTTCGTGCTCGTCGACGGCGATGGTCATGTAACGGATCACATCTTCGTTGATGCGGGTCTGGCGCTCGAGCTCGGCAACGACGGAGCCGGGGCCCTCGATGTTGAGCAGCACGAAATGCGCCTTGCGGTTGCGGTCGATCTTGTAGGCGAGGTTCTTGAGGCCCCAGGTCTCCGTCTTGGTGACCTTGCCGTCGTTCTTCTCGACAATCTCGGTAGCGGTGGCGGCGAGCTGGTCCACCTGAGCCTGGCTCAGGTCCTGTCGCGCCAAGAATACATGCTCGTAGAGAGCCATGCTCTTGTCCTTTCACGTCTGGCCGATCGCTGGCTGATCCGCGGGATTGCGGGGCCCCTCCGGCTTTCTTCGAATCCCCCGGCGGACCGAAGGGATGCGCGCACATAGCGGTATTGCCGGGAAATGCAAGCGGGTGGTTGGCGGTGGACCACTGACCGGGGCGTTCTGCAAAACCCGGTCTGCCGGAATTTGGCAGGTCGATCAAGAGCTTGTGTCCGATGGACTGCATTCATATGTCACCTTTCGTTCCCGGCCAGCCGCTACCGACCCTGCATCTCTCGGACGACCGCAACACGAGGATGCCGACTGTCGCTGCCTTGATACCTGGCACAGCGATGGGCCTGTAGGACAGCGCTCAAACGGACAGGAGAGTTGCGCCACGAGCGATTGGCGGGCAAGCACGCGGCAGATCAGGAACTTACAAGGAATTGCAATGCCCGGTGGATTGGTAGCCCTGCTCGACGACGTATCGATCATCGCGCGAACGGCGGCGGCTTCGGTCGACGATATTGCCGCTGCTGCGGGCAGGGCCGGGTCGAAGACGGCCGGCGTCGTAATCGACGATGCGGCGGTTACGCCGAGCTACGTCACCGGCCTCAGCCCGGCGCGCGAGCTGCCGATCATCTGGAACATCACCAAGGGCAGCCTGAAGAACAAGCTCCTCATCCTGTTGCCCGGTGCCTTGTTGCTCAGCGAGTTCCTGCCTGCAGCGATCGTTTTCATTCTCATGCTGGGCGGCTGTTATCTTTCCTACGAGGGCGCCGAAAAGGTCGTCGAAAAGCTGGGCGGCGCGAAGCATGGCAAGACTGTGGGCGACGAGATCGAGGATCCGGTCGCCTTCGAGAAGCAGCGCATAGCCGGTGCGATCCGCACCGACTTGATACTGTCGGCAGAGATCATGGCAATCACGCTGAACGAAGTGGCGGCTGAGGACCTGATTACGCGCGCGGGTGTGCTGGCGATCGTCGGTCTCGCCGTTACGGTCGCCGTTTACGGGGTCGTCGGCCTGATCGTGAAGATGGACGATATCGGCCTGCACTTCGCGAAGAAGGACAGTGCTTTCGCGCAGAGCTTCGGAAGGGGGCTGGTGGCATTCATGCCAAAACTTCTTGTTGCACTGAGTTTCATCGGGACGATTGCGATGCTCTGGGTCGGTGGCGGCATCATCCTGCACGGTCTGGCCGAACTCGGCGTCGCTGGCCCCGAGCATTGGATCGAAGGTATCCAGCACGGCGTTAGCGAAATCGCAGGCCGCGCGGGCGGCATCCTCGGCTGGCTGACTTTCGCAGGATTGTCGGCGCTCACCGGCCTCATCCTCGGCGCGGTAATCGTTTTCGTGCTGCACAATGTACTCCGCCTCGGACACGACGAAACCGAAGGTGCCGAGGCGCACTAATTGTCAGGCAAGGCGGGCGAAAAGGTCCCGCGCAAACTCGCTCAGCGTATCGTCGCGTGCGCCCATGATCACGATCCGGTCGCCCGGCTTGGCCAGTGAGACGATCCGGTCGGCGACGGCCTTGCGTTTCGGCACATATTCCGTGTCGCCGCCATGCTCTTCGATCAGCCGGACGATGCGCTCGCTACCTTCGCTGCGGTCGACCGTACCGCCGAAATAGACCGGATCGCTGAAGATCGTCAGGTCGCCGCGGTCGAGTTCGCGGGCGAAGGTTTCGGCGAGTTCGTCGCCCATCTGGCGCAAGGGGCCGTAGCCATGCGGCTGGAAGAAGGCGATCACCCGGCCGGGATGCGATTTCAGGGTGCGCAAGGTCGCAGCGCACTTCTCCGGATTGTGCCCGAAATCATCGATCACGGTGATGGCCGAGACGGTGGTCCCGACGATGTCGAAGCGGCGCGCGAGGCCTTCGAAGCCCGCCAGCGCCTCGACCGCGTTTGCGACCGGGATTCCCGCCGCGACTGCCGCCGCGATGGCGGCGAGAGCGTTCGAGAGGTTGTGCCGCCCCGGCATGTTCAGGCGCAGCGCGTGCTTGCTGCCGTCGTGGCGGTCGACGACCATGGCGGCCTGTCGCAACGGGCCTTCCGCGATCGTGCCTGACACGATGCCGATCTGCGCCTTCTCCTGCTCGATGCCGAAGGTGATGACCTCCTTCGCATGGGGGAGCAGGGCGAGCGCTTCCTCGTCGTCGGCATTGATCACGCTGATGCGGCTGCGCGCAAGGTAATCGCCGAACAATGCGCGCAATTCCTCCATGCTCTTGTGGTCGAGGCTGACGTTCAGCAGCACGCCGACCGCCGGGCGATAGAGCGCGATCGAGCCGTCGCTTTCGTCCACCTCGCTGACATAGAGCGATTGCCCGCCTACCACGGCGCTCGCAAAGGGGCGTTCGGGCGAGACGAAGTTCTTCATCACCGCGCCGTTCATGATCGTCGGCTCGCGACCGACGGCGTGCAAGATCCAGCCGAGCATGCCCGTGACGGTCGACTTCCCGCTGGTGCCGGCAATGGCCAGGCCCGCGCCGCTCGTGTTGAACAGGATGGAATTCAATTCGGCGCGTGTAAGCCGCAAGCAGCCGAGTTCCTTCGCACGCTTCGCATCGGGAACCGTGTCCTCGACCGCGGCGCTGGCGACGAGGATCTGGTCCTTCGACACGATCCCGCTGCCGTCCTGCGGATGAAGGCCGAAGCCCTGCCGCTCCAGCGCGGCGAATTTCTCCGGCGTATGCCCCTGGTCGAAGCTGCGATCCGACCCCTCGACCGTGCAGCCGCGCCCTTTGAGGATCTGCGCAAGCGGCTGCATGCCGGATCCGCCGATACCGCAAAAGAAGAACGGTCGCGCGAAAAGCTCGTCGGGGCTGGGCATATCGGTCATGCCCTCGCAGCTATTGAGTTGTGCCGCGCGATACAAGCGCGCTAGCAGGACGCATGGTGAAAATCGCGATCTGTGCTCCGGGAAAACCGCTCAAGCGCGCAAGGGCCGATGCGGTGCTGGCGCATGTCGCGGGGCGCGAGGACATCGAGCTGCATTTCCACGAGCAGTGCTTCGCGAAACAGGGCCACTTCGCCGGACCCGACGATATCCGGCTCGATGCGCTGCTGGAATGCGCCAACGATCCCGCTTTCGACGCCGTCTGGTTCGCCATGGGCGGTTATGGCTCCAACCGCATTGCCGCGCAGGCCGTGGCGGGCATGAGCGAGCATGCGCGGGCCAAAAGCTTCCTCGGCTACTCCGACTGCGGCTTCCTGCTCGCGGCGCTCTACAAGCACGGCATCGGGCGCGTCGCGCACGGACCATTGGCTGGCGACATCAGGCGCGAAGGCGGCGAAGAAGCCATCGACCGCGCGCTTGGGTGGCTGACCGGCGACGACAGCGGGCTGGAGCCGCATCTCGACGATCGCCCTGCCGTTGCGTTCAACCTGACGACGCTCGCCATGCTGGTGGGCACAGAGCTTGCGCCGAACCTCTCCGGCCATGTCGTCATGGTCGAGGAAGTTGCCGAGTATCATTACGCCATCGACCGGCTGTTCTTCCATGTGACCCAGCATCTCCGGGGCATCGCCGGTCTGCGCCTCGGTCGCATTACCGACGTGCCCGAGAACGACCGCCCCTTCGGCAAGGACGAGGTGCAGATCGCCACTGAATGGTGCGCGCGCAGCGGCATACCCTATCTCGGGCGTGCCGATATCGCGCATGATGCCGCCAACAGGATTGTCCCCTTCGGGCTTGAGGCGCGCCGCCCACGCGCCTAGGCGCGCTCCTCAAGAGGAGATTTTCATGACTGCATTCATCTTTCCCGGCCAGGGAAGCCAGAAGGTCGGCATGGGCGCCGATCTCGCCGACGCCAGCGCGCATGCCCGCGAGGTGTTCGAGGAAGTGGACGAGGCGCTGAAGCAGGACCTGTTCGGCCTGATGACCGGCGGACCCGAGAGCGAGCTTACCATGACCGCTAATGCCCAGCCTGCGATCATGGCCAATTCGGTGGCGACCGCGCGCGTGCTGGAGAAGGAATTCGGCGTAGCGTTGGCCGACAAGGCAGACTGCGTCGCTGGCCACTCGCTCGGGGAATACAGCGCTTTATGTGCTGCCGGGGCCTTTTCCCTGACCGACACCGCCAAGCTGCTGCGCCTGCGCGGCATCGCCATGCAGGACGCGGTCCCGATCGGCGAGGGCGCCATGGCGGCGCTGCTCGGCGCGGATATCGAGAAGGCGACCGCACTGGCAGAGGCTGCAGCCGAGGGCCAGGTGTGCGAAGTCGCCAACGACAACGACCCGACGCAAGTGGTCATCTCCGGCCACGCGGAAGCCATCGACCGGGCGATCGCGATGGCCAAGGACCACGGCATCAAGCGCGGCATCAAGTTGCCGGTGTCGGCTCCCTTCCACTGCTCGCTGATGCAGCCCGCCGCCCTGCGTATGAAGACCGCGCTGGGCGAGACGCCGCCGTCGGCCTTCACCGTGCCGCTCTATGCCAATGTCACCGCGGCGCGCGTCACCGACCCGGCGGAAGAGCAGGCGCTGCTGGTCGACCAGATCACCGGTCGCGTGCGCTGGCGCGAAAGCGTCCTCGCGATGCAGGATGCGGGCGTCGAGCGCTTCGTCGAGCTTGGCGGCAAGGTCCTTGGCCCGATGGTCGGCCGGATCGCCAAGGATGCCACGACGGTCAGCCTCGTCACCATGGAAGACCTCGAGAATTTCGCGAAGGAAGTTTGAAATTCACGCGGAGACGCAGAGACGCGAAGAGAACCAGGTGGATATCGACACGATAACCTCCGAGGTGGTCGATGCCTGTCTCGGCATTCATCGCGAGCTCGGACCGGGACTGCTAGAAAGCGTTTACGAGCTTGTGCTCGCAAGTGAGCTTGAGCGCCGGGGCTTGAAAGTCGCCCGGCAGGTGCCGGTCGATATCGAGTTCCGCGGGCAACGCCATGCTTCGGCCTTCAGGATCGATCTGCTGGTCGACGATCGGGTGATCCTCGAAATCAAGTCCGTCGAGCGGTTGAACAATGCCTATCTAAAGCAATTGCTCACTTATTTGCGTTTGACTCATCAGCCCGTAGGGCTGCTTCTGAATTTTGCTGGCGCTACCATGAAAGAAGGTATCCGCCGTGTCGTAAACGATCACCGGCAGCCACAGAGACCCTCCGCGTCTCCGCGTCTCCGCGTGAAACGGGAAAGCGGAGAAGAATGATGTTCTCACTCGAAGGCAAGACCGCCCTCGTGACCGGTGCCAGCGGAGGGATCGGATCGTCGATCGCCTATGCCCTGGCGAAGCAGGGGGCGCGGCTGGCGCTGTCCGGCTCGAACGCTGCCAAGCTGCGTGCCTTTCGCGAGCAGCTCAACGACGAGTTCGGGCACGATCATGTCGAGATTACCTGCGACCTGTCGAACCCCGAGCAGGTCGAGGAGCTGATCCCGGCCACGGTCGACACGCTGGGCAGCATGAACATCCTCGTCAACAATGCCGGCATCACGCGCGACAATCTCGCCATGCGGATGAAGGACGAGGAGTGGGATCAGGTGATCCGCATCAACCTCGAGGCCAGCTTCCGCCTGATGCGTGCCAGCGCGCGGCCCATGATGAAGGCCAAGGGCGGACGGATCATCTCCATCACCAGCGTGGTCGGCCACACGGGCAATCCGGGGCAGATGAACTACGTTGCGGCCAAGGCGGGCCTGACCGGCATGAGCAAGAGCCTCGCGCAGGAGCTCGCCAGCCGCAACATCACCGTGAACTGCGTTGCGCCGGGTTTCGTCCGCACGGCGATGACCGACGCGCTGACCGACGACCAGAAATCCGCCATAAACACCCGCATCCCGATGGGCCGCATGGGCGAAGGCGACGAGATCGGCGCCGCGGTTGCCTATCTCGCCAGCGACGAGGCGGCTTATGTGACCGGGCAGACGCTGCACGTAAACGGCGGCATGGCGATGATGGGGTAGGAGTTATGGTTTGCGTGCGGTCGGGACATCCGTCCCGACCTTGCGGCGGCACCGGCCCACGCTTGAGTTCTTTGTTGGGTGCGGAAAGCGCATTCGCGCTTTCCTCAGCTGTTCCGTCCCACGCCCCCTCCCGGATTCTTTGTTACGTGCGGGCCGGACATCCGTCCGCCCTTTCGGCACTGGCCCACTCCCCCACCCGACCACCCACGGCACGGTATTCTATGGGTGGTCGGGTGGGGGAGTGGGCCGATGCCGCAAGCTATCGACGGATGTCGATAGCGCACACAGCAAAAACCCAACAAAAACCTCTCACTTTTCCCCAAGGAATCACCCTTACAGCGGGCGTAGCCTTGCCCCCACATACCGCCCCGCTAAGGTCGCTATCCGTATTCCGGCGCGCGAGGGGCGATTCCGGCCTCGACGCGCCCAGCAGGGACGAAAGTAGGACCATGAAGGCCACCATCGAACGCGCGACGCTGCTGCGCTGTCTTTCCCACGTGCAGTCGGTCGTCGAGCGCCGCAACACGATCCCCATTCTCTCGAACGTCCTGATCGAGGCGGAAGGCGACAGCTCGCTCAAGGTCATGGCAACAGACCTCGATTTGCAGGTGGTCGAGCATATGGATGCGAGCGTCGAGGATGCCGGATCGATCACCGTCTCCGCCCACTTGCTGTTCGACATCGCCCGCAAGCTGCCCGAAGGCAGCCAGGTGAGCCTCGAAACCGCCGAAAACCGCATGGCGGTGAAGGCCGGACGCAGCCGCTTCTCTCTGCCGACCCTCCCGCGGGATGACTTCCCGGTAATCGTGGAAGGCGACCTGCCGACGAGCTTCGAACTGCCGGCCAAGACGCTCGCCGAGCTGATCGACCGCACGCGCTTCGCGATCTCGACCGAGGAAACGCGCTATTATCTCAACGGCATCTTCTTCCACGTCTCGGACGAAGACCAGCCGGTACTGAAGGCTGCTGCGACCGACGGCCATCGCCTCGCGCGCTTCACCATTGCGCGCCCCGAGGGCGCTGACGGCATGCCCGACGTGATCGTGCCGCGCAAAGCCGTGGCAGAACTGCGCAAGCTGCTGGAGGAATCGATGGACGGCAACGTCCAGATCGACCTTTCGGCCAGCAAGGTGCGCTTCACGCTCGGCGGAGAGGGCGGGGTGGTGCTGACCAGCAAGCTGATCGACGGCACCTTCCCGGATTATTCGCGTGTCATTCCAACGGGTAACGACAAGCTCCTCAAGCTCGATCCGAAGAGCTTCTTCGCCGGTGTGGACCGCGTGGCGACCATCGCGACCGAGAAGACTCGCGCGGTGAAGATGGGTCTCGACAAGGATAAGATCACGCTGACCGTCACCTCGCCCGACAATGGCGTCGCATCGGAAGAAGTGCCGGCCGAATACAGCTCCGACGGGTTCGAAATCGGCTTCAACGCAGGCTATCTGAAGGACATCTTGAGCCAGATCGACAGCGATGTGGTCGAGATCCACCTCGCCGATGCAGGCGCGCCGACGCTGATCCGCAAGGACGAGAATGCACCTGCGCTCTACGTGCTGATGCCGATGCGGGTTTGACCCTCGCCGGGGGCTGAAATTCGCGCTAGCGTCGCTCCTTGAAAAAGGGAGAGATGCGATGCGCGAAGTCCATGTCGACAAGGCCGATCTGACCAAGACCCATATCGCGGAGCGGGAGTTCGGCGACCTCGCCGACGAGGCCGTGCGCCTCGAGATCGAAAGCTTTTCGGTTACGGCGAACAACGTCACCTACGCCGTGGTCGGAGACGGGTTCGGCTACTGGAATTTCTTCCCCGCCCCGGACGGCCACGGCATTGTGCCGATGTGGGGCCATGCGCGGGTCGCCCAGAGCAACCATCACGATTTCGCCGAGGGCGAGCGGGTCTATGGCTATGTCCCCATGGGCACGCATCTCGACATCCTGCCCGGCAAGGTTTCGGCCAGCGGCTTCACAGACATAGCCGACCATCGCCAGCCGATGAGCCCGATCTACAACCAGTATTCGCGACTGGCGGCCGATCCCGAACACGACCCGGCCCGCGAAGGCGAGCGCATGATTTTCGGGCCGCTGTTCAAGACCGGCTTCCTCATCGAATATTTCATGCGGTCCGAGGAATGGTTCGGAGCCACCCAGGTGATCCTGACCAGCGCTTCCTCCAAAACCGCGATGGGCCTGGCGAGCGTGACCAAGCGCCGCTCGCCCCATGTGCGCCGGGTCGGGCTGACGTCGGCTGGGAATGTCGCCTTCGTGGAGGCAAGCGGGCTCTACGACCGCGTGCTGGCGTACGACGACATCGGCGGCATCGAGAGGACGGATAGCGTGTCGGTAGATTTCGCCGGCAATGCGAGCGTGCTGCGCCGACTGCATAAGCATCTGGGCGATGCGCTCAAATACTCATGCCTCGTCGGTGCAACTCACGTCGATCAACGCGGCAGCGGCACCGACGAAATCCCCGGACCGACGCCGACCCTGTTCTTCGCGCCAGATCATGCAGTTGCCCTGTTCAAGTCGGTCGGACCGGAAGAGGCGGGCAAGCAGATCGCGGCAAGCTGGCACGGCTTTCTCGAAGACGCCGGCGACAGCATCGAGATCGAGCGCAAGCAGGGGCTGGAAGCCGCGCGCGATACTTTCGTCGCCATGCTCGGCGGCGATATCGATCCTTCGAAGGGTATCGTGATCGAGCCCTAAGTCGAGGTCAGATTGCCACTGCGATCTTGCCGAAGTGGCTTCCGCTTTCCTGGTGGCGAAACGCATCGGCAAGGTCGGCCAGCGCGAATGTGTCGCTGATCACTGGCTCGATTCCGTTCGCTTCGATGGCGGCGATCATGTCCTGCTGCATGCTCCGGCTTCCGACCGTTAGGCCCTGGACCTTCAGATTCTTGGAGAAGAGCAGGGCGGTCTGAACCGGTCCGACAATGCCCGCCAGTACGCCGATCAACGCGACATGCCCGCCGACCCGCGTCGCCAGCATCGACTGGTCGAGCGTGCCCGCGCCGCCGATCTCGACCACGCAATCGACCCCGCGTCCGCCCGTCAGTTCGAGCGCTTTCGGCCCCCAGGCCTCGACCTCCTTGTAATTGATGAGGTGATCGGCCCCCATCGCCTTCACCCGCTCCAGCTTCTCGTCGGAGGAGCTGGTTGCGATGACGGTCGCCCCTGCCGCCTTCGCGAATTGCAGCGCAAAGATCGACACGCCGCCGGTGCCCTGGACGAGCACGGTATCGCCGGGCTTCACGGCGTAGTCCACGAACAGCGCGCGCCATGCGGTCAGGCCGGCGCAGGTCAATGTCGCGGCCTCGGCATGGCTGAAACCGGCGGGCGCGCGGGTGAACCAGTGCGTCGGCGCGGTGATCGCCTCCCGTGCATAACCGTCGATACCGTCGCCCGGCACGCGGGTGAAAGCGCTCTGCGGAGGCGGGCCGGTGAGCCAGTCGGGGAAGAAGGTCGAGACCACATGGTCGCCGACGGCAAATTCGCTCACGCCGTCGCCCACCGCAGTCACCACGCCGGCCCCGTCGGACATCGGGATGCGGCCCTCTTCGGTCGGGATCATGCCCTTCACGACCGCATAGTCGTGATAATTCAGCGAGCTGGCCTTGATATCGACCGTAATCTCTCCCGGTCCCGGATCGGCGGGGCCGTCGATGTCGACCAGTTCGAGAGCATCGAGCGTGGAGGGAGTAGCGCCGGTGCGGATAGCTTTCATTCGGCTGCCTCCGCCAGTTCGGCGCGCTGCGGGCCGCGGATCAGCCCGCCCGGTGTCTCGCCGGTCCATTCACCTTCGCGGAATGTGACCTTGCCGTTCTTGATCGTCGCGACATAGCCTTCCGCCTTTTGTAGTAATCGCTTGCCGCCGGCGGGAAGATCGAACGCGAGCCACGGCTTGCCGAGCTTGAGCCGTTCCATGTCGATGATGTTGAGATCGGCGAGATAGCCCGGCGCGATGACACCACGATCCTCGAGGCCATAGAGCCGCGCGGTGTCGCTGCACTGGCGCTTGATTGCATTCTCGAGGCTGATCGTGCCGCGATCCCGGTCGCGCACCCAGTGCTGCAGCATGAAGGTGGGCGAGGCTGCATCGCAGATCGTCCCGCAATGTGCGCCGCCATCTGAGAGCGAATTGACCGTGTCGTCGGACTGCTGGAGATCCATCAGGAAGTCGAGATTGCCGTCTGCGTAATTGAGGATCGGCAGGTAGATGAAGCCTTTGCCTTCGTCCCGGCAAAGCAGGTCGTAGGCGTATTCCTCGCCCGACTTGCCCGCTTTCTCGGCCCGCGCGGCGATGCTTTCTTCCGCCGTCGGTTCGTAATTGAAGTCGGGGTCCATCTCGAACTGCATCGGCCAGCCCTGGCACACGACCATGATCAGCCCGATGATGTCCTGGTTGACCTCCGAGAGGTCGTTTTCCTCCGACAGCAGCTGCGCCTTGAAGTCGGGATCGAGCAGTTTCGCCTTCTGCTGCTCCCACGGCAGTTCCTCGATCGCTTGCCAGCTCGGGCGGAAGCGGAAAGGATGGACAGTGCCCTGCCACGCCATGACGATACCGTTTCCGCGCAATGCGATCTGGGCAACGATATTCGCGCCATTGTCGTTTTCCGCGCGCATGCTTTCGATCTGCTCGTCGAGCGACATTTCCTTGGCGATCGATTGCAGCGCGGCATAGGTGCAGGGCAGGCCGGTCTCGCGGCTGAGCGCGCCCATCCAGCCGAACTCGTCCCATTCGCGCTTCATGTCGCTGGCCATCTCGAACACGCCGTGACCGGCGCGGCCCATGGCGCGCCCGATTTCGATGAGTTCCTCCTTCGTCGCCGTGGTCCCGGGAACGACTTCGCCGTCGATATCCCGGTGGAGCACTGTGCGCGAGGTCGAGAAGCCTAGCGCACCTGCGCGGACGCCGTCCTCGACGATGGCGGCCATCTGCCTGATATCTTCATCGGTCGGGATCGCGCCGGGCCGTTCACGGTCGCCGAGCACATAGGCGCGGACCGAACCGTGCGGGACGTGCGTGCCCACGTCCACCGTGCGCGGCAGTTTTTCGAGCGCGTCGAGATATTCGGGGAAGGTCTCCCAGTTCCAGTCCATCCCTTCGGCCAGCGCGGTGCCAGGAATGTCCTCGACGCCTTCCATCAACCCGATCAGCCATTCATGCTTGTCGGGCCGGGCGGGCGCGAAGCCGACACCGCAATTGCCCATTACCACCGTAGTGACACCATGCCAGCTCGACGGGGCCATTTCCTGGTCCCACGTCGCCTGCCCGTCGTAATGCGTGTGGATGTCGACGAAGCCGGGCGTAACCAGCTTGCCGTCCGCATCGATTTCCTCGGCCGCGTCGCCGGATACCGTGCCGACTTGCGCGATCAGGCCGTCCTTGACGGCGACATCGCCGGTGAAGCGGGTATTGCCGGTACCATCGACGATGGTGCCGTTGCGAATAATAAGGTCGAATGCGGGCATGATTGTGTGCTCCTCTCTCCGCGTAAGAAGGTTCCACATTGCAACCGATCTGTCCAGCGCTTCTCAAACGGAGCGTTCGGGCATCCGGACGGACAGCAGGATCGCGAGGCCGATGGCGAACAGCAAATGGATCGAGGTCATGCCTATGCGCTGGTCGCCCGACCAGAGGGTGAACTGCTCGACCAGCAACGGGCCCATCCAGACGGTGATCGTCCCGGCGATGGCATATAGACCGAAGAATTCGCCGCTGCGGCCTGGCGGCGCGAGAGCGACGAGCATGGTCCGGCTGGAGCTGATGCTGGCCGTGGCGGTGATGGCGATCACGCTGATCAGCCCGAGATAGACGAGATCGGAAAGGGTGGCGAATACGAGGCCGTCCCAGACTTCGACATTCTCCACCAGCCCGAAAAACAGGCTTTCGCGCGTGATGCTCAGCTGCACCAGGCCGGTGACGACCATGGCGAGGATTTCGAGCGCCAGTGCAGTCTTCACGCCGACGCGCTCTTCCAGCCAGCCGCCGAAAATACCGCCCCCGAACGCGCAGGCGCTCGCGAAGATCGCGTAGCAAAGCATCTCGAGGAAATTCCACTGCAGGAACAGCGCGACATAGACAGCGCCCAGCGCAAGTAGTGCCGCCATCGCATCGGCGTAGAACATGCGGGCGATGAGGAACTTCATCAGCTCGCGGAACCGCGTCGCTTCGCGCAAAGTGCGGAAAACGCTGCGCGCTCCATCCCTGAAGGCGTTGGTCCAGCTGGCGCCCGGTTGTCCCGGGTCTTTCGCGTTCAGGAAGAAGGGGATCGAGAACGCAGCCAGCCAGACCGCACAGATCGGGCCAACGAGCCGTGCGTGCTCGAACCGCTCCAGATCGACGCCGAACAGCGGGGCGGCGAAAGGCCACCCGACTGCCGCGGGCAGGACGAAGAACAGCGCGATGGCAATGAAGATCAGTGTCGCCGCAAGATTTCCGAGGCCGAGACCGAGACCCGATATCATCGCCAGTCGGCGCGGTTCTCCGGCGACGCTCAGCATCGCATTGTGCGTCACTTCCGAATAGGTGTAGCCGACGTAAGCCACCACCAGCAGGGTCATGATCGCCGGAGTAGAAAGCCCTTCGCCACCGGCCATGGCGAACCACAGCCCCGCGGATGCCAGTGCGATCACGCCAAGGAACACGGCGAGGATGGGTTTCAGCCTGCCGCCACGGTCCAGCGCGGCTCCAAGAAAGGGCGCGGTCAGCGCTGCGATCACGCCCGCCCATTTCGTCACGCTGGCGATAGTCGCCTGACCGATGGCATTCGCCTCAGCCAGCGCCTCGTCCGGCTCCAACCCATCGAGCGTGCCGCTGGCAAGCACATCGCCGCCGATAATGTCCCGCGCGAAATAGGGCGCGAAAATGTAGATGACGACGAGGATGTAATAGGGATTGCGTGCCCATTCGAAGACCGCCCAGGCAAAGCCCGTGCGGCTCAGCGCGCCGCCTTCGCCGGTATGGGGGCGAGCGAAGGCAGGCCGGATGTTCGGGTCGGGATTGGCGATTTCCATCGGTCTGGCTCGTCCTTTCCGATGGTCCGCCGTGCCGCCCTCAGGCTGCGCGGCGGCCTTCCGCTTCGGTTTCCGGCGCGTCGAGGAAATCGCGTAGCATTGCAACGCTCTCGTCCGCGTGGGTCAGCAGGAAGAGGTGTCCGCCACCTTCGAAGACCTCCAGCCGTGCATTGGGAATGGCGGAGGCGAGAATGCGCCCGTTGATCAGCGGAACGATCTGATCCTCGTCGCCCATCATCACCAGCACCTCCTTGGCCATGAAAGGCAGGGCGGGGAGGCTAGTCCAGCCGAGCATGGCGAGCAGCTGGTAGAAATAGCCGCGCGGGGAGGGCGGCTTGAGGTGACCGATGTGGTCTTCCTTGCTCCCGGCCCGCTTGGTCATGCCGCCGTACAGTGTCATGAAATGCTCGTTCATGAAGTCAGGATCGATATAACGGCGCGGATTGGCCATCTTGGTAAGGGCCGCCGGCTTTCCGGGCACCATCAACATGCCGGCCGTAGTGGCAACCAGCACCAGCCGCCGGGTGCGCTTGGGATATTGCAGCGTGAAGTGCTGCGCCATAGCGCCGCCCCAACTGACGCCCATAACGTCGACCTCGCCGAGGCCGAGCTGGTCGAGAATCTGGTTTGCCGTCCAGCTCATGGTGAAGGGATTGTAAGGCACGGTCGGATCGGGGCTCTCGCCCGTGCCCGGCATGTCGAACATCACGAAGCCGCGTTCGGTCAAGCGCTCCGCGAGCGGGGCAACCGCCTCGATATTCGCGCCGATGCCGTTGAAGAACAGGATCGGCGGGTGGTCGGATTTCTCGTCCAGCCGCCAATGCGCGACACGCAATGTGCGCCCGCCAGCCTCCATCATCTCGATGGTTGCGGTCATGGGATCGGTCCTGGATGCGGTCACGCAGTGGTACCTTTCGTCAATTCAACAGGCTTCCATAACGTATAGACCGGGGGCCGGGTCCAGCGGTTCGTAGTCCTTGTTCCCCAGCTTTGCGGGCGCCTTTTTTGTGTCGCCCGCGCGTGCCTGCACCCATTCCATCCAGAACGGCCACCAGCTCCCGGCGACTTCCTCCGTGCCCTTCAGCCATTCGTCGGCGGTTTCGGGCAGCTTCTTCTTGCCGTCCTTCTGGACGAAATACTTCGCCTTCGGATTGCCCGGCGGGTTAAGGATCGCCTGCATGTGGCCCGACTGGCTGAGGACGTATGTCACGTCTTTCGAGCCGAACAGGCGGGTCGAACGATAGGTCGCCTTCCACGGGGTGATGTGGTCGGTAACGCCGCCGAGGATGAACAGGTCGCTGGTCACCTTGCTCAGGTCGATCTTGTGGTCGACCATCTCGACCTCGCCCTGTTTCGTGAAGGCGAGCGTTTCGTAGACGGTCAGGAAGTCGCCCATCAGGCTGGCCGACAGATTGGTCGCATCGGCGTTCCAGAACAGCACATCGAATGCGGGCGGATCCTGGCCGAGCAGGTAGTTGTTGATCACGTAGTTCCAGACGAGATCGTTGGGCCGGAGCCATGCGAAACCGCGGGCGAGATCGTCACCCTTGATAACGCCCTTCTTCGCAGCGCGGCGCTTGGCCAGCGCAAGGCCGTTCTCGCTGACGAGCGAGCCGGCCTCGATATCGTTCTGCTTGGGGTGTAGCACACACACCATCAGCGTCAGCGCGCCGAGCAGGTCGTCCTCGTCCGAAGCCATCTTGCTGGCCAGCATCGAGGCGGTCTGACCGCCCGAACAGCCGGCCGAGACATTGACTTTCTTGCTGCCGGTAATCTTGCTGACCGCCTCCATCGCCTCGCGGCAGGAATTGACGTAATCGGCCATGTCCCAATGGCCCTGTTCCTTCGACGGGTTCCTCCAGCTGATGACGAAGGTCTGGATGCCGTTTTCGAGCTGGTATTTCACCACCGACTTCTCCGGCGAGAGATCGTTAATGTACATCTTGTTGATTTGCGGCGGGATGGTGAGCTGCGGGATCTTGTAGACCTCGTCGGTCGTCGGCGCGTACTGGATCAGCTCCATCATCTCGGTGCGCAGGACAACCGAGCCTTTCGATGTCGCAACGTTCTCACCCAGTTTGAACGGCTTCTTGTCCACCTGGCTGACCATGCCCTTGTTGTGGACCATGTCGTCATAGGCGTTCTTGAGGCCCTTGATCAGCGACAACCCACCGCTGGTGATCGCCATCTTTTGTGCACTGGGATTGCCGAGGAGCGTATTCGTCGGGGCGATGCCGTCAATGATCATGTTGGAAACGAACCTCGCCCGGTCCTTCTCCAGCTCGTCCAGTTCGAGCTCCTCGACCCACTTTGCCGCGCCCTTCTGCACGGCGAGGTAATATTGCATGCCTGCGCGCATGAAGGGATTGTACTGCCACGCCGGGTCCTGGAACCGCTTGTCCTTGGGATGCGGGGCGAGGTCGCTCTTGCCGGTCATGATTTTGATCATGTCCTGACCCATGTCCTGGCTGTGCTTCATCAGGCGCTGGGGGTCCGACGCAGTTTCGCGCAGCATCACGGCGACGGCACCGAAAATGTCTTCGCGGGTCAGCCCGACGAGGGGGCCAAGCGCGCTGGTGGATTGAGCGGCTTCGTCTTCAAGCTTCGGCATGGGCGGTGTCGTTCCTCTCCAAAGGTATTTCTTCTCTGACCCTGCGGCAGCACCGGGTGATGCGACCGCCGCGTTCGGAATGCAAGCAGGCTAAAGTGGCCCGCGCGCAGCGATCATGCTGGCGACATCGACGAACTTCTCGCGCGGTGCACCTTCGCGGGCAGCGGCCTCTTCCGCCTGCTCGATGTTCTGCCAGTCCCGGAAGGTCACCACGTCGAGACCGCGCGTCTCGACCAATTCGTCGAAGCCTTCGCGGCCTGCCTTCCGATCACCGGTGCCAATGTCCGCCTCGACCAATTCGATTACGGCATAACCGTCGGGGCGATTGGTGCCGATCGTGCCCGACGGCCCGCGCCGCGCCCATCCGACGCAATAGAGCCCGGGCAGGATCCGCCCCTCGTCATTGGCGAAGCGGCCGGCCCGCTCGTCGAACGGGACGCCCTCGATGGGCGACGAGCGATACCCGATGCATGTCACCACCAGATCGGCAGGGGTGGAGTAGACTTCTCCCGTTGCCACCGCACGTCCGGCTTCGACCCTGGTCCGCTCGACCTCGACCGAAGCGACCTTACCGTTTTTGCCGTGAAAGGCCTTGGGGCTGGCGAAGAAGTCGAACTCGATCGCTATCGGTTTTTCGCCATGAATGTTCTGTGGGATTGCGGCGAAGTCGCGCAGGAGTGTCACCGATTTGCGCAGGCCGGGTTCGAGGATCGCATCGTCATCCACCGGTGGCAGATCGGCCGTATCGACCTGCGGGCTCGCCCGTTCGAGATGCATGAGTTCGCCCAGCTCCTTGGGGGTCATCATGATCTGGTGCGGGCCCCTTCGGCCGACGATCGTTATGGTCTCGATGTTCGACGCCGCCAGCGCATCGAGCGCATGGGCGACGATGTCGGAGCCTGCAAACTCTTGTTCAGATTTCGAGAGGATACGCGCGACATCGAGCGCGACATTGCCCATGCCTATCACCACGGCATGCCGACCGGAGAGGTCTGGCGCCAGGCCGGCAAACTGCGGATGGCCATTGTACCAGCCCACGAACGCCGCGCTGCCGAAGACGTTCGCAAGATCGTGTCCGTCGAGGTTCAGCTGCCGATCGTTCGGCGCACCGGTGGCGAGGATGACCGCGTCATAGAGAGACTGCAGTTCCGCTATCGAAACGTCGCTGCCGACCGATACATTGCCGACGAAGCGGACGTTATCCGACAAGGCCGTCTTCTCGTATCGCCGCGACACGAGCTTGATCGACTGGTGGTCGGGCGCGACGCCCGTCCGGATCAGGCCGTAGGGTACCGGCAACTGGTCGAACACGTCGACCCGGACTTCCTCGCCCCATTTCTTCGCTGCGGCTTCCGCCGTGTAGTAGCCCGCAGGCCCCGAGCCCACGATCGCGATATGCCGCATCAAGGTCCTCCCCCGAGAAACGCGCAGTCACACTGCACAAGCTTGCCGATGCTGGCAAGCACCTGCCCGACCCGCGCAGGGGGGAGGGCATTCCATGGTTATCCGTTTGGAAAGAATTTCGTCCTAGTACGGGCAGTCACATGGATTTCGCGCCTGTCGCAACCGGCAGGCGAAGAGCGGATAGGAATAATCGATGGCTGGCTTTTTCTCGCGCGGCGCGCGGGCAAAAAAAGAGATCGAAGAAAAAGCAGCGGAAAGCGAGCTGAAACTGATCAGCCACGCCGATCTGCGGCGCCGTGTCCAGCTGCTGGACTCCTTCGAGAATGCGGGCCTTGGCTGGTTCTGGGCTACGGATGGTCAGGGCCGCCTGATCTACCTGTCCGAAAACGCGATCGAAAAGCTCGGCGAAGAGGGCTCTTCCCTGATGGGCAAGCAGCTCACCGAGGTGTTCGAGCCTGAGACCGACGAAAGCCTCGACCAGCAGGTCCAGCGACCGCTGCCGTTCCTGCTCGGTGCCCGTAATTCGATTTCGCAACTGGTCGTCAAGGTCATTGCCGGCAACCGCGTGCAATGGTGGGAAATCGCAGGAAAGCCGCAATTCGACGCCAAGCAGGAGTTCGTCGGCTACCGGGGCAGCGCAAAGGATGTCACCGCAACCTTCCAAAGCTCCAAGGATGCCGAGCGGCTTTCGCAATACGATTCGCTGACCGGTCTTGCCAACCGCCATCGGATGACGAAGCGGCTGACGTCGATCCTCACCGCGTTCCGCAATTCCAAACGCAGTTGTGCGCTGCTGATGCTGGACCTCGACCGTTTCAAGCAGGTTAACGATACGCTGGGCCATCCCGCCGGAGACGAACTGCTCAGAGAGGTCGCCGCTCGCATCGAAAAGGTCATCGGCAACCGGGGCGAAATCGGACGGCTTGGGGGCGACGAGTTCCAGATCATCATTCCCGACATGGACGACCGCGGCGATCTGGGCGAACTGGGCCAGCGGCTCATACAGATGATCTCGCAGCCCTATCAGATCAGCGGCTCACGCGCCGTCATCGGGACCTCTGTCGGTATCGCAGTGTCACCCTATGACGGGATCGAGACCGACGAACTGGTGAAAGCCGCCGACCTTGCGCTTTACGCGGCCAAAGGCGGCGGGCGCGGCCAATACCGGTTCTATCACATCGACTTCACCGACGGCGCGAAGCATCGGCGTCAGATCGAAGAGGATCTGCGCGACGCTCTCGAGGCCGATACGCTGGAAATGTATTACCAGCCGATCGTCGAATCGAAGACCAACAAGCTGACATGTCTCGAAGCGCTGATGCGGTGGGAACATGAAGAGCGTGGCTTCATTTCGCCCGGTATCTTCATTCCCGTCGCGGAGGATATCGGACTCATCAGGGAACTGGGCGAATGGGCCCTGCGCCGCGTGTGCTTCCAGGCCAAGGAATGGCCGATGGACCTGCGGGTCGCGGTCAACGTGTCGGCCATCCAGTTTGCGCGCGACGATTTCCCGGATCTCGTAAAATCGATCCTGATGGAAACCACGCTCGAGCCCCACCGCCTCGAGCTGGAAATCACGGAGAGCGTTTTCGTCGGCGATGCCGAAAGGACTCAGGAAAAATTCGAAGAACTCAAGCGGCTCGGCGTGCGCCTGGCCCTGGACGATTTCGGCACCGGTTACAGCTCTCTGAGCTATCTCCAACATGCGCCGTTCGACAAGATCAAGATCGACCAGAGCTTCGTGCGCGGCGCTACGGAGAAGGGTAACAACAATCCCGCCATCATGAGGGCGATCGTGAGCCTTGCAGAGTCGCTGAAGATGGAAACGGTGGCGGAAGGTGTCGAAACCAAGGACGAACTTACTCTCGTGACCGAAAGGGGCGCGAGCCACATTCAGGGGTTCATCTTTTCGCAGGCAATCTGTCAGGAAGAGCTGCTGCAGCGGCTCGAACAGGGAGATATCCATTTCCAGCCCCGCGGGCCGGACAAATATCGCGCCGAGCGCAAGTCCGTTTACCGCAAGATCAAGCTGATCCACGACGACCACGTCTATAACGTGACTTTGCGCAATCTCTCGAAGACAGGGGCCATGATCGAAGGACTGCTTGAGGTTCCGGTCGACACGCCGGTGGTTCTCAACCTCGGTGGCGGTCAGCTGGCCGTTGCGAACGTCAGACGGTCCGACGGGGCTATCCAGGGTGTGGAATTCGAGACTCCGCTGATCAGCGATGGTGCCGACGGGCTCTGTACCCGCCACCGCGTATCGCCCTATCAGATAGAGGCAGCCGGCAAGCCGCTGGCAAGCCTGCCCGAGGACCCGTACGAGTTGCTCAAGCTCGAGATGTCGGGTGGCGGCATGAGGCCCCGGAGTTTCCTTCAAGTCGACAGCTCCTCATCGCGGAAGAAATAACCCTTCGAACCAAGTCGTGGCTGGTCGGTGTTAGCCAAAAAATAACCATTGTCGGCTAGCTCGTATTCATAACGTCATTGCCGTGAGGTAAGCAGAGTATGGGGGCGATGCCCTTCTCGGAACTCTTCAAGGGAAAGAAGCCTTCGGGCGCGCGCAGCAGCGTGTCTCCCGATGGCGTGAGTGCCGACGAAAAGACTGCCGTCGTCGAGCAAATCGAAGACAGCGGCGCTTATGGCTTCTGGACTACCGATGGCCGAGGCAATGTGGCCTATCTCAGCCGCTGGATCGTTGAGGCTGTCGGCAAGGATTTCGCCGCGCTGGTCCACAAGCCGATGCAGCACGTTTTCTCGCCGGTCGAAGGCGAGATCGACGGACGCTCGCTCGGCCTCAAGCTCGGCACGCGCAAGAGCTTTTCGGGGCTGGCGGTCAAGGCGGAAACCGACGGCGGCAAGCTAGTGTTGCGGCTCAGCGGCCGCCCCCTCTACGACGCTGCCGGCGACTTCCTTGGCTTCCGCGGTACCGCGATCGATGTGACCGAGGAATTCGTTGCGGAAGAAGAAGCCAATCGCCTCGCCAAATACGACTCGCTTACCGGTCTCGCCAATCGCCACCGCATGGAACAGCGCATCGATTCTACGCTGCATGCTTTCAAGAGTGCCGAACGCGCCGCAGCGCTGATGATGCTCGACCTCGACAAGTTCAAGCAGGTGAACGACACGCTCGGCCATGCCGCCGGCGACCAGCTGCTGCAACAGGTTGCCGACCGCCTGCGCGGGGCTGTGGCCGGCCGCGGCGAAATCGGCCGGCTTGGCGGCGACGAATTCCAGATACTCATTCCCGACCTCGACGACCGCGGCGAATTGGGCGAGATCGCGAAGCGCATCATCCAGATCCTTTCCCAGCCCTATTCGGTCGAGGAAGGCCGCTGCACCATTGGCTGCTCGGTCGGCATCGCGGTCGCCCCTTACGACGGGGTGGAACGGGAGGAGCTGACCCGTGCAGCCGACCTCGCGCTTTATGCCTCGAAGAATGGCGGTCGCGGCCAGTTCCGCTTCTATGCCGGCGATCTGGAGCACGAAGCGACGCTGCGCAAGCGGATGGAAGAGGACCTGGCAGAGGCCATCGAGGCTGGCCATTTCACGCTGGAATACCAGCCCGTCGTGTCGCTGGTGGACAACCGTGTCACGGCGCTCGAAGCGCAATACTGCTGGTCCGATGAGGATCGGGGACGTGTTGAGCCGGAGACTTTCCTGCCGGTGGCGGAAGGCAGCCGGCTGATCGTACCGATCGGGGAATGGGGCCTGCGAAAGGCCTGCGAAGATGCGATGAATTGGCCGGATTCACTGATCGTTTCTTTGCAAATCTCTCCGGTGCAATTCGAGACCAGCGGCTTTGTCGACACCGTCGAGCAGGCGCTGGAGGCGACCGATCTCGATCCTGCACGGCTCGAGTTGCGACTGCCGGAATCGGTCCTTCTGGGCGATGGTTCGAAGGTCGATGCAGCGCTCGCGCGGCTATTCAAGCTTGGTGTGCGCCTCACGCTCGACCAGTTCGGAAGCGGCCTGTCTTCGCTCAGCTATCTTCGCCGGGCGCCGCTGAACGCGCTCAGGATCGGCGAGGAATTCTTCGAACCCGTCATGGGCAACGAACTCGGCGATATCGAACTCGTCCGCGCCGTCGTAGCGCTCGCAGGTGCCATGGGGATGGAAACCGTTGCTTCCGGCGTCCATGCGATGAAGCTGATGAAAGAACTGAAGCAGCTTGGTGTCTATCATGCCTGCGGCTTCGTCTACTCGGGCGCGCTGACGGCGGAGCAGGTGCTCGAAGACATTGCTGACGGCGACTGGACTATTGCTCCCAGCGATGCGGGTACCCAACGTGCGACCCGTCGTACGGTCTTCCGCAAGATCGGCCTTATTCACGAGGACCATTATTACGATGTGACGCTGCGGAATCTCTCGCGCACCGGGGCGATGATCCAGGGCCTGGAGGATGTGCCTGCCGGGACCATGTTCGTGCTGGACTTCGGGCAAGGACAGCTCGCAGTATGCACCGTGCGCCGCTCGATGGATGACACGCAGGGTGTGGAATTCGAGCAGGAACTGGTCGACGATGGGGCAGGGGGGCTGTGCACCCGCCATCGGGTGAGTCCCTACGAGCTGGCAACTGCCGGTGCGCCGCTGCAGGCCCTGCCGCCGGGCAAATACGCTCCGGCTAGCGGCTTGGCGGCCAGCGGGTCCTACGCTCAGTTCAAGCTCTCGGCGAATGCGCCGAAGCAGCAAGCGGCGTGATTTCCATTAGGATGTTAGGCATTCGATAAACGAAGCGCCTGAACTAAGCAGACTTGGAACGTACTGATCCTCGCCGTGAACCTGGGCTCTGGCAAAAAGCACTTTCCTACACGCATTGCTGCTGACACGGGTCTGGTTCGTCGCTAATTGCGCGGGCGATGACTGACCTTTCGAAGATCCGCAATTTCTCGATCATAGCCCATATCGACCATGGCAAGTCGACGCTGGCCGACCGGCTGATCCAGCATTGCGGCGGGCTGACCGATCGCGAGATGTCCGAGCAAGTGCTTGATAACATGGACATCGAGAAGGAGCGCGGGATCACCATCAAGGCCCAGACCGTGCGCCTCGACTATACCGCCAAGGATGGCGAGACCTATGAGCTCAACCTCATGGACACGCCCGGCCATGTCGACTTCGCCTATGAGGTCTCCCGCTCCCTCGCCGCGTGCGAAGGGGCGCTGCTGGTGGTGGACGCCGCGCAGGGCGTCGAAGCCCAGACGCTCGCCAATGTCTACCAGTCGATCGAGCACGATCACGAGATCGTCCCCGTCATCAACAAGATCGACCTCCCCGCCGCCGAGCCCGACAAGGTCCGCGCCGAGATAGAAGACATCATCGGCCTCGACGCATCGGACGCCGTCCTCACCTCCGCCAAGTCCGGCATCGGGATCGAGGACACGCTGGAGGCGCTCGTCGCCCGCATCCCGCCTCCACAGGGCGACCGCGACGCGCCGCTCAAGGCCATGCTCGTCGACTCCTGGTACGACCCCTACCTCGGCGTCGTCATCCTCGTGCGGGTTATGGACGGGGTCATCAAGAAGGGCCTCAACGTCAAGTTCATGCAGGGCGGCACGCAGCACCTGATCGACCGCGTCGGCTGCTTCACCCCCAAGCGCACGGACCTGCTCGAACTGGGCCCGGGCGAGATCGGCTTCATCACCGCGCAGATCAAGGAAGTGGAACAGGCCAAGGTCGGCGACACGATCACCACGCTGAAGGGCGGGGCGGAGAAGGCACTGCCGGGCTACAAGGAAGTCCAGCCCGTGGTCTTCTGCGGCCTCTTCCCGGTCGACGCGGCGGATTTCGAGAAGCTGCGCGAAAGCATCGGCAAGCTGCGCCTCAACGATGCCAGCTTCAGCTACGAGATGGAAAGCTCCGCCGCGCTGGGCTTCGGCTTTCGCGCCGGCTTCCTCGGCCTGCTGCACCTGGAAATCATCCAGGAACGCCTCTCCCGCGAATACGACCTCGACCTTATCACCACGGCCCCCTCCGTGGTTTACCGCGTACACCTCGGCCACACGAAGAACGAGGACGCCAAGACCATCGACATCCACAACCCCGCCGACTGGCCCGACGTCAACCGGATCGAAACGGTCGAGGAACCGTGGATCAAGGCGGTGATCTACACGCCCGACGAATATCTCGGCGCGATCCTGAAACTGTGCCAGGACCGCCGCGGCATCCAGACCGACCTCACCTATGTCGGCGGCCGCGCGCAGGTGAGCTACGAGCTGCCGCTGAATGAAGTAGTGTTCGACTTCTACGACCGCCTGAAATCGATCAGCCGCGGCTATGCCAGCTTCGATTACGAACAGATCGGCCTGCGCGAAGGCGACCTCGTGAAGATGAACATCCTCGTCAACAACGAGCCGGTCGACGCGCTATCACTGATCGTCCACCGCAGCGTTGCGGAAGAACGCGGCCGCGGCATGTGCGAGCGCCTGAAAGACCTCATCCCGCGCCACCTGTTCAAGATCCCGATCCAGGCCGCGATCGGCGGCAAGATCATCGCCCGCGAGACCATCGCCGCCCTGCGCAAGGACGTGACCGCCAAATGCTACGGCGGCGACATCACGCGCAAGAAAAAGCTGCTGGAAAAGCAGAAGAAGGGCAAGGCCCGGATGAGGGAATACGGGAACGTCTCGATCCCTCAGGAAGCCTTCATCGCTGCGCTGCGGATGGGTGAAGAATAGTCCTGTCCTCGATATGAAGGATGGCCGCACGGGAGACCAGGCCAAGCTATTTTAGTGGCATTCTATTTTGAATGCGACATTGCCTTTGTCATCGCGTTGAAGCAGAACCGATTTGTCTCATCCGGAGGATGCAATGGAAGCTGATGATCTAAAGCATTCGAGTTTCGCAAAATCTCATCTGAAATATTATGATAATCGAGCATCCGACTTTTCGGGCCGTTTCCTGCGTTGGTTTCTCGAGCATCTTTTACGGTTAGATGAATTCCAGGCCGATGATGCGGCGGTAGATGCGAAGCATGATAAAGGCGTGGACGCGATTTACGTCGATGACATAGCCGAAACGATTTTTATTGTTCAGGCCAAGACAAAAACCAGTGATGCAGCGACTCTTGGCGATACTGATTTAAAGGAGTTCTCCGGGACGCTCGTGCAGTTCACCAGCGGCGAGAAGGTTGGTCAGTTGGCCGACGAGACTAAGAATGAGCGTCTCAAGCAGTCACTCAATCGCAACGATGTCGCTAAAAAAGTTGACGCTGGATACACGGTTCAAGGCGTGTTCATTACAAATATCCCCGCAAATGATGATGCGCGAGCCTATCTCCAGAAAATCGATAACATCGAACTTTACGACGCCGAAGCTATTTCCCGAGAGTATGTCGATTTGGTGGTGGATGGCGGCATATCGGAGGAATTTTGGTTCGATGTCTCAGACAGTGAGGTAATCGCGTATGACGCCGGCGGGGCGTCTGCTCGTATCTTTTTAGCCCCCCGCTCTCAACATCGTGAAAATGTCGGGGATCTCTGATGGAAAGCTTTTTGAGCAGAATGTTCGTTCGTCGCTTGGAAATACCAAAGTCAATCGCAGCTTACGCGAAAGTGTAAGGAAGAAGGATGAGCATGCTAACTTTCCATTATACCATAATGGAATAAATGTTCTTTGTGCGGAGATAACTGCCGAAGATAGCGAGAAAATAAACATCAAAGAATATGTGGTCGTGAACGGGGCGCAAAGTTTAACATCGTTGCTGGCCGAAAAGTCAAAACTATCAGACGATCTCAAAATTCTAGTAAAGCTGATCGAGGTGAAGGGTGATGTAGCTCTTTCTCAAAAGATAACCCGCAACAGCAACAATCAGAATGCCATTAAGGCTAGGGATCTCAAGTCAAACGAGAATATTCAAAAAAGACTGAAAGCGGAGGTGGACGAGGCGACTGGTGGCAAGGTCGCGTACGAGATAAAGCAGGGTGAAGATAATAAAGGGAAGGAGGTAATCCATAACGAAATAGCTGGTCTCGTTTTGTTGGCCCTCGATTTGGGCGAGCCATGGAGTTGTCACCAAAAATACAAGGTGATGGATCAGCTTTACTCAGATATCTTCGCTCGACCGACCGTCAACGGTTCAAAGATCTACGCGCTCTTCGAGGCTTTCCGCTCGGTAGTACCCGCACTGTCTGAAATCGACAACGATGCTTTCGCAAACTACACCTTGACGAGATACTACCTTGCCTACCTTGTCGCTTCGATAATTCGATCTGACCCCATTGGCGAAAAGGTTTTAGCAAATCTCGATAGGGTAGTAAGTAATGGTAAACTGAGCGATTTTGTTTCTGCTTTTTCGGACTTGGCGGTAGCTGCGGCGAACGATCTCAATGCTGAGGTTGCCGCTGAAGACGATGAGGTATTCGATCATAAGACTAATCTGAAGAGTAAAAAGTGGTGTGAGGCTACTGCTGCGCGAATTTTAGCCCAATATAAAAAGGATGTTGCGAGGAAGAAGGCTGATCCGATTGAATCACAATTTGGCGCTCTATTAGTCGAGCCGGAAGTGAGTAAGTAGGTTCACAGATTCAGGACTTCTGAAGTGACCTTCGGCGTTTTCATGCACAAGGATGGGTCGATCTACGACGACATTCCCGAGGTGCATTACCAGTTTCCGAAAAGCTATCTCAGTCGCGCCCAGCAAATGGTCGGCGACTGGATCGTTTATCGCGAGCCGGTCAAGATTTCGAAGTCCAAGGGCTTCTTCGCGGTGGCGAAGGTCGAGGAAATCATTCCTGATCCGACAGAGCCTGACCGCTATCGTGCGATCATCGAGAGGGGCAGCTATCTGCCTTTCGAACCGACCGTGCCGCATATCGTGAATGGCGAGCAGGTTGAGCGCGGAGTTCTCAACGAAGAAGGCAAAGTATCTGGCCGTGCCCAAGCCGCCGTCCGCCCGCTATCGCCTTCCGACTTTGCTCGTATCATCTCGCTCGGCCTGCCGGATGAGGACTTCTTGCCTCGAAGCGATGACGAAGTGGTCGAGGACAACCGCGTCCGCGAGCATCAGACCCCGTTCGAAATCAAGCGGCCCATCGTCCAGTCGCTCGTCTCCAAGCCATTCCGCGACCGCGCTTTCCGCCGCGCCGTGATGCACGCCTATGATGGCCGCTGCGCGGTGACAGGCTGGAAGCTAGTCAATGGTGGCGGTCGCTTGGAAGCGCAGGCCGCGCACATCCGCCCGGTCGAGCATGGCGGCCCTGACAGCGTGCGCAACGGCCTTGCGTTATCGGGCACTGCGCATTGGATGTTCGACCGAGGATTGATCGGCCTGTCGGACGAGCTCGACATCATGGTTTCAAGACAGGTGAATGACCCAGCTAGCGTTGAAGGCAACATCAATAGAACCGTCAAGGCGCTGGTCCCTGCAAGAGAGTCAGATAAGCCCCATCACCAATTCATCGCTTGGCATCGGGAGCATTGCTTTAAGCACTAATCCTTGACCGGCATCTCGTCGTCTTCCGCCAGGCCTGAAATATTCAGAAGGTAGGAACCTACACTGACCAAAGCTTCATCGGTCAGCCGCATAAGGAGGACGCGGCCATCTTCCTCGGACTTGCGCTCTGATATCATCCCTTCATTTTCAAGCTGTTCGATATAGCGAAGCGCGGTGGTAGGCGGGCAATGTGCTGCTATCTGCGCAGCATTCTTGGGGATGTCCTTCCCGACAACGGAATTCGCAAACAGATCGAGCAAGAGATCCCATGCGGGCTCGCCGAAGTGAGCGCTCGGGATCAGTTCTTCACGTACGCGGCGGGCGTGATGCTCCCGGCGGGCGATCAGCGCCAGCGCGGAGGCGTGCAGCTTGATTGTATGGAGATCGTACACCTTGCGCCCCGCGAAGCGAGGCTCTGCCGACAGCGCTTGCAGCTTCCGGCCAGCCTCCTGAATATCGGCAGCCACAAGGCGCAAAGCCTGATCGAAATTGCGCGAACTCATGTGCCCCCTTCACGAAGTAGGAGGCACGTAGCGAGAAATGGTTGCGAGGTGGCTTCGTAGGACTACGCAGTCGGCTACCTAGTTCCGATCAATCCCATCCCTCATCCTTCAGCGTCCGCACCCTCGGTCCGGTGTCCTCGCTCTCCTTCACCTCGCGCTTGCACCAGCCCGGTGGGGGTAGGGCGGTCGGCTCGTCCTTGTCCTCCGAATGTTTCTCGGCGGCGGGGTCGATATAGAGTTCGTGTTCCGGATCGCGGGTGCAGTCGTAGCCGGCGGCGCGGTCGGCTTCGATGGCGGCTTCGACTTCGGCGCGCAGGGCTTTCACGCGGGGACTCTCGCGGCGATCGCGGTCGATGATCTTCTGGCGGTATTCCTCGACCTTTCGGTCGAGGGTGGCGCGGATTTGGTCGGGGGAGACTTGCTTGCGCTCGGCCTCCCATTCGGCGCGCCATTCCTTCTTCTTGCGCTCCAGCTCCATTTTGCCGACCGCGTCCGGGCCTTTTGCGCGGCCTTCGGTGAAGCGCTCGGACGCGCGGTTGCGGAGCATGAACATCAGCAGGCGGTCGTTATATGCGGTGCGGCTGCCGATCAGCTTGCCATAAGAGTACACCGGCACCTCCACGCCGTTGAGCGCGCGGTCCATCGCGACATCCTCGATCCGCTGCACGCCGAGGTCGAGCGCGGCGGCCCAGGCCTTGCGGAAGCTCTCCGCGCCTTTCTGGCGGCGCAGGTGATAGGCGCCGACGGTGCTCATGTTGACCGCGCGGCAGGCGGCCTCGACGCTGCCGGTATCGGCGAGCGCTTCGATGAAGCGGCGCTGGCGGTCGTCGGTCCAGCCATCATGCCGATTGGTCTGGCGGGGGACGGGGGTGAAGGCGGGAAGCTCGCCTGCCGGAACGGGGAGGCGGGTCTCGCGGGGGTCTGTGCGTCGGGTCATCCGCGAGCGTGAAGCAGATTTCGGGCGTGTAGGAAAATGGGGGGGTGGGAGAGGGGGAGGGGGAGAGGAGTTTTTGTTTTGCGCACCCGCATCCGCGGGCGCGTCCTCGCTAGATGTGCAGCAAGCTGCACCCGCTGCGGGCGGGCGGTCGCCCTTGCCTCGGCTACGCCTCGGTTCTCTAGGAGAGGATAGACTAGCGCTGGATCCGGGCCGGCGGAGGCCCGGCAAGGCCGGAAGCGCAGTCGAAGACGCAGCTGGCCAAAGGCCACCTGCACGGCCGCCCGCAGCGATGCGACCTTCAGGTCGCGTGAGCGAGGATAGCCTAAGGCTGCGTACGCGGCCGCCGGCGCTTGAGGCCAAACAGACTACGCCGCGATATCGTGGAGGAATTCGGCTACCGCGACCTCGAGCTGGCCGAGCTCGCCGGTGATCGTGGCGAACATGTCCTCTACCCGCACGGCCTTCTCGTCGATCTCCTGCGCAGAGGCGCTGACGGCGGCGATGGTCTCGGCCATGGTGCGCGCGGTCATCGCGGTCTCGTCGATCATGCTGGCGATGGTCGTGACCTGGCCCGACTGCGCCTCCATCGTGCGTTCGAAGCTGGAGGTGGTCTGCGAGACCTGGCCGATGCTCTGCGCGATGGCGAGGTTGGCCTGGACCGTGCGCCCGCCGGAGGACTGGATGCCCTCGACCTGGCGGACGATCTCGTCGGTGGCGACCTCGGTCTGCTTGGCGAGCGACTTCACTTCCTCGGCGACGACCGCGAAGCCGCGGCCCGCCTCGCCGGCATGCGCCGCCTCGATCGTGGCGTTGAGGGCGAGCATGCGGGTGAGGTCGGCGACCTGGCGGATCATGCCGACGACGCTCTCGATCTCGGTGGTGTGCTGGCTGAGCGCGTTGATGACTTCGCCGGCCGCATCCGCCTCGCGCGCGGCATCGGTGCTGACGCGGCTGATCTCTCCGACCGAGCGGCGGGTGGTGTCGATGCTCTCGACCAGCGTGGCGGATTCCTGCGCGGCATTGCCCATCACATTGGCGGACTGTTCAGCCGCGGCGGCGATCTCGGCGGCGTTGGTGGCCATGGAGGCGGTGGAGCGGCGAGCACGCTGGGCCAGCTTGCTCACCGCGCTGCCGCGCTTGTTGGCGTGGCCGACGAGCTCCGCGATGGTGGTGCGAAAGCGATCTGCGATTTCCTTGCGGCGGTCGGCTTCCTTGTAGCGCGCGATGCGATTGACACGGGCGACAGCGAGTTCGCAAGCCATATGGTTGATCGCGCCGAGGACGGTCAATCGTGCGGCCCGCTCCTCAGCATCGGCGGCGTTCTCGACTGCGAGCGCCTTCACCCGGTTGAAGGAGAGGTGCATCAGGGCGATGACGCGATAGGGATCGGTCTTGTTCTCGGTGATCCAGTTGCCGACGCCGGCGGCAACCTTCATCCAGGTATCGTCGATCGTGCGGCCGAAGTGCATGATCATGCACTTGCGCATCGCTTCCAGCGTGGCGGCAACATCGAAGTCGGGCGGCAGGTCGCCATCGCGGACCTGAGCCGAGAGGCGCTCCTCCATCGGGGCCATGATCCAGTCGAGATGCGGTTCGGCCTCGGCCCAGATGCGCGCGATGAGCTGCTGTTCTGCCGGCCCGATGTTGAAATACTTCAGCCGCTCGCCGACATCGATCTTGCCGCTGTCCGATTGGATTTGCTGCATGATACTGAAAATCCCCCAAAACCAGACCGGTAAACGATCTAGCCTGGAGGATTTACAGTATAGTTAACGCCGAGTGATGGCCGCATCAGGCAGGCCGCGTCTGCCCATTGCCATGGACCAAGTATTTAAAGCTGCACAGTTGTTCCAGGCCGACCGGCCCGCGGGCGTGCATCTTGCCGGTCGCGATGCCGATTTCCGCGCCCATGCCGAATTCGCCGCCATCGGCGAACTGAGTGCTGGCGTTGCGCATGACGATGGCACTGTCGATGCTGTCCATGAAGCGCTTCGCCGCGGCATCGTCCTCGGTCATGATCGCGTCGGTATGGTGCGAGCTGTAGGTCGAGACCCACTCGATCGCATCGTCGATGCCGTCCACCACCTTCACCGAGGCGATAGGATCGAGATATTCGGTGCCCCAGTCTTCATCGGTGGCAGGCGTGAGGCGTCCGTCGATCGACACGGCAGTTTCGTCGCCACGCAGTTCACAATCATTGCCCATAATCTCGACGAGGCGGGGAATGAAATCCTGCGCCACGGCCTTGTCGACCACCACGCTTTCGGTGGCCCCGCAAACGCCGGTCCGGCGCAGCTTGGCGTTGCGGATGACCTCTGCCGCCTTGTCGAGATCGGCGGCTTCGTGGACGTAGCTGTGGCAATTGCCGTCGAGGTGGAGGAGGGTGGGAACCTTCGCCTTGTCGCGCACCAGCTCGACGAGGCCGCGCCCACCGCGCGGGATGACGAGATCGACATGCTCGACCGCTTCGAGCAGCGCAGCGACGGC
The DNA here is from genome assembly GCF_051195295.1 of Qipengyuania sp. 902. Classification (NCBI taxonomy): domain Bacteria; kingdom Pseudomonadati; phylum Pseudomonadota; class Alphaproteobacteria; order Sphingomonadales; family Erythrobacteraceae; genus Qipengyuania; species Qipengyuania sp. 902. Next base: position 394,227 of record NZ_JBNJLJ010000002.1, on the reverse strand, counting down.
GGCACGATCGGTGGTCTGGATCGTCTGCACCGCATCGCCCGGCAGGTCCGCAGCCTTGAGGCCGGCCTGCATGCACTCGACGATCACGCGCGTCGAATGGCGGCTTTCCGATCCACCGCGCAGGATGACAGCATTGCCGCTCTTGAGGCACAGGGCGCTCGCATCCGCGCCGACGTTCGGGCGGCTTTCGTAGATCATGCCGATGACGCCGATGGGCACGGCGACACGCTGGATTTCGAGGCCGTTCGGGCGGTCGAAGGTCGCCAGAACGCGGCCCACGGGATCGTCGAGATCGGCGATCTCTTCCAGCGCGGAGGCCATGCCTTCGACGCGGTCTTCGGTCAGACGCAAGCGGTCGATGAAGCTCTCGGGCTTGCTGCCAGCCACGCTGTCGACATCCTTGCCATTGGCTTCGAGAAGTTCCGCCATGCGCGAACGCAGCGCCTTGGCTGCCTCACGCAGGGCGAGGTTCTTCTGGTCGGTCCCCGCGATCGCCAGCTTGCGCGAAGCGTCGCGAGCACGGCTACCGAGTTCGTGGACGTGGATCTGTGGGTCGAGTTTCTGGTCGGTCATAAATCTTGCTTTCTTGTCAGGGGGCAGGAGGCGCGGATCAGCGCAACTCGACCGCCCGGTTGTAGGCCGCTTCAAGTGTTTCACGCATCTTGCGGGAAATGGTTCCGTCGCCATTCAGCGCGTCCAGCCCGGCGGCAGTCGTCCCGCCCTTGCTGGTGACGGAGTTGCGCAGGTCTTCGAGGCCGGCTGCTCCCGGTTCCAGCGCCATTGCGGTGGCGCCTTCGATCGTGCCGAGAACCAGAACGCGCGCTTCGTCTTCGTCGAAGCCCATCTCCATCGCGGCGGCGACATAGGCGCGCGCAATTTCGAACACATAGCCGGGGCCGGAGCCGGCCACGGCGGTTACCCGATCGATCTTGTCCTCGCTGTCGACGACGACGGCGGTCCCGGTGCGGCCCATCATCGTTTCGGCATGGGCGAGGGCGGGGCCCCGGCCCTTGTCGTCCGCACACAAGCCGCTGACGCCCTTGCCGACGGCGGCGGGCAGGTTGGGCATCACACGCACTGCGGGGGCTCCGCCCATCAACTGTGACAGGCGCGACAGCGAGCAGCCGGCTGCAATGGAGAGCACATAGCCATTCTCGGACAGCATCGAGGCATAGTCGGGCAGGATATCGTCGATCATCTGCGGCTTGATCGCGACGATGACGACATCGAACGTCTCGCTCGCAATTTCGCTGCGATCCCGGACGAGCCGGGCGCCGTCCGGAGCGCTGTCCAGCGCCGGATCGACAACCGTGAACTGCTCGTTCCCTTGCATCCAGTGCGAAAGCAGGGCACCTCCCATCTTGCCGCATCCGACCATGACGATGTTGAAATAAGTAATGACTAGCCTCTTTCGTGTTTAATTCTTGTTTTTGCTTAACAGTGAAAACCGATTTGCGAAGAACGTAACCGATCTTTTAGTAAGAGAGATTTGCGAGATCGAATTCGCCAAAAAAATCTGCGATCTGTGGTTGTGCACTGCACCATAGATACCTACCATCTGGGTCGAAAATTTCAAGCCGTATGGATTGTCTATTGTGACTAAGAAACGCAAGATTGTTATAAAGATCGGCTCCGCGCTGCTCGCCAACCAGGACATGCTGACCCCGCGCTTCGGCTTCCTCCAGCGCCTCATGGAGGACATGGCGCGGCTTCGTAACCAGGGGCATGAGGTCATCCTGTGTTCGTCGGGATCCGTCGCGCTGGGCTTGCGCATCGTGGGGGAAACGCCCGAGTCCGCCGGGGTTTCCGACAAGCAGGCCGCCGCTGCCTGCGGTATGCCGCTGCTCCTTAATGCCTACAAGCAGGTCGGCTATGAGTTCGGCCTCGAGATTGCGCAGGTTTTGCTGACGCTGGGCGATTTCGAAGACCACCGCCGGTTCCTCAACACGCGCAACACCGTGCATCGCCTGCTCGAGGCGCAAGTCATCCCGATCATCAACGAGAACGATTCCATCACAACCGAGGAAATCCGCGTCGGCGACAACGACCGGCTGGCGGCGAAGGTCGCGCAGATGGTCGGGGCGGAAGATCTCATCATTCTCACCGGCGTCGACGGCCTCTACGATCGCAATCCGGACGATCCCGAAGCGAAATTCGTGCCCGAAGTCACCGATGTTTCCGAATATATGGAGGCCACCAAGGGCAAGAGTACGCTGGGGACGGGCGGCATGGCCACCAAGCTGCAGGCTGCCAACATGGCGCAAGAGGCCGGCTGCACCACATGGATTGCGCAAGGCGAAGTCGACCGGCCGCTCACCAGCGTCCTGTCGCAAGAGCGTCGCTCCACCAAGATCCTCCCCTATCCCAATCCGATCTCGGGCTGGGACAGCTGGATTGCCAACCGCCTGCAAATGGCGGGCAGCCTCGTGGTCAGCGACACGGTGTTCGAAACCATGGAAGGTCGCGAGCGCGCTATCCGCCGTGAGGACATTATCTCGATGGACGGCGATTTCACGCGCGGCGACGTTCTGCATATCTACGACAAGCAGGGTATCGAGCGGGCGCGCGGCCTTAGCGATTTCACTTCGGAAGAAGTGCGCGTGCTGACCAACAATCCCGACGCGGATGCCGACCAGCTGCTCGGCTATCACACCAAGGGCGAAATCATTCGCGGCGCGAACCTCGTACCGCTGGAAACGCGCCATCTTCTGTGGGACGCACCAGCCGCCATCACCGAGTAGGACAAAAAATTTTCGCCTCTCCTTGGAACCGAGGGCGAGCGATCCTAATTGTGTATTTGCGGACCGGGCCCCTCTGGCGGGCGGTCGTTTGACCTCCCGTGATGTCGGACCGCATCGGATATGCCGATGCGTGCTGGCGGGCTTCCCTTCCCCCCCTCCCAGCTAGCCAGGCGCATCGGCTATCCGATCGATAGACATATCGACCGAGGAGATAGCGATGACCGCCCGCATGTTCCGCCTGATGCTGATGCACCAGCGCATTGACGAACGCCTGCGCCTGGAATTGCGCAAGCGTGCGCCCGACCTGGGCGAATTTGCAAGGCTGCAATTGCTGCGTTCGCGCGCCAAGCGACTGTTCGCTCGTCTTGCGCGTCGCGCTGCTCCGGCCTGAGATTTGCCATGGTGAAGGCAGTAGCCCCCATGCTGCGCGATTTCCTGCAAAAGGAATCGGCTGGCGGCATCGTCCTGATTTGTGCCGCGATCCTCGCGATGACCGTCGCGAATAGTCCCATGTCCTCAGCCTATCTGGCTGGGCTGGACATTCCGGTGGTGGCCGGGATCGGCAGTTTCGTCATCGACAAGCCGCTGCTGCTCTGGATTAACGACGGCCTGATGGCCGTGTTCTTCTTCCTCGTCGGCCTCGAAGTGAAGCGCGAGGTTCTGGACGGTCAATTGTCGAGCTGGAACAGGGCCTCCCTGCCGCTGGTCGCGGCGATCGGCGGCATGGCTTTGCCCGCTCTCGTCTTCGTCGGCATCAATAGCGGCAGCCCGCAGAACCTGGCAGGCTGGGCCATTCCGGCGGCGACTGACATCGCTTTCGCGCTCGGCATTCTGGCCCTGCTGGGCCCCCGGGTGCCGGTGGCGCTCAAGGCTCTGCTACTGGCGGTGGCGGTTATCGACGATATCGGTGCCATAACCGTGATCGCGCTGTTTTATACAGGCAGCATCGACATGACGATGCTCGGTTCGGGTGCCATCGTCCTGCTGCTGCTCGGCCTTGTCGGACGCATGCGGGTTGCCTCGAGCATCCCCTATGTCCTGCTTTCGATCCTGCTCTGGGTCTTTATTCTGAAGTCCGGCGTGCACGCGACGCTCGCGGGCGTCGCAGCAGCGCTGTGCGTGCCGATGCAGGCCCGCGGTGATGCACGGCCGCTCGAGCGGATGGAGCATGCGTTGCACCCGTGGGTCGCGTTCCTGGTGATACCGATTTTCGGCTTCGCGAATGCCGGCGTGACACTGGCGGGCATTCAGCCTGCGTCGCTGTTCGATCCATTGCCGCTTGGTATTGCCCTTGGCCTGCTTGTCGGCAAGCAATTGGGCATCTTCGGTTTCGCGTGGATAGCGGTGAAGGCAGGTATCGCTTCCCTGCCGGAAAGCGTGACCTGGAGGCAGATCCACGGGCTGTCGCTGCTGGCCGCGATCGGTTTCACGATGAGCCTTTTCATCGGCAATCTCGCTTTCGCCGATCCGGCGCAGGTCGATGCTGTGAAGCTGGGCGTGCTCAGCGGATCGACCATCGCGGCGATCCTTGGCTATGCGCTCATCCGGTCGAGCCTGCCTCGGTCGCTGGATGAGTCCGAGCCCGAGGTATCTGCGACATAGGGCAGGGCACAAGCGCACGAACTTCACTTGGCGTTCAGCAGGGCGCTGGCTATAGGCTGGCCCCATGACCATGCATTCGCATTCCCCAAGCAAGCTCATTCTCGCCGGTTTCGTGGCCGGAGCCAGTGTCCTCACCGCAGGCTGCGCCGGGCGCGGTGGCGGGGACGACCTTAAGAACACCGCCTATGTCGCGCGCGATGTGGAAACGCTGTACCGCGAGGCGAAGAGCCGGCTGGACGCGGGCAATGCGACGCTTGCCGCCGCCCTGTTCGACGAGGTGGAACGCCAGCACCCCTATTCGCCCTGGGCGCGCCGCGCGCAGCTGATGAGCGCGTTCAGCTATTACGTCGCACAGGAATACAACCCGGCGATCCAGTCGGCCCAGCGGTTCCTTTCGATCCACCCGGGCAACAAAGACGCGCCCTATGCTTACTACCTGATCGCGCTTAGCTATTACGAGCAGATCAGCGATGTGCAGCGCGACCAGAAGATCACCGAACAGGCGCTGACCGCGCTGCAAGAAGTGAATCGTCGTTTCCCGACCACGCAATACGCCGCCGATGCGCGGCTCAAGATCGACCTGGTGCAGGATCACCTTGCCGGCAAGGAGATGGAGATCGGGCGGCACTACGAACGGTCCGGCCAGTGGATCGCCGCGCAGATCCGCTTCCAGAACGTGGTCGAGAATTTCCAGACCACCAGCCACACGCCCGAAGCGCTTTATCGTCTGACTGAGACCAGCCTGGCACTCGGCATTCCGAGCGAGGCGCAGAAGTATGCTGCCGTGCTGGGGGCTAACTATCCGGGCAACGAGTGGTACGAGAAGGCTTTCGCGCTGATGCAGCGGCACGCGCCGGGCGCCACCGCCAGCTGAGCTTTTCCAGGCTCGATTAACGCTATTTTTCCCGCTGCGTCGGTAGGTTCGGCGGTATGGCTCGCTTTGTCCTATCCGTTATCGCCGTGGTCGCGGCATCGCTTTGCGCGGTCCCGCAGACGGCCCATCCTGCCGACGCGCTCGTCGGCGGAGAGATCGCTGCACCCGGAGAGGTGCGGATCGGCGGCGTCCTCGACGGGCGACGGGACCGCATCGACTTCCGCGATGTCTCCGTCCTGATAAACGGTGCGCCTGTTGGCCTTGGGGCGGACGGGCACTTTGCCGTTACTCTGCCCATCGCTCCGATCTATCGGCTCGATATTCGCGGACCGGGCGTCTTCACCGCCGTACAGACTTTCGGCCACGCCGAACTGCGCGACGATGCTTGCGATTGCCTCGCTATCCCGGCCATCGAAGTGGTGGCGCGCAAGGAGGGCCGGATCGAGCTGTTCTTCGGCGGCGATACCATGGCAGGACGCCGCTATTTCGAGCCGTCCTCTGGCCAACGGCAACTGCTGTTCCGCGAAAGCCTCGCCGCAGATCTCGACCGGCTGCTCGCGCCGATGCGCCCCTACATGGAGAGCGCAGACCTGGCGTCGGTCAATCTCGAGACGGTCTTGGCAGACGAGGCTCCCGGACCGCGCCTGCCGGGCAAAAGCATCACTTTTTTCTCTCCGCCAGAACTGGCAGCGGCGCTGAAACGCGCCGGGGTCGATTACGTCACTCTCGGGAACAACCATATTTATGATTACGGCGAGCCGGGTATCGCCTCGACCATCGCCGCGCTGGATCGCGCCGGCCTCGCCCATTCGGGTGCGGGCCATGACGAGACGCTGGCCGATCGAGCTGCCGAGTTGGACGTCGACGGAACGTCGCTTGCCATGCTGGGCTTCGTCGGTTGGGAAGGCTCGAACGGCGCGCACCAGGTCGCGACGGCCGTAAAAGGCGGCGCGGCGTTCGGCACGCGCGGGCAAGTTAGGCGCAGCGTCGAGCGCGAGCGCAAGCGCCGCAATGTGCCGGTGCTGCAATATCACGGCGGTGCGGAATATATCGACCGTCCCAGCGAAACCACCGTCGGCCGCCTGCGCGAGGCGGTGGAGCAGGGCGCGCCGCTCGCCATCGGCCATCACCCGCACCTCGTTATGGGCGTGGAGGTCTATCGCAGGGCACTGGTCGCACCGTCGATCGGCAACTTCCTGTTCGACCAGCAGCATCCTCGCACCCATGTGACCTATGCTATCCGTGCGATCCTCGAGAAGGGGCGCTTTCTGCGTGCAGAGTTCGTGCCGGTAGGCGTGATCGATTACCGACCCATGCCTGCGGTCGGCGCCATGCGCGAGCGCGTCCTGCGCCGCCTGTTCGGCTTCTCGGCTGAGCGCGGGACACAGCTTGCGATGAGTGGCGGGCATGTGGTCGCCTATGCCGATCAGCGCGCCGGCATGTCCACTAGCTGCCATCGTAGGGCCGCGGACGAGTTCACGCTCGCCGGTTTTGCACCAGCCTGCGAAGGCATGCGATTGGGGCGCGATGTCATTGGACGCGGCGATTTCGCCATGGCGCGCGAAGGTGATGCGATGGAGCGCGCCTTCATGAGCGACGATGCGGGTCTCGAAGTCGCCTCCCGCGATGGCGAGGCCTACGCTGTGCTGCGCCCGGAAAAGGTGGCCTCCAGCCCAACACTCTTCACCCACGCCTACCTGCGCGATGTGCCCGCCGGCGCATATACTGTGCGGGCGCGGGTGAAGCTGTCGGTGGCGGTGCGGGTCGAGCTGCGCATCAAGGATCGACCTCAGCCGGGCGAGCAGCCCAGCGCCCGCTGGCGCGGCGACATCCTCGAAACTCGAGACATGCCCGCCGCCGAGGCATGGCAGGACATTAGCTTCGATTTCGTCAGACCCGAGGAAGCGGATGGCAACACCCGCCCCTTCCGCCCGATCCTGCGCTTCGTTTCGACGGCGCAAAGCGGTAATCTCGAACCCATCGCCATCGACGATTTCGAGCTCATCTCTTGGAGCGTCAGCGGCTCATCCGAAGCCGACCGCTGGCATGCCTCGCACGTCGCGCAATAATTCACAGGCCCGCCGCCTGCCATCGTGACGCGGCCATCGGCCTGCGCTAAGCACACCGGCGATGCTGACCCGGCTCGCCATTCGCAACATCGTGCTGATCGAAGCGCTCGATCTCGATTTCGGGCGCGGCCTCGGCGTGCTGACCGGCGAAACCGGCGCGGGCAAGTCGATCCTGCTGGACTCGCTCGGCCTGGTGCTGGGCAATCGCGCCGACAGCGGCCTGGTGCGCGCGGGCGAGGACAAGGCGAGCGTCACTGCCAGTTTCGAATTCGCCGCGCTGCCCGCGCCGCTCGCCGAACTGCTCGACGATGCCGATATCGAGGTGGAGGAGGGCGAGCCGTTGATCCTGCGCCGCCAGCTCAAGGCGGACGGCAAGAGCAAAGCGTTCGTCAACGATCAGAGCGTGAGCGTCGGCCTGCTGCGCGAAATGGCGGCCCATCTGGTGGAACTGCACGGCCAGCACGACGATCGCGGCCTCGTCAATCCGCGCGGCCACCGAGCCTTGCTCGATCGTTTTGCCGGCGCCGACACCGCCCGCGTCGCCCAGGCGTGGAGCAAGTGGCGCAGCGCCGAGGATGCGCTGGGCGAGGCGCGCGAGGCGGTAGAGACTGCGAAGGCGGATCAGGACCTGCTGCTGGCGCACCTCACCGAACTCACCGCTCTCGAACCGCAGGCAGGCGAGGAAGCGCGCCTCGCCGAAGCGCGTGCCGATATGCAGAAGGGCGAGAAATTGTCCGGCGATCTCGAGGAATTGCGGCATATCTGGGAGGGTTCGGACTCGCCGCTGGCCGCATTGCGCGTGGCGGCACGGCGGCTCGACCGGATCGCGCCCGAACATCCTCTGTTGGCGGAAGCGCTCGGCGCGCTCGACCGAGCGGTGATCGAAGCGGGCGAGGCGGAAGACAAGCTGCGGGCGGCAGCCGAAGCACTGGTCCACGATCCCCAAGCACTCGATGCGGCGGAAACGCGGCTGTTTGAATTGCGCGCGCTGGCCCGCAAACACCGCTGCGAAGTGGACGAGCTGCCCGAGAAGATGCGCGAATTTCGCGCCGCGCTGGATTCGATCGAGGGCGGCGAGGCCGAGCTGGACGCGCTCGAAGCCGCGGCGAAAGAGGCGGGCGCTCGTTATCGCGCCGAGGCCGAGGCGCTGCATGCCAATCGCGTGGCCGCAGCCTTGCGGCTGGACGAGGCGGTGGCGGGCGAACTTGCGCCGCTGAAGCTCGATGCCGCGCGCTTCAGGACCTCGGTGACGGAGCTTCCCGAAGAGCGTTGGGGCGCACATGGGCTGGATGCGGTCGAGTTCCTGATCTCGACCAATCCCGGCGCCGATTTCGCTCCGCTCGCCAAGATTGCCAGTGGCGGCGAATTGTCGCGCTTCATCCTCGCGCTGAAGGTCGCGCTCGCGGAAAAAGGCGGGGCGGCAACGATCATCTTCGACGAGATCGACCGCGGCGTCGGCGGCGCGGTGGCCAGTGCGATCGGCGAACGGCTCGCAAGGCTGGCGTCGGATGGCCAGTTGCTCGCCGTCACCCACAGCCCGCAAGTCGCCGCGCGGGGCCGCACGCATTACATGATCGCCAAAAGCTCCGACGGTACCGTCACCCGCACCAGCGTGGCCCTGCTCGACGAGAGCGGAAGGCAGGAAGAAATCGCCCGCATGCTCAGCGGCGCGGAAGTGACGCCCGAGGCGCGTGCGCAGGCGGATCGCCTGCTGGAGGGGGGCTGAGGGCACCCGGCAGCCCTTTATGCGTTTGCCATAACATGAGCTGCCTGCGTCTAATCCTGATCACAATGGTTGCGCTCGTCCTCTCGGGATGTGCACGCGATCTGCCTCGTTATGCCGCCCCGAACCCGCAAATCGAAACCGGCTTCTACGAAGACATCGCAACCCCGAAGCTCGCCTTGCTGGAATTCAGGCTCGGCGAGTATTTTGCGCGCGAGCAGCGGCCTTACGAGGTGGTCTGCGCCGCCTCCATGAACATCGAACCATCGGTTTCCACGTCGAAGCCGGTGCCGCTCGCCCCCGAAATCGAGATCGCGCTGATCGAGCGTTTTCCAGAGCTTTCGTCACTGGGTCGCTGCGAGCATCGGGGCATCGATGTCGTCGCGCGCGACACCGGCGTTGCGGCAGCAATCTTCGATGTGAACGAGTTTTCCTGCCAAGCGCCGGACAACTGCCTCGGCTGGGGCGGCTATTACGCCAATGGCCCGCATGGCTGGAGCTATTACCGGATGCGGTTCGAGCGCGGCGAATGGCGCATCCGGCGCGAAGATCTGGGTATCGTTCTGACGGGCGATGGGTCGTCATGAAAAACCCGCTCGCCATCGCGTGGGCATTTGCCCTTGTCGCGGCATGTTCGAGCAACGACCACAGAGCCACGCCAGAAGTGCCCGACGGCAAGCTCCCCGTCGAAACGCGCGGCGACGGGAGGACGGTGCTTCTCACCTATACCAATATCGGCGCGATGGAGGCGATCCAGGCGGGGTCGCTGGTCATGCGTGGCCCGTGTTTTCACCTTTCGGGCGCGCCTGACGAAGCCGTCATCCTATGGGAGGAAGGAACCCGCATCGTCCGCGATCCGGAGCGCGGGTTTGCAGTCGAATTGCCGGACGGCTTGCGCGTTGCGGTCGGCGACATGATCCGCGGCGGCGGAGGTGCCTTGCCTACGGCCCAGCCGATTGCCGATTTTGCCGCGCAGGCGGTGCCGGAGGAGTGTGCCACCGGCCCCGCAGCGCAGATCCACAGCGTGGAACTGGTCGAGCGGGTTAGCATGGACGACCCGGAGTTTCGACCGCCGCCGCCCCCGCCACCACCTGCACCCAGCTTTCTCGATAGCGTCAGGAACAGTCCAGAAAGCGGTGCCGAGCCGGTGGAGGTGCTCGGCATCGAGGACCCGCGCGAGGCGCTCTTCGCGCATATGATCGCCGGCCTTCGCGAGGGCGAGGGATTCCACAACCGGCCCGCCTGCCTGCGCGAAGTGGACGCCGATATGCTAACTCGCCTGTCCGACCGTTTTACCGATGTCTTTGCAGCGCCGATGTGCCGCTGGGACGGTGCCGGCGTCGCGCTTCGCGAAGACGACAGTCCCGCGGTGTTCGTCGATGCGCGGCTCGATTGCGACGGGCGCAACCGATGCGTAGCCGAGGGCGCGCGTGTCTTCGCCAACATGGGCGGCGAGGGGCAGGGCTATATCATGCGGCCGATCCCCGGCGGATGGTCGATCGAGACGGCGGGTGTTTCATGGATATCCTGAGCCCTCGGCACGGCGTTATCGGTCGTTCGTCGTCCTTTCCAGAAATGCGAGGATCGTCGGCCACTGGTCTTCGCGGGCTGCCATGTCGGCTTTTTCGCTGCCGCCCATCCGACCAAGGTAGCGCTTGTCCCCCTCGGCAAGATCGGTGGCCGAGCCGAAACCCCAGTGGCCTGCATCCTCATAAGCGAGAAGTTCGACCTCTGGCCCGCCCGCTGCGGCGCGATCGCGCAGATTGCGGGCCATGTCGCAGCCGGGCCAGAGATTGTCCTGCTCGCCACAGATCAGCAGCACCGGTGCCTCGATCCGCTCTATGGCGATGAGGGCATCGGCCTGCCCCTCCGCCGCCGCGCGGCTGCCCGCGAACATGTCGAGCATGGTAGCACCCGAAGCCCATTCGTACCACGGCAGCGCCTCATAACGCGCATACGGCACTGGTTTGCCGCCGGCGCTCCATGAGGATTTCAGGTCGGACATGTCGACCTGGTCGAAGGAGAAGCCTTGCCAGACGACGTCGCTCGGCATGGCCGCGACGACCGCGCCGATCCGCGGATCGCGGCTGGCGAGCAGCAGGGCGCCCTCCGCGCCCTTCGAATGGCCGATCGCTGCGACCGGACCCGGTGCGATGTCCGGCCGCGCGGCGAGCCAGTCCAGCGCCGCGTCGAAAATCTCGAGCGGTACCATGTTGAAGGCGCGGTTCGCCTCTCCGGTGGCTGTGTATCCGGGGTAGAGCACCGAATAGCCCTCGGCGGCGAGCTGGCGCGCGTAGGCGTTGCGAAAGTCCTTCAGTCCGCCCTCGGATCCGCCGAGCAGCAGGATGGCTGGTCGCAGTCCTTCGCCTGCGCCGGGATAGAAATTGGCGGGGGTTTCGCCGAGCATGATGCGTTCGCCGCCATCGCCAGCCTCCGCCACGACGATGGGTCGCGGCTCACGGTTGAACCAGAACCACGCGCCTGCGCCGATGATGGCGAGAAGTATTACGAAGCATCCAATCCCGACCTTGCTCCGTGCCCGCATTCCCCATCCCCTGTTGTGCCAATCCGCAATGTGTAATGGGTAGGGCGGGTATCCCGAGCGAGACAATGATTCTTCGATGAGCAGCGACATCAAGCCTACCGAAGCCGAGGCCGCCAACGAGTTGATGCGGCTGGCGAAGCAGATAGCGCGGCACGACCGGCTCTATCACGCCGAGGACGCGCCCGAGATCACCGATCAGGAATACGATGCGCTGGTCCGGCGCAATGCCGAGCTGGAGGCCGCGTTTCCGCATCTGGTGCGCGAGGACTCGCCGTCGAAGAATGTCGGGCACGCGATTGCCGCCTCGCCGCTGAGCAAGGTGACGCACGAGGTCCGGATGATGAGCCTCGATAATGGCTTCTCGGACGAGGAAATCGCGGAATGGGTTGCGCGTGTACGCCGCTTTCTCGCGCTGGACGACGACGCGCCGCTCGCCTTCACGGCGGAGGACAAGATCGACGGGCTGTCCTGCTCGCTGCGGTACGAGAAGGGCAGGCTGGTCCGCGGGGCGACGCGGGGCGACGGGCAGGTGGGCGAGGATGTGACGCCCAATGTCGCGCATATCTCTGACATTCCGCAGCAATTGGCGACCGACAGCCCGCCAGAGATCTTCGAGGTGCGCGGCGAAGTCTATATGGAAAAACAGGCCTTTGCTGCGCTCAATGCTGCGCAGCAGGAGGCAGGTGGCAAGCTGTTCGCCAACCCGCGCAACGCGGCTGCCGGATCGCTCAGGCAGAAGGATGCGAGCGTGACGGCGCAGCGCCCGCTGCGCTTCTGGGCGCATGGCTGGGGGGCGGCGTCGGACGTGCCGGGCGAGACGCAGCATGGCGTGGTCGACAGCTTGCGCGAGTGGGGCTTCCCGATCTCGCCGCTGTTCACCTGTGTCGACGATCTCGCGGGCCTGCTCGCGCATTACGAGACGATCGGCGAGGCGCGGCCCGATCTGCCGTACGAGATCGACGGGGTGGTCTACAAAGTCAACAGGCTGGACTACCAGCAGCGGCTCGGCTTCGTCGCCAAGGCACCGCGCTGGGCGCTGGCGCACAAATTCCCTGCCGAGCGCGCGGAGACCACGCTGGAAAGCATCGACATTCAGGTCGGGCGGACCGGCAAGCTCACTCCGGTCGGCCGCCTTGCGCCGGTGCTGGTCGGCGGAGTGACGGTAACCAATGTCACGCTCCACAATCGCGACGAGATCGCGCGGCTCGGCGTGCGGCCCGGCGACCGCGTGGCGGTACAGCGTGCGGGCGACGTTATTCCACAGCTCGTGGAAAACCTCACGCCGGATGCTGAGCGCGAAGCCTACGTGTTCCCCGATCACTGTCCCGAATGCGGCAGCGAAGCGGTGGCAGAAGAGGGCGAAGTCGACGTGCGCTGCACCGGCGGGCTGATCTGCCCCGCCCAGCGCACCGAGCGTCTCAAGCATTTCGTCTCCCGCGGCGCGCTCGATATCGACGGGCTGGGCGAGAAGACCATCGACCAGTTCTTCGCGCTCGGCTGGCTCGAAAGCCCGGCGGACACCTTCCGCCTACAAGACCGCCGCGAGGACATCCTCGCGCTGGAAGGCTGGAAGGAGCGGTCTGTGGACAATCTGTTGAAAAGCATCGAGGCGCGCCGCGAGCCCGACGCAGCGCGGCTGCTCTTCGGCCTGGGCATCCGGCACGTCGGCGCCGTCACGGCACGCGATCTGATGAAGCATTTCCACGAGTTGCCCGCGCTGCGCGAAGCGGCGGAAAAGGCCCGCGGGGGCGATGAAGAGGCGAGCAATTCACTCACCTCGATCGACGGGATCGGCAGCGCCGTGGTGGAAGCGCTCGGCGATTTCTTCCACGAGGATCACAACAAGGCCGTGTGGGACGACATCCTCGCGCAAGTCTCCCCGCCGCGCTATGAAGTCGAAACGAAGGACAGCCCGGTTTCCGGCAAAACCGTCGTCTTCACCGGCAAGCTCGAAACGATGAGCCGTGACGAGGCCAAGGCTCAGGCCGAGCGCCTCGGCGCAAAAACCAGTGGTTCCGTCAGCGCAAAAACCGACTTGCTGGTCGCCGGACCGGGTGCGGGCAGCAAGCTCAAGAAGGCCGCAGAGCTCGGCATCGAAGTGATCGACGAAGCGGCATGGGCCGAGATCGTCGTGGCGGCAGGTTAACAATGCTCTTCGTCGAGAAATTCGCGCTTCCCACCCAATTGGGTGGGGACCTCAGTCTCACCGCTGGTAAAGCCCCGGGTGCGACCCGAAGGGCTTTTCGAAGCCTTGTCTCCTTGCGGGAGGTGGGTTTGCTCGCCTCCCGCATTTTTCTCAGGCGCGCACCATGCTGACAGAAACGCATCCTATCGCGCTCCGCATCGCAGAACTCCTCCGCGTGCGAGGCGAGAAGATTGCCGTAGCCGACGGCGCGACGGGGGGGCTGATCGCCGCATCGCTGCTGACCGTGCCAGGGGCGCTCGACTTCTTCGTCGGGGGCGGAGTGGTCTACTCTTTCCGCGCCCGCGACGTGCTGTTCGCCCTGCCGCGGGAGGCCTATGCGGGCATGCGCGGTGCGAGCAAGGACTATGCGATGCTGCAGGCGCGCGCGATCTGCGACAATTTCGACGCCGACTGGGGCATCGCGGAAAGCGGCTCGGTCGGCGGATCGAGCCATCCAAGTGGCGCGCCCGCAGGTCGGAGCGTAACGGCAATCGTCGGCCCGAACGGCTTCGAGCATGTCGCGGTGACCGAGACCGGCAGTGACGACCGCATCGCCAATATGGAAACGTTTACCCGCGCCGCGCTGGCAGCACTGGAAGAGGCGCTGGGCTCCTGATCAATCGTTCGGCATGATGTGGATCTCGCGCACCGCAGCCGTATCCGGTTGCGAGAGTGCGAAGACCACTGCGCTGGCCACATCCTCCGGCTGGATTTTGTCGGGCTTGGCCTCGTCGAAGAAAGGCGTGTCGACCATGCCGGGCGTGATGACCGTGCAGCGGCCGCCCCATTCGCGCATCTCCTCCGCCAGATTGCCCGCGAAGCCCTGCACGAACCACTTGGTCGCCCCGTAGATCGAGCCCTTGAGATGGTCGCGCCCGGCCTTGGAGCCGGTGACGACGAAATGCCCCTTGGTCTTGCGCAGTTCGGGCAGGGCAGCATGCGCGGTGTAGAGCACGGCGAGGATGTTGAGATGGATCATGTCATGCCACTCGTCCGGATCACCCTTTTCGACGCCCGGTGAGTCCACGCCCTTACCGGCATTGGCATAGACGGCGTCGAGAGCGCCGAATTTCTCGACCGTCTTGCCGAGCGCATCGCGCAACTGCTCTTCGTCGGTGACATCGCAGGGCAGGGCGAGTGCGGCGTCGCCAATGTCGCCCGCAAGGCTCTCCAGCTTATCCTGCGAGCGCGCCAGCAGGGCGACGTTCCAGCCCGCTTCGGCGGCAGCGCGGGCGGTTGCCGCGCCGATACCTGTCGATGCGCCGGTGATGAGAAGGGTCTTGGCCATGATATATTCCATGTGTTTCGGAGAGATGCCTCAGGAGTGGGTGAGCGCGGGCTTGGTTCCCCAGTGGGGCCGAGCCTCTCTGCGGACGCGGCGATGTCGCTTCTATCCTCGATTGCGCCCAACGAAGCTGATATTCCGCGCGAAAGGGTGATCGGGGGGAACGGATGCTCGAGGAAATTCGTCGCGGGCGCAAACAGCGCACGCTCGACAGGCAGGCGGGCGAAGAGGGCACACGGCGCATCGCATCGTGGATCCACGTCTATCGCGGCGATGCCGAGGCGTGCATCCCGCATGACGAGTCCAAACTGTGCGCGGACATGGCGAAAGGCTGCTATAGCTGCGTCGGCAAGTCGCATTCCTATAATGGCGTCCAGATCGTGCCCGGCATCAATGCGATGATGATGGAGGAGGGCGGGCTGGGCCGGATGGATTACGATCCGGCGACCGGCATCGCCACCGTCGGCGCCTCGGTCACGGTCGAACAGTTCAAACGCTTCCTGATCCAGCACGACCGCCGCCTGATTAACTCGGGCAACTACATGAAGCAGACGGTCGTAGGTGCGCTCGCCACAGGAACGCATGGTTTCGGCGACCGCGGGGTATTGGCCGATGCGGTGACCGCGCTGACATTCCTGGACGATAGCGGCCAGCGCGTGCGGCTGAGCCGCGCCGATCCCGACTTTGCCTATGTCGCGCTGTCGTTCGGCACGATTGCGCCCATCGTCGAACTGGAGTTGGAGACGGCACCGGTCGAGGCGTTCATTTCGACCAGCCATATCAACCGCCTGTCGAAGCTACGCGAATTGCAGGAAGGCACCATCGCGTCGAACTGGGTAGTGCTGCCCTATTCGAACCCGGACGATCCGGTGATGATGCTGGCGACGCTCTCGCCCTGCCAGTCGACAGCGCGGGTCGAGAAGGTGCGGGAAGGCGGAGGAGTCTTTGCGCCCCTCGCGCGGTGGATCATCAAGCGTTACCAGAAGCTCGACCGCTTCCTGCCGGCGCTGCGCCGTCCGCTGCAGCGATTGCTCGACAAGCTCGATCTCGTCCAGCGCGACCAGATCCAAACCGACCCTTACGACCTCGATTATCTCTACGATCCCAAGCCCGGCCTCGCCAGCGAGCGCGCACCCGACATCCTGCGCGGCTGTTTCTCGACCACCTACACAGGATACAATCTCGCTTTCTTCGTGCCGCTCGAAAAAGGCCCGGCGGTGGTCAAGTTCATCATGCGCGAGGCCGACGCGTTGCGCGATCTAGGGTTTTTCCTGAAGGGCGTCATCAGCGTACGCGAATTGTCGGGAACATCCGATCTGGTCTTCGCCGCCAATCACGACGGGCCGGTGGCAGCCATCGATCTGTTCGCCGACCCGCGCGATTACGCCTGGCTGGAACGGCTGCAGCGCATGGTGCTTCAATACGAGCCGGAAACCCGCCCGCATTTCGGCAAGAGCGCATTGATACCTGCGTTCCAGAATTCGCTCGGCGAGAACAATCTCGACCGGCTCATGGCGATCCACCGCAAGCATTACCCCAACGGGCGGCTGATGTTCAGCGAGCGGGTGCGGGCCTTCCTCCAAACGGGCAAACCGCTACCGGGCGAGGCCGCGGCGGACGCGAAGCTCGCCTGAGGAATCTCGGACCTGATTGCACAGCGCCGCGTTGCCGACAGTGTGACCAGCTATTTCCGTTTCGTTTTCCTACTCTTGCCTGTGCTTGCCCTCGCGATTTTCGTGACATGGCTGCCGCGCGCGCAGCAGGGGAAGAACGCGCCTATCGTCGCGCAGGAAGAGAGCAAGGAGCAGCCGCGCTCCATCGCGCAGATCGAGCTCGAGCTGGAACTGGAAGAGATCGCCGAACGCTTCCCGGGCGAGGTCGGCATCGCGGTCTACGACATCGCGGCGGACCGGATGGCGTCTGCCAATGGTGAGGCGATGCTGCCGCAGCAAAGCGTCAGCAAGCTATGGGTGACGATGACTGCTCTCGCCCAGGCGGATGAGCGCGATTTGGACCTCGGCGAGCGAGTGGTGATCCGCCGCGAAGACCTCACGCTGTTCCATCAACCCATCCGCGACATCGTGCGCACGCAGGGCATGTTCAGTTCCGACTATGCCGACCTGATCGACCGCGCCCTGACGCGCAGCGACAACACGGCCAACGACCGCATTCTGCGCCGTGTCGGCGGGCCGGAGGAGGTCGAAGAATTTCTCGACGATCGCGACATCGAAGGCGTCCGCTTCGGGCTCGATGAACGCAACAAGCAGAGCGCTATTGCCGGACTTACGTGGAACCAGTCCTACAGTTATGGCAACAGCTTCTACGAGGCGCGTGATGAAGTGCCCGATGCGGTTCGCAGGAGCGCGTTCGAAAGGTATCTTGCCGATCCGATCGACGGGGCAACGGCCGAAGGTATCGCGCTTGCCCTGGGCCGCCTTGTGCGCGGCGAACTGCTCTCGTCGGTGTCGACCGAATACCTGCTGCAAATCCTCGGCGAGACGCGCAGCGGGCCGAACCGGCTGAAGGGCGGCCTGCCACCGGGTTGGTCGATCGCGCACAAGACCGGCACCGGCCAATTCTTCGATGGCGAGCAATCGGGCTACAACGATGTCGGCGTCGTCACCTCCGATGGCGGCAATCAGTATGGCGTTGCCGTGCTCATCGCCCGGACCCGCGCATCTTATGCGGCGCGTATGGGCATGATGCACGAGGTCGTGCGGGCAATCGAGACGTATGAAAACCGCGAGTATGCAGCCGCGGCCGATGCCGCCTAAAGCTGCGGCACCCATTTCATCACGCCGCCCGGCAAGGGCGTCCACCACCCCGTCCTGATCCCCGCCGCGGCCAGCGTGTCGCTGGTCCATTGGTTGCAGGTATTGCCGAGATGATAGGTGCCGGGCGCGTCGTAGAAGACATCGTAGGGGGCATAGCCTGCATGAATCTTGCGCCGGTCAGGCGGCAGGACCTGTTGCTCGATCTCAGCCACAAGGCGGGCATATTGCGCTTCGGTAATGCGCAGCGGACGGATGTCGGCGGACGGTGCGGGGCGGACATAGTGTGCCGCATGAAGCAGGCCATCGCCGCCGAAGGCTGCGCCGATCGCCGTGCCCAAGGTGAGGTCCGCCCAGGTCGGCGTATTGAGGAAGACTTCGCGCTCGCCCCAGCTGACAGAGACATGGGTATAGGGGCGGTACGGGTTCCCGAGGTCCGCTGCCGGGAAAGCGCTGCGCCAGTCCTTCTGGTGCGTGACCAGCGGCATCACGATCCCGGTGTGGATGCCGTTGGTCTCGATGAGGATTTCGACGCCTTGGGTAGGCTCGGCCCAGTCGCCGTTGCGCGGGATCGAACTGCCGATCCAAGTGCCGAGCAGAAAGAGTATCGTGAGCGCGAGCGGCACGCCCAGCAGCCACGCGAGCCAGCGCAGCGGGCGTGTCACCGCACTCGGCTCTTGCGCAGCCAGAGGATCGACCAGTCGCCGTTTACCAGCCGCCGCGCAAGCCGGAAGCCGAGCGCGCTATAGGCGCGGCGGACTTGAGCCTCCTGGGTTTCCAGCAGACCCGATAGCAACAGGTTCGCTCCCGGTGCCATCGCCGCGGCGAATTCGGGCGCTAGCTCGACCAGCGGGCCGGCGAGGATATTGGCGATGAAGAGATCGTAAGGTCCGCGCGCTTCGAGCAGCGGATCGGCCATGCCATCGGCGATCACCATCGTCAGCGCACCCGGACCGGCCCCTTGGGGAATGCCATTAAGCTCGCAATTGTCGGCGACCACGCCTGCACAAACGGCATCGATGTCCGAGGCGGTCGCCTTCGCATTCGGCCACAGGTGCAATGCGGCGAAAGCCAGCAGGCCGGTGCCGGTGCCGATGTCCGCCACATTGCGCGCCGCCACGCCTTCGCGCTTGATGAGGTCGAGCATGGCGAGGCAGCCCGCGGTGGTCCGGTGCTGCCCGGTCCCGAAAGCCTGGCTGGCAGGGATGACGAAATCGACCAAATCGGTGGCGGCTTCATGCTCCGGCGTGCGAACATGAAAGCGCCCCGCGCGGATCGGATCGACGCCCTTCTGGCTCTCGACGACCCAGTCGGTATCGGGCAGTTTCTCGACGATCAGCGCGGGTGCCTTGCCTTCGAAAACGGCGGCGACGCGCTTTATGTCGGCTGGTTTGGGCTTGTGGTCCAAATAGACTTCGAAGGTCCAATCGTCCGGCAGGTGGTCGGCGACCTCCATCCCGGTCACCACCCAATCTGCCGGCCAGTCGAGGTCCTCCTCATGCGCGACTAGTGCGGCCGTTGCCTGGTCCTTCGAGCACTCGGTGTAGATCTTCCAGCTGTCAGCCACCGGCCGCTTCCTCCGCGAGCCGCTTGTCGAGCGCCTCTGCCTTCGCATCTGCATAGGCCGTGCAGCTCATGCCTCCGGCGAGCGTGCCGGTGGCGGCCCGCTCGATCATGTTGCTGTGCGAAGGGTGCGGCGTGATCAATATGTCGCAATCCAGCGTACGCAGGCGATCGATACTCCGACGGTAAGCCGCCAGGTACGCCGGATTGTCGGAGAAACGATAGTCGGACCGGCTCACCGGAGACAGGCTGTCCGCATAGACGATCGTCTTGCAGCCGGCTTCAGCCTCGCAGTCCTGCCATTGCCAACTAATCGCTCCGGGGCTGTGACCGGGGGTCGCCGTCGCGATCAGCGTTGCGGTTTCGGTGCGCACGGAGTCGCCATCGCCAACAATGACGTCGACCGCGACGGGGGTCATCGGATCGTGCATGCCGAATTGCGGATCGTCGCTGCCGAGCGCGCCGGATCGCAGGACTTCTGCGGCAGCCGCTGATGCCGCGATATGCGCGCCGCTAGCCTCCTTCACCAAGGCGAAACCGCCGACATGGTCGAAATGTTCGTGGCTGTGGACGATGGTGGCGATTTCATTCGGGCGGAAGCCGAGCTTCTCGACATTGGCAAGAACGGTTTCGGCGCCCGCTCTTGTTCCGCTGTCGATCAGGATGTGTCCCGTTGGCCCTGCGACGAGGATTGCCGCGATACCGCAAGTACCGACATAATAGGTGGACCCGTGGATTTTAAAGGGCGGGGCGGCCTTGTCCCAATCGTCCCACGGCTCGCAAAGGTTGGCCCATTGCGCCATAGTCACCTGCTCGGGTTCGGGGAGGGGATCGGGGGTCTGGATCGGCGGTGCGCATGACACAAGCAAAGCCGGCAGGGCAACGACGGCAGCGGCTCTAGCGAACATAGCTGGCTCCATTGGCATCGAGTGTCGCGCCGGTCATGCTGGGCGGCGCGTCGAGGGCGCAGAATTCGATCAGCTTACCGATCTCCTCCGGCTGCGCGACGCGGCCGAGCGGAATATCGGCAAGCAGGCCCGGCCCGCCGCGGCTTTCCAGATAGTCGCCCGCCATCGCGGTATCGGTAAAGCCCGGCGTGATCGCGAAGCTCAGTATGCCCTCGCTGGCGTATTGCCGCGCGATGGTCTTGTGCATGGCGAGCATTCCACCCTTGGCCGCAGCGTAGTGCCAATGCGTAGGAGAATCGCCGCGATGACCGGCGCGGCTGGCGACATGGACGATCCGGCCGCCGACGCCCCGCTCCTGCCAATGCCGCACGGCAAAGCGGCTCAGCTGCGCGGCAGCGGTGAGGTTGATCCGCAGCGTATCTTCCCACGCATCCAGCCATTCGATGTCCGACCGGTCGAGCGGGTTGGGATCGAACAGGCCGGCGTTGTTGACCAGCACGTCGATCTCTCCGCCCGCCCGGGCGAGCGCGGCTTCCCACAATTCGTGCGGTGCGCCGGGATCGGTGAAGTCTGCCGGCACGGTGTCGAAAGTGTTGCTGGAAGTCGCCTGGCCGACGACTTTCGCGCCGCGCGCTTCGAGCAGGGTCTTGGCCGCTGCGCCGATTCCGCGCGAGGAGCCTGTGAGCAAGATGGATGTCATGCATCACGCTATTCGGAAATTTGCAGCACTTGTCGAGGCCGCGTGCCTTGCGCAGAGCGCGCACTTCGCTAAGTGGAGCGCAACACGTCAGCTTTTCGGGTGAGAATACATGGCAAACCGGCCAATGGCGCCACATCTGCAAGTCTGGAAATGGGGCCCGCACATGGCGATCTCCATCCTCCACCGCATCACCGGCGACGGCATGGCGACCGTCGGCCTCGGCGTGTTGCTGTGGTGGCTGGGCGCGATGGCTGGCGGTCCGGAAGCCTATGCGACCTTCGAAAGCGTCATGGGATCGCCTATCGGCATGATCGTCCTGGTCGGCCTCAGCTGGGCTTTCTTCACCCACATGATGAGCGGCCTGCGCCATTTCGTGCTCGACATTGGTGCGGGCTACGAACTCGACACCAACAAGACGTGGTCGATCGTGGCACCGCTGATCGCCCTGTTCCTGACGGCCGCGCTGTGGGCCGTCATCTTCCTCAATCTTCTGAAGTGAGCCGCAACCATGGGTAATGGAACCTCCATCGGACGCGTGCGCGGGCTCGGCTCGGCGCATGAAGGCGCGCATCACTGGCTGCTGCAGCGCTTTACCGCCGTCGGCAACCTGGTGCTGATGCTGTTCCTCGTCATCAGCCTCGCGCTGCTGCCGAGCTATGATTACGCGACCATGACCGGCTGGGCGTCGCAGACGCTGCCCGCCACGGCGCTGGCGCTGCTGGTGATCTCGGTCTTCTGGCATGCGCGGCTCGGCCTGCAGGTTCTGATCGAGGACTATGTCCATGAGGCCGGCACCAAGTTCGGCACTCTCGTCCTTCTCAACCTTGCAACCATCGGCGGCGCGGCCTTCGGCATCGTGTCCATCGCGCGCCTCGCCCTTGGAGGAGCCGCCTGATGGCCAGCAGCGACACTTTCACCATCGGCGACCGCGCTTATCCGATCGTCGACCATACCTATGACGTCGTCGTCGTGGGCGCCGGCGGCAGCGGCCTTCGCGCCACCATGGGAACGGCCGAGGCGGGGCTGAAGACTGCCAATATCTCCAAGGTTTTCCCCACGCGGTCGCACACCGTTGCGGCGCAGGGCGGCATCGCGGCCAGCCTTGGCAACAACTCGCCAGACCACTGGTCGTGGCACATGTACGATACCGTCAAGGGCTCCGACTGGCTCGGCGACCAGGATGCGATCGAATATCTCGTGCGCGAGGCTCCGCAGGCAGTCTACGAGCTGGAGCATGCGGGTGTGCCCTTCAGCCGCAACGATGACGGCACGATCTACCAGCGGCCCTTCGGCGGCCACATGCAGAACATGGGCGAAGGCCCGCCGGTGCAGCGCACTTGCGCTGCCGCCGACCGCACCGGCCACGCCATGCTGCACGCGCTCTACCAGCAGAGCCTGAAATACGATGCGGATTTCTTCATCGAGTATTTCGCGCTCGACCTGATCATGAAGGACACGCCCGAGGGCAAGGTCTGCGTCGGCGTGATCGCCATGTGTCTGGATGACGGCACGATCCACCGCTTCCGCGCCAAGGCGGTGGTGCTGGCGACGGGCGGCTATGGCCGCTGCTATTTCACCGCGACCAGCGCCCATACTTGCACCGGCGACGGCGGCGGCATGGTGTTGCGCGCAGGACTTCCGCTGCAGGACATGGAATTCGTCCAGTTCCACCCGACCGGCATCTACGGCGCAGGCGTGCTGATCACCGAAGGCGCACGTGGCGAGGGCGGCTACCTTACCAATTCCGAGGGCGAGCGTTTCATGGAGCGCTATGCGCCGAGCGCGAAAGACCTCGCATCGCGCGACGTCGTCAGCCGCTCGATGGCGCTGGAAATGCGCGAAGGGCGCGGCGTCGGTCCGGAAAAGGACCACATCTACCTCCACCTCGACCACATCGATCCCGCCGTGCTGGCCCAGCGCCTGCCGGGCATTACCGAGAGCGGCAAGATCTTCGCCGGCGTCGACCTGACCCGCGAGCCGCTGCCGGTGACGCCGACGGTGCATTACAACATGGGCGGCATTCCCTGTAACTTCCATGGCGAGGTGATGGCGGGCGACAAGTCCGATCCGGAAAAGATCGTCCCCGGCCTGTTTGCCGTGGGCGAAGCGGCCTGTGTGTCGGTCCATGGCGCAAACCGCCTCGGTTCGAACTCGCTGATCGACCTCGTGGTGTTCGGCCGCGCGACGGGCCACCGCCTGCGCGATTTGATCAAGCCCGGCACCAGCCATGACGAGCTGCCCGGCGACAGCGCCGAAATGTCGCTGAGCCGCCTCGACCACTTCCGCTATGCCGACGGCGGCACGCCGACCGCGGCGCTGCGTGCGGACATGCAGAAGACCATGACCCGCCACGCAGCGGTCTTCCGCGACAGCAAGCTGATGGCCGAGGGTGTCGAGAACCTGACACAGATCAACAAGCGGATGGAGGACGTGAAGGTCCACGACCGCTCGCTCATCTGGAACAGCGATCTCATCGAAACGCTCGAGCTCGACAATCTCATGGCGCAGGCGAATGTCACGATGGCCTCGGCGGAAAACCGCAAGGAAAGCCGCGGCGCTCACGCGCATGAGGACTTCCCCGAGCGCAACGATGCCGAGTGGATGAAGCACACGATCGCATGGTTCGACGGCTGGGGCGGAAACGGCGGCGGCGTGAAGATCGACTACCGCCCGGTGCACGAATACACGCTGACCGACGACATCAAGTACATCGAGCCGAAGAAGCGGGTGTATTGATGCGGATCGCGGGACTGGCAGCGGGCGCGATTGCAGCAGCCCTGCTTGCCAGCCCGCTATCGGCGCAGCTGTCCGCGCCCGAAGAGGTGGCCGTTAAGGCTGTCGATGCTGGCTTCGAGCGCGACGTGAACGCGCTCGAGCAAATTACTGGCGTCAATTCGGGCACGCATAACCACGAAGGCGTCAAGGCCGTCGCGGACAAGCTGATGCCGGCGTTCGAAGAGATGGGCTTCACGGTCCAGTGGATCGACCAGTCGGCGGCGGGGCGGGCAGGGCATCTCTTCGCGCGTCGTCTCGGCGATCCCGACACCAAACGGATCTTGATGATCGGGCACCTCGATACGGTGTTCGAACCGTCCTCCCCCTTCACCGGCTTCGTGCGCGATGGCGACCGGGCCGTCGGACCCGGCATTCTCGACGACAAGGGTGGGGTCATCGTCATCCTGTCGGCCCTGCGCGCCATGCAGGCCGCCGGAACGCTGGAGGGCGCGAATATCGTGGTGGCCCTCACAGGCGACGAGGAAGATGCGGGCGACCCGCTGGAGGAAGCTCGCCGCGACCTGATCGAAGCGGGGCAATGGGCGGATATCGCGCTTGGGTTCGAGGGGCTGTCGACGCTCGACGGCAAGGACGCGGGCGTGATCGCGCGCCGGTCTTCGTCCAACTGGACCCTGACGACGCGGTCGGCAAGCGGCCACAGCTCCGGCATTTTCTCCGAAAGTTCCGGCTACGGCGCGGTCTACGAGATGGTTCGCATTCTCGACCGTTTCCGGGCCGAGCTGCCGGAAGAGAACGCGACGTTCAACGTTGGCCTGATCGCGGGTGGAACGCCTGCGGAGCTGGCAGAGGACGATCTATCCGCCACCACCGAAGGCAAGACCAACATCATTCCCTCCGTCGCCGTGGCGCGCGGGGACCTCCGCACACTGACGCCCGAACAGGACGAGCGGATCGTGGCGAAGATGCGTGCCATCGTGGCGGACAACCTGCCCGGTACCAGCGCCGAGTTCGAGTTCGAATCGCGCTACCCGCCGATGGCACCGACCGATGGCAATCGCGACCTGCTCGCGCAGCTCAATCGCATCAATGCCGATCTCGGACTGGACGAGCAGAAACCCTATCCGCCTTCGCGCCGCGGCGCTGCGGACATCAGCTTCGTCGCTCCCTATGTCGACGGACTGGCGGGCATGGGGCCGGGCGGTGGCGGCAGCCATGCCGAGGGCGAATATATCGACCTGCCGACAATCACGCGGCAGGCCAAGCGCACTGCGATCCTCGTTGGCAGACTTGCCCAACAGCCGCGCGACTAGGAGGCGCGGCGCCATCGCGCTGTTGCTCGCTGCCGCGCTATCATCCTGCGTGACTGGGCCGACGGCGCCATCGCCCGAGCTGAGCGCGCCGCCGTTCTACACGAAGCAGGTCACCGCGCGCGGCATCCCGATCCTGTCCTCCGCCAATGTGCGTGACGAGGCGCTCTTCGCCGCCCGCAACATGGCACGGGGCATGTTCGCGCATCGGCCCGAACTCGCCGAATGGCTCGCGGCGAACGATTACCGCGTGGCGATCATGGCTGTGGACGAGGCGCTGCTCGACCTGCCGGAGAATGCCGACTGGACCAAGCCCGCCTTCGACGACCCGCGCCTGACGCGGTGCGAGCGCAAGCTCTACGACTCGCGCATCGGGCGGCTGTCGGACCGCGAATATTGGGACAATCGCGCTCGCGCGATCGGGGGCGAGCGGACGGTCGGCTCAGAAGAGGACGTTCTCGGCCTGCCCGTCAGCCGCTATTTCGGCGAGACGATCTTCGTCCACGAGATGGCGCACAACGTCCTCTTCGCGATACATGCCGTCGATCCGGCGCTCTACGCGCGGGTGCAGGCGGCCTATGACAATGCGCTCGCGAACGATCTCTGGCTCAACGAGTACACCGCCACGACCATTCAGGAATACTGGGCGGAAGGCACGCAGTTCTGGTTCGATTCCAACCGCCTGCAGGCCTTCGACGGGCGGCGCATACTGAACCACCAGGACCTCGCCGCCTATGATCCGCAGCTCTATGCAGCGCTAGCCGAGGGGTATGGCGACAATCATCGCCTCGATAGAGACCCGTTCTGGCAGCACCCTGCGCGTGTCCCGCCAGGGCCGCCCCCGGAAAATACCGCCGAGGAGTGCTGACGACTTCAACAAACTCCGCTCATCCTGAGCCTGTCGAAGGATAGGCACCCGACCCTTCGACAGGCTCAGAGTGAGCGGATATGTGATTGGGTTCAGCCCGCTGGCTGCTCCACCCGCCGCGCGTCGACGATCACCACCGGGTCGGCCAGCATCTGGCCTTTCATCCAGCCTTCGCCCTTGTCGGGATCGGTCGGCATCGCGTGGATCGCACGCACCACGTCCATCCCGTCAACGACATAGCCGAACACGGCGTAGCCCGCCCGCTCGTTGGGATCGTCGCTATCGGGCATAGCGTCGAGACCGGTTTGGTCCTTGATCATGATCGAGAAATCGCCGGTCGCCGTGCCCGGCTCGAGCCGCGCCATCGACAGGGCACCATCGATGTGGCTGAGGCCGGTCTCGCTGGTGGCCTCATGCGCGATGCCGGGCAGAATGCGCTCGGGGTCGTTCTGCGTGCCGGCCTGGATGAGGCCGTTCGGCGGTTCGCCATAATCGAGTCTCATCGCGCGATAGAAAACGATGCCGTCGAAGCGGTCCTCGTCAACATAGCGCAGGAAATTGGCCGCCGTGACCGGTGCTCGCTCCGTCTCCAACTCCACAGTGATGTCGCCTGCCGTCGTCTCCAGCACGACGAGTTCGGTCGCGGCAGCGGGGAGGGCATCGGTGTCGGCATCTTGCGCGGCGAGAGGGGCGGCGAATAGGGCGAGGGCAGCCAGGGCGAGTCGTTTGGTCATGCCGCGCACCATGCCACGCAGGACATTCAGATTACACCCGCGATCAGCCCGCGCTCGGCTGCTTCTTCGCAGGGGATGTACCAGTTGTCCGGCGCCTTCTCGCGCACCTCTTCGAAATCCACTTCAGAGTTTTCGCTGATCTCGCGAAAGCCCATTTCCTCGATGTCGATCGAATGCTCGATCTCGTTCAGCGCGGCCTTCAGCTGCGCGATGCAGCTCCGCAAGGGACCGTTGAGATTGATCGTCTTGGCGATCTGCCGCTCGTGCAATAGGATGCTCGAGCCTTTGGTGAAGTACCGGCATTCGACCGGGAAGCCGGCCATGAAGGTCGCGCCGGCAGAATAGATCGCCGCCTTGCCGAGGAAATAGATCGTCCGCCCGGCATCGCGGATCAGCCGCACATCGTCCGCCATGGCGCGGGCCACTTCGGGATTGCCGCCCAGAGTCGTCATGGCAATCACCAGTGGGCCATCTTGCGGCGCAGCGGAGAGCTGGTTGCGGAACTCGGCATACATCGCCTCGTCGACGCTCCCGATGAGTCGCAGCTGGGGCGCTGTCAGGATTTTCTGGCGGTCGGTGTCGTTCATCGGGTCGCTTGGTCCTTTTGTAGATCGCAAGGGCTTAGCGTTCCGCTCCGAACTGAGTTCCATGCTATGCTATCCGGATAAAAGGTTTACATGCGTAGTCGAACTGGCTACAGGCGTAATCGATACAGAATACGCTCAGGGAGCAAATGGATGGCAAAGCGCAACGACGCGCCTGGTGACCGGATCAGCGAAGCCGAACATGCGGTGATGGAGGTGCTGTGGGAAAACAGCCCCATGAGTGCATCGGATGTGTGCGACCGGGTCTGCGCGCAGCGTGACTGGTCCATGCCGACCGTCAAGACGCTGCTGAGCCGCCTGGTATCGAAAGGCGCGCTGGGTACGGAGCCGCTGGGCCGCAAGTTCCTTTACCACCCGCTTATCGAACGGTCCGACTATGTCGGCACCGAATCGCGCCGCCTCGTCGAACGCCTGTTCGGCGGCCGTGCGGCCCCGCTGTTCGCGCATCTCGCAGAGAACGAGGCGCTCAGCGACAAGGATCTCGACGAGATCGAAGCGCTCTTGAGGGAGATGCGCAAATGACCGAGCTGTTGCGAGAATATTGGGACTGGTTCCTGCTCGATACGCTGTTGTGGACAGGTGCGCTGATCGCGCTGGTGCTGCTGGTTCGCAGGCCGGTTGCGCGCCATATGGGGGCAGGCGCGGCTTATGCGCTATGGGCCCTGCCGGCCCTGCGCCTCGTCATCCCGCCGATGACGCTGCCGGCGTGGATGGCGCCGACGACACCGGCCCCCGCTGCCGAGCCGATGGCTTTCGAATCTGGCACAGCCGCGGAGCCGCATTCCGCTGCCTTTGCGCCCGTCGACATGGCTGGGCCGCTCCACACGCTGCCCGAGCCGACGGATTTCATCACGCCGCTGGCGGTTATCTGGCTGCTCGGCGCAAGCATCTTCCTCGTTCGCCGCTTCTGGCTTTATGCCCGATTGCGGGAGGAGTTGCTGGAAGACGCGGTGCCGGTGGGCGAGGTCGGCAACATCCGCCTGGTCGAAACGCCCGCAATCTCGGGCCCGCTCGCCTTCGGCGTGTTCGACAAGGTGATTGCGCTGCCGTCAGGCTTCATGACCGCACGCGACCGCGTCGCCCGCGATCTCGCGATCGAGCATGAGCTGGCCCATCATCGCGGGCACGACCTGCTCGCCAACATACTCTTGCAGCCGCTGTTCGCCGCGCACTGGTTCAACCCGCTCGGATATATGGGCTGGACCGCATTGCGCCGCGACCAGGAAGCTGCTTGCGACGCCCGCGTCGTCGCCGCTCGTCCTCGCGATGAGCGTGCGGTCTACGCCGGAGTGATCGCTGATTTTGCACGCCGCCCGCAGGCAGCCCCGCGCCCCGCGCTCGCTGCCCCGATGGCGTGCCCGGTTTTGGGGGACAAATCCATCATTCACCGTTTGAGGAATTTGTCCATGGAAGACGTTACACCCCGCCGCCGCATGGTTGCGCGGTCAGCCATCGCCGCTTCGTTGCTGGCGCTGCCGATGACAGCAACGATCGGCTATTCGGCTGCAGTCGCAGCACCTGCCGAAGACGAAGAAGCTGTCGCCGCGCTCCTGCCGGAAATGCCGCTGGCTCCCCCGGTGCCGCAAGCGCCTCTGCCGCCGGAAGCTCCGCTGGCACCCGAGCCGCCTGCACCACCAGAGGGATGGAGCGCGGACGAGCGCGAGGAATTGCGCGAAGAGCTCCGCGAGCAGCGTCTGGAGCGCCAGGAGGAGCGCCGCGAAGCGCGTGAGGAACGGCAGGGGGAGCTACGCGAAGCTCGCCTCGAAGCTCGTGAGGGTCGGGCGGAGGGCCGCAAGGAGTGGGCCCGCGGACGGATCGCCTATGCCGAGGGTCGCAAGCAGTGGGCCGAGGGCCGCATCCAGTGGGCGGAAGGCCGCAAGCAATGGGCGGAAGGCCGCGTGCAGCATGCTGTTGCCCGACAGGATCGCGCCGAAGCGCATGCCTACGCTATGAGCGATGCCGAGATCGAGAAAATCGAGAAGTCGGTAGAGCTGGCCATGCGGCACGTGCCGGAAGTGGTGGAATCCTGCCGCTATCCCGATGCGCCGGTGACCAGCATCGAGGGCCGCGACGGCCGTGTGACGATGTATATCTGCGAAACGGCCGGCGACCGGTTGGCTCTCAAGGCGCTAAAGCAGGCGCGGGCAGGCATTGCCCACAGCAACAACCTTTCCGCCGAAACGCGCCGCGAGGTGCTGCGCGACCTCGACCGTGAGATCGCCGAACTTTCTCGCTAAAGGTTCGTGAGAACAAGCTGAAGGCGGCCATCGTATTTACGACGGCCGCCTTTTTCGCGTTTTCAACCGACGTTGGTGATGTTGTCGCAGGCGCGGTCGTCGCCCTGCAGGCCAAGCCGTAGCGCCTCGCTGCGCTGGCGGCTGGTGCCGTGGGTGAAGTTCTCGCTGGAGACGCGCCCGCCGGTCAGCCGATCGTCGCCGATGGCGGCAGCGGCCTGCATGCCTTCCTCGATATCGCCCGGCTCGATGAGATTGCGGTTCTTGCCGGCCCAGACACCGGCGTAGCAATCGGCCTGCAATTCCATCAGCACATTGAGCTGGTTCGCCCGGCGCGGGTTCTGCTGCTGCGCGCTGCGGATCTGGCCGGAGATGCCAGTGATGGTCTGGATGTGGTGGCCGTATTCGTGCGCAACGACATAGAGACGTGCGAAGTCACCCTCGTTGCCCGCCATCTGCGCCAGCTGGTCGTAAAAGCTCGTGTCGATATATATGCGCTGATCGGCGGGGCAGTAGAACGGACCCATTCCGCTGGACGCAGGACCGCACTCGGTCTGAAAACGTCCGCTGGCAAAACGCAGGCCGGGTTCCTGAAACCTCTCACCAAAGCCTTGCTCCTGGAAAGTCCGCGCCCAGGTTTCGTTCAGCGAAAGCAATGCATTGCAGGTTTCGGTGGCGTATTGGTTCGACGTGCAGAGCGCCTGTTCGTCCTGCGTACCCGGCTCTTGCGATGCCTGGCTCTGCTGGACGCTCTCGACAGTCGCGGCGGTTTGCATCGGGTCGAGCCCGAACACGAAGTATCCCAAGGCAGCGATGATAATCGTGCCGCAGCCGAGACCGCCGGCCTTGCCGACGCCGCCCCCGGCACTGCCCACATCGATCTTGCTGGTGTCGAACGGATTGAGACGCATCGCTTCCCCCATCTATGGCCGCTTTACAGCGCACCCCTTGTGCGCGATGGCCCTCGAATTGTCACTACAACGCTCGGAGGCCCAAATGTTTCTTCAAGGTAGGCGCGCGCTCGTCACCGGATCGACCAGCGGCATCGGCCTCGCCATCGCGCGGACGCTGCATGGCGAGGGGGCGGAGGTCGTCCTCAACGGTTTCGGCGACGAGGGCGAGATCGCGACCTTGCGTGAGGAACTGGGCGGCGCAGCGCATTTCGGAGCCGATCTGACCGACGTCGCCGCGGTGGAAGCGATGATGGCCGATGCGGGCGTAATCGACATTTTGGTGAACAATGCGGGCGTCCAGCATGTCTCGCCGGTGGAGGATTTCCCGGTCGACAAGTGGAACCTTATCATTGCGCTCAACCTTACCGCCGCGTTCCACACGACGCGGCTCGCCGTGCCGGGAATGAAGGCGAAGGGCTGGGGCCGCATCATCAACACCGCCAGCGCCCATTCCAAGGTCGCGAGCCCCTTCAAGAGCGCATACAACGCCAGCAAACACGGCATCGCGGGCTTCACCAAGACCATCGCACTCGAACTCGCCGAGCATGGCGTGACTGCAAACTGTATCAGCCCCGGCTATGTCTGGACCCCGCTGATCGAAGGCCAGATCCCCGACACGATGAAAGCTCGCGGGCTGTCCCGCGAGGAGGTCATCAATGACGTGCTGCTGGTCAAGCAGGCGACGAAGAAATTCGTCCAGCCCGAGGAAGTCGGCGCACTCGCTGCATTCCTCTGCCGCGACGAAGCGCAGAACGTCAACGGCGCGAACTGGAGCGTGGACGGCGGCTGGACGGCGGAGTAGCCTTCTTGTCCGGAACCCAGATAGCATTTTTCGCCGCTATGGCGGCCAGCTTTCTCACGAGCGTAGCGGCACTCGTCGCGGCGCTGCGTGAACCAGAGCTGCCCTGGAAACCGTTCTGGGCGCTCCTTGCCTTGGTCGGAGTCGGGGGCGGCGCAATGGTTTCGTCGCAGCCGGATCAGGTCTACTGGTACTTCGGCATAGCCTTGCCGACCGCATCGTTTACGGCCGCAGACGGGAGCTGGCAGCCCCAAGTGATCCGTCTGATGTTTCCGCTCGGAGCCGTGATGGTCGCTATGAGGGTGATCATCTACCGCTCCCGACGGCAAGAGGCACAGGATCGGCACTAGCGAGAATCCGGAACCGTCGTTACATGGGCCGCCACATTCCTCCCGGCAGGCGATTCTCCACGTGGCAAATTTCGACATTCCCCTTGGTCTCACGTTCGACGACGTTCTTCTCGTTCCGGCGGAGAGCGAGATCCTGCCATCGATGGCCAAGACCGCCACGCAGCTGACACGCGATATCGCGCTCAATATCCCGGTCATCTCCAGCGCCATGGACACCGTGACCGAGGCGGACATGGCGATCGCCATGGCGCAGCTCGGCGGGATCGGCGTGCTGCATCGCAATTTCGAGGTCGAGGACCAGGCCGCCGCCGTGCGCGCGGTGAAGCGCTACGAAAGCGGCATGGTGGTCAATCCGATCACCATCAATCCCGACGCCACGCTGGGCGAGGCGCAGGACATCATGGCGAAGAACCGCATCAGCGGCATTCCCGTGACCGACCGCAGCGGCAAGCTGGTGGGAATCCTGACCAATCGCGACGTGCGCTTTGCCGAAAATCCGCGGCAGCCGGTCAGGGAACTGATGACGACCGACAACCTCGCCACCGTGCCCCTCGGCACCGGACAGGAAGAGGCGAGGCGCCTGCTACACCAGCGCCGGATCGAGAAGCTGCTGGTCGTAGACGATAGCGGCCGCTGCGTCGGCCTGATTACGGTCAAGGATATCGAGAAGGCGGTCGCCTATCCCGAAGCGACCAAGGACGAGCAGGGCCGCCTGCGCGTCGCCGCGGCGACGACGGTGGGCGACAAGGGCTTCGAGCGGACCGAGGCGCTGATCGATGCCGGGGTGGACGTGGTCGTCATCGACACCGCGCATGGCCACAACAAGGACGTCGCACGCTCGGTCGAGCGGGTGAAGAAGCTGTCGAACAGCGTGCAGGTGATCGCCGGCAATATCGCGACCGGCGAGGCTGCCAAGGCGCTGGCCGGGGCAGGCGCGGATGCGGTGAAGGTCGGCATTGGGCCGGGTTCGATCTGCACAACGCGCGTGGTCGCAGGCGTCGGCGTGCCGCAGCTCACTGCGATCATGGACTGCGTCGAGGAAGCCGCGAAGCACGGCGTTCCCGCGATTGCCGATGGCGGGCTGCGGACCAGCGGCGATGCGGCCAAGGCGCTTGCCGCCGGGGCCTCGACCATCATGATCGGATCGATGCTTGCCGGAACCGAGGAAGCGCCGGGCGAGACATTCATTTACCAGGGCCGCAGCTACAAGGCCTATCGCGGGATGGGCAGCGTCGGCGCGATGGCCCGCGGCAGCGCCGACCGCTATTTCCAGGCCGATGTTAGCCAGCAGAAGCTGGTGCCCGAAGGCATCGAGGGGCAGGTGCCCTACAAGGGGCCGGCCAGCGCGGTGGTCCACCAGCTCGTCGGCGGGATCAAGGCGGCGATGGGCTATACCGGCAGCGCCACGATCGAAGAGCTCAAGCGCGCGAAATTCGTGCGCATCACCAATGCGGGCCTGACCGAGAGCCACGTCCACGACGTGTCGATCACCCGCGAGGCACCGAACTATCCGACGCGCTGATGCCCTCTCCAGGCTACGCTAGCTCCGTGCCGAAACAAGCTTCGCCATCCTCTCCCGAAATGGGAGAGGAAAGAACGTCAATCCTCCTCTCCGCTTGCCGGAGAGGATACGGAGCCTTGGCGATGCTTCGCCTAGGCGGAGTTGGAGAGGCATGACGCCTGCCGCGCGGGTCCAGACCGCTATCGAATTGCTCGACGCGATCATTGCCTCTGCGCGTGCGAAAGGCGCGCCGGCGGATCGCATCCTTGCTGAATGGTTCCGCAATAACCGCTTCGCCGGGTCGAAAGACCGCCGCGCCATTCGCGAGCTGGTGTTCGGCGCCATCCGCGCCTGCGGACCGGTGCCGGAGACGGGCAGGGCGGCCATGCTGCGTCTTGCCGAAACTGACCCGGCTATCGCGCCACTGTTCGACGGGTCGCAATACGGACCGTCCGCGCTCGGTGCCGATGAGGAGGCAGTCGACGGCGGGATCGCGCCCGAATGGCTGAAGCGGAAGCTCGCCGCCTCGCAGATCGCAGGCGACGAAGCAGCGGCGTTGCTCGACCGCGCTCCGCTCGACTTGCGGGTAAACACGCTCAAGGCCGATCGCGCGACTTTGCAGCTGCCGGTCAAGAGTCAGCCCACCGATGCGCCGAACGGGTTGCGGCTCGAACCCGGCACGCCGGTCGAGCAATGGGAGGCTTTTCGCGACGGCCGGATCGAAGTGCAGGATACGGGTTCGCAGATCGCCTGCCTCGCAGTCGGCGCGCAGCCGGGCGAGACGGTGATCGACCTGTGCGCCGGGGCAGGCGGCAAGACGCTCGCGCTCGCTGCGACGATGGACAATCTCGGCACGCTCATAGCCGCCGATACCGATCGCAATCGCCTGTCGCGCCTTGCTCCGCGGGCGGAGCGGGCAGGCGCGACCAATATCGAGACCCGTCTGCTCGATCCGACGAAGGAGCGCGAAGCTCTGTCAGACCTGATCGGCAAGGCCGATGCGGTGCTGGTCGATGCGCCGTGCTCGGGCACGGGCACGTGGCGGCGCAATCCCGAAGCGCGCTGGCGGCTGGACGAGGCCGAGCTGGCGCGCCTCGCCGAAGTGCAGGCCGATCTGCTCGATCTGGCGCGAGAGCTCGTGCGACCCGGCGGACGCATCGTCTATGTTACCTGCTCGCTGCTGGACGAGGAGGGCGCGGACCAGTTCGATGCCTTCCTCGCGCGGCACGATGATCTCGAAGCTCAGCCTCCGGCCCTGCCTGCCGGCCGCCCGCGCGGGAACGGGGTGCGGCTCACGCCGTATCACGATGGAACCGACGGATTTTTCATCGCCTGTGCAGGAAGGGCATGATACCACGCGTGTCATGGCCGAAACGTCAGCCCCTGCACGCCGATCCCCGATGGAGACGATAATGCGCTTTGCCCCAGCCGCCGCTGCCCTTTCCCTGGCTCTCGCCATGACGGCCAGCGTGGGTTGGAGTGCGGAGCGCGATCCCGATCCGCGTGCGGCCATGCTGATTGCCGAGGGGCAGACTGCGCTTCAGGGTGGAGACGTGCAGGGCGCGATCGATGCGTACGAGGCGGCGCTGGTCGTCGATCCGGGCTACACGCCGCTTTACCTGCGCCTCGCCGAGGCTGCCCGTGCCGACCAGATGCAGGGCAAGGCGATCCGCTACTATCGCGAAGTGCTGAACCGCGAACCGCGCAATTACGCCGCCATGTCGGGTGAGGGCGAAGCGCTGCTGGAAAAGGGCGCGCTGGAAAAGGCCCGCGCCAATCTCGCGCGGCTGGAGTCGGCCTGCGGCAAGACCTGCCCCGAGACGCAGCAACTCGCCGCCGCACTGGCGATCGGCCCGAAGCAGGCGGTACAGACGGCCGAGGCGACGATCACGCTGGAGCCGCAGCCGCAGTCCAACTGACCGCCGGCTAGTCGGCTCTCAGACGAGTTCCCGAAAAGCGTCCAGTACCGCGCGATAGACGCGCTTCTTGAACGGCACGATCAGTTCCGGCAGGTCTTCCGGATCGGCCCATTTCCAGTCGCAGAATTCGGGCGGATCGTGCGCTTCGAGGTCGACGTCGGCGTCGGTGCCGGAAAAGCGGACGAGGTACCAGATTTGCTCCTGCCCGCGGTATTGGCCGCCCCACAACTTGCCCATGAGTTCCTCCGGCAGGTCGTAACGGATCGGTTCTTTCGTGCTGTCGAGCAGAGTGATGTGCTCCGCGCGCACGCCGGTTTCCTCGGCCAGCTCGCGCAAGGCGGCTTCCTGCAGATCTTCGCCCTCGTCGACGCCCCCCTGCGGCATCTGCCACCAATCGCCTTCCTTGTTGTCGATCCGGCGGCCCACGAAGACCTTGCCCTGGGCATTCACCAGCATCACACCCACGCAGGGCCGGTATGCAAGCGGTTCGTTCACTTGTAGCGCTCCACCATCAGTTTGGTCGCGTCGAGAAAGGCTTCCAGATCGCGTTGTCCGCTCGGGATTGCCTTCCGCAGGGTTGTAAAACCGTGAATGATGCCCGGAAATTCGAGATAGACGACTTCGGTTCCCAAACTAACCAGGTGCGAGGCGTACTCACGCCCGCTGTCGCGCAAGGGGTCGAGCCCGGCGGTGCAGACGACGGTCGGCGGGGTGTTCGAGCAGTCGCCGACCATCGGCGTGTGCCGCGGATCGTTGGCATCGCCGCCATATTGCTCGGTGAACCAGCTCATCGCCGCGCCGGTCAGCAGGAAGCCTTCCGCGAAGGCCGCGAGGCTCGAATGCTGCGACACGTCGCTCGCCACCGGATAGATCGGGGCCTGCACGATCACCGGCGCGTCCGCCGGCTCGTTCATCAGCTGGTTGGTGGTGACGATGGTCAGGTTCCCGCCGGCACTGTCGCCGGTGATGACCAGCCCGGTGATCTCGCGGCCAAGCTCGGCCGGCGATGACGCGACCCAGCGGGCCGCCGCCTCGCAATCGTCGGGCGCGGCGGGGAAGGTGTGTTCGGGCGCGAGGCGATAATCGACCGACACCACCGGCAGGTCGAGGTGATGCGAGATCTCGCTGCACAGGGCGTGGTACACGTCGAGATCGCCGATCACGAAGCCGCCGCCGTGGATGAAGATTACGCAAGGCCCGGCCTCGCGGCTCTCTTTCGTGTCGTAAAAGCGCAGCGGGATCTCGCCCGCAGGACCGGGGCAGGTCAGGTCCTTGATCACCGCCAGCTTGCGCGGCTCGCTCTCGGCCACGGCCCCCAGCGCTTTCATCTGCTGGCGACCCTCGACCGCGCCGAGTTCTTCCACGCTCTGTCCGCCCATCTGCTCCAGCATGTCGAGGAAGCCTCGCACATCGTCGCGGACATAGTGTTCGGTGTCTGCCATCGTCTCTCTCCCAGTCTCGTTGCGTTTCGAGACTTACCGTATCGGCTGCGCTTTTCCACCGTGCATTTTCTCGCTAGCAGAGAATCTTGATTGCGAGAGGATGGGGTGCCTCCTAGGTGCGGCTCCCCAATGGAAAAGGCATGCGGATCATGCGTGCCAGACAAGGATTTACGGATGGCAACAGCCGCCACCACGCCGCAGGACTCCGCGTCCTCCACCCCCGATGCCATCGTCGTCCGCTTTGCCGGGGACTCGGGCGACGGGATGCAGCTGACAGGCGGCCAGTTCACGCTGTCCACCGCACTGGCGGGCAACGACCTTGCGACCTTCCCCGATTTCCCCGCCGAAATCCGCGCGCCGCAGGGCACGCTATTTGGCGTGTCCGCCTTCCAGATCAACTTCGGCAGCCGGCAAATCAACACCGCAGGCGATGCGCCCGATGTGCTGGTGGCGATGAACCCGGCGGCGCTGAAGGTGAACCTCGCGGCGCTGAAGCCCGGCGGGCTGATTATCGCCGACACCGGCGCCTTCACGAAGCGCAATCTCGACAAGGCGCATTACGAGGCAAATCCGCTGGAGGATGACAGCCTCGCGAAATACGACGTGCTGGCCTTCGACATCAGCGAGAAGACGATCGAGGCGGTCAAGCCTTTCGGCCTCGGTAACAAGGATGCGCTGCGCTCCAAGAACATGTGGACGCTGGGCCTGGCGTTGTGGATGTTCGGCCGCTCGCGCCAGCCGATCCACGATTGGCTGAAGGCCAAGTTCAAATCCAAGCCCGACATTGCCGATGCCAATATCGCCGCGCTGGATGCAGGCCATGCCTTCGGCGAGACGGCGGAGCTGTCCGGCCCGATGCGGCAGATGGAGATGCCGCCGGTTCAGAGCGAGCCGGGGCTTTATCGCACGATTACCGGCGCGGAAGCTGTGTCGCTCGGCCTGGTGGCCGGCGCGCAGCTGGCCGAGCTGCCGATGTTCTTCGGCGGCTATCCGATCACCCCCGCCAGCGCGATCCTGCACCACCTCGCGCGGCTGAAGGAATACGGCGTCACGACCTTCCAGGCGGAAGACGAGATCGCCGCGATCTGCGCGGCCATCGGAGCGAGCTATGCCGGGCAGCTGGGCGTCACCAGCTCGTCCGGTCCCGGTATCGCGCTGAAGACTGAAGCCATCGGCCTCGGGATCATGACCGAACTGCCGCTGGTGATCGTCAATTCCCAGCGCGGCGGGCCGAGCACCGGCCTGCCGACCAAGACCGAGCAGAGCGACCTCTACCAGGCGGTTTATGGCCGCAATGGCGATGCGCCCATGCCGGTGATCGCCGCGCGCAGCCCGTCAGATGCGTTCGAGGTGGCCATCGAGGCTTGCCGCATCGCGACCGAATACATGACCCCGGTCATGCTGCTGACCGATGGCTACATCGCCAATGCCGCCGAGCCGTGGAAGGTGCCGAACCCGGCCGATTTTACGCCGTTCCCCGCGCAATTCCTCACCGAACCGCGCGGCGAGCAATTGCTGCCGTACAAGCGCAACGAAAAGGGCGCGCGTCCGTGGATCAAGCCCGGCACGCCCGGCATGATGCACCGCATCGGCGGGATCGAGAAGCACGAGGAAACGGGCAATATCGACTATTCGCCCGACAACCATCAGCGCATGACCGACCTGCGCAAGGCCAAGGTCGAGAACATCGCCGTGCCCGATCAGGAAGTCGCGCTGGGCGAGACGTCCGGCACGCTCGCCGTGGTCGGCTGGGGCAGCACCTATGGCCCGATCCACCAGGCCGTGCGCCGCAGCATCGCGAAGGGCTGCTCGGTCAGCCACATCCATGTGCGCCATATCTGGCCTCTGCCGAAGAACCTCGGCGAGCTGCTCAAGGCGTTCGACCATGTGCTGGTGCCGGAAATGAACACCGGCCAGTTCAAGACCGTGCTGCGCGACCAGTTCCTCGTCGACGCGCAACCGCTCACCAAGACCAGCGGCCAGCCCTTCCAGATCGCCGAACTGGAAGCGGCAATCGCGAAATATTTCGACGGCATCGAAGGCAACGAAGGTGGTGAGGTTGCAGTTAATAATCAGCAGCTCCCGAGCCCTCTTGCGGAGAACGACTGATGAACGCACCCGTTACAATCGAAACCACGCTCAAGGACTGGGAAACCGACCAGGAGGTTCGCTGGTGTCCGGGTTGCGGGGACTATGCCATCCTCAAGGCCGTGCAGCGCACGTTGCCGCAGCTGGGGGCGGACCCGGCGAACACGGTGTTCATCAGCGGCATCGGCTGTTCCAGCCGCTTTCCCTATTACATCGAGAGCTACGGCTTCCACACCATCCATGGCCGCGCGCCGGCCTTTGCGACGGGGGCAAAGCTTGCCAATCCGGACCTCGACATCTGGCTGGTGACGGGCGACGGCGATGGCCTTTCCATCGGCGGCAATCACCTGATGCATGTGCTGCGCCGCAACGTGAACATGCAGATCATGCTGTTTAATAACGAGATCTACGGCCTCACGAAGGGCCAGGCCTCGCCGACCAGCCGCGAGGGGACCAAATCGCCCTCGACCCCGATCGGCAGCTACGACCACCCAGCTCGCCCGGCAGCCTTCGCGCTCGGCAGCGGGGCGCGCTTCATCGGGCGCGGGTTCGATGTGTCGAAGCACCTGCCCGACGTGCTCAAGGCCGCCCATGCCCACAAGGGCGCGGCGTTTATCGAGATCTTCCAGAACTGCATCGTCTACAACAAGGATGTGTTCGACGATTTCGCCGCTCCGAAGGGGGCGGAAGATCGCCAGCTGTGGCTCGAGAATGGCAAGCCCATGCTGTTCGCCAAGGACACTAATGGCCTTGCGCTCAATCGCGAGACGCTCGGCCTCGAAGTGGTCGATGTCGTCGATGGCGATTGGGAGAGCGCGGGCGTGATCGTCCACGACGTTACCAACCGCTCGGTCGCGCATATGCTGATCGAAATGCCGTTCGGCCCGTTCCCCATGGCGCTCGGCGTGCTCTACGACGATCCGCGTCCGACCTTCGAGGATGCAGTGACCGAGGAACGCGAGCGGGCCAGCGCGGGCAAGGAAGCGAATCTCGCCAAACTGCTCGGCACGGGGCAGACCTGGACGGTCAGCGGGACGGCGCAGGATCCGGTTTAGGCGGGGCCAGATTTAGGCGAGAAAGGGTCCTCCCCCGGTTCCTCGATCTGGTTGCGCTCTTGCAGGCGGGTGGCGATGAGGCCCATCGCCAGCGCCCAGCTTGCCCCGACTGTCCAGCCGCCGAGCACGTCGGACGGGTAATGAACGCCAAGATATAGCCGGCTGAACCCAATGGCGAGCACCAGCAGCGCCGCAGTGCCGATAGTGAATATGCGCGCTCGGCGATCGTCGAAGCTGCGCGATATCATGACTGCCAGCGTCAGGTAAACGATCGCGCTGTTCATGGAATGGCCGCTCGGAAAGCTGAGCGAAGTCACCTCGACCAGATGCGGCACCACTTCAGGCCGTTCGCGCGCGAAAAGGCTTTTGAGCAATTTGCCCATCACTGCCCCTCCGCCGGTGGCGAGTGCGGTGTAGAGCGCCTGCTTCACGCGGCCGCGCATCAGCAGGAATGCGATGGCAAGCGCCGAGACCAGTGTCAGCACCGTAACGCCGCCGAGCGCGGTTGTGTCGCGCATGGAATCGAGCAGCCATGATGGCCCGACCGGAGTGGCGAGGTCGCCCGGCATTCGCAGCGCTTTCAGGAATGCGATATCGAAGGCCTGCGTGTCGCCTTCCAGCATCTCGCCGGCCAACTTGATGAACCCTCCGATCAGCGCGGCGCCGACTACAAGGCCGATCAGCAGGCCCTGTTCGCGGTGGATATAGGTCTTGAGGGTGGATAGCTGCACGGCCGGTCCTTTTCGATGATGCGGCGATAACGCATGACTTGCCGAGGTTATCCGACAGGAGAAATGCGCTGGACAATCTGACCCACTCCCTCGTCGGGGCGCTGATCGGGCAGGCGGGGTTCAAGAAGAAGACGGGCCTAGCCATGCCTGCGCTCATCATCGGGGCGAACCTGCCCGATGTGGACGCGGCGTGCTTCCTGTGGCTCGACGGGGTGGAGCATCTCGGTTTCCGGCGCGGGATCACGCATGGCCCGCCCGCGTGGCTGCTGCTGCCGCTGGTCCTGGCGGGGCTGCTCTACGGGTTCGACCGCTGGCAGGCGAAGCGCGGCACACGGCCCGCCGCGCGGCTGCCGGTGAGCTTCACATGGCTCTACCTCCTCGGCTTCATCGGCTGCCTGACACACCCGGCGCTCGACTGGCTGAACGTCTACGGCATCCGCCTGCTGGAGCCGTTCTCCAGCCGCTGGTTTTATGGCGACACGCTGTTCATCATCGACGTGTGGCTGTGGGCGTTGATGGGCTTCGCGACCTGGTTCTCGCTCCGCCGCGAGAAGCGGGGCGGGGAGTGGCGACGGCCTGCGCGCATCGCGCTTAGCGTGGCGCTGGCGTATATCGGGGTGAATGCGGCCATAACCCACTCATTCAAGCGAATGACGCCCATGAATGCTTCGGGACCGACGATCGCAAGTCCACTGCCCTTTGCTTTTTGGCAGCGTGAAATGATTACACCGCTGGAAAACGGGCAGTATCAGATTATTCCGAACTTCGCAGGTCCGACCGAGCAGCGGGTTCACCCCGACGTTCTTGGTGATCCCGCGCTTGCCTATTTTTGTGATCTCGACCGGATCGCCAAACTTAATTCACAGACGCGGGCTTTCCTCTTTTGGTCACGCTCCCCATTTCTGGAACGAGCGCCTAACGGCTCGATCCTGCTCCGCGATGCGCGCTTCTACGATCCGCGTGCCCGTGACCGCTTCACCGTGACGCTGCCCGATATGCAGTGCGAGGAACTTCCCGCGCGGTGATGCCGTTGCCTCGCAAAAGGGGAACTCATGGCTTCACCACAAATCGTCTGGCTGCGGCGCGACCTTCGCATGAAGGACCAGCCGGCACTCCACGCCGCCGCGCAGGCGGGGCCGGCGATCCCGGTCTACATCCTCGACGACGAGCGTGCCGGCGACCGCAAGCTGGGCGGGGCGCATCGCTGGTGGCTGCATCATTCGCTGGAGGATCTCGCGGAAAGCTATGGCCGCCGCAATGCGCGGATCGTGCTGCGCCGGGGCGACAGCGTCTCCGTGCTGCAGGGTATCGCGCAGGAAACCGGCGCGAGCGCGATCCACGCCACTCGCCATTACGAACCCTGGCACCGCGAGGCGGAGGAAGACCTGCACGACGCGCTGAAGGATAGCGAGTGCGAGTTGGTGCTGCACGACGGCAACTACCTGCTGCCCCCCGGCACGGCGCGCACGGGCGGCGGCGATCCCTACAAGATCTATACGCCCTTCATGCGGGCGGTGAAGGAGCTGCTGCCCCCGCGCGACGAGTTGCCGGAGCCGGACACGATCTCGCAGCCCTCCGATATGCCGGAGAGCGACGACCTTTCCGACTGGGACCTGCTGCCGATCATGCCCGACTGGGCAGGCGGCTTGCGCGATTTCTGGACGGTGGGCGAGGATGCGGCGCACGAGCGGCTCGACTGGTGGGCCGATCACGTTGGCGGCTACGACGATGGGCGCAATCTACCGAGCGAGGATGCGACGTCCAAAATGTCGCCGCACCTCCACTGGGGCGAAATCTCGCCGGTCAGCATCTGGCATCGTATGAAGGACATGCGCTCCGACGGGTGGCAGGTTTACGAGAAGGAACTGATCTGGCGCGACTATGCGCAGAACGTGATCTGCCAGTTCCCGAAGTATCCGGAAGAAAGCTACCGCGATTACGATGAGCAGACGCTGTGGCGAAACCCCAATCGCGGGCAAGTGATTCAGTCCGAACTGGAGGCGTGGCAGCAGGGGCAGACCGGCTATCCGATCGTCGATGCCGGCATGCGGCAGCTTTGGCAGACCGGCTGGATGCACAATCGCGTCCGCATGATCGCGGCCAGCTTCCTCATCAAGCACCTGCTGATCGACTGGCGCCATGGCGAGCGCTGGTTCTGGGACACGCTGGTCGATGGCGATTAC
Organism: Qipengyuania sp. 902; assembly: GCF_051195295.1. Classification (NCBI taxonomy): domain Bacteria; kingdom Pseudomonadati; phylum Pseudomonadota; class Alphaproteobacteria; order Sphingomonadales; family Erythrobacteraceae; genus Qipengyuania; species Qipengyuania sp. 902. The sequence continues at coordinate 351,756 of NZ_JBNJLJ010000002.1, read as the reverse complement.
GCCAGCAACGGCACCAACTGGCAGTGGGTCAGCGGCACGGGCGTCGACAGCAACATGTTCCCGCGGATCATGGCCCCGCTCAGCCAGAGCGAGAAGTTCGACGCGGCGGAGTATATCCGCGAATACGTGCCCGAACTTGCCGATCTGGACGACGAGCATATCCACGATCCCGGCGACGAGCACCGGCCGGAAGATTATCCGGAGAAGCTCATCGGCCACAAGGAAGCGCGCGAGCGGGCGCTGCAGGCCTATCGGGACAGCAAGGACTGACGCTGGGCGTCGATGAAGCGCCGGGTGGCTTGCTGCACGTCGGCTAAGGTCAGTTGCGAGAAATCCATGCCCGCGGCGGCCGCGTTCATCGCATCGCGGTCGTTGACGTGCGGGAAGGGTTGCTCGGGCACCGGCACGCCCAGAAATTGGCACAGCGGATCCCACCCGTCCTTCGCCTCGAACTCAAGCAACCGATCGGCCGCAATGGTCTTGCGGACCTCGTCGCCATAGCGCTCGAAATGCCGGACCATCGCCTGGCGTTCCAGCCGCAGTCCGAAGGGCGGATTGGCCAGCGCCGCCGGTGCCAGCGGCGAGCGGAGCGTGAAGCGGACGTGATCCGGACTGCCGACTGTTTCCATTACTGATTCGTACCACCGTTCCGGATCGCGCCGCGTCAGGATGACCTTCGCTTGCGGGAAACGCCGAGCGAGCGGCTTCCACAGGGCGCAGGACGGCGCATCGAGCGTGGCGTGATAGTCCTCCCACAACGGATCGAGCAGCGCAGACCGTGCCCGCGCGAAGGTCCAGCGCCAGCGATGCTCGGGGTGCAGGATCAGCTCGCTCATGTGATAGCAGCGCCCGACGCCCAGCATTTCGAGCGCGAACTTCAGCGAAAGCGTGCCGGTGCGCGGCAGAGCCGCTCCGACGATCTGCAATGCCATAGCGTCGATCTCCCCGATGTCGGCAAGGCCGGGTCTTGCACGGTTTGCGCGCCGACTCCATAGGCCCTCGCATGGCGACGCGCGTGCGACACGAAACGGACAGGGGCATCCGGTTGACCGAAGGGGCGCAGCGCTTCGCGAGGCGGCCCGGCCTGTTCGCGCGGATGGTCGCGCCCGGAGTCGAGAAGATCCTCGACAGGATCGATCAAGCGCTGGTTTCCGGCACGATCCACGGCACGCTGCCCGACGGCACGCCGCGCACGCTCGGCGGGCGAGCGCCGGGGTTCGAATGCACGGTTGAGCTGCGGAACTACAACGCGCTGCTGCGGCTTGCCAGCAACGGCTCGGTCGGCTGGTACCAGGCATGGGAAGCGGGCGAATGGTGGAGCCCTGACCCCGTGCCGCTGTTCGCCCTGTTCATGCAGCATGCGACGCGGCTGGGGGATACGGCACGCGCGAAGGGGCCGTTCCGCCATGCGTTGAAGCTGGCACACCTGTTCAACCGCAATACGCATGACGGCGCGCAGAAGAACATCAGCGCGCATTACGACCTCGGCAACGATTTCTACGAGGCATGGCTCGATCCGACGATGAGCTATTCCGCCGGGCTCGACGTCACGGCGGACGGGCTGGAGGCGGCGCAGAAGCGCAAGTGGGACGCGCTGGCGTCACGCATTGGCGATGCCGCCACGGTGCTCGAAATCGGCTGCGGCTGGGGCGCTCTGGCCGACGATCTGGCGCGGCGAGGCAGTGACGTCACGGCCATCAGCCTCTCGGGCGAGCAACTCGACTGGGCGAGGGCACGCCACAGTGACGCCATCGATTTCCGCAAGCAGGACTATCGCGACACGGCGGGCCGCTATGACGCCATCGTGTCGGTCGAAATGGTCGAGGCGCTGGGCCGTGAATACTGGCCGACCTTCATGGACTGCATCGCCCGCAATCTGAAACCGGGCGGGCGCGCGGCGATCCAGTATATCTCGATCCACGACGACATCTTCGAGGATTACGCGGCGAGCGCCGACTTCATACAGGCGTATATCTTTCCCGGCGGCCTGCTGATCCGCACCAGCGAGTTTCGCAAGCTTGCCGAAGAGCGCGGCCTTGCATGGCAGGACCAGCACGATTTTGGGCTGGACTATGCCGAGACGCTGAAAGCGTGGCGTCAGAACTTCGATGTTGCGGCCCGCGAAGGTCGGTTGCCCGCCGGGTTTGACCGCGAATTTTGCGAACTGTGGCGCTATTACCTGATGTATTGCGAAGGGGGGTTCCGCGGTGGCGGGATCGATGTCCACCAGGTCACGCTGGCGAAAGAGGGAGAATGAGGATGCGAGCACTTCTGGCTTCGACGCTGGCGATCGCGCTGGCGGGTTGTGCGACGGCTTACGACAGCGATGCGCCGGTCGCGGCGGCACCGGCCGTTACGCAAAGCATGCCCGAGCAGATGGCGAGCATGGATCCGGGCGACTCGATCCTGTTCTGGGACGATGGGCGCCGCTCGGCGGCCTTCCGCGACATGGAAAGTCTTTTTCCGGGCCTCGAGGTCGCTCCCGCCAGTAATCCGCGCACCCTCCGGCAGGGCCCGCCGCTGTCTCGCGACGTGCAGGTCGCCATCCGCGACTTCATGGCGAAAACGCAGGCTGCGGGCGTGATGGTCCTCGATAACGGCGTCGTCCGGTTTGAGGAATACGGGCTCGGCATGATGCCGGACGATCGTTGGACCAGCTTCTCGGTCGCCAAGAGCTTCACCTCGACGCTGCTCGGCGCCGCCATCGCCGATGGGTCTATCGAGAGCGTCGATACGCCGGTGACCTCGATCATTCCGGCCATGGCCGGCACGGCTTACGACGGCGTGACCGTCGGCCAGATCGCCACGATGACCTCGGGCGTGGCGTGGAACGAGGACTATACCGATCCTAACAGCGACGTCGCACGGATGCTGTCGGTCGTACCGGTGGCAGGGGAATCGCAGGCAGTGACCTATGCGAAGACGCTCAGCCGCGAAGCTCCGGCAGGCGAGAAGTGGGTCTACAAGACGCTCGAAACCAATCTGCTCGGCCTTATCGTGGAGCAGGCGACGGGCAAATCGCTGGCAGCTTATGCGGCGGAGAAGATCGTCGAACCCGCCGGTTTCGAAGGCGGGATGTTCTGGATGCAGGACCTTACCGGCGGGAACATCGGCGGCTGCTGCCTCTCGCTACGCCTGTCCGACTATGCGCGCATGGGCCAGTTCGCGCTCGACGGCGGCAGGGGCGTCGTGCCGGACGGGTGGTTCGCCGAGGCCGGATCGCCGCTGGTCGGCTTCCCGAACGCGCCGGGCTATGGCTATGGCTACCAGTGGTGGACCTACCCCGGTGCCTACGGCGCGCAAGGGATCTTCGGGCAGGCGATCACGATCGTGCCGGAAAGCAATCTGGTCGTCGCCGTGGTGAGCAACTGGCCGACCGCGACCAGCACGGATAACCGCAACGGCTTTCGCGAAGTCGTCGGCAAAATCGCCAAGGATATCGACTGAATGCAGTGGTGGCGGCGACCGCTGGGGACACCGCCACCGGCAACGAGCACTCAAAACACGGTTCAGGCCGGGCTCTGAGGCCGCTGCCAAAGCGTCGGTGCGGTTGCCTGCCCGAGCTGCCGGGAACGAAGTCTTAATAGGGGCGGTAGTTGCCGGCCCCGGTGTAGCGCGCGATGATGTTGTCGTGGACGATCGGCGAGAGCAGCTCGTTGAATGCGCAGCCGACCATGCAGTTTTCCCACCACACGACCTGCGCCTGAAGCGACTCCAGGCCGGGCAGGGTCAGCCAGCACATCTGGCCTTCATGCATGCGGTTGAGCGCCGCTGCCGAGAAGCCCGAGATCGAAAGATCGTGGATAACCGTCTGGAATGCGCGGCCGCCCGATGCACGCAGCTGGCCGGGAATGGTCAGCTTGGTGCGCGGTGCGCAGCGGTCTTCTTGAGCGGCGACCAGGTAGCGGTCCTGGGTCTGATAGGTCATGTTGCGCCCTTCCAATACGAGAATTTCCGGCTTTCTTAACTCCCGCACGCTCGCGAGAGGAATATCCGCAGAATCTCGACTGTTCGGGTTACGAAGTCCTCACCGCTATTGGTTAATTCATCTTTCCACGCGCTCTCGGTACAAGCCGTCGAAATCGTTAATTTGCAGCTCGACGAGCCGATTTGCGACCACATCGGGCGATTTGACCGTCTTCGGATCCTCACCCGGATAGGCCTTGGCGCGCATATCCGTCCGAGTCGCACCCGGATCGATCAGGGCGACGCGAACCTTGGAAACCTTCTCGACTTCTGCCGCATAGCATTCGAGGAGGTTGTCGAAGGCCGCCTTGGTCGAGCCATAGGCCGACCAGTAGGCGCGCGGATCGGCGCCGACGCTGCTGGTGAGGCCGTACACGCGGCCGGCATCGGCGCGCTTCAAAAGCGGGTCGAAATTCGCGAGCAAGGCCTGGGTCGCCAGCACGTTGACCGTGATAGCTTGACTGAACTGCTTGCCATCGATCTGCGTAACCGGTGTGAGGGTCGGCAAATAAGCTGCTGAAATGACGAGCGCATCCAACTTGTCCCAGCGTCCCGCGATTGCCGAAGCAAGGCGCGCGATGCCGTCGCTCTCGGCGAGATCGACCGGAGCGATCGTCGACTGGCCACCGGCGTCGTGGATCGCATCCTCTACCGTTTCGAGGCCACGCACGTCGCGCGCGGTCAGGACGACATGCGCTCCGGCGGCGGCAAATGCCTTCGCAGTCGCGGCACCGATGCCCTTGCTCGCCCCGGTAACGAGGACGAGACGGCCGTCCAGCGGTTTGTCGGTCATTCGGCAGCCTCTACGGGAAAGGTCAACTGTTGCTGCTTATCCTCGCGCCGCGCAAGGTCGGTCAGCGAGGTCGGATAGTCGCCGGTGAAACAGGCGTCGCAGAACTGCGGGCAGCTGGAATTGCGAGGCTTCTCGCCCACCGCGCGGTAGAGCCCGTCGATTGACACGAAGGCCAGGCTGTCGGCCTTGATGAATTCGCGCATCGGTTCGACATCCATCCGCGCGGCAAGCAGCTTGCTGCGCTCGGGCGTATCGACGCCGTAGAAGCAGCTATGTGCCGTCGGCGGGCTGGCAACGCGGAAATGCACCTCGATCGCGCCGGCATCGCGCATCATCTCGACGATCTGCATCGAGGTGGTGCCGCGCACGATGGAGTCGTCGATCAGCACGATCCGCTTTCCCTCGACCAGTGCGCGGTTGGCATTGTGCTTGCGCTTCACGCCTGCGTGACGCGCCCCGTCGCTCGGCTGGATGAAGGTGCGCCCGACATAGTGCGAGCGAATGATCCCGAGCTCGAAAGGAATGCCCGATTCCTGCGCATAGCCGATGGCGGCGGGCACGCCGCTGTCGGGCACGGGAATGACGAGATCGGCCTCGACCGGCTTTTCGCGGGCCAGTTCCGCCCCGATCGCCTTGCGCGCCTCGTAGATGCTGCGCCCGTCGAACACCGAGTCTGGACGGCTGAAATAGACGTGCTCGAAGATGCAGGGGCGCGGGGCGTGATTGCCGAAGGGGTGGAGCGAATCGACATTGCCGTCGAAATCGACCTTGATCACTTCGCCCGGCTCGACCTGGCGGACGAATTCGGCGCCGACGACGTCGAAAGCCACTGTTTCGGAAGCGAAGACGGTCGCATCGCCGATCCGGCCCATCTGCAGCGGACGAATGCCGAGCGGATCGCGGCAGGCGATCATCCCTTCCGGCGTCATCACGATCAGCGCATAGGCACCCTCGAGCAGGCGCAGCGCATCGATCAGCCGGTCCATGATCGTCGGATAGCGGCTGGTCGCAACGAGATGGATGATGACTTCGGTGTCGCTGGTCGACTGGAAGATCGAACCGCGACGAACGAGATCGTCGCGCAGCATGCCGGCGTTCGAGATATTGCCGTTGTGCGCCACGGCGAAGCCGCCGCTGGCGAGATCGGCGTAAAGCGGCTGAATATTGCGCAGGCCCGATCCGCCGGTGGTGGAATATCGCACATGGCCCGCCGCCATCGTGCCGGGAAGCTCGGCGATCGCTTCCTGGCTGGAGAAATTCTCCGCCACATGGCCGATGCCGCGCCGGGTGAAGAATTCCGCGCCGTCGAAACTGGTGATGCCGACGGCTTCCTGTCCGCGATGTTGCAAGGCATGAAGGCCCAGCGCCGTGGCAGCGGCAGCATCGGTCGCGTTGATCGCGCCGAAAACGCCGCACTCTTCGCGCAGCTTGTCGCCATCCTCGTCATGAAACGGGTGGGTAAGGTTCATCGGGGGCCTGTCCGCGCCAGCAATCGGGATGCGCGACCCCATGGCGATGTTACGGCGCGATTACAAGGCCGGTGCGACGAGCGTTCGCCGAATGCACTGCGAATGCGCCGGGGTTGTGGCACGATTTCATTGCACAGTCAGCTTCCTCTGCCTAAACGCCTCTCCACCACTCGCGAACACCCTGCGACAGATAAGGGCCGGTCTGATCCTCTCTCCTTTCGAATGGACGATTGCCAAGCGTTACCTGCTACCCGGCAGGAGCGAGGCTTTCATCGCGCTGGTCGCGGGCATCTCCATCACCGTCGTGATGCTTTCGGTGGCCATGTTGGTCATCGTGATGAGCGTGATGAACGGGTTTCGCGCGGAATTGCTCGACAAGATCGTTGGGCTGAACGGCCATGCGATCGTGCAAGCCTATGGCGGAAAGATGGAGGACTGGGAGAACATCCTCCAGAACGTGCAGGAAACGCCGGGCGTGGTGGATGCCAGCCCGCTGATCGAACAACCGCTGCTGACCAGCTTCAACGGCCGGGTGGAGGCGATCCTCGTGCGCGGCAATACGGCGGAAGACATCACCGATCTCGGCGATAAGGTGGTGAGCGGCAACATCGCGCGGCTGGAACCGGGGGCGAGTCGCGTGGCTATCGGCGTAAGGCTGGCCGAGAACATCGGCGCACGTGTCGGCGACACGATCACGATTATCAATCCGCAGGGCCGCTCTACACCATTCGGCACCGTCCCGCGCCAGATCGGCTACGAAGTCGCGGCGATATTCGAAGTCGGCGTTTACGATTACGATGGCGCCTTCGTAGTGATGCCGATGGAGGATGCGCAGACACTGCTGCTGCTCGGGGATACGGTGAGCATGATCGAAGTTACGGTCGAGGACCCGGACGAGGTCGGCGAAATCCTCGAGCCGGTCCAGCGCGCCGTGCAGGGCAGGGCGGTGGTGGCCGATTGGAAGACGATCAATTCGACCCTGTTCGAAGCGCTTCAGGTGGAGCGTGTAGCCATGGCATTCGCCTTGAGTTTCATGGTCTTGGTTGCGGCTTTCAATATTCTTTCGAGCCTCGTTATGCTGGTGCGCGCAAAAACGCGCGACATCGCGATCATGCGAACCATGGGTGCGACCCGGCGGAGCCTCATGAAAATCTTTGTGACGACCGGCTTCACCGTCGGCGCGATCGGCACCGTCGCCGGCCTCATCTTCGGTTTCATCGTCCTGACTTTCCGCCAGCAGATCACCACGGCGATCGGCTGGGCGACCGGGGTCGAGCTGTGGGACCCGCAGGTGCGGTTCCTGACCACGCTCCCGTCCAAGACCGATCTGGTCGAAGTCGCGATGATCGTCGGCCTGGCTCTGGTCCTCAGCTTCCTCGCCACGCTATACCCGGCATGGAAGGCGGCGAGCACCGATCCGGTACAGGTGCTGCGCTATGAATAGTCGCGGCGTGCAACCGGTCGTCGAGCTGAAGGGCCTCACGCGCAGCTTCGAGCAGGGCGGCGTGCGGATCGACGTGCTCCGCGGTGTCGACCTCACCGTGCGCCCAGGAGAGATCGTCGCACTGCTCGGCCCGTCCGGCTCCGGCAAGTCCACGCTGCTGCAAGCGGTCGGCCTGCTGGAAGGCGGTTTCGGCGGAGAGATTGTGATCGCGGGCCATTCGGCCGAAAAATCCGACCCGCATGCGCGCACGATCCTGCGGCGCGAGCATCTCGGCTTCGTCTACCAATTCCACCATTTGCTGCCCGATTTCGATGCGGTCGAGAACGTGGTCCTGCCGCAGCTCGTTGCCGGTAAGCCGCGAAGCGATGCGGAAGCACGGGCGCGCCAGCTACTCTCGGCGCTCGGACTGGAGCACCGGCTCGATCACCGGCCCAGCCAGCTCTCAGGCGGCGAGCAGCAGCGTGTGGCGGTCGCCCGCGGGCTCGCCAATCGCCCTGCGCTGGTCCTCGCCGACGAGCCGACCGGCAATCTCGACGAAGCCACCAGTGACCGCGTGCTCGGCGAATTCCTCGCCCTCGTTCGCGGCGAGGGCAGCGCGGCGCTGATCGCCACGCATAACGAACGCCTGGCCGCGCGGATGGATCGCGTGGTGCGGCTGCACGACGGCTTGCTGGAATAGGAAACGCAGCGCTGTTTCATCCGTTGGGCGGGCAAAGGAGATTTAGTTTATGACCGACCACCCCAGCACCTACCGCGCCGAAGACACCCACCGCCCGGGCATCCAGTGGGACGACCGCGCCAGCCTGCACCGCGTGGGCGATGGCGACGGCGTGTTCGACGGTGCCAAGGGATTGCGGCAGGGCACCTTCGCCGACCTCATCCGTCACATCATGCTGATGAGTCCCGACGAGCGCGGCGACTATTATGTCGAGAAACTCGGCGACCGCGAATATCATGCAGAGGAAATCGCTACGCTCGCAGCGCGCGACGATTTTCCGCGCGGCTGAGGAATCACAGAATGACCACGATCGCCGATTTCACCGTATCGACCAGCAAGGGCCAGCCGCTCGATCTGCAGGAAAAGCTCGGCAAGGTCCTGCTGGTGGTGAACACGGCCAGCAAATGCGGATTTACGCCGCAATATGATGGGCTGGAGGAGCTATACCAGCGCTACGGCGACAAGGGCTTCGAAGTGCTGGCCTTTCCGTGCAACCAGTTCGGCAATCAGGAGCCGGGCGATGCCGAAGAAATCGAGCAGTTTTGCAAGGTCAATTTCGGCCTCACCTTCCCGCTGATGGCCAAAGTGGACGTGAACGGAGACGACGCCAGCCCACTGTTCGACTGGATGAAGGCGGAGGCGCCCGGCCTGATGGGTTCGAAGGCGATCAAGTGGAACTTCACCAAGTTCCTGATCGACCGCGAAGGCAATGTCGTGAAACGCTACGGCCCGGCCGATGCGCCGAAGGGCATTGCGAAGGATATCGAAAAGCTGCTGTAACCAGCCGCTGACGCCGCACGAAAGACCGGTCATGCTTGCCGATATCAACCAATGGTTTCTCGCTCTCGGCGCCCAATATGGCGTTAATCCCTACATCTTCGGCGGGATTTACGTCGGGGCGATCCCCTTCTTCCTGCTCTCGATCGGCTGGCTGGTAAAGCGCGCCCGTGCGGGCAGATCGACTGTGCTGCCGACCATGCTGGCGGGGTTCTTCTTCGTGTCTGCCTATCTCTATCTGGCGATCGCGGGACGCAATATCCCGGTGTGGGTCTGGATCTTCCTGGCCGCGCTGGTGATCTATGGCGCATTCTCGACGATCCGCGATACGCGCAGGAAAATCCGCGAGGGCTGATTTCTCCACGCGCTGTGGAGAAACAGCGCTCCCGGAGCCTTCCGAATCCAAACAAAAAGCTTACCTTGCTCGCATGAGCTACAAGCCTTTCGTCCCTTTGCGCGTGCTGTCTGCCTATACGATGCTCGAAGGGGCGATCGATCCCAAGGCGATGGCCAAGCTGGCGAAAGAGCGAGGGTTCCCTGCGATCGCGATTGCGGACCGCAACGGCCTCTATGGCGCGGTGATGTTCGCCAATGCCTGCAAGGCGGAAGGTATCCAGCCGATCATCGGAACGCTGCTGGGCGTGGCGCGCGATGCCGAGGGCAAGCAGGTCGACTATCTGCCGCTCTATGCGCAGGATGAGGCGGGCTATGACAACCTTTGTCATCTGGTCTCGAAAGCGCATCTCGAGCGCCCGCTGGAGTTCGAACCGCATGTCGCGATGGCAGACCTCGAAGGGCATACCGACGGATTGCTGGCGCTGACAGGCGCGAGCGAAGGCGCGGTGACGAGACTGCTCGCGGAAGGTCAGCAGAGCCACGCCGAAGCGGCGCTCGACCGCTTGCAGGCGCTCTTTCCGGACCGCCTCTATATCGAGTTAGCGCGGCGCGGGAACGAGGTGGAACAGCGCGCGGAGGAGGCGCTGGTCGACCTAGCCTATGCGCGTGACCTGCCGCTCATCGCCACCAATCCCGCCAACTACGCCGAGCCTCACATGCACAAGGCGCATGACGCCATGCTGTGTATCGCCGGGTCCACACATGTCGATGCGGAGGAGCGCGCGCGCTCCAATCCGGAAAGCTACGTCAAGACCTACCACCTGATGGACGAGGCGTTCGCCGACCTGCCCGAGGCGGTCGAGAATACTATCGTTCTCGCGCAACGCTGTGCCTACGCGCCGCCCTATCGCGACCCGATCTTGCCCAGCCTTGCGGGCGATCTGGAAGGCGAAGCGCGGGCGCTGGAAGAGGACGCGCGTAAAGGCCTCGAAGCCCGGCTGGAGCCCTACGGCGAGATGTCGGAGGAGGACCGCAAGGTCTATTTCGACAGGTTGAAGTTCGAAGTCGATATCATCAACCAGATGGGCTTCCCCGGCTACTTCCTGATTGTTGCCGACTTCATCAAATGGGCCAAGGATCAGGACATTCCCGTCGGCCCGGGCCGTGGCTCGGGTGCAGGCAGCCTCGTCGCCTGGGCGCTGACGATTACCGATCTCGATCCGATCCAGCTGGGCCTGCTATTCGAGCGCTTCCTGAATCCAGAACGCGTGTCGATGCCCGACTTCGACATCGACTTCTGTGAAACGCGGCGCGGCGAGGTGATCCGATACGTCCAGCAGAAATACGGCCACGATCATGTCGCGCAGATCATCACCTTCGGTAAGCTGAAGGCCCGCGCCGTGCTGCGCGATACGGGCCGCATCTTGCAGATGAGCTACGGCCACGTGGACCGGCTATGCAAGATGGTGCCCAACCATCCGACCGACCCCTGGACGCTGCCGCGTGCGCTGAACGGGGCGGCAGACTTCAAGCGCGAATACGACAACGACAATGAGGTGAAGCGCCTCGTCGATCTCGCGATGCAGCTGGAGGGCTTCCCGCGCAACAGCTCGACCCACGCGGCGGGCGTCGTAATCGGGGATCGCCCGCTGGCGCAGCTGGTCCCGCTCTACCGCGATCCGCGCTCGGACATGCCGGTGACGCAATACGACATGAAGAATGTCGAGAGCTCCGGCCTCGTGAAGTTCGACTTCCTCGGATTGAAGACGCTGTCGGTACTCAAGAAGGCCACCGACCTGCTCAAGCGGCGCGAGATCGACATCGACCTCTCGACGCTGCCGCTGGACGACCCCAAGGTCTACGAGCTGATGAAGGCGGGCAATACGGTCGGCGTGTTCCAGCTGGAATCGGAAGGCATGCGGCGCACGCTGACCGCCGTGAAGCCGACCAATTTCGGCGACATTATCGCACTCGTCTCGCTCTATCGTCCGGGTCCGATGGACAACATCCCGCTGTTCGGCAAGCGCAAGGCGGGCGAGGTTGCGATCGAGTATCCGCATCCCAAGCTCGAGGGTATCCTCGCCGAGACATACGGCATCTTCGTTTACCAAGAACAGGTCATGCAGGCCGCGCAAATCCTCGCCGGATACTCGCTCGGCGATGCCGACCTGCTGCGCCGCGCTATGGGCAAAAAGGTGCAGGCCGAGATGGACGCTCAGCGCGAGCGGTTCGTCGAGGGCTGCAAGGAAGTCTCCGGCATCGAGAAGGCCGAGGCGAATGCACTGTTCGACTTGATCGACAAGTTCGCTGGCTATGGCTTCAATAAATCGCACGCCGCTGCCTACGCCTTGCTCGCCTATCAGACGGCTTGGCTCAAGGCGCATTATCCGGAAGAGTTCTTCGCTGCGTCCATGTGCTTCGACATGCACCAGTCGGAAAAACTGGCTGTGTTCGTCGACGATGCGCGGCGCAGCGGGATCAAGGTGCTGCCACCCGCGCTGAATTATTCCGAGGCCGAATATAGCGTCGAACAGACCGACGATGGCTATGCCGTGCGCTATGCGCTGGCAGGCATCCGCAATGTCGGCGAACGGGCGATGGAAGCGATCGTCCACGAGCGGGAGATCAGTGGAAAGTTCGAGAGCCTGCAGGACCTGTTCGAGCGGCTGCCCAAGGGTTCGATGAATTCGCGCCAGCTGGAGGCGCTTATTTCGGCCGGCGCGCTCGACGAATTCGAGACCAACCGGGCGAAGCTGTTCGCCAATGCCGACATGCTGCTCGCTATCGCAGACGCTGCCGAGCGCGAGCGGTCGAGCGGACAGGCGGCGCTGTTCGGCGGCGACGATGCGGCGACCGAGGACACGCTCCGCCTCAAGGATGCCGATCCCTGGCCGCGCGCGGAGCAGATGGCGCGGGAGAAGGAGAACTTCGGCTTCTACTTCGCGGAGCATCCTGTCGAGGCGTGGCGTACGGTTGCGAGCGCGCAAGGGGCGCGCAGCTACGCCTCGCTGATGGCCAGCGGTGCCCCTCCCGGCGGGCGCGCAGGTGCGGTGATGGCAGCCATGGTCGAGAAGGCCAGCAAGGGCACCACCAAGCGCGGCAAGCCCTTTATCCGCGCCGATTTCTCCGACAGTTCGGGCCAATTCAGCGCCGCTTGCTTCGAGGAGGGCATGGTCGACCGCTTCCTCGAATGGGCCGATAACCAGACCTGCGTGAAGCTCGATGTCGAGCTCGACAGCCCGAGCCCCGACGAACCGCCACGGATCACCGTGCGCGGCGCAGTGCCGCTCGATGCAGTGAAGGGCAGCATGGCGATGCTGCTAACCCTCGAAGTCGAGAGCGTCGACGCGCTGACGGACCTGGCGCTGGCCTTGCAGACCGCTGGCGAGGGCGGCGACGAGGTGATGGCGACTTTGAACACCGGTGATCCCGATCCTCCGGTGGTGCGCCTCGGCCGTGCATTTTCCATCGATGGAGAGCTCGCTGAACGCTTGGCAAGCGTGCCCGGCCTTGCCAAGGTGCAGCTGACCGCGCGACGGGGGAAGGCAAACTTGCGCCTCGTCGCCTGAAATCGGCGAGAGGAGAGCATATGTCGTTAGGCGCCATGCAGGATTGGACCATGCGGATTTCGCATGTGATCGACCATGCTGCGAGAGAAGCCCCCAACCGCGAAATCGTGACCCGCTGGGCCGATGGCAGCGAGACGCGCACCGACTGGGCAGGCATCCACCGCGATGCGCGCAAGATGGCGCAGGCGCTGCAGGCGCTCGGCCTCGAGCCGGGGGACAAGGTCGCGAGCCTTGCAATGAACCATGCGCGCCACCTCGTCAGCTGGTTCGGGGTCGCGGGGATGGGCGGCGTGCTCCACACCTGCAACCCGCGCCTGTTTGAAGAGCAGCTGGAATATATCGTCGGCCATGCCGAAGATAAGGTGATGCTCTACGATGCGGCCTTCCAGCCGATCATCGACAAGATGCGCGACCAGTGGCCGACGGTCGAACACTATATCTGCTTCGATCCGCCCGAAGGCAGCGACGTCACGGCGTTCGAGGACTGGATCGGCGCGCAGGACGGGGAGTTCGAGTGGGTCGCGGGCGACGAGCGCGATCCCTGCATGATCTGCTACACCAGCGGCACCACCGGCAACCCCAAGGGCGTCCAGTACGAGCATCGCTCCACCGTGCTCCACGCGCTCGCCGGCTTGCAGCCGAGCACGTTCAATTTCAGCGCGTCCTCGGTCATGCTTCCGGTCGTTCCGATGTTCCACGCGGCCAGCTGGGGCCTGCCCTATGCTGGCGCGATGGCGGGGATCAAATTCGTGTTCAGCGCGGTCAACGATCCGGCTGTGCTCGACGAGATGATGAAGAAGGAAGGCGTCACCGACAGCGCCGGCGTGCCGACTGTCTGGCTCGCTCACTTCCAGTATTGCGATGCGAACGACATCGAGCTGCCGAAGCTGCACGCGGCGACCATCGGCGGATCGGCCGCGCCGCGCTTCATGATCGAGCGGCTGATGAAGAACGGCACGCGCGTCCAGCACGCCTGGGGCATGACCGAAACCTCGCCGATCGGCACGGTCGGCGGCCCGACGGCGGATTGGGACGAAATGACCTTCGAACAGAAGGTCGAGAAGACGATGAAGCAGGGCCGCCCGATTTTCGGGGTGGAGCTGCGCACGGTCGATCTCGACGATCGCACCAAGGTCCTGCCGCGCGATGGCGAGGCATCGGGTGCGCTGCAAATCCGCGGTCCGTGGGTGGTGAAGCGCTACTTCAAGGCCGAAGAAGATGCTCTCACCGCAGATGGCTGGTTCGACACCGGCGATGTCGCCATCCTGCACCCGGATGGCACGATGCAGATCACCGACCGCACGAAAGACGTCATCAAGTCCGGCGGCGAATGGATCAGCTCGGTCGAGCTCGAGAATGCGGCCGTCGGCCACCCGGCCGTGGCCGAAGCGGCCTGCGTCGGGATGTTCCACCCCAAGTGGGACGAGCGCCCGGTGCTGTTCGTGGTCAAGAAGGAGGGCAAGGACTGCACGGCGGAGGAGGTCGTGTACTTCCTCTCCGACAAGGTCGCCAAATGGTGGCTGCCCGATGCAGTCGAATTCGTCGACGACATCCCGCACACCGCGACCGGCAAGATCAGCAAGAAGGATCTGCGCGATCGGTTCAGCGACTATACGCTCGCCTGACGCGGCCGTGCGTACCGCAGTAGCGGAGTATGCCGCTGCGGTGTAGGCGATCTATGCCCATCACGTCGCGCACAGCACGGCGACCTTCGATACCGTGGCTCCGGACGAGGCGTTCTGGCGCGAGAAGATCGGCGCGGTTGCAGCGCATGGCTGGCCGTTTCTCGTGGTGGAGCGGGACGGCGAGGTGAGGGGCTATGCCTATGCGACGCAATTCCGCGACCGCGCGGCCTATGCGCACACTTGCGAAAACAGCATCTACATCGCCGACTTACAGCGCGGTTCGGGCCTCGGCTCCACCTTGCTGGCGGCGCTGGTCGATGCAGCGGGCGACGCAGGCTTCGAGCAGATGATCGCAGTCATCGGAGGGGGCGAACCCGCCTCGGTGGCGCTGCACGGCAAGCTCGGCTTCGTCGAGGCAGGGCGGATGCGGCAGGTCGACATGAAATTCGGACGGCGGCTCGATACAGTTTACATGCAGCTATCCCTGCATAGATAAGCTGCGACAGTCGCTCGCAAGACTTTTCAAGGAGTATTCGAATGCCCCGCTTTCGCCCTGTTTTCGCACTGGCCCCACTGGCTTTGATCGCCTGCGCGCAGGCCGCCTCCGCCAGTACCATCGACGTAGCGAAGACCCCGTGGTGCGGCTGCTGCAGCGAATGGATCGAGCGGATGCGCGACGCCGGTTTCGAAATGACCGTGCGCGATGTGGAGAACACGACGCCTGTCGCGGATGCGGCAGGTGTGCCCGCCAACCTGCGCAGCTGCCACACGGCGACGGTCGAGGGGTATGCGATCGAAGGCCATGTGCCTGCCAAAGACGTACGGCGCCTGCTCGATGAGAAGCCGGACGCCGTCGGCCTCGCCGTGCCGGGCATGCCCATCGGCTCTCCGGGCATGGAGGTGGCGGGGCGCAGCCAGACCTATCAGACCGTCCTGATCATGCGTGATGGAAAACACCGCGTATGGGCGACCCATGAAGGGACAGCCGAAGCCCACAATCACTGAGCACGATCGATTCCGGAGAGACCATTTGACCAATTACATCGACCCGAACCGCGCCAATTTCGACGCTTTCAAGGCCCTGCCGCGCGACGAGCCGATCCACATGCTCAACCTGCTGCTCTATCGTGACGAGGCCGAATACCCCGAGGGTCACGAGCATCATGGCAACGGCTGGAGCGGCCGCCGCGCCTATGAGGAATATGGCAAGACCAGCGGCCCGATCTTCCGCCGCGTCGGCGGCTCGATCGTGTGGCGCGGCGCCTTCCAGTGCATGGTCACCGGACCGGACGATCGGCGCTGGCACGACGGCTTCGTGGCGCAGTACCCGAACAGCGGAGCCTTCTTCGAGATGATCAAGGATCCTGAGTACCAGAAGGCGGTGATCAATCGCACAGCAGCGCTAGTGGATAGCAGGCTGGTGCGGTTTGCGCCGGGCGAGGAGGGCGAGGGGTTCTAACCTCTCCGGACCGGGGAGGTTAAAGCAACCGCAGCTGCCCGCCCACCGCAGGCGGTCTGAACTGCGTGCAATCCAGTTCGAACTTCGCTTTGCCGATACCGGCACGTTTGCAGGCGAGGCGGAAGCGGGCGCGGAAGAGGTCGGCCCAGACACCGGTGGGGCGCAGGCGGCTGAAGAAGTTCGGGTCGTTGTCCTTCCCGCTGCGGATCGACTGCACGATGCTCATCACCTTATCGCCGCGCTCGGGGTAGTGGACCGAGAGCCATTCGCAGAACAGCGGAGCAACTTCATGCGGCAGGCGCAGCGGGATCCAGCCGCAGCTATCTACGCCCGTCGCTGCGGCTCGCTGGACGATTTCTTCCATGAACTCGTCGGTTATCGCCGGGATGACCGGCGCGACCGAGCAATGTGTCGGCACGCCCGCATCGGCAAGTTTTCCCAGCGCCTGCAATCGCTTGGCAGGCGATGCTGCGCGCGGTTCCAGCTTGCCGGACAGCTTGGGATCGAATGTCGTCACCGAGATCGCCACTGCCACCAACCTGCGCTCTGCCATCTGGGTAAGCAGGTCGAGATCGTCGAGCACGCGGTCGGACTTGGTGGTGATCGTCACGGGATGCCGCGCATCCAGACAGACCTCCAGCACCGAACGCGTGATCCGGTAATCGCGCTCGATCGGTTGGTAGGGATCGGTATTGGTCCCCATCGCGATCGGCTTCGGCCGGTATTTCGGTTTGGCCAGCGTGGCGCGCAGGATCTCGGCTGCATTGGGCTTGGCGAATAGCTGGGTCTCGAAGTCCAGTCCTGGCGACAGGTCATGATAGGCGTGGGTGGGCCGCGCGAAGCAGTAGACGCAGCCATGCTCGCAGCCGCGATAGGCGTTGATCGAGCGGTCGAAGAAGATGTCCGGCGACTGGTTGAAGCTGAGGATCGTCCGGGGCCGCTCCTCGGTCACATGCGTCCGCAACTTCACGGGAGGTCCGTCCAGCGCCTCCATGTGATCGCGCCAGTCGCCATCGGTCTCTCGCGTGGCGAGGCCGAAGCGCGTCGGCACGCTGGCCGATTGCGCGCCGCGCCCGGCGATGGCTGGCTCCATCCGCTTGTCCATGAATAGAACATAAGTGGAACAAGCGAGTCTGTCGAGTCGTCAGCCGAGCGAAATCTGCAAGGCCGCGCCGCCGAGCCACAAGCCGATCAGCAAAACCGATTCCCAGCCGATCCCGCCTGGTCCCTGTCGTTCGCGCCGGAGCAGGCCGAGCAGGAGGATGCCCGTCATCAGGATCGATAGCGAGATCCAGAACACGCTGCGCTCGCTCATCGCATTGTAGATGCTGCCTTCGCGATAGGCGACGTCGCTGGCGGCAATGAACAGTGCGTCGAACATGTTGCCGCCGATGATCCCGCCGACCGCCAGTTGCAACGCCCCCTTGCGAACGGCGGCGATGGTGGTGACCAGTTCAGGTAGGGAGGTGACGATGGCGGTGCCCAGCGCCCCGACGACGCCCTGCGATATGCCGAGCCTGCCCGAGAGTTCCAGCCCGGCAGTCCCCACGACATAGCCGCACAATCCGACCACGGCGACCATGCCCCCGAAGATCGCGAACAGCAGGGCCAGCGGCCGCCGGTCATCGCACTCATCGTCGTCTTCGTCGCGCGTGGCATCGGTCTTCCGCGGCAGCCACATCGGCCGCTGCTTGATCCGGTGCGCGTTGTGGAGGCCGACGAGGTAGACCATGACCAGCACCGGCGTCAGCGGATTGATGCCGAAGACGGCGAAGGGCGGCGATACCCAAGCCATGATCGGCAGCACTATGAGGATAATTAGCACCGTCGACTGTCCGAGGTTTACCGGGCTGGCCGCTGCATGCTCCAGATTGACCTTGCGATAGGCGACATCGGCGACCGCCAGAAACATGGTCTGGGCAGCGATCCCGCCCATCGCGTTGGATACGGCCAGATCGGGCGCACCGCTCGCCGCCGTGCTGGCGGATGTCACGATGCCGGCGATGCTCGTGCCTGCGCCAAGCAGCACCGATCCGACCAGCGCTTCGCCGAAGCCGGTGCGGTCGGCCAGAGTGTCCGCCAACCCCGCCATGCGCGTACCCACGAGTGCGATCAGCACGGCCGCGCCGCCGAACAGAATCAGGAGCGTCTGCGTCGAAAAGGCCGCTATCTCGAACAGTTTGCTCCCCCGGGTGCGTGCCCGAACGACGCGCGAGGAACGGTAGCGTTCCTACCGTTCGCGCAGGCGCGGCATGAGATCGACGAAGTTGCAGGGCCGGTTGCGGCTGTCGAGTTGTTCGGCGAGGATCATGTCCCAGCCATCCTTCACCGCGCCGTTCGAGCCTGGCAGGGCGAAGATATAGGTTCCGCGCGCCACCACGCCGCAGGCCCGGCTTTGCACCGTGCTGGTGCCGATGGTCTTGTAGCTGAGCCAACGGAACAGCTCGCCGAAACCGGGGATGTCCTTGCTCTTTACCCGGTCCAGCGCTTCGGGCGTGACGTCGCGACCAGTCAGCCCGGTGCCGCCGGTGGAAATGACGCAATCGATCGCCTCGTCGTCGATCCAGCGGTGGAGGTGCGCGGCGATTTCCTCGGTGCTGTCGCGGCTGATCTCGCGAGTGGCGAGGCTGTGTCCGGCGCCTTCGATCCGTTCGGCGAGGATGTTGCCCGAAGTGTCGTCGGCCAGCGTGCGGCTGTCCGACACGGTCAGCAGTGCAATGCTGACCGGCTTGAACTCGCGGCTTTCGTCGATCGCCATTACGCTGCTCCTAATTGGCGCGGGGGAATTGCGGCCAGTCGTTCTCGGCCAAGTCGATCCGGCTGGGCGCAGGCGCGGCTGCCTGGCGCAGATACATCCAGTAATTGCGCATCACGATGGCGACATAGCTGCGCGTCTCCCAATAGGGCAGCGACTCCATGTAGAGCAGTGGATCGTCCTGGTCGCGGACCTCGCTTTCCCAGCGCGCGACCGGTGTCGGGCCGGCGTTGTAGGCTGCCATCACCTTGGGCAGCTTGCCTTGCGTGTAACGCGCCGACCCCAGCGCTTCGAGCGTGCGCTGACCGAAGGCGAGATTGACTGCCGGGTCCTTCAGATCCGCGCCGCTGCTCATGTTGATGGAGGCGGCATATTCGCGCTGCGTGATCGGCATGATCTGCATCAGGCCGATGGCGCCAGCCGGGCTGACCACGCGCTCGCGGAAATTAGATTCCTGCAAGGCGTGTGCGAAGGCGAGGGCGGGATCGACGCGCCAGCCGCCGATCGGCTCTCGGAAGGTGACCGGATATTTGAGGCTCGGCGGAGAGCCGGTGCGCGGGGGCGCGTTGTACGCCATAAAATTCTGCGTGCCGGTGAGCCCGAGCGCGCGGGCAAGCCTGCCCAGCGCTGCGAAATCGTCCGGGTCGCCGGTGCGGACCAGCCAGCGCAGCGCTTCGTCTGCTTGCTCGCGCTGGCCGATCTCTGCGAGCATCACGGCATTGCGCGCCGCTTCCTCCCGCGAAAGGCGCTGCCAGTCACCCGGCGTCAGATCGGGCGTGGTATGCGTATCGGGCAGGGGCTTGCCGAGCCGCTCATGCGCGATCATGCCGTAGAGCGTGTCCGGAAAGCGCGCCGCTCCGCGTAGCTGCTCCGCGGCGTCTTCGGGCTGGCGACAGCGGACCAGCGCACGGCTGGCCCAATAGTGGGCAGCGCTGGACAGTTCCGGATTGTGCGCCGCACCGGCACTGCGTCCGAAAGCGGCTGCAGCGCGCGCGCAATCTCCGAGACGCCAGGCAGCGAGGCCTGCAACCCAGTCGCCTTCCGCGACCCACGCTCCGCTACCGCCGTTGCGGACAGTCTCCGCAATCGCCGAGGCCTGCCCATCGCGGTTCTCGATGTAATAGCTCCAGGCGACCCGCTGCCGCCATTCGGCGCGCGCTTCGGACGATAGCGTGGCATCGACCCCGTCGAGCAGCAGTCGCGCGCCATCGGGATCGTCGTTGCGAATGTGCCCGAGGATCGCCTCGCTCACCGATTGGGGCATGGTGCCGTCGCTTACCGTGCGCGGCAGGGTGCGGCGGGTGATGCCGGATTGACGCACGAGCCGCCGTTCGCGCCGCAAATTGTAATCCCCTTGCAACCCGCGCGTCTGGCCGAGCCGCACGATATTCTCGGCATCCGGCAGGTCGCGGTATTGGGCCAACCACGCTTCGACCCGTTCCAGAGGGATCCGCGGGCTTTCGGGATGGAGATAGTAATGCGCCAGCGCTGCCCCGTGCAGCGGCCCGCTCTCGCGCTGCGCCAGCAGGACTTCGACCCGGTCCCAGTTGCGCGCATTGATGGCTTCGTAGAGCGAGCCGTAATAGCCGCGATCCTCGCTCGACAGAAGGCGCGGCAAGGCCTCGGCATGCGAGCGGGTAAAGTAGTCGACGCTGCTCTGTTGCGCGGCGGCAGGGGTTGCGTAGATCGCACCTGCCACCAAGGCGAGGGCGAGTGTCGGTCGTATCGTCATGCAGTCCATTCCAGCCAGCGATGCCACAAATTCGCGCGCCGCGCGGCGCTTCGGGCAATCTGCGAAAAATCGGGAGCGGCGAGGAGGGGCAGGGTCTTGTCGCCGCACTCCAGCACCAGCGGGTCGCGCACCTTCTCGGGCGCGATGTCGAAGAGCGTCAGCTGCGCCCGGCCGATCGCAAGCACGCGTTCGGGCGCGGCGAGCGCCAGATGGTGGCGCGTCACGTCACCCAGGCCGCGCGCGGCGAGCGAGTTCCATTCCGGCATGGCCATGGGAGCGGGCAGGGTGCTCGCCACGTAAACCTGATGCGCGCCCACGCCCATCGCTTGCAGCATGGCGGTAAGCAGCTTACCCGCGCCGCCGGTCAGCAGGCCCTCGGCGTCATCCGGGTCGGGTTGCGGGACGAGGATGCAAAGTTTCGCCCCCGCAACCCCGCGCGGCGGCACCCGGCGCTCGAGCGATCCTTCGGCCAGCGTCGGCTCGGTCATCCACCATTCGCGAAATTTTTCGAGACTGTCGGGCCAGTTCTCGCGCGCGCCACCAATCGGCGGGCCTGCATCCTGTTGAAGGGCGCGCGAGAGCGGTGTCGCGGGCGGCGGAGGCGGCGGGGCAGCGGGTTTCGGAGCCGCTACGGCATCGTCGCTCTCCGGCTCCGCCAACCATTGCGTCGGTGTTTCGGAATAGTCGAAATCGACCCCCGCCTCGCGCCACCACGCGATCGCCCCTTCCAGTGCCTCGGCTCCGTCGAAATCGCGGGTTTCGGGGGTGTCGTACTGCATCATCGTGTCGGCGCAGGTCTTGACCTCTAACGCCCCAGCAATCAAGGCATCGGCAACACATTTAGCGACGAAAAGAGAGAGACATGAGCGAACGCGAATCCATGCCCTGCGACGTCGTCATCATCGGCGGCGGGGTCGCCGGGATGGCGGCAGCGATCCGGCTGAAGCAGATCAACGAGGATCTGGAAGTCGTCGTGCTCGAAAAGGGCAGCGAAGTCGGTGCGCATATCCTGTCGGGCGCAGTGGTCGATCCCAAGGCACTGAACGAGCTCTTCCCCGACTGGCGCGACATGGATTGCCCGATGGCGGAAACGCCGGTGACGGAAAACCATCACTGGGTCCTGTCCGGCACGGGCATGTCCGAAATGGCGGAAGTCCTGCTGCCGCCCTTCATGCGGAACGACGGCAATTACACCGGCTCGCTCGGCAATCTCACCCGCTGGCTGGGCGAACAGGCCGAAGGGCTGGGCGTGATGGTCTTCCCCGGTTTTCCCGCCGCCGAAGTGCTGTTCGACGATAATGGCGCGGTGTCCGGCGTGGTCACGCAAGACATGGGCATTGCCGAAGACGGCAGTCAGAAGGGCGATTACCAGCCCGGCATGGAAATCCACGCGAAATACACGCTCTTCGCCGAAGGCGCGCGCGGCAACCTCACGAAGAAGATGAAGGCGAAGTTCGACCTGGAGGCGGATTGCCAGCCGCAGGTCTACGGCCTCGGCATCAAGGAATTGTGGGACATCGATCCCGCCAAGCACGAGCCGGGCCGCGTGATCCACACGCAGGGCTGGCCGCTCAGCGAAACCGGCACCTGGGGCGGCGGCTTCATCTACCACCAGGCGGCCGGGCAGGTTGCGATCGGCTTCGTTACCGCGCTCGACTATAAGAACCCCTACGTTTCGCCCTACCAGGAATTCCAGCGCTGGAAGCATCACCCCGATGTCGCCGCGATCCTCGAAGGCGGCAAGCGGGTGGCCTATGGCGCGCGTGTGATCAACGAAGGCGGCTGGCAGTCCGTGCCCAAGCTTGCCTTCCCGGGCGGCGCGCTGATCGGTTGCGCGGCGGGCTTCGTCAACGTGCCGCGCATCAAGGGCAGCCACACCGCGATGAAGAGCGGGATGCTGGCGGCAGAAAGCGTCGCCGCGGCGATTGCCGAGGGCCATGAGCACACCGAGCTGATGGAGTACGACGCGAACCTGCGCGACAGCTGGATCGCCAAGGAACTCAAGCTGGTCCAGAACGCGCAGCCCGCCGTCGCCAAATGGGGCGAGGACATCGGCACCGTGCTGGCCGGGATCGACATGTGGATGCGCACTCTGAAGATCGGCCTGCCGATCAGCATGAAGCACCACCGTGATCACGAGATGCTCGAGCGCGCGGACCTGCACAAACCCATCGCCTATCCCAAGCCCGACGGCGTGCTGAGCTTCGACAAGCTGACCAATGTGAGCTTCAGCTACACCAACCATGCGGAGGACCAGCCGGTCCACCTCAAGGTCCTCGACCGCGAATTGCAGCGGGAAAGCGAGTTCGAGGTCTTCGACGGGCCTTCCAATCGTTACTGCCCTGCCGGGGTCTACGAGTGGATTGTCGAGGACGGCAAGGAGCCGAAGTTCCAGATCAACTCGCAGAACTGCGTCCACTGCAAGACCTGCGATATCAAGGACCCGAACCAGAACATCGAATGGACCACGCCCGAAGGCGGCGGCGGGCCGAACTATCCGAATATGTGATCTGGATTTATCTGATCGGTAGCCTGGAGGGCCGATGAGCGAGCTTGCGCTTGGCATAGTGATGGTTTTCGTCGCAATCGGGGGACTATTCATGATGCGATGGAGTCTGCGGAGTGGCGAGAGCGTAACACCGTGGCCGATCGGTCCAATAACGCGCGAGAAGACACCCCGCCTCTATTGGTTTGGTCTCACCACTTATGGCGCGATCGTGATACTCGGCCTCTATTTCGCCGCACAGCTATTCACATAGGTATGCGCGAAACCGGATACGCCAAGATCAACCTAGCGCTGCATGTCCGCAGGCGGCGGGGGAACGGGTATCACGAACTCGAAACGCTGTTCGCCTTCGTCGATGCGGGGGATCGGCTGAGCGCCAGTAGCGCGGAGCAGGACAGCGTGAAGGTTTTCGGCGAGTTCGCAGGCGGGCTGGACGATCCGTTCGACAATCTCGTCGCCATGGCGCTGGGCAAGCTGCCGAGGGCGGACGGACTTACGATCACGCTCGAGAAGAATCTGCCGGTCGCGGCGGGGCTGGGCGGGGGTTCGGCCGATGCCGGGGCCGTGTTCCGCATCGTTCGCGAGCGGTTCGGCCTGCCGGACGACTGGCGGGAACGCGCCGCCGCGCTCGGCGCAGACGTCCCGGCCTGCGTCGAGAGTCGCACCTGCATCGGGCGCGGGACGGGGACCGAGCTCGAACCGGCGGACGACAGTCTTGCCGGAACCCCTGTGATGCTCGTCAATCCGCGCCTGCCGCTTTCGACGGGGCCGGTGTTCAAGGCATGGGATGGCGTGGACCGCGGGCCGATGCCTCAGGGCGACGCGCGGGCCATCGCATTACAAGGCCGCAACGACCTCGAAGCGCCGGCCATCGAACTGTGCCCCGAAATCGCCGACGTGCTCGCCGCAATACGCGGAACTTCGCCGTTTCTCGCCCGTATGTCAGGTTCGGGCGCGACGTGTTTCGCGCTGTTCGAGAACGAAACAGCGCGGGACGAGGCCGCGGCACGCATTGCCGCCGACCATCCCCGCTGGTGGCAGATGCAAGGGAACCTCAGATGATCGACGGCCTTCCGTACCGCCAGGTTGGTATGGACACGATCCGCCCCGGCGGATTGATCTGCGTGGCGGATCACGCCTCCAATTTCGTGCCGGCGGACATCGATCTCGGGATTGATCGCAAGCTGCTGAACGATCACATCGCCGTCGATATCGGCGTGGGCGGCATCGCCGACCGCCTCGCGCGCCGCCACAATATCCCCGCCCATATCGCCACCGTCAGCCGCCTCGTCTGCGACTTCCACCGCAAGGAAGACGAGCCTGCCGTCGTGCCGACCGAAAGCGACGGGCACCTCATCCCCGGCAATATCGGCGCCGACGTCGAGAAGCGCCTCGACCTCTATCACCGGCCTTACCACACCGCGCTGGCGAGCTTCATTGCGGATGCCAGGCCGAAGATGATCATCGCGCTGCACAGCTTCACGCCCAGTCTTGCAAGCAGTGACGAGGAGCGACCGTGGGAGGTCGCTCTGCTCTACAACCAGGACGATACGGCGGCGCGCCATGCGATCCGCCTGTTCGGCGAGCAGGGGCTGACCGTGGGCGACAACGAGCCCTATTCTGGCAAGCAGCTCAACGCCACCATGGACCGCCATGCCGAGGCGAACGGCATCCCCTATTGCACGGTCGAGATCCGGCAGGATCAGATCGACACGCCTGCCGGTCAGGCGCGCTGGGCGGTGATGCTGGCCGATGTGCTGGGGCGCGTCGCGCTCGAGGTCTGAAGGGGCGGAGTTTGCGCGGGGCCAAGCAAAAGCTGTTTCGCACCTCGCCTGAATTGACCTAATTCTGTAGCTCCGCTCATCCTGAGCTTGTCGAAGGATAGCCACCACGGCTCCAGACCCTTCGACAGGCTCAGGGTGAGCGGCTACTGGTTCAGTTCAGCAATCGAGACCCGCCATGCCTGCCTACCGCTCCCGCACCACCACCCATGGCCGCAACATGGCCGGCGCGCGCGGTTTGTGGCGTGCGACGGGGATGAAGGACGGCGATTTCGGCAAGCCGATCATCGCGGTCGTGAACAGCTTTACACAATTTGTCCCCGGACATGTCCACTTGAAGGACCTCGGCCAGCTTGTCGCGCGCGAGATCGAGGCGGCGGGCGGTGTCGCCAAGGAATTCAACACCATCGCGGTCGATGACGGCATCGCCATGGGCCACGACGGGATGCTCTATTCGCTACCCAGCCGCGACCTGATCGCCGACAGCGTCGAGTACATGGTGAACGCTCACTGTGCCGATGCGATGGTATGCATCTCCAACTGCGACAAGATCACGCCGGGCATGCTGATGGCGGCGATGCGGCTGAACGTCCCGGCGGTGTTCGTCAGCGGCGGACCGATGGAGGCGGGCAAGGTCGTGGTGAAGGGCAAGGAAGTCGCGCTGGATCTGGTGGACGCAATGGTCGCCGCGGCGGACGAATCTTATACCGACGAGGAAGTCACCGCGATCGAGCAGAACGCCTGCCCGACCTGCGGCAGCTGTTCGGGCATGTTCACGGCCAATTCGATGAACTGCCTGACCGAAGCGCTGGGCCTGTCGCTGCCCGGCAATGGCTCGACTCTCGCCACACATTGCGACCGCCAGAGCCTGTTCGAGCGGGCGGGGCGGCTCGTGGTGACGCTCGCCAAACGCTATTACGAAGAGGACGACGACAGCGTGCTGCCGCGCACAATCGCCAGCTTCGAAGCTTTCGAAAATGCGATGAGCCTCGACATCGCGATGGGTGGCTCGACCAATACTGTCTTGCACCTGCTCGCCGCAGCGAACGAAGCAGGGGTCGACTTTACCATGGAAGACATCGACCGCCTCAGCCGCAAGGTGCCGTGCCTGTCCAAGGTCGCCCCCGCCAAGAGCGATGTGCACATGGAAGACGTCCACCGCGCGGGCGGCATCATGTCGATCCTCGGCGAATTGGAGAAGGCAGGCCTGCTCCATACCGCTTTGCCGACTGTGCACAGCCCCACCATGGGCGATGCGCTGGACGATTGGGATATCGGGCGCACGCAGAACAACAAGGTGCGCGAATTCTACTCGGCAGCGCCTGGAGGCGTGCCGACGCAGACCGCCTTCAGTCAGTCGCGCCGCTGGGAAGAGCTCGACCTCGACCGCGAAAACGGCGTTATCCGCAGCGCCGAGCACGCCTTCAGCCAGGATGGCGGCCTAGCCGTGCTCTACGGCAATATCGCGCGCGACGGCTGCATCGTAAAGACTGCCGGGGTTGATGAAAGCATCCTGAAGTTCTCCGGCCCTGCCAAGGTTTACGAAAGCCAGGACGATGCCGTGACCGCCATCCTCACCGGCCAGGTGGTGGAAGGCGATGTGGTCGTGATCCGCTACGAAGGGCCGCGGGGCGGACCGGGGATGCAGGAGATGCTCTACCCGACTAGCTATTTGAAATCGAAGGGCCTGGGCGCGGCTTGTGCGCTGCTCACCGACGGCCGCTTCTCCGGCGGCACCTCCGGCCTGTCGATCGGCCACGTTTCGCCCGAAGCTGCGGAGGGCGGGGCGATCGGCCTGGTCGAAAACGGCGACATCATTGCCATCGACATTCCCAATCGCACCATCACGCTGGAAGTTTCCGACGAGAACCTTGATCGCCGCCGCGCCGCGATGGACGCAAAGAGCGACAATGGCTGGGCTCCCGCCGCTCCGCGCGAGCGCCGCGTGACCGATGCGCTGAAAGCCTATGCCGCAATGACGACCTCCGCCGCGCGCGGCGCGATCCGGGACGTTTCGCAGATCAGGCGCCGCTGAGGCTTGCCCCGCGCAGCGCGGCGTGGCAGCCGCTGGGCATGAAATTTCGACCCTCTCCCTACGATGTCACCGCAGCGCTGTGCCTTGCTGCAATCCTCGGCGCTTGTTCGGAGGAGCAGGGCGTAGCCGAGGTGGGGGCCGAACCGGTGCTTTGCGCGCTCGAGGGCGAGGGCGAGTGGTCCGACGACTGCCGCCTCGAAACCGCGCGGGTTGGCGGGGCGAATGTCTTCGTGATCCGTCATCCCAATGGCGGCTTCCGTCGCCTCGTTGAACGCGGTGAGGGTTTCGCCAGCGTCGATGGGTTCGAGACTGCGCGCAGCGAAGTCCGCGAGGATAGGATCTACGTTACCATCGGCAACGACAGCTACAATTTCCCGGCGCAGGCGTCGCAATGAGCCCGACTGCAGTCCTCAGCGTCGAAGCCATGCGCGCAGCCGAGCAAGCCGCGATGGATGCCCGGACCAGCGAATGGGAGCTGGTGCAGCGGGCCGGCGAAGGCGCGGCTCAATGGGTGATGCGGATGGCTGCGGGCCGACCGATCACCGTGCTCTGCGGGCCTGGCAACAATGGCGGGGACGGTTACGTCATCGCCGGTCGCCTGCATGCGAAGGGCTACAAGGTGCGCGTCATCGCTCCCGTGGAACCGAAAAGCGAGACGGCGCGCAAGGCGCGGGCAGCCTTCGAGGGGAAGGTGATTGGCCGCGCGGCTTTGACCGACCCGGTCATCGTCGACTGCCTGTTCGGTTACGGGCTATCGAGAGACGTCGAGGACGAATTTGCGAGCCTGCTCGAAGAACTCGCCGCAAGCGATTGTTACAAAATAGCTATCGATGTTCCGAGCTCGGTCGAAAGCGACACGGGATCGGTCCTCGGGCCGCTGCCTCAATATGACCTTACGCTCGCACTCGGCGCTTGGAAGCAAGCCCATTTCCTGATGCCCGCGATGGCGTCGATGGGCGCATTGCGCTGCGTCCCGATCGGCCTCGCGTTGGAGGACGTAAGCGACCGACTGGCGTCGGCTCCGCAACTGACAGCGCCTGCGGCAGACAGTCACAAGTATCGGCGCGGGCTGCTGGCAGTTGTTGCAGGATCGATGCCTGGCGCTCCGCTCCTTTCTGCCGAGGCCGCGATGCATGCGGGGGCAGGCTATGTGAAGCTGGTGAGCGACCACTCGCATCCCGATGCACCGGCGGATCTGGTGATCGAGCAGGACCTTGACGCCGTGCTTGAAGATGAGCGGATTTCGGCTCTGCTCACCGGGCCCGGACTTGGCCGCAATGCCGAGGCGCGCAACCGGCTATCGCGGGTCTTGGGAAGCGGCCGCCCATGCGTTCTTGATGCAGACGCTCTGCTTCTCCTGCGCCCGGATATGCTGGACGGGATCGACGTCACGAAGATTTGCCTGACACCGCATGAGGGCGAGCTCGCGACGTTGTGCGAAAGCTTTGGCGTCACGCTTCAAAGCAAGCTCGACCGCGCACGGAGGTTGCACGACGTCACTGGAATGACAGTGCTCGCCAAGGGACCCGACACCGTGCTGTTGGGCCGTGAGGGAATGCGCTTTTTCCCGCGCGGATCGAGCTGGCTATCGGTGGCAGGCAGCGGCGATGTGCTCGCCGGTATTGTGGCGTCACGTTTGGCGGTGCATTCGGACACGATGCGCGCCTGCGAGGAAGCGGTCTGGGTTGATCACGAAGCGGCTCGACGGGCCGCCTCGGCTTTCTCGGCCAGTGATCTGGCGCGCGCGGTGAAACCGGCCATGGCGGCATTCCTGTGAGCGAAGCCGAGCCGATCCGTCGCATTGCCGCCCGCGGCGATGGCGTCACGGCCTCCGGTCGTCATGTAACGGGAGGTGTCCCAGGTGACGTCGTGCTGCCCGATGGCACGCTCGACGCAGGACCGCAACATGTCGAACCGCCGTGCCGTCACTTCGCCGTGGCGCAGGACGAGGGGTGTGGTGGCTGCCAGCTCCAGCATGCTGGCGAGGACGCATTGCGCCAGTTCGTCACCGACCGCGTGCTGCATGCGGCTCATGGGCAGAGCATCGAGCCGCAAGACGTGCTGCCCACGCACCTTTCGCCGCCGGCAACGCGCCGCCGCGCGACGCTCCATGGGTTGCGTAAGGGCAAGGGTGCAGTGCTGGGCTTTCGCGAAGCGCGCTCGCATCGGATCGTCGACCTGCGCGAGTGTCCAGTCCTTCTGCCGGAGCTTGCGGCACTCGTGCCCCCGCTAAGGCAGCTGATCGCCGCTTATGCCGACCGCCAGACGGTCGATGTCGAAGTGACGATGATCGACCAGGGTATCGATTGCACGATCAAGGGGATCGAGGCCGAGGGTCTGGCAGCTACCGAAGCGCTGCTCGATTTCGCGCGGGACTACGGTCTGGCGCGACTGTCGCTCGATCGCGGATACGGCGCGGAAACGCAGTGGGAACCGCAACCGGCCACCGTTACGCTCGGCCCGGTTCCAGTCGGTTTTCCGCATGGCAGCTTTCTCCAGCCGACGCAGGACGGAGAAAATGCCTTGGTCGAGGATGCCAAGGCATATCTGCAGGGCGCGAATACCATCGCCGATCTGTTCTCAGGGCTCGGCACATTCGCGTTTGCGCTGGCTGGACCTGCCAAGGTGCTGGCCGTGGAGGCCGCGCGCGATGCGCACCTCGCGTGCAAATCCGCAGCCAATGCGCGGGGCCTTCCCGTCCAGGCGATGCACCGCGACCTTTTCCGCAATCCGCTGCAGCCCGATGAGGCAAGCCGGTTCGGCGCGCTCCTGCTCGATCCGCCGCGTGCAGGTGCGCGAGAGCAGATCGCGCAGATCGCGGCGAGCGAAGCCAGCCGCGCCGCCTATATCAGCTGCAATCCGGCCAGCTGGGCCAAGGATGCGCGCACCTTGGTCGATGCAGGTTTCCGGCTCGAGAAACTGCGCCCGGTGGGCCAGTTCCGCTGGTCGACCCATGTCGAGCTGACCAGCTACTTTACCCGCGATTAGACTCGCAGCGCTTCGAGCACTTGCGCCCGCAGCCATCCATGCGCCGCGCCACCCGCATAGGCATGGCCAGCGTCCGGGCAGCGGCGAATTCGCGTATCCGCTTTGTCCCATTGCTCGCCGAAATGATGGGCGGTGCGGTCATTCTCGGCGAGCAGGATCGTCACCGGCCCGGTGAAAGCGGCAAGCCCTTCGCGGGCTTCCTCGGCAAGCGATGAAGCAGCGGGCCGAGGCTGGGCCGCCCGACCGAGTCCTCGCGCAAGCTTTCCCAAGTCGACCTTGCCGGTGAGCAATCGCTTCAGTTCGGCAGGATTGGCCAGCTTGCTTGCATAGCGCGACCGGATAGCGGCGGGCGAGGGCGTGGTATCGGTCTCGTCGTCGATGACCCAGGGATTGCTCAGCACGAGGGCATCGCACTCCGCGCCGCTCGCCAGCATGAGCGCGGTTGCCGCATCGCAATTGCCGAAAGCGACCACGCGTTCCACCTGCGGCGCGAGAGCGCGAAAGGCGAGCAGGGCTGCGGCGATGTCTTTGCGAGATTTGCGATAGCCGCGGTTCTCGCCCTCGCTGTCGCCGACCCCGCGACGATCGAAGCGGAAGACGGGAAAGCCTTTCGTCGCGATCTCGGCAGCGATCCGCGACGCTCCGGTGAAGGCGCCCGCCCGCACCTCGTTTCCTCCGCTCACCATCAGCAGGCCGGTGGTGCCGGGCGCGCTGTCCAGCGTGGCGCCGCAGCGCTTGCCCTGGCATTCGAACGTGAGCGGTAGCCTGCTCATGGCAGCTCCAACCGCTCGACGATGATCACGGCCAGCGCCTTGGCCTGTGCAGGATCGAAGGCGGGCTCTGCGCGCAACCAGAGGGGGCTTCCGCCGACTTCTTCCTGCGTTATGGGCAGGCGGTGTGGGGACGAGGCCAATTCGCTGGTGGCCAGCTCGTTCACGAGATCGGGTCCGAACGACCAGCCAGCCAGCGTGACGCCTTTCTCGTAACCTTCGGCCATCAGTTGCTTTGCGGTGACGGTCTCATTCGCTTCGCGAGCGGATATTTGTTCCGCCCGTGCCAAGCGCGAAAGGACGGACCTTGGTTTTACAGGCTCGTAAGTCCAGCCATGCAACTCTGCGGGCGCTGCCAGACAGCCAGACCGCACGCCAAGCACATGGGTCGCTTCAACGTGTGCGGCCGCGCGTGCAGCGGCATCCCGCCAGCCGGAGAGTGTTTGTTCTGAGTGCGGCGCAAGGCTTTCGTTGCAGCCCGGCAAATCGGGGCAGAAGCAATCGACGCCCGACTGATCGAGAATTCGCATGGTTTCAACGACTTGCCGGCGCATCTTGCTGGCCTCGTCGAACAGCGGCATCAGCACTAAGAGGCGGTGCTCGCGTTTGCGATCGAATGCCAGCAGCATCTCGTCCGCCGTCGCCCCGGAAGGCATCGGGCAGGGCCAGCTGCTATACACTATGCCGGTCAGCTCTCGACCGTCTTCGCCTCGGCGAAGGCAAGCAGGCCGCCATAAGTTTCGAGCATTTCGCCATCGACATCGTCGTCGTCGATCACGATGTCGAGCCGGTCTTCCATCTCGGTGAAGAGGCCCGCAACCGCCATGGAATCGAGTTCCGGCAAGTGACCGAACAGGCCGGTGTCGGCGTCGAAGGCTTCGACCTGGCTCTCCTCCAGCGCAAGCACATCGCGCAAGATGGCGCGCAGGGTCGTGTCGATGGCGCTGCGGCTCGGCCCTGTCGGCTCTGCTGTGGCGGTCTCGGCGGTCATGTAGCTTGCATATCCCCTGCGTCGCGAGGCGTTGCCCTTAGCGGCGCGACTTGCCGCGTGCAAGGCGGCGCACCATGGCCTTGGCGATGCGCTTCCAGCTGCGGGGGTTGCGCCAGTCATAGCATTCGAGCCGATAGCGGAGTCGGACCGTCTCCATCCAGTCGCGCTTGTAGGCATCCGAACCGGTGCCGAAGTCGATCAGCTCGACCCCATCGATGTCGATCGCATGCTCGAACAGCGCAGCGCTCAACGTGGTACCGGCGGAGAGCGGTTTGGCCGCCTCGGTGTGCGCCAGCTTGTGGATGTAGGCCGTGCCGTTCTCGACCGTCCAGAATTGCGCCGCCACCGGCACACCCTCGGCGCGTGCGATACCAATGCGGATACGGCCCGCCTCGCCTTCCATCCGGGCAAAGGCTTCGAGGACATCTGCCCGCTCTTCGGCAGGTTTCCAGCTATTCTTGTAAACAATCCGATAGCCGTCCCAAGCTCGCTCGTCGAAGCGGGTCAGGATTTCGACATCGACTTTCTTCGCCTTGCGCTCCAGTGTCGTCCGCATCTGGCCGGGGCGATAGGCCCAATATTCGGCAAAGCTTCGGCCCTCGACATGCAGCACGTGGTTCTCGTCGGACTGCTCGCGAAAGACGGCCCAGCCGGCTTTGCGGAAGGCCTGCTCTAGCCGGGAGGCACTGCCGTCCTCGTCCGGGAGCGGGGCGAGCGTGATAGCGCAAGCGCGGCTGCGCAAATCCTGCGCCATCGCGATAAAGATTTCGTCGACCAGCTCGTCATCGCGGCCGAGCGGTCTCCATGTAAAGCTGAACCAGTTGGCGAGGCCGGCGAGGCTATCGCCCGACTCCATGAGTGGAAGGGCGGCCACGCGATGCTTGCTTTGTCCAACCACGATGACCGGCTGCATTCCGCCTCGTTGGAGCAGGGCATACCAGTCCGGTCGGTCGAAAGGTCCACGCGCGAACTGGGCAAACTCTTGCAGTTTGCTAACCGTCTCGTGATAGCTGACTTCGATAGTCACCCGTTCGTCCTCGCTCCGGAGCCTCGATGCCTGATCCCACGCCGTACCCGCTCGATCAACTGACCGAGAGAGGCGATGCACAGGCCTCTGCGCTGGTGTTGCGGGACCGAACGTTGACCTATGCCGATTTGCGGGAGCGCGTGTCGCTGCTGGCCGGGTGGCTTGCCAGCAAGGCAGAGCCCGGCGCGCGCGTGGCAAGTTGGGCGGCGAAGGGCGAGCTTACCTGCCTGCTGCCGCTCGCGGCGGCGCGGGCGGGCGTGGTGCATGTGCCGATCAATCCGCTGCTGAAACGCGCGCAGGTCGCGCATATCCTGAGCGACAGCGGCGCGGTGCTGTTGATGGGGACGAAGGCGCGGCTCACGACGCTCGAAGAGGGCGACGTCCCTTCCAGTTGCGACTTGCTGGAGGAAAGCGCAGTTTTTGCTGAGGCAGAAGACACCGCTGCGACACTCGGACTATCGCAGCACGATCCCGACGACCTGGCCGCCATTCTCTACACCAGCGGATCGACAGGCGCACCCAAGGGCGTGATGTTGAGCCATGCCAATCTGTGGCTGGGGGCGGTTTCCGTCGCGCATTACCTTGGGATGGCGGCCGACGACGTGACGCTGGCCGTGCTGCCGCTCAGTTTCGATTACGGGCAGAACCAGCTGTTCTCGACCTGGTATGCGGGCGGCAGCGTGGTGCCGCTGGATTATCTCTTCCCGCGAGATGTGGCCAAGTCTTGCGGAAAGCATCGGGTGACGACACTGGCTGGCGTTCCGTCGCTCTGGGTGCAACTGACCGAAGTCGAATGGCCGGAGGATGCGGTATCTACCTTGCGCCGGATCACCAATTCGGGCGGCGCGTTGACTTCGCAATTGGTAGGAGATCTGCGATCTATTCTGCCGGGAACAAAGATCTTCCCGATGTACGGTCTCACCGAGGCTTTCCGCTCGACCTATCTTGATCCGGCACTCGTTGCGACGCATCCGACCTCCATGGGAAAGGCCATCCCTTTCGCGGAAATTCTCGTCATCGACGACATGGGCGAGGTGAGCGGGCCGGGCAAGGAAGGCGAACTGGTCCATTGCGGGCCGCTGGTCGCGCAGGGATATTGGCAGGACGAAGAGCGAACCCGCGAGCGCTTCCGGCCAGCGCCCACCGTGTCCGAATATGGCGGCACGGCGGTCTGGTCCGGCGATCGGGTCAAACGCGATGCCGATGGATTGTTCTATTTCGTCGGCCGCCGCGATGCGATGATCAAGAGCGCGGGCAACCGGATCAGCCCGCAGGAACTGGAGGACGCAGCGCGCGCTACCGGTCTTGTCGCCGAAGCGGTGGCGCTGGGTGTGCCTGACGAAAGGCTCGGACAAGCGATCCATCTGGTTGTCCGGGCGCAAGCGGGTGCGCAGGACGCGCAAACATCGCTAGAGAAGGCGCTCAACAGGGATTTGCCGAATTTCATGCAACCGCACACTATCGACTGGCGCGAAACGCTTCCGCTCAATCCCAACGGCAAGATCGACCGGGCCGCGCTGGCGCGAGAGGTGGGCGCATGAAGCCGCTCGGACCCATACCGCCGGGTTTCGATGCTGTTAAAGGCGAACTGGCGATCGGCGGAGAAGCGGTTTCCGCCTTGGTCGAGCAGACCGGCGAAACACCTCTGTTCGTCTATTCGCGAGACCTGATCACACAGCGGATAATCGATCTCCGCCATGCCATGCCGGACCGGATAAAGATCAATTATGCGATCAAAGCCAATAGCTTCCGGCCCGTTCTTGAGCATGTCTCGACCCTTGTCGACGGATTGGATATCGCATCTGGCGGCGAGCTCGAGATGGTCGCGGCGATCGGCTTCGACCTTTCCAAAGTCAGCTTCGCGGGCCCCGGAAAACGCGATAGCGAACTCGAAGCGGCCATTACGGCGGGCGTCACGCTCAATCTCGAAAGCGCCAATGAGGCGCGGCGGGCGCTGGCTATCGGCGAGCAGCTCGGCACGACGCCGCGACTTGCCATCCGCGTGAATCCCGATTTCGACCTTAAGGGATCGGGCATGAAAATGGGCGGCGGACCAAAGCCCTTCGGCGTGGATGCCAGCCAGGTCCCTGTGCTGGCGCGAGAGGTCGTGGAGGCTGGTTGCGAATGGCGCGGTCTGCATATCTTCACCGGCAGCCAGGCGCTTTCGGCAGAGGCAGTGATCGACATGCAGGCCAAGGTGCTGGAGCTTGCTGCGCGGATCACCGATGATGCCGGGGTCGGTTTGCCCAAGCTCAACATGGGCGGCGGCTTCGGCATTCCCTATTTCGCGGGGGACGAGCCGCTCGATATCGCGGCCGTCGGGGCTGCATTGGAAGAGCGCTTCTCCGCCTTGCCTGCCAGCCTGCGGGATACGGAGTTTTTCCTCGAACTCGGACGGTATCTCGTCGGCGAAGCGGGCGTGTATTTGACCCGCATCGTCGATCGCAAGGAAAGCTACGGCGAGACCTATCTGGTCACCGATGGCGGCCTGCACCACCAGCTCGCGGCATCGGGCAACTTCGGCACGGTCGTACGGCGGAATTATCCAGTCGCCATCGCCACGCGGTTCGATGCGGAGCCGCAGGAAGAGGCGAATGTCGTCGGCTGCCTGTGTACCCCGCTCGACCGCCTCGCCGACAAGGCGCACCTGCCGCGCGCCGAGGTCGGCGACATCGTCGCCGTCTTCTGCGCCGGAGCCTATGGCGCGAGCGCATCCCCCAGCGCCTTTCTCGGTCAGGGCCCGGCATCCGAAGTTCTAATCTGAGCGAAGAGTCCCGCTTTGGGACGGGGCTGTAAAATGAAGGTAAACCCGCGGGAATCAGGCGCTTTGGCGCTGTATGGATAACGCTATATTCACCTTTTGCAGCGCATAGGGCCTGCGAAATGGGGCAAATTCGACACGCAGTGTGTTGGAAAGGCTCCGACCGATCCACGGGGACCTATCGATGCGACTGAGCTACACCACCAGGCTGATCGGCGGCTGTATGACCGCTACGCTCGCCTTGGGCGGCTGCACTACCACCGGTGACGAATTGCCGCCTGCGACCTTCGTCGCGATGCAGGAAGGACCGGGCGAGGAATACGTCATCGGTCCGCTCGACGAGCTGACGATCCACGTCTGGCGCAATCCCGAGCTGGGCGCGGAAAAAATTCAGGTCCGCCCCGACGGGCGCATCACAATTCCGCTGGTCAAGGACATGCCGGCCGTCGGCAAGACCCCGTCCATGCTGGAGGAGGACATCCGCCTACAGCTGAGCCAGTATATCGAGGATCCGCTCGTTTCGGTGATCGTCAACGAATTCGCCGGCACCTTCAGCCAGCAAATCCGCATCGTCGGCGCTACAGAACAGCCGGCATCGCTGCCCTATCGTGCGAATATGACCGTGCTCGACGCCATGATCGCCGTCGGGGGCCTCAGCGAATTTGCTGCGGGCAATCGCGCCAAGCTGATCCGGTTCGACAAGCAGCAAGGCCGCCAGCGCGAGTATGCGCTGCGGCTGACCGACTTGCTCAAGCGCGGCGACAGCGATGCGAATGTGCTGCTGCAACCGGGCGATGTCATCATCATCCCGGAAAGCACTTTCTAGGGGTAGAGCGGGGGCATGCAGGAAGTCTTCGACGAGATCCGCAGCGCGCTGCATACGGTGTGGAACCGCCGCTGGCTGGCGCTCGCCGTCGCCTGGGGCGTCTGCATCGTAGGTTGGCTGTTCGTGGCGACTATCCCGAACAGCTACGAAAGCCGAGCGCGGATCTATGTCGAACTCGACGATGTCCTTTCCAAGCAGCTCGAGATTTCGGGAGAGGGGCGGCAGGCGATCACCAAGGTGCGCCAGACCCTGACCAGCGCTGTCAATCTGGAGAAGGTCGTTCGCGCAACGCAGCTGGGCGAGAATGTGAACACCCAGCGCGAGATGCAGTCGGCGGTCGATAGCCTGACCGACCATGTCGGGGTCGTGAGCACCGAGGACAATCTCTTCGAGCTGACCGCGACGATCGGCAATTCCTCAATGACCGACGCGGAAAACGCCGCGCTGGCGCAGGACGTGGTGCAGAAGCTGATCGACATTTTCCGCGAGGAAAACGTCGCGGGCAATCGCGGCCAGGTCGCCGATACGCTCGCTTTCCTCGACCAGCAGCTCGACGAGCGGAAGCAGGAACTCGAGGCTGCCGAACAGCGCCGCCTTGCCTTCGAAGCGCAGAACCCCGAGCTGATCGGCGGCGTCGGCACCGTCACGACGCGGATCAACGCGATGCGCGACGAGATGCGCGATGTCGATAGCGACATTGCTGCGGCCTCCAGCTCGCTCGCCGCGATCGATGGCCAGATCGCAAGCACCCCGCGCACCATTGCGACGTTCGGAGCCGAGGGTGGCGCGCGCGCAGCTCTGGCACAGGCCCAGTCGCAGCTTTCCGCCATGCGCGCCCGCGGCCTGACCGACAGCCACCCGGATATTCAGGCCCAGAAGCGCCAGGTCGCGTCCCTGCGCGAGCAGGCGGCGAAAGAGCCTTCCGGAGCCGGCGGCGCGGCAAACCCTGCCTACACTTCGCTCGTCGCCATGCGGTCGGAGCGTCAGGCGAATTATCAGGCGCTGCAGGCACGCAAAGCCGCGCTGCAGTCCGACATCTCGCGCCTCATCGCCAACCAGGCGGAAGAACCCGCCGTGGCTGCCGAGGCCAATCGCATCAGCCGCGACTACGAGGTCCTCAAGGACAAGTATGACGAGCTGCTCAAGGACCGCGAGGAAATGCGCCTGCGCGGCCAGGTCGAAACGGAGCGCAGCGCGTTCCAGTTCGAAGTGATCGATCCGCCGACCGCGCCGACCAAGCCGGCCGCACCCAATCGCCCGCTGCTGCTGGTCGTCGTCTTGCTGGCTGGCTTCGCCGCTGGCGCGGCCGTGGCGTTCGTGATGGGGCAGCTGCGTTCCAGCTTTACGACGTCGGAGAAGCTGGAACGCGTGCTCGACATGCCGGTCATCGGCACGATCTCGCGTTCGATCACGGCAGCTGACCGTCGCCGCCAGCGGGTGCAGCTCAAGAAGTTTTTCGCCGCCAGCGGCGCCTTGGCAGGTGTCTGCCTGCTGCTGCTGGTCGTAGAAGTCATCCAGGTCGGCTCGGTCGCCTAAGGGGGGAATGTGTCAGTGAACAAGCCCACCAAGATCACGCCGCCGGAAAAGCAGGCCACGCCGGACCGCGCATCGCTGCTCGAACGGGCGAGCGGTGCGTTCGGCCTCGATAATCTGCGTCCGGCCGGAGTTCCGAAGGGGCTCGATAGCGACAAGGCGAAGAAATTTGCCCCCAAGCGCGCCGCTTCGGAGGCTCCGCCGGAGCCAACGCCGAAGCGTCGTGCATCCGATTACATCGGCGAGAAGGCCGAGACTGCTGCCACAGCGGCTCCAGTGCCTTCGGCCATCACCGCGGCGCGTGAACCCGAGGTCCCTTCGGTCCGGTTCAGCGGGGAAAAGCGAGAGGTCGTCCGCTCCTACCTCAGCGAGCAGGGCCTGATCGACCCGGACGGCGGCGCCTCCACCCTGCTGGAAGAATTCCGCATCGTGAAGCGACAGGTGCTGGCAGCCGCCAAGGCCGAAGCCAGCGCGACTGCGCGTCGGGTGCTGATCTGCTCGCCTCATCCCAATGAAGGCAAGACCTTCTGCGCGCTCAATCTCGCCATCGCCATGGCGGCTGAGCGGGATACGGAAGTGCTGCTGATCGATGCCGATTTCGGCAAGCCCTCGATCATGTCCAAGCTTGGGCTGGATGCAGGCAAGGGCTTCATGGACGTGCTTTCCGATCCCTCGGCGCACGTCGAAGATTTCGTTGTGGGTACGGACATCCCCGGCCTGTGGGTGCTGCCCGCGGGCGGACGCACCGGGCGCGACAGCGAATATCTCGCCAGCGAACGCACCTGGGAAGTGCTCAACCGCCTCACCCGCGGTGCGCCGAACCGCTTCGTCATCTTCGACAGCCCGCCTGCCTTGGCAGCGACGCCGGCAGCCGAGCTGGCCAAGCATGTCGGCCAGGCCTTGCTTGTGGCGCGCAGCGACCAGACCGGTCGCGCTGCTTTGGAAGACGCCGTTGATCTGCTGTCGGCATGTCCGGACATCAAGCTGCTGCTTAACGACACCACCTTCAGCCCCAGCGGTCGCCGCTTCGGCAGCTATTACGGTTATGGGGAGACATCCCGTGACCAGTAAGGCGTGGCTCGCTCTGGCGGCTCTGACACTTTCGGGCTTTGTGCCACTGGCCAGTCCGGCCATGGCGCAGCAAAACCGAGACGCCGGAGCCGATGAGGCTGAGAGCCGCTCGGAAAGCCGCGCCTCGCACCGTACGCGGATCGATCCCTATATCGAGGCGAATACCATCGCCAATTGGCAGATCACGCCGGGCGACGACGTGCTGACCTATACGCAGCTGGCTGCGGGCGTCGATGCTTCGGTGCAGGGACGCAACACCGGCGCTGCCGTGTCGCTGCGATACGAGCGGAACTTCGCCCACCAGTCCAATGGAGCGGACTCCGACACGCTGACCGGCATCGCCCGCGGCTATGCTTCGGTCGTGCCGAATGTACTGACGGTTGAGGCCGGAGCGCTCGCGACGCGCACCAGCGTCGATGGCTCGGGCCGCTCGATCATCGCGCCTCTGGCTGCGGACGATCTCACCACCCAGACTTACTCGATCTATGCCGGTCCGACGCTGCAGACGCAGGTCGAGGGCGTGGACGTCTCTGCCAATTACCGGATCGGCTACACGCGGGTCGATGGACCGGATTTCGTCACTGCCGGTGGCCAGCCGGCCGACATTTTCGACAAGAGCGTCAGCCATAGCGCCAACGTGCGCGCCGGGATCGCTCCGGGCCGGGCAGGACTGCCGGTCGGCGTGGGTGTCGGAGCAGGCTTCTACCAGGAAGACATCTCCAATCTCGATCAGCGCGTCCGCGATGTCTACGTTCGCGGCGACGTCACGGTGCCGGTCACGCCCACACTCGCGGTGGTCTTCGGTGCAGGGATCGAGGACGTCGAAGTGTCGAGCCGCGATGTCCTGCGCGATGCGGACGGCGATCCGGTGCTCGGCAACGATGGCCGCTTCATCACCGACGAAAGCAGCCCGCGCACCATCGCCTACGAGGCGGACGGACTCATCTGGGATGTCGGCGTGATCTGGCGACCGAGCAGCCGCACGGAATTGCAGGCGACTTTCGGCCACCGCTACGACAGCGAAACCTTCTACGGCAGCTTCAACTGGACCCCGAGCAGCCGCAGCACGCTGGGCATCGGTGTGTACGACAGCATCCAGGGCTTCGGTGGCCGCCTGAACAACGCTCTGGTTGCTTTGCCGACCGATTTCGACGTCGTCCGCGACCCCGTGACGGGTGACATCACGGGTTGCGTCAACAGCCTCGAAGGGCTCGGCTGCATCGACGGCGCGCTAGGTTCGGTCCGCTCCTCGGTCTTCCGCGGGCGCGGCGTCGTATTGAGCTATGCGCATCAAATGGGCCGAACGGTGGCCGGTATCGGTGCCGGATACGATCGCCGTCGCTTCATCGGTGCGCCGGGCACGATCCTGGAGCTTGCCGACGGGATTGTCGACGAAAGCGTGTACGTCACGGCAAATCTGGCTGGCCCGTTCGGCCGCGGCAATTACGCGCTCAACAATTACGCGAATTGGTTCGAAAGCGGTGCCAGCTCGCTCGGCGATGCCTTCACGCTCGGCACCTCGGCTTCCTATACCGAGCAGGTGTGGCGCAATCTCTCGGCACGGGCCGCAGTGGCGCTCACCATGATCGATCCGGAAGCCTCAGCCGACGAGTTCCTCACCGCCTCCGCGCTGCTCGGCCTGCGCTACGACTTCTGATAAGGACGCAGCATGTACGAAGAATATTACGGCTTTCGCGAGCGCCCTTTCCAGCTGACGCCCGACCCGGCGTTCTACTTCGAAAGCGTCACACACAAGAAGGCGCTGAGCTATCTCGGCTACGGCCTCAACCAGGGCGAGGGCTTCGTCGTCATCACCGGCGAGGTCGGATCGGGTAAGTCCACGCTGGTCGCGCATCTGAAAGAAAAGCTCGACGACGAGCGGATGACGGTGGGCGAAGTCGTGACCAGCGCGCTGGACGACGACGAGATGATCCACGTCGCCGCGCGCAGCTTCGGCCTCGATATCGAGGGCGGCGACAAGGCTGCCGCACTTGCTGCAATCGAGCTGTTCCTGCACGAAGAAGCCCGCAACGGCCGCCGAGTCCTGCTGATCGTGGACGAGGCGCAAAATCTCTCCATCGGCGCGCTCGAAGAGCTGCGCATGCTGTCGAATTTCCAGCTCGGCTCGCATCCGCTGCTGCAGACGCTCCTGCTGGGCCAGCCCGAATTCAAGCACCTGCTCGCACAATCGGAAGAGCTCGAGCAATTGCGACAGCGCGTGATTGCTGCGCATCATCTCGAACCGATGCAGCC
This sequence comes from Qipengyuania sp. 902, assembly GCF_051195295.1. NCBI lineage: Bacteria > Pseudomonadati > Pseudomonadota > Alphaproteobacteria > Sphingomonadales > Erythrobacteraceae > Qipengyuania > Qipengyuania sp. 902. Next base: position 310,571 of record NZ_JBNJLJ010000002.1, on the reverse strand, counting down.
GGGCGAAATTGAGCCATATGTGGAGCATCGCCTCGCGCATGTTGGATGGGACGGCAATCCCGAAATCGACGGCGGCATCTGGGTGAAGCTGCACAAGGTGACGGGCGGCATACCGCGCAAGATCAACCAGGTCATGACCCGCCTGCTGCTGATGGGCGCGGTGGAAGAACAGTCGGTCCTCGAAGCCGACATGCTCGAAGCGGTGCTTGAGGAGATGAACGGCGACAATTCGGCCGAGGCCCAAAGCGTGACGGTCGCCAAGCCGCGCCCGGACCGCGACCTTCCCGCTGCGGATGCCATCGCCCGTGCACGCAGCGAACCGGCGCAGCAGCCGTCGGTCAGTTCGGAAGCACGCGACACGGGGCTCCTCGATCACCAGATCGAAGCCATCGAGAAGGCTTTTGCGGAGCGCGACAAGCACATGGCTGCGATGCGCCGCGAGGTGCAGAAACTCGCCGCCTCGCGCGACCAGGCAAGCGGTGCGCTGCCGCAGGATGCCGACAAGCGCCTCGAAGCCATCGAGCGCCGCCTCGACGAGCAGGAACAATCGCTGCGACATGTGCTCACGATGATGATAGACTATTTCGAGAGCCAGGCGACGCGCGCAGCGGCCTGACACGTCGGGAGGGGCCGGTGACACAGCATAGCATCGTCAACGGCCTGTCGGTCGATGTCGAGGATTGGTTCCAGGTCGGCGCCTTCGAACACACCATCAAGCGCGAGGACTGGGATTCGCTCCAGCTGCGGGTGGGCGACAACGTCGCACGCATCCTCGACCTGTTCGACGCCGCAGGCGTGAAGGCGACCTTTTTCACGCTGGGCTGGGTGGCGCAGCGCAATCCCGCGGCCATGCGCGCAATCGTCGAGCGCGGACACGAACTCGCAAGCCACGGCTATGATCACACGCGCGTGTTCACCTTCAGCCCGCAGGAATTTGCCGAGGATCTCGCCAAGGCGCGCACCATCTTGGAGGACGCAGGCGGCATGGCGATAACCGGCTACCGCGCGCCGAGTTTCTCAATCGACGCCCGCAACCCATGGGCGCACGAGGTCCTGGCCGAGCACGGCTATGCCTACTCCTCCAGCGTCGCTCCCGTGGTCCACGACCATTACGGCTGGCGTGAGGCACCGCGGTTCGCGTTTAATCCCGTATCCGGCAGCGACCTGGTCGAGATTCCGGTGACCACGGCGGTATTCAGAGGCCGTCGTCTGGCTGCGGGAGGCGGCGGGTTTTTCCGCGTCCTGCCCTATGCCTTCAGCCGCTGGGCCATCCGACAGGTCAATCGCCAAGATCGGCGTCCGGCGGTCTTCTACTTCCATCCTTGGGAAGTCGACCCCGACCAGCCGCGCGTCTACGGAGCACCGATGCGCTCGCGCCTGCGGCACTATACCAACCTTTCGCGCATGGAGGACAAGCTGTCCGACCTGCTCGGCGAATTTGCCTGGGGCCGAATGGACGCATTGGCCGAGCGGGAGGCAGCGCGCAGCCTCGACTGGGCGGCATGAACGCGCCGGTGACGCATGGTGCGACGATGCGTGCGGTCGATTTCGGTGATGCAACCGAAGTCGCGCGGATCGAGCGCTTCGTGGCCGAGAACGGCGGCAGCGTCTTCCAACGCCCGCTGTGGCTTTCCGCCATCGCAGAGGGCACAGGCAACCCGCCTTATGGGATTGTAGTCGAGCGGGGAACGACGCTATCCGGCTGGCTCCCGCTGACCCTCGTCCATTCGCCGCTGTTCGGGCGGGCGCTGGTATCGAGCGGGTTCGGGGTCGGCGGCGGAATGCTGTTTTCGCGCGAGCGCGACATCGATCTTCTTGCCCGAACTGCCAGCGAGCTTGCCCAGCGACTGTGTGTCCCGAGCATCGAATTGCGCGATGCGGTGGCGCCGGACGGATGGGAAACGATCACAGGCAAGCACGCCAATTTCGCGCGCGATCTGGAGGAAGACGACGAAGCGCAATTGCTCGCTATCCCACGCAAGGCGAGGGCGGAAGTTCGCAAGGGTCTCGCCAACGATTTGATTGTTAGCACCGGCATTAGTGAGCAGGACCGCGCGGCGCATTACGCCGTCTATGCCGAAAGCGTCCACAATCTCGGCACGCCGGTCTTCCCGCGAAGCCTGTTCGACGCGGTGCTCGACCGGTTCGGCGACGATGCCGATATCCTGACCGTGAGTCACGGCGGGAGACCGACCGCGAGCGTGCTCTCGCTCTACCACGATGCCACCGTGATGCCGTTCTGGGGCGGCGGGACCTTCGCCGCCCGCAACCTCCGTGCCAACGAGCGCATGTATTACGAGCTGATGCTCCACGCGCGGCGCAAGGGCTGCACGCGCTTCGATTTCGGCCGCTCCAAGACCGGCAGCGGCCCGTTCAGCTTCAAGAAGAACTGGGGGTTCGAGCCGGAACCGCTGGTCTATCGCATCTGGAGCGCGCCGGGCAGCGAGGCGCGCAATATCGACCCGACCGATCCGGGCTATTCCGCCAAAATCGAACTGTGGAAACGGTTGCCGCTGGCACTCGCCAACCGGATCGGCCCCGTCATCGCCTGCGGCCTCGGCTGAAGTAGGCTCCGGTCATGGGCGACATCCTCTTCCTCGCGCACCGCGTCCCGTTCCCGCCCGATCGCGGCGATAAGATTCGTTCGCACCACCTCCTCAAGGGGGTGGCGCGCCTCGGCCCTGTCCATATCGGGACGTTTGCAGAAACCGAAAACGATCTGGCGCAAAAGGGCGCGCTCGCCGAAATCGCCAAGACCCATGCCCTAATAGAGCGGACCAAGCCGCTGCCGCTGGCTGGGATTCAGGCGGTACTCGCCAACAAGCCGGTGAGCCTTGCGGCATTCGAACATGACGCCATGCGCCGTTACGTCCACAAGACGCTCGGCAATCATCGCATCGACACGATTTTCGTCTTCTCCGGTCAGATGGGGCAATACATCCCCGACAGCTTCCAGGGCCATGTCGTGGTCGATCTTTGCGACGTCGATAGCGCCAAATTCGCCGCCTACGCGGAGGCGGGGCAGCGAAAGTGGCTAAACGGTCGCGAGGCGCGGCTGCTGGCGCGCGAAGAGGCCCGCCTTGCCCTTCGCGCCGACCGCCTGCTGCTGGTCAGTAGCGCCGAGGCAAATTTGCTCTCGGCCAATCTCGACAATCTGTCCGGCACGGACATCCGCCCGCTCGGCAACGGGATCGATGCCGGGTTCTTCGATCCGGTCGGCGTGGCCGGACAGCAGGAACTGGTTGAGGCCGAGGACCCGCAGATCGTGTTCACCGGACAGATGGATTACGCGCCCAATATCGCGGCAGCCGAGTGGATGATCGACGCGGTCATGCCAAAACTGCGCAAGCGCTTCTCGCGTGCCCGCTTCCATGTCGTCGGCCGGGCGCCGACGGCTGCATTGAAAGCTCGGCACGGAGAGTCGGGGACGCGCGTATGGGGCGAGGTGCCCGATGTTCGCCCGTTCCTGAAAGCCGCCGACATTGTCGCCGCACCGCTGATGATTGCGCGGGGCGTCCAGAACAAGGTGCTCGAAGCCATGGCGATGGCCCGACCGGTGCTGCTGACGCCCGGCGCGGCGAACGGCATCGATGCGACAAGCGATGTACATTTCGCCGTCATCAAGCCCGATCCCGATATGTGGGTCGAGCGGATCGAACAGCTTGCGACCGATGTAGCGGCGGCACGCAGCATGGGCGCGGCGGCGCGTCGGTTCGCAGTCGAGACCATGAGCTGGGAGAGCGTCTACGCGCAACTCCCCCGAATTCTCGCTCCGGGAAAGGCTGGGCGGGATGCCGCCTGAGATCGCTCTCGATGCAGCGCCGCATAGGGCGTGGAGCAGTCGCCTGGTCCAGCTCGGGCTGGTCTGGCTGCTTCTGTTTGTCGTGACCTTCGAGGAATGGGCGCAAATGGCCCACCAGTGGTGGAATATCGACACTTACAGCCACATTCTGCTGATTCCGGCGATCATCGCCTGGCTCGTCTGGATCAAGCGCGACGAGCTTGCTGCGCTGTCCCCCGAAGACTGGTGGCCTGCTCTGGCGTGGTTCGGGGCAGGGTTGCTCGTCTGGCTCGGCGGTCGCACGCTCGACATCAATCTGTTCGCACAGGCAGGTGCAGTGATGGCATTCCAAGGTGCCGCTATCGCGCTGTTCGGATTGCGGACGAGCCTGATCCTCGCGCTGCCGATCGCCTACTCGTGCTTCCTAGTGCCTTTCGGGGACGAGATCATTCCGCAGTTGCAGGCCATCACCGCGCATCTCGCGACGTGGCTGACGCAGGCGAGTGGCGTCGCCATGGTATCCGACGGTATCTATATCGACACGCCAGCCGGCCTCTTCATCGTGGCCGAAGCCTGTTCCGGCGTGAAATTTCTCATCGCGATGGTCACCTTGGGCACACTCGTGGCCTTCACCTGCTTCGAAAGCTGGACTCGCCGTGCTTGGCTAATGCTCGCCTGCGTCGTCGTGCCGATTATCGCCAATGGTATTCGCGCCTGGGCGACGATCTTCATCGCGCAATATGTGGGCGCGGAAGCCGCCGGGAGCTTCGATCACATCGTCTACGGCTGGTTCTTCTTCGGCATCGTTATCGCGCTCGTCCTCGGCGTGGCCCGGCGCTGGTTCGAGCGTGACCCGGAAGACGCCGGCTGGTCGCTCGCCGAGATCGAGGAGATGCCGACCCTCGCGGCGCTCGAGCGAAAGACTATGTCGGCGACCTTCATCGTCGCCATCATGCTCGCCGTCGCAATCGCCTTTGCCGCCGTCGCGCACCTCGGCTAGGACGCCGGCCTATGTGCGGGATCGCGGGTATTTTCCATTATGAGACGGTGAAGCCGGTCAATCCCAAACGGGTCGAGGCCATGACGAATGCGCTCGCACATCGTGGCCCGGATGGCGCGGGCGTCTGGACCGCCCCGGGCGTCGGCTTGGGCCATCGACGGCTCTCGATCATCGATCTGGCCGGTTCGCCCCAGCCGATGCATTCCGCGGACGGGCGCGCGGTTATCGTCTTCAATGGCGAGATCTACAATTATCGCGAGCTGCGCCGGGAGCTGGAGCAGGGCGGGGCGCAATTCCGCACAGATGGCGACACCGAGACGATCCTCGCGGCATGGCAGAAATGGGGTCCGCGATGTCTCGAGCGGCTCGACGGCATGTTCGCCTTCGCGCTCTACGATTGCGCGACCCGGCAGCTGTTCCTCGCGCGCGACCGGCTCGGGGTGAAGCCGCTCTACATTGCGGAACTGCCGGGAGGCGCGCTGGCCTTTGCGAGTGAATTGAAGGGTCTGCTGGCCAATCCGCTGCTCAGGCGGACGATCGACCCGCTGGCGATTGAGGACTTCATGACTTGGGGTTATGTGCCGGACCATCGCGCGATCCTGCGCGGGGTCCGCAAGCTTCCGGCGGGGCACTACCAGTTGCTGGAGCACGGTCGTACCCCGGCTTCGTCGGTGCAGTGGTGGGACGTCAGCTTCGCCGAGCGGTCGAGGGGTTCGCAGCAGGATCACTCCGCCGAATTGCTGCACCTGATGCGCGAAGGCGTGACCAGCCGCATGGTCGCCGACGTGCCGCTGGGCGCGTTCCTCTCGGGCGGAGTGGACAGCTCGTCCGTCGTTGCGCTGATGAGCGAGGCGAGCGCGCAGCCGGTCACCAGTTGCTCGATCGGCTTCGACGTGGCGGGCGTGGACGAGACGGCGCATGCCCGCAAGGTGGCGGAGCTTTTCGCCACCGATCACCACGAGCGCATTGTATCGGCCGACCAGTTCGACGAGATCGATCACATCGCGGGCATATTCGACGAGCCGTTTGCCGATGCGAGCGCCTTGCCGACGCTGCGCGTGTGCGAACTGGCGCGCGAACATGTTACGGTGGCGTTGTCCGGCGATGGGGCGGACGAAGCGCTGGCAGGGTACCGCCGCCAGCTATTCCACGCGCGCGAAGAGCAGGCCCGGGCAGTCCTGCCGCAAATCTTGCGCGAACCGGTGTTCGGTGCACTTGGAAGCATCTGGCCAAAGGCCGACTGGGCGCCACGTCCGCTGAGGGCCAAGGCGACCCTGCTCTCGCTCGCTCAGAGCGGCGAGGCCGGTTACGCGCGCGCGCTCGCCATTCTGGCGCCCGAGCAAAGAACTGCGCTCTATGGCGAGGCGATGATCCGTGACCGCGCCGGCTATCGCGCGGAGCAGCCGTTCGAGAAACTTATGCGCAACGCTCCGGCGCGCAGCGGGCTGGATCGCGCGCAATATGCCGATCTCAAGTTCTGGCTGCCCGGCGACATCTTGACCAAGACCGATCGTACGAGCATGGCCGTCGGCCTCGAGGCGCGCGAGCCCTTGCTCGACCACCGCTTCATCGAACTCGCCGCACGCCTGCCACACCGCCAGCGCATTCGCGGCACGACGGGCAAGTGGCTGATGAAACACACGATGGAGCGCTACCTGCCGGACGACATTCTTTATCGGCCGAAGCAGGGTTTCGTCACACCCATCGCCGATTGGTTTCGCGGGCCGCTGGCGGATGCCGCGCGCTCCGTGGCGTCGAGCGAACTGCTGGTCGGCAGTGGATGGTTTGCCCGCAAGCCGCTCGCCCAATTGGCGGAAGCGCACATCGCGGGCCGGTCCGACAACAGCCGTGTGTTGTGGCAATTGTTGATGCTGGAACGCTCGCTGCGCCACCTCAAGCCCAGCGGCTGAGCCCGGTTCAGTCGGCGAGACCGTGGCCGCGCGCCATGTATTCGGCGCTTTGCATTTCCTTGAGGCGGCTGACCGTACGCTCGAACTCGAACGATCCTTCGCCGGCGGTGTAGAGGTCTTCCGGTTCGGCAGCGGCGGTGGCGAACAGTTTGACGTTGTTCTCGTAGAGCGCGTCGATCAGCTTGGTGAAGCGGATCGCCTCGTTCTGGTTGTCAGGCGACATGGCGGGGATCCCGACCACGATCACGCTATGGTAGGCATGGGCGATTGCAAGATAGTCGGCTGCGCCGCGGTTTTCGCCGCACAGCCGCTTGAAGCTGAAGACAGCAACGCCCTTCAGGGTCTTCGGCACATGCAACGTCCGCCCGCCGCCGAGGTCGAGCGTACCCGACGGCACGTGCTCGGCATCCTCCGGCTTGTAATCGGTGAGGCGGAAGAATGCTTCGCGCACTTGCGCGGTCGCCTCGTCGCCGAGCGGCGAATGCCAGGTGTCGATATCGCCGAGCCGGTCGAGCCGGTAGTCGGTCGGACCGTTGAGCGGCAGTACATCGAACTCCGCCTCGACCAGGTCGATGAAGGGCAGGAAGAGCGAGCGGTTGAGGCCGTCCTTGTAGAGGTCGCGGGGAGGGCGGTTGCTGGTGGTGACCACGGCCAGCCCCTCGTCGCAGATCAGCGCGGTGAACAGGCGGCTCATGATCGCGGCATCGGCCGTGTTGGTGACCACCATCTCGTCGAAGGCGAGACAGCGGACGTCCTTGGCAATGTCGCGGGCGACTTTGCCCGTCGGATCGCCCGGATCGGTCTCGCGCCGCTCGCGCATGCGGCGGTCGACCTCAAGCATGAACTCGTGGAAATGGACGCGGCGCTTCTGCTCGATCTCCAGCGTCTCGACAAACAGGTCCATCAGCATGGACTTGCCGCGCCCGACGCCGCCCCACATGTAGACGCCCTGCGGCCGCGTTTTCCTGGGCCGGAAGAGCTGCGAGAGGATGCTGCCGGGAGCGTCCGCCTGCAATTCGCGCTGCAGCTGATCGAGCCGTTCGGCAGCGCGGCGCTGGTCCGGGTCCGAGCGCAGCTCGCCGGCTTCGACAAGCCGCTCGTAATGCGCGAGCGTGCCGCTCATTGCGGGGTCGGGCGGCGGTGCATCTTCTTCACGATGCCGGAGAAGCTGGCGACGGTGTGTTCCTCCTGCTCGACCGTTCCGCGCACGAACACCATGCTGCCGGTCTCGCGCACGATCTCGCACACCGCATCGAGCGGGCGGTCGGGCTGCCCGCCACCGACGAACTGCGTGGAGAGCTCGACCGTCACCGACGGTCCGGCATTCCCGCTGCCGATAGTGTGCATGGTGGTGAACAGGCTGATGTCGATCAGCGACAGGATGACTGCGCCGTGGATGATGCCCTGCAGGTTTTCGTGTCGCCGTTCCGGGAACATGCGCAGCCGCGCCTTACCGTCATCGTCGATGCGCGTGATGAGTTTGCCCATCACCGCACCGTTGAACAGCGACTGGTCCTTCAGGTTCCAGTGCCGCCAGCCCGGATTGTCCGGGTCAGGCCCGTGATCGAAGACCTCGTCCGGTAGCACGTCAGATCGCGCGTTCGGCGATCATCTTCTTGGTTTCGGCGATCGCCTTGGCGGGCGAAAGGCCCTTGGGGCAGACGTTCGCGCAATTCATGATCGTGTGGCAGCGATAGAGGCGGAAGGGGTCCTCCAGCTGGTCGAGCCGCTCGCCGGTCATTTCGTCGCGACTGTCGGCCAGCCAGCGATAGGCTTGCAGCAGGATCGCCGGGCCGAGGAATTTGTCGCTGTTCCACCAATAGCTGGGGCAGGCGGTGGAGCAGCAGGCGCACAGGATGCACTCGTACAGCCCGTCGAGCTGCTCGCGCTGCTCGGGCGACTGCAGGCGTTCCTTGCCGCTCGGCGTAGTGGAGACGGTCTGCAGCCAAGGGCGGATGCTGGCATATTGGGCGTAGAAATGCGTGAAATCGGGCACGAGGTCCTTGATCACGTCCATGCTCGGCAGCGGGGTGATGCGGATTTCGCCCTTGAGGTCCTCGATCGCCGTGGTGCAGGCGAGGCCGTTCTTCCCGTTGAGGTTCATCGAGCACGATCCGCAAATGCCTTCGCGGCAGGAACGGCGGAAGGTCAGCGTCGGATCGATCTCGTTCTTGATCTTGAACAGCGCGTCGAGAACCATCGGCCCGCAATCGTCGAGGTCGAGCTCGAACGTGTCGTAGCGCGGGTTTTCGCCGGTGTCGGGATCGTAGCGGTAGATCTTGAACTTGCGAATGCGGTTGCCGCCGTCAGCGCTATGCGCGCGGCCCTTGCCGGTGATCTTCGAATTCTTGGGAAGGGTGAAGGTCGCCATTACGCAGTCGTTCCTGTTGCTTTCTGCCACCCATCTAGCGGTTCATACGAGTGGCGCAAGGCCGACGATGCTGCAATTCCTGCACACTGTGTCCAACACGATCGAAGACATGGACCGCATGGACCACAGTCCAGAGCGGATAAAAGCGAGATTGCGAAATTGGCCGAATTCTGCGCGGAGCGAGGGAACAATCCGGATATGCAATCGGTGTAGTCTGATAGGATGGACGTAGGAAAGCAATTTCACACAGCCGCCGTGTTCGGAGCCAGCGGCGGCATCGGGCGTGCACTCGCAGAGGCGCTGGTGGAGCAGGGCGCGGAGGTCTGGGCAGGGTGTCGTTCGGGCGATCCCGGCATTGCGGGGTTGCACTCCTTTGCCTTCGATTTGGACGAGGAAACCAGCATCGCCGAGGCGGCGGACGCCATGAGCGACGCACCGCCCGACCTCGTCATCGTTGCCAGCGGCGTGCTGACACTGGACGACGGCACCGGGCCCGAGCGCAGCTACCGCTCGCTCGATCCCGATGCGATGGAGCGAGTTTTCCTGCTCAACACTATCGGCCCGGCAATTATCGCCAAGCACATGCTGCCGCTGTTCGACCGGAAGGAGCGTTGCGTGTTCGCGGCCCTATCGGCCCGCGTGGGCTCGATTTCCGACAATCGTCTCGGCGGTTGGCATAGCTATCGCGCCGGCAAGGCGGCGCTCAACATGCTGCTGAGAAACTTCGCGATCGAACTGGGTCGCACCCACAAGCAGGCCGTGGTCACCGGCCTCCATCCGGGCACGGTCGACACGCAACTATCCGAGCCGTTCCAATCGAACCTGCCCGATGGCCAGCTCACTGCGCCGCTCGAAGCTGCTGCAAACCTGCTCGAAGTCATCTCCAGGCTCGGGCCTTCCGACAGCGGCAAAATTTTCGATTACGCTGGCGAGGTGATCCCGGCATAGAAAAACCGCCCCGCGCCGGGTGGCGCGAGGCGGATTCTTTCAGGCGGTTTTAACCCTTCTTGGATCAGCCGAACAAGATATCGCCAACCGGAATCGCATCGAGGTTTTCGAAGATGATCGTCTGATCGATCACGCCATCGCTGTCGATGTCGATTTCCAGCCGATTGTCGATCGCGGTCAGGGTCGAGGCTTCGGTGATGCCGAGGCCCGACAGGTCGACGGTGTCGACGCCTTCCTCGAAGTCGGTGATGATGTCGGTTCCGCCATTGGTGAAGCTGTCCGTAAACAGACGCTCGTCGGAGGCGAACACGAAGACGTCAGCACCGCCGTTGCCGGTCAGGACGTTGTCCTGCTCGTTGGTGATGATGACGTCGCGATAGTCCGTACCGACCGCATTTTCGATTTCGGTGCCATAGGCGATCGAGATGTTCTGATACTGCATCGCCTCGACCCCGGCATGCCCGGTATCGGCGGCGATGTCGCGGGCATTCAAGCCCATGTAGCGGCTCGTCACGCTGTCGATCATAGCCTGATCGGCAGGCGCGTAGTAATCCTCGATGCCATAAGCCACTTCGATCGCGTCATTCAGCGATTGCAGGGCCTCTGCCTGGTCGGCAGTGGTGATGTTGCCCTGGCCGGCAGACGAGAACTGCCCGTCGCGCAGGTCGATCAGCACGCTGGCTTCGAAGCCCGAGAGGTCGATCGTGTCGATGCCGCCGGCATCGTAGATCGTCAGATAGGGGTGTTCGTTCTGCGTGAAGTCGAACACTTCACGATCTGCGGTCGAGTTGAAGCCATAGGTGGTATCGTCGGCGCGGGTGGTCGGATCGGCACCGTAGACCTGCTGGATGGTGTAGACATCATGCAGCATCGGCGTCTGCGCATTGCTGAAGAAGAACGTTCCCCAGTTGACGATGCGCGCACCCGTTTCCGATGCCCCCCAATACGACATGATCGAATATTGCTCTGAATCCTGGGCATATTCGGCCTGGTCGAGATAGGTCGTTGCGCCAGCACCATTGTAGGCCCCAGGGTGGCTGAGGCCGATCGCATGACCGATTTCGTGGGTGAGGGTTGTCGCGCCGTAACCACCAAAGCTCAGATCGCCGTTGGAATAATTCCCTTCGTGAAGAAGCGCGCCGTCGGCATCGAAATAGCTGCGGGGATCGGCGACGAAGACATCGCCGAAGAAGTTATAGCCGCGAGCGTTCGTGAAGCCATATTCCGGATAATAGGCATAAGCCTGCGCCGGGTCCCAGCTGTTCGCGAACTGGATGTCGGCACCGCGGCCGTTGCTCTCCACGAATTCGGGCGCGATCAGATCGTCCCACAGGGCGATCGATGCGCGCGCGGCGTCCATCTGTGCGGCCGTAAACGGCGCAGCACCATTGCTGGCACCGAAGCCGTACTGCGGGTTGTTGTAGAGGCCGACGAGGTTGTCGCCCTGCAGGAAAGTATAGGTGATCCGGTTGCTGCCGGTAATATTGTGCGAATTGCCGGAGAAGATCTGATCGACGACCTGGTCCAGATCGGCAATCAGCTTGCCGCGGAAACCGAAGCCGAAGCCGCCGAAATTGTCGAGGTTAAAGTCCTCGGCCAGCGCGCCGGTATCGTAGTCGAGCACGGTGTCGAGCGTGATCTGATCACGCAGTTCGCTGCCGTGATCGCAAGCGTCTGTGCAGGTGTGCGTGTAGAGATAGTCTGTCCCCTCGGACAGCACGGTATGGCGCGGCATGGACCCCTCCAAAAATGTAAAAATACGACCCTTGGTGCACCGAGCACCAAGTAACCGCATCCTAACCATAGGTCAGGCGGTGGCAAGAGCGTTTACCGCTTTTTCAAGCAGTTCGGGCAACATATCTGAAGTCGCGGAGGGCGTTCGCGCAATATGACGAACGTGCTATCCGTCAGCAATATTTGCGCACAACTCAGCCGGCAGCGATGAGCCCGTTCCTCCGCCACGATTCGGCGAGCAGTGTTTCGAGCAGATCTGCATGGCTGAACCCGGCTTTCGCCGCAGCCTTGGCCATGACCTTTTCCGACCACAAATTGCAGTTGAGATTGATCTCGATGAAGTTGATGTCGCCGGTTTCGAGATCGAGCCGGAACTCGATCCGCCCGTAATCGAAGGGCACGAATTCTTGCGCGACCTTGCGCGCCATGGCCTCGATCTTCGGCGCAAGGTCGGGATCGTCGAAACGCTTGAGCGCCGCCTTTTCCTTGTTTTCGACCAGGTCGCGCTTTTCGTAATAGGTCCACAGGCGCTGCGTATCCTCGCGCTCGTACCACAGCATGGGGAGGGCGATCGGCTCGTCCTCGATCGTGATGAAGGCGCATTGGACGTCATAGCCGTTGAGATACGGCTCGACGATCGCATCGTGACCCTCGGTGTGGATGTGCCAGACCGCATTCGCCACTTCGACCCAAGTGCTCGCGTCGGTGATGCCCCAGCTGGCGGAGGAGGCGTTGGGCTTGATCACCCAGCGGCCGGCGTCCTTCGCGGGAAGGTCGTCCTCGCGGATGGGAGCGCCGCGGCGGTAACAGAACCAGGGCGCGGTCGGCACGCCGGCGTGCTCGCAGACGAGCTTCGACACCGATTTGTCGTCGCCCAGTCCGCGAAGGAAGGGCATCGCGCCGAGATAGGGGATCGCGTGCTTGTTGCACAGGATCGGGATCAGCATCTCGCTGTTCACGAAGCCGCCGCGATTGAGCAGCGGAAACACGAAGTCCACGTCGGGCTTCTCGAACAGCACTTCGTAGTGGTTCGCGAATTCGAGATTGAGCCCGAGCCCTTCCAAAGTGGTGCGGACCTCGTGATGATAGATGGCGTGGTTACCATCTTCAGGGTGCATCCCGCCGCCGAACAAGGCGTGCTTGGCCATGAACAGCGTGCGGATGCGGTCCTTGGCTTCCTCAGGAATGCGAAGGGGGGAAATTGGTTTGGTCATGGCATGTCCGTCTGTGAGTTTCGCCGCCAATACGCCGGGCAGTGCCACGCCGCCACCGAATTCTGCGCGCGAGAAACCGCTTGCGGCACGCCGGAAACGCGATAGCTTGTTTCATCGACTTCGCGGGAGAGGAGCCGGCGGTGGGACTGAAGAGCTGGTACGATGCGCACGTCATGCCGCGGATGATCACCTATGCCTGCGGCCAGTCGGAAATCGAGGACCGTCGCCGCATGGTCGTTCCGCTCGCTCGCGGGCACGTGTTCGAGCTCGGCTGCGGCGGGGGGCTCAACCAGAAACTCTACGATACGGAGCAGGTGACGGCCTTCAGCGGGATCGATCCGCATGGCAAGCTGCTCGACGGTGCCCGTGCCGAAGCCGAACGGAAGGGTTGGGCGGTCGACCTGCGGCAGGGTGTTGGCGAAGCCATACCGTTCCAGGACAGCAGTTTCGATACAGTCGTATGCACTTACACCCTGTGTTCCGTGGACGATCAGGCCAAGGTCTTGTCGGAAATGCGGCGGATTTTGCGTCCGGGAGGCCGCTTGCTGTTTCTTGAGCATGGGCGTTCGCCAGATGCGGGCGTGGCGAAATGGCAAGAGCGGATCGAACCTGTCTGGAAGCCGATGGCCGGTGGATGCCACCTGACCCGACCGATCGGACCCGCGCTGCGCGGTGCCGGGTTCGCGGTCGAACCGCTTGGGCAGGCCTATCTGCCGAAAGCGCCGAAGGTGATGGGCTGGATGGAATGGGGCGTCGCGCGCAAGGAAGGCGCGTGATCCGGGCGAGCCTTTAAACAAACGCCCCGGACCCTTTGCAGGGCCGGGGCGCTTTCGTTCAGGCAATCTGCTCGGGGCTTAGCTGTCGCCGAAGGTCCGTTGCCACCAGCCCTTGCGGGGCTTGGCCGTTTCGACGGTTCCGGCGGACTCTTCCGCTTCCGGCGCAGCGCTCGTCTCGGGCGCAGCGTCGGCATCGGACTTGGGCTTCGCCTTGCTCGCACGCGGCTTGCGGGCGGGCTTCTTTTCGGCGGCAGCCTCGGCGGTCTCCGGTGTGCCTTCCGGTCCGGCGACGATAGCCATGTCTTCCGTCACCTGTTCGGAGACGTCACCTGCAGCCTTATCGTCGCTCTGTTTCGGAGCCGCTTTCTTCGCCCGAGTGCGCTTGGGCTTCGGCTTTTCCTCGGTATCGGGGTCGGGAGCGGTTTCCGCCTCAGGCTTTTCCGCCTTCGGCTTGCGGGTCCGCTTTGCCTTCGGCTTTTCCTCGGTAACGGCGCTGTCGTCGGTCGGCTCGTCGTCGGCCTTTTTTGCTTTGCGGGTGCGCTTCTTCGGCTTCGGAGCATCTTCTTCGGCCGCGGCTTCCGCGGTTTCCGAGCTGTCTTCCGGACCGGCGACCACGGCCATGTCCTCTACGACCTGCTCCGACACCGGTTCGAGGTTCTCGGCCTCATCGCCGGCATCGTTACGGTTTCCGCGACCGCGGCCGCCACGACGACGTCCACCACGGCGGCGCCGCTTCTTCGGCTTGTCTTCGCCGTTATCCTCGGAAGTCTCGTCTTCCTCATCGTCGTTATCGTCGCTGTCGTCGTCTGCACCGTTTTCGTCGCGGCGCTTGTTGCGGCCACGACCACCGCGACGGCGGCGACGCTTCTTGCGGGGACGATCGTTGTCGTCCTCGTCCTGGTCGTCATCCTCATCGTCGAAGGCCTCGGTGTCGATCTCGTCCTCATCGTCCTCGACGAGAGTTTCGAACTTGGGCACGTTGGTCGGACGCGGGCCGGAGCTCGACACGCTCATCTTCGCGCCTTCGTCTTCGCCTTCCGGACGGACGACAACGGTCACGCCGTAACGCTCCTCGATCTCCATCAGATCGGCGCGCTTCTCGTTGAGCAGATAGACCGAGGCTTCGGTGCTAGCGGCCAGCGTGATGATCGATCCCTTGCCCTTGGCAGCTTCGTCTTCGATCAGACGCAAGGCCGAAAGACCGGCGGAGGATGCTGTCCGCACGAGGCCGGTGCCATCGCAATGCGGGCAATCGCGCGTGGTCGCTTCGAGCACGCCGGTGCGCAGGCGCTGGCGGCTCATTTCCATCAGGCCGAAGCTCGAGATGCGGCCCACCTGGATGCGTGCACGGTCGTTCTTCAGCGCTTCCTTCATCGCCTTTTCGACCTTGCGGGTGTTGGAGTGGTGCTCCTGGTCGATGAAGTCGATGACGACGAGGCCGGCCATGTCGCGCAGGCGCAACTGGCGGGCGATTTCGCGCGCAGCTTCAAGATTGGTGTGCAGCGCGGTCTGCTCGATATTGTGCTCCTTGGTGGAGCGGCCCGAGTTGATGTCGATCGAGACCAGCGCCTCTGTCGGATTGATAACGAGGTAGCCGCCGCTCTTCAGCTGCACGACGGGGTCGTACATCGCCTTGAGCTGGTCCTCCGCGCCATAGCGCTGGAACAGCGGGACGGGATCGGCATATTGCTTCACCCGGCGCGCGTGGCTGGGCATCAGCAGCTTCATGAATTCCTTGGCCGACTTGTAGCCATCCTCGCCCTCGACCACGACTTCCTCAATCTCGCGATTGTAGATGTCGCGGATGGCGCGTTTGATCAGGTCGCTGTCCGAGTGGATCAGCGCCGGTGCGGCGGAAGACAGGGTGCGTTCGCGGATCTCGTCCCACAGGCGGGCGAGATAGTCGAAGTCGCGCTTGATCTCGGTCTTGGTGCGGCTGAGGCCGGCGGTGCGAACGATCAGCCCCATGGTCTTTGGCAGGCTGAGATCGTTGACGACCTGCTTCAGGCGCTTGCGGTCCGATGCGCTGGAAATCTTGCGCGAGATGCCGCCCCCGTGGCTGCTGTTCGGCATCAGGACGGTGTAGCGTCCGGCAAGGCTGAGATAGGTTGTCAGCGCTGCGCCCTTGTTGCCGCGCTCTTCCTTGACGACCTGGACGAGCAACACCTGGCGGCGCTGGATGACGTCCTGGATCTTGTAGCGACGACGCAGCGCCATGCGCTTGGCGCGCGCTTCGTCGACTTCCTTGGCGCGGCTGCGGCCGCCTTTGCCCTGACGGCGACCGCGACCCTTGCGACCGCGACCACGGCGCTGGTTGCCGGACTCGTCGTCTTCGTCTTCGCTATCGTCGTCATCCTCGTCGTCGTCGCCGTCGAGCTGGCCTTCCTCGATCGTGGAGACCTTGTCCTTGTCGGACGTGTCGACTTCCTCGAGGCCGTCTTCGGCGAGGTCTTCGGCGAGAGCTTCGGAGCTTTCGTCCTCGGCGTCATATTCATCACCGGGCATTTCGCCGCGCTCTTCCTCTTCGGCGCGCAGGCGGGCTTCTTCTTCGGCAGCCTCGGCCTCGGCGGCGAGCAGCGCCTCGCGATCTTCCTTCGGAATCTGGTAATAGTCGGGATGGATTTCACTGAAGGCGAGGAATCCGTGGCGATTGCCGCCGAAGTCGACGAAGGCCGCCTGAAGCGACGGTTCGACCCTGGTTACTTTCGCGAGATAGATATTGCCCTTGATCTGCTTGTGATCGGCAGATTCGAAATCGAACTCCTCAATCCGGTTTCCCTTGAGGACCGCCACCCGGGTTTCTTCCTGGTGGCGCGCATCGATAAGCATGCGCGTTGCCATGTAATTGTCTCCAGCCGCTGCGGGGCGGGGCAGGCCCGTCGTCCGCGCGGCGCATCATGTTGGGATTTCCGCGTCCGTAGTCCGGAGCCGCGGCGTTGATGGACCGGCCGTCATGCAGATGTGCGCGGGGCCGGGTATTCGTGACTGCGGAGACTGCCCTGCGCGTATCCAGCGCTGTCCGGCCCGACGGGAGCGCGCGCTGGCGCCGGGCCAGTTCTGCGTTTGCCGGGGAGGAACGGAGCATGTCCTGCATCAACCTGTATTCGTTGCGATCCTGATTGCCGAACGGCTGCGGATCGGTGGGCGGCAGGCCCGAATGTCCCTCTTCGTCGCGCGTTTCGCGCCGATCGGAGGCACCGGACAGCCGATACGGTATCGCTAGCACCGTGGGTTTCCAACGGCAACCATATTGCGCGGAGCGGCAAGAAAGCCCTAACGATTCACCATAAATGGCACCGCGCACGCAAATCCTGCTGCTTCTCGGAATCCCGCTGGTCCTCGTCGTGGGACTGGTGCTGACATCGCAGCTCCTTCCTTCATCGGAAGCCGGCCGTGCCTATGTGCAGCGCGTGACCTTGCCGAGCGCTTCTGACGATCTTGATTTGCCGAGCGTGTCGGGCGATGAAGCCCTGCCGCTGGTGGTGATCGATGCGGGGCATGGCGGACACGACCCCGGTGCGACAGGTCAGGGGCTGGTGGAGAAATCGCTCGTCCTTTCGCTCGCGCGCGCGTTGAAGCAAGAGCTCGAGGAGGAGGGCGGCGTGCGGGTCGCGCTGACCCGCGATGACGACCGCTATCTCCTCCATGCTGAACGGTTCGAGATCGCGCGCCGGCTGAATGCCGATCTTTTTCTATCCATCCACGCCGACAGCGCAGGCGACGCGAGCGAGGTGGAGGGAGCCAGCATCTACACGCTCTCGAACGAAGCCTCAAGCGATGCCGCCGCCCGTTTTGCCGAACGGGAGAACGCATCCGACAGGCTGAACGGCGTCAATCTCTCCGATCAGAGCGACACGGTGAGCACGATCCTCGTCGAATTGTCGCAGCGCCGCACGCAGGAGCAATCGGCAGAGTTCGCTCGCCTGATCCGGCGCGAAGGCGAGGGCGTGCTGCGTTTCCATCCTCAGGCAATCCGCTCGGCCGCGCTCAAAGTTTTGCGCGCGCCCGACGTCCCGTCCGTGCTGTTCGAGAGCGGTTTCATCACCAATGCTGCCGAGGCGCAGCGGCTCGGCTCGGCAGAAGGCCGCGAGCAATTCGCGCAAACCATGGCGCGAGCCATCCGTATCTATTTCGCCCGGCAGCAATAATCGCGTCATCGGGGCATTCTTGTTCTGGCGATATGCAGAAAGCCCGTGCTAAAGGCGCTGCCCAGATATGTCCGACGCTACCCCACTCCAGTATTATCGCCACCGGCTGACCGACGATCCACGGCGATTGATCGTCTGGTTCAAGGACAACTGGGCGACCAATCGCAAGCTGCGAGTCGTCAGCTATGCCGCCGGCGTGGCCGTCGTCCTGCTGGTGCTCGCCTGGGCAACGCTGGCGCGCAACCTGCCCGATGCGGAAAGCCTGCTCGACTACGAGACACCGCTGCCGACCGTGGTGCGCGGAGTCGATGGCGAGATCGTTCATTCCTACGCTCGCGAGCGGCGCGTCCAGCTGCAATATGGCGACTTCCCCGATCAGATGATCGAGGCTTATCTGTCGGCCGAAGACAAGACCTTCTTCAGCCATGGCGGTGTCGACCTGACCGGCACGTTGAATGCCGTAGTGGACTACGCCACGAAATTCGGTTCGGACGAGCGCGCCGTGGGCGGATCGACCATCACACAGCAGGTGGCGAAAAACCTCCTGCTGGGTGACGAGTATTCGATCACCCGCAAGCTCAAGGAAATGATCCTGGCGACGCGCATCGAGAGCGTATTGACCAAGCAGGAAATCCTCGAGCTCTATCTCAATGAAATCCCCCTAGGGCGGCGCAGCTTCGGCGTGCAGGCGGCCGCGCGGGCCTATTTCGACAAGGACGTCGGCGATCTCGACCTGCACGAGACCGCATTCCTCGCGATCCTGCCGAAAGCCCCCGAACGCTACGGTCGCGAACGATATCGCGAACTCGCGCTGACACGCCGCGATTTCGTGCTTGACCAGATGCAGGCAAACGGTTTCGTCACTGCTGCCGAAGCGAGCCGCGCCAAGGCACAGCCGCTCGGCCTCGTTCAGCAGCGCAGCGAGCGATCGGCCGATGCGGGCTATTTCCTCGAAGAAGTCCGCCGCCAGCTCATCGACCGCTTCGGCGAGACTGCCGAGGACGGTGGCAACAGCGTCTATGCTGGCGGGCTGTGGGTGCGGACATCGCTCGACACCGAGTTGCAGGATGCCGCGCGCGATGCGTTGCGCGCGCAGTTGATCAGCTACCACGGCAATCGCGGCTTCACCGGGCCCGTCGCCACGCTTAATCCCGAGAACGGCGACCTGCACTCGCAGCTCGCCTCGTCCAATCTCTCGATCAATTACGAAGACTGGCGCATTGGCGTAATCACCGCGACCGGATCGTCGGCGACCATCGGCTTTACCGACGGCGAGGATTTTCCTCTCATCGGCGCGCCTTCGTCGCTCAAGCTTGGCGACGTGGTCGCTGCCGTCCAGTCGGGCGACGGCTATCGGCTGCGGGGCGTGCCGGAGATTTCGGGCGGTTTCCTGGCGCAGGCGCCGCAGACGGGCCGTGTGCTCGCCATGCAGGGCGGGTTCGACAGCCGCCTCGGCGCATTCAATCGCGCGACACAGGCCGAGCGCCAGCCCGGCTCGACGATCAAGCCTTTCGTCTACGCCTCCGCGCTCGACCACGGCATGACCCCGGCGACCGAGGTGCCAGATCAGACCTTCTGCGTTTGGCAGGGCGCCAACCTCGGCGAGAAGTGCTTCCGCAACTTCGGCGGCGGCGGCGGCGGGGTTCACACCATGCGCTGGGGTCTCGAGCAGAGCCGCAATCTCATGACCATCCATATCGCCGACACGACCGGCATGGATAATGTGGTCAAGACGATCAAGCGCGTCGGCATCGGCGATTACGAGCCGTATTACTCTTTCGCGCTAGGCGCTGGCGACACAACGGTCGCGCGCATGGTCAACGGCTATGCCGCGCTGGCCAATTGGGGACGGCAGACCGATGGATCAGTGATCGATTACGTGCAGGACCGCCGCGGCAAGGTGATCTTCCGTTCCGACAATCGCGAATGCACCGGCTGCAACATGGAGCAGTGGGACGGCCAGCCGATGCCCCGCTTCGAACCGCGCGGTAAGCAGGTCCTCGATCCGCGCACCGCGTTCCAGGTCGTGCACATGCTGCAGGGCGTGGTGACCCGCGGCACGGCCGTGCGCCTGCGCAGCCTCGAGTTGCCGCTATTCGGCAAGACCGGGACCACCAACGGCCCGACCAATGCTTGGTTCGTCGGGGGTACGCCGGACATCGTCGCGGGCATGTACGTCGGCTTCGACCAGCCGCGCAATCTCGGTGGCTGGGTGCAGGGCGGCAATACCGCGGCGCCGATCATGAAGCGCTTCGTCGAGGCCACGCGCGAGCGCTGGAACGCCGAGGATTTCGTCGCCCCGCCCGGTGTGCGCATGGTCAAGGTGGACCGGCGCACGGGCAAGCGCGTGTTCGACGGCACACCGTCCGACGATCCGAAGGCCGCGATCATCTGGGAGGCGTTCAAGCCGGACACCGAACCGCCGCGCTCCACCCGCTCGGACGTGATCGCTGCCAAGCGCAACGAAATCCTCGAGCTGATCCGCCGTGCCCGGCAGGGTCCGACCCAGCGGGCAGCGGCTCGTGAGGTGGAGCGTCCCGACGATTTCGTCGAGGAACAGGGCGGTATCTACTAGCCAGCACCGGCTACCCAGCTTTACAATCGCTGCCCGCGCGTTAGGGGACGGTGGCAAGTCATTTGCCGAAAGTTTTGAAGGAATTCGCCATGCGTGCCGAAGGGCAGGCCCATATCGAGAGGATCGAAGCCGCACTGGCGCTCGTCCGCCAGTCGCTCGACTGGGAGCGCGCTCTGCGTCGCCTCGACGAACTCGATGCGCGCGTGCAGGATCCGACGCTGTGGGACGATCCCAAGCAGGCACAGGCAATCACGCAGGAGCAAAAGCGCCTCGAGACCGCGATCACGACCGTGCGCGAGATCGAGAGCGAGATGTCCGATGCCATCGAATTCGTCGAAATGGGCGAGGCCGAGGGCGACGACGAGGTCGTGGGCGAGGGGCTCTCTTCGCTGGAAGGCCTCGCCGAACGCGCAGATCGTGACAAGGTGCAAGCGCTGCTTTCGGGCGAGGCCGACGGCAACGACACCTATATCGAAATCCATGCAGGGGCCGGCGGTACCGAAAGCCAGGACTGGGCGGAAATGCTCTTCCGCATGTACGCCCGCTGGGCCGAACAGCGCGGCTACAAGGTCGAGACGGTCGAATACCAGGCAGGCGACCAGGCGGGCATCAAGTCCGCCACGCTGCTGGTAAAGGGCGACAATGCCTATGGCTATGCCAAGACCGAGAGCGGCGTCCACCGCCTCGTCCGCATCAGCCCCTATGATAGCAGCGCGCGGCGCCACACCAGCTTCAGCTCGGTCTGGGTCTATCCGGTGATCGACGACGACATCGATATCGAGATCAATCCCGCCGACCTCAAGATCGACACCTACCGCGCCAGCGGTGCGGGCGGTCAGCACATCAACACGACCGATTCCGCGGTTCGCATCACTCACCAGCCGAGCGGGATCGTCGTTGCCAGCCAGAACGACCGCAGCCAGCACAAGAACCGCGCGACTGCGATGAACATGCTGAAGGCCCGCCTGTTCGAGCGCGAAATGGCCGAGCGCGAGGCGGCGGCATCGGGCGAATACCAGGAAAAGAGCGACATCGGCTGGGGCCACCAGATCCGCAGCTACGTCCTCCAGCCTTACCAGATGGTTAAGGACCTGCGCACAGGCGTAACCTCGCCCACGCCCGACGACGTCCTCGATGGCGCGCTCGATCCGTTCATTTCCGCCGCACTTGCCCAGCGGGTGACCGGCGAAACGGTCGAGGTGGAGGACGCGGAGTGAGGCCCGGCCTCGTTCTTCTCCCTCTCATCGCAGCCAGTCTCGCCGCTTGCGACGGCGGGCTGCTGAGCACCGGAGACGAACCGGCCGAGTTTCCCGCGCCCGACCGTCCGGTATCCGGCATCGGCACTTATTCCATCGATAGCGAGGACCAGCGCGACAGCCGCGGCGAGGCGCTGACGGTGATGGACCTGGCCGAACTTGAGCCGGGTATGACCGTGGCCGATATCGGCGCGGGCAATGGCTATTATACGCTCCGCCTCGCCAAGCGGGTCGGCGAAAACGGCCGGGTGCTGGCACAGGATATCGACGGCGATGCGTTGGCGCGTCTCGGCCGCCGGGTAGAGCGTCAGCGGCTCGACAATGTTTCGATCCGCCGCGGCGAACCGGCCGATCCGCGCCTGCCCGCCAACAGTTTCGACCGCATCTTCATGGTCCACATGTATCACGAGATCGAACAGCCCTACGAATTCCTTTGGCGCCTCTGGCCGTCGCTGCGAGAAGATGGTCAAGTCATCGTGGTCGACAAGGATCGCCCGACCGACCAGCACGGGATCGACCCGCTGCTGCTATCGTGCGAGCTGGAACGGGTGGGATACGAACTCGTCGCCTTCAAGGACGCGCCGGAACTGCTGGGCTACTATGCACAGTTCAAGGCAGCCGCTACGAGGCCTGAACCCGGAGAGATCGAACCGTGCCGCGGCGACAGTGTCGCGCACGAGGCGCCGCCCATCGAGCGGCCGACGAAGAGAGAGAAAGCATAATGAGTTTCAAGGGTCTCAAACCCATCGTTTACGGCGGCAAGGAAGTCTGGCCGCTGATCGAAGGCGGCAAGGGCGTGTCCGCCACCAATCACATGAGTTCGGGAGCCTGGGCCGCAGCGGGCGGCATCGGCACGGTCAGTGCTGTCAACGCCGACAGCTATGACGAGGACGGCAATCCGATCCCGCAGGTCTATCCGCAGGCCACCCGCAAGGAGCGTTTCGAACAGCTCGTGCGCTACGCCATCGACGGCGCGACCGAACAGGTGAACCGCGCCTACGAGATCGCCGACGGTAAGGGCGCGATCAACATCAACGTCCTGTGGGAGCAGGGCGGCGCGCAGCAGGTGCTCGAAGGCGTGCTCGACAATTGTGCGGACAAGATCGACGGCGTTACCTGCGGCGCGGGGATGCCCTACAAGCTGGCCGAGATCGCCCAGCGCTACAATGTGCATTACCTGCCGATCGTGTCCTCCGCGCGCGCCTTTCGGGCATTGTGGAAGCGCAGCTATTCCAAGGTGCCGGACCTGCTGGCGGCGGTTGTCTATGAAGACCCCTGGCTGGCGGGTGGCCACAACGGCCTCTCCAATGCAGAGGATCCGACCAAGCCCGAAGATCCTTATCCGCGCGTGAAGGCATTGCGCGAAACCATGCGCAACGAAGGCGTCAGCGAGGACACTGCCATCGTGATGGCCGGCGGCGTCTGGTTCCTGCGCGAATGGAACGACTGGATCGACAATCCCGAGCTCGGCAAGATCGCCTTCCAGTTCGGCACGCGCCCGCTGCTCACCCATGAAAGCCCGATCCCGCAGGTGTGGAAGGACATGCTGCGCACGGTCGAGCCGGGCGATGTACTGCTGCACAAGTTCAGCCCCACGGGCTTCTACTCCAGCGCGGTGAAGACGCCGTTCCTCTACGATTTGATGCACCGCAGCGAACGCCAGATCCCGATCTTCAAGCGCGACGAGGAAGAGGGCACCATCCCGCTCGCTGATCACGGGAAGGCGAAGTATTTTTACGTCCATCCCGGCGACCAGCGCAAGGCGCAGAGCTGGATGCACGAAGGCTTTACCGAAGCGCTCAAGACGCCTGACGACACGGTAGTCTTCACCACCCCCGAAAGTGCCGAGCAGATCCGCACCGACCAGCAGGAATGCATGGGTTGCCTGTCGCACTGCCAGTTTTCCAGTTGGAAGGATCACGACAACCATACGACGGGCCGTCTCGCCGACCCGCGCAGCTTCTGCATCCAGAAAACCCTGCAGGACATCGCCCATGGCGGCGACCCGGACGAAAACCTCGCCTTCGCGGGGCATGCGGCCTACCGGTTCAAGCAGGACCCCTTCTACTCGAACAATTTCACCCCCACGGTGAAGGAACTGGTCGATCGTATTTTGACGGGGGATTGAGGGCGTGCACCTCGCGCAAGCCAGCGTCGATGATCCCATTATTGCGAGGCTGCTTGAGTTTCACCATCGCAATATGCTGGAGGTCTCGCCGCCCGGGACCGCCTATGCTTTCGACCTCGACCGGATGCGCAGCAGCGATATCCGGATTTTCGGTGCTTGGAACGATGGCCAACTTCTCGCGGTCGGGGCGCTACGCACGCATTCGGAATTCGCCGAAATCAAAAGCATGCGCACCTTGCCCGAACATGGCGGTAAAGGCATTGGCAAAGCGCTGCTCGATCTGCTTCTAAAAGAAGCGAGCAATCTGGGATTCGACCTAGTCAAGCTCGAGACCGGTATCAGCGCTCCGTTCGAGCCTGCAAACCGACTCTATCGCGCTGCGGGCTTCTCCGAGATTGGGCCCTTTGCTGGCTATACGGACAACGGCGACAACCGCTTCTACGAACTAAAACTCTAGCGCCACAATTGCATCGCCCTGATCGCGTCCGGCAATTTTTCGTCGGTATCGGGCCGCGAGAGGGTGCGTTCGATCAGCTTCCATTTACGGCTGACTCGCGCCTTCTGCCACAGGTCGACGACCCAACTGTCGCCGGTCCAGTCGCGGCCTTCGATCGAGGCTTCCAGCCCCAGGCGCGTGGCAAAGACCGCGACATTGCCGTGGCGACGCACATAGACTTCGTCGAAGCGGTATCCGGTGCAGCGGAAGCGCGTGGTCGCGGCCTCCAGCCAGCTGGCGCGGTCTAGGATTACCGGCTTGCTCGATCCTAGCAAGAAAATGAAATCGCGCGCGGCGAGCGATTTCATCTGGTTACGATCGCGCTGCATCCACGAGCGCATCCACAGGTGTTCGAGGGCTTCGATCTTGGCTGAAAATTCGTCCATGGCGTGAGGGAGTTACAGGCTTGCCCGCCGATGGCAAGCGGACTTCGGCGAAGGTCAGCCGAGGCCGGTCAGTACCTGGTCTGGCGGGCGATGCCCGTCTGCCCACATTCGGATATTGGCGATGACCTTCAGGCCCGATTCCTCGCGGCCTTCGCGCGTGGCGCTGCCGATATGGGGCAGGGTCATGACATTGGGGTGGCGGATCAGGCGTTCGTCCACATTCGGCTCGTCGGGATAAACGTCGAGTCCCGCGCCGGTCAGGTGGCCATTATCAAGTGCCGCAATCAATGCTTCCTGATCGACGAGATCGCCGCGGGCGGTGTTTATGAGGCTCGCGCCCGGTTTAATAAGGCCGATGCGCCGCTCGTCGATCAGTCGGTGCGTACCGGGCGTCGCCGGGCAGTGGAGCGTGAGAATGTCCGCCTGCGCCACCAGATCGTCGAGGTTCTCTACATATACGGCATCGAACATGCGCTCGACCGCTTCGGGCAGGCGCTTGCGATTGTGATAGGCGATGCGCAGGCCGAAAGCGCGCGCGCGGTGGGCGACGGCTTGTCCGATGCGCCCCATGCCGACGATGCCGAGCACCTTGCCCGCCAGCTTCGTCCCGAGCAGTGCCGTCGGCGTCCAGCCCGTCCACTCTCCGCTGCGGATCAGCTGCACGCCTTCGCGGATGCGGCGCGGCACGCCGATGATACCGGCCATTGCGAGATCGGCGGTGTCGTCGGTGAAGACGCCGGGCGTGTTGGTCACCATGATCCCGCGATCATGCGCCGCCTTGAGGTCGAGATGTTCGGTGCCTGCGCCGAAATTGGCGATCAGGCCGAGGTCGTCGCCCGCCTCCGCAATCATGTCGCCGTCGATGCGGTCGGTGACGGTCGGCACGAGGACGTCGCAGTTTTGCATTACAGCCACGATCTCTTCGCGTGTCAGCGGCCGGTCCTCGCCGTTCAGCGTCACGTCGAACAACTCGCCCATACGCTCTTCTACCGAGGGCATGAGGTGACGGGTGACGACCACCCGCGGCGTGCGGGTGAGGCGTTTCTCGACCTGTTCGGTGGCGCTATCCATGCTGGTGAAAAGCGCTAGGGCGAGGGCGGGGTGGTGGTCAAGCGCGGTTGCCGTGGCAGCGCAGAATCGTGTAAAGGTTCCGATATGGTCGCGCGCCTTCTCATCGCCCTCGTTTGCTTCATCGGTCTGCCCGCATCAGCAGCCGCGCAGGAGCGGGAGGTGCCCTATTGGGCGACCATCCGCGCCAGCGAGCTCAACATGCGTGTGGGGCCGAGTGCCGATTACAAGATCGACTGGGTCTATCGCCGGCCCGGCCTGCCCGTGAAAGTGGTGCGCGTGATGGAAGGCTGGCGGCTGATCGAGGATCCTGCGGGCGACAAGGGCTGGGTAGTGGCCCGCCTGCTGAGCCCGGATCACGGCGCGATCGTTATGGGTGAGGGGCCCGCCGACATGCGCTCCGGCCCCGCCGCTGATGCCGTGCTTAAGTGGCGGGTCGAGCCGGGCGTCGTCGCGGCTTTGGGCGACTGCGAAGATGGATGGTGCGAAGTGACTATCGCGAACCGCCGTGGCTGGATCGCGCAGGATCGGTTGTGGGGCGCAGGCACGCCGTGACATGAAAAAGGCGGCCCGTTCCAGCCGCCTTTTCCGTCTTCAGCTTGGACCTTTTACATGGTCGTTTCGGCAGCGACTCCATTGCCGTCGACCTTACGTACCGTCGCGGTCGTGTTCCCATCCGCATCGCGCATCTGGAAACGGCCATCCGAGCCAGGCGCGCCGCCGGCGTAGCATTCCTCGGGATCGGTACCTTCGGGATCGAAGCACATTTGCGAGCCTTCCTGGCGCCAGGTGCCGCGCTCTGTCTCGGTACCGTCCGGCATTGTATCGACATAGGTGCCGTCGGCGTTGATCTGCTGCATGGTGACGCTGCCGTCGGCCATCTGCACCTCGTAGGTTCCGGTCATGTCGCCAGTAGCCGTGCTGCCGAGCGTCGTGTCGGCCGGTGTCGCCGTATCCAGCGGTTCGGGAGCGGGTTCCTCGTTGGATCCGCAGGCGGCGAGCGCTACCGTTGCGGCAGCGACGAAAAGTATGGTCTTCATGGCACTTCCCCTTTCGCCGCACCAACGCGCAGGCTCGGGGGAAGTGCCGCGAAGAACGTCAGACGAGCTCGACTGCGACTGCCGTGGCTTCGCCGCCACCGATGCAGAGCGAGGCGATGCCGCGCTTCTTGCCCTGCTGCTTGAGCGCGTTGAGCAGCGTCACGATGATCCGTGTGCCGCTGGCACCGATGGGGTGGCCCAGCGCAGTACCGCCGCCGTTCACGTTGATCTTGTCATGCGGGATGCCGATGTCGCGCATGGCGAACATGGCGACGCAGGCGAACGCTTCGTTGACTTCCCACAGGTCGACCTCATCCGCCGACCAGCCGGCCTTCACGAGAACCTTATTGATGGCGCCGACAGGGGCGACGGTGAATTCGCTCGGCTCCTGAGCATGCGCAGCCATGGCGACGATCTTCGCGACCGGCTCCTGCCCGTTTTCCCTGGCGACGCTCTCGCGCGTCAGCACTACGGCAGCTGCCCCATCGGAGATCGAGGACGACGTCGCTGCGGTGATCGTGCCGTCCTTGGCGAAAGCGGGGCGCAGTGTCGGGATCTTGTCGGGCTTGCCCTTACCGGGCTGTTCGTCATGTTCGACCGTTACATCGCCGCGCCGCGTCGAGAAGCTGACCGGCACAACCTCGTCGGCGAACGCGCCGCTCTCGATGGCGGCATTGGCGCGCCGCAGCGATTCGATCGAATAGTCGTCCATCTGCTCGCGGGTCAGCTGGTAGTCGTTCGCCGTGTCCTGCGCGAAGGTGCCCATGGCGCGGCCTTCCTCATAGGCATCTTCCAGCCCGTCGAGGAACATGTGGTCGTAGGTCGTGTCATGGCCCAGCCGCGCGCCGCTGCGGTGCTTTTTGAGCAAGTAGGGCGCGTTGGTCATGCTCTCCATGCCGCCGGCGACGATGTAGTTCACATCGCCCGTGGCGAGCGCTTCGGCGCCCATGATGACCGTCTGCATTCCGCTGCCGCAGACCTTGTTGACGGTGGTCGCCTGGACCGATTTCGGGAGGCCAGCCTTGATCGAGGCCTGGCGGGCAGGGGCCTGGCCGAGGCCTGCGGGCAGGACGCAGCCCATATAGGTGCGGTCGAACTTGTCGACCGGCACGCCCGAGCGCTCGACCGCAGCCTTGACTGCAGTCGCGCCGAGATCGGTCGCCGAAACATCGGCCAATGCGCCTTGCATGCCTCCCATCGGCGTGCGTGCGTAAGACAGGATGACGACTGGGTCGGCTGCGCTGAACTGGGTCATGCTTGTGCTGGTCCTCTGGTTCTGTGATATCGGTTGCCAATGGCGACCTAATTGGAGGTTGGCTTCTACCTAGTGCTGCGCCGCAGCAAGATCAAATGGAGAGAGGGATGGCGGACGACCGGAAGAGCGAGATGGAAGACGTGCTGCGTAAACAGCGCGCCGCGCACACCCAGACCCGGCCCGAGCCGATGGCTCTGCGCAAGGATCGCATCGAGCGTGCCATCAACCTGCTGAAAACCCATGCCGACGATCTGTGCAAGGTGATGAGCGCCGATTTCGGCAACCGCTCGCCCCAGCAATCGATGATGACCGACATCGTCGGCACGATGAACTTCGGCAAATACTGCCTCAAGAACATGGACAAGTGGGCGCGGCCAGACAAGCGGCACGTGCAGTTCCCGCTCGGCCTGATGGGCGCCAAGGCGGAAGTGCGGTACGAGCCGAAGGGCGTAATCGGCATCCTCAGCCCGTGGAATTTCCCGGTCAATCTCAGCTTCGGCCCGCTGATGCAGGTCTTCGCCGCGGGCAATCGCGCGATGATCAAGCCGAGCGAGTTTACCGAGAAGACCAGCCTGCTGACGCAGGAACTGGTCGAGGAATATTTCACTCCGGACGAGTGCGCTGTCTTCACCGGCGGCCCCGAAGTCGCGGCCGCCTTTTCCGAATTGCCCTTCGATCATCTCGTGTTCACCGGCTCCACCGCGACCGGTCGCAAGGTCATGGAAGCTGCAGCGAAGAACCTCGTCCCCGTCACGTTGGAACTCGGGGGCAAGAGCCCGGTCTTCCTCGGCGAGAGTGCGGACTTCGCCAAGGCGGGCGAGCGTATTGCGCTCGGCAAGATGCTCAATGCAGGCCAGATTTGCCTAGCCCCGGACTATCTCTACGTGCCGGAAAGCAAGCAGGACGAAGCGATCCATGGCGTCTGGCAGGGCACCGCGAATATGTATCCGACTATGCTGGAGAACGAAGACTACGCCAGCATCGTCAGCGACCATCACTTCGAGCGGCTAAAGGGCCTGGTCGCCGATGCGAAGGACAAGGGTGCCGAGGTGATCGAGGTCAACCCGGGTAACGAGGACTTCGGCAATGCCAACCAGCGCAAGATGCCGCTGACCATCCTCAAGAATGTTACGGACGACATGAAGGCGATGCAGGAGGAAATCTTCGGGCCGGTCCTCCCGGTCAAGACCTACAGCCGCGTCGAGGAAGCGATCGAATACGTGAACGAAAACGACCGCCCGCTCGGCCTCTATTACTTCGGTGAGAGCAGCGACGAACGCGAGAAGGTGCTGACCAAGACTATCAGCGGCGGCGTGACCGTGAACGACGTAATCTTCCACGTGTCTATGGACGATCTGCCGTTCGGCGGCACCGGACCTTCAGGCATGGGCAGCTATCACGGGGTCGAGGGCTTCCGCGAATTCAGCCATGCGCGCAGCGTCTACAGCCAGCCCAAGATCGACATCGCCAAGCTCGGCGGTCTCAAGCCGCCCTATGGCGCTGCAACCGACAAGGCGATCAAGTCCGCCTTGAAATAGGCTCGCCGGATGCGCGGCCGGGGGCGGAGCATCCGGTCCCGGTTTGCGCAATCGATTGTGCGGGATTTGCGCGTGCCGCACCCTTGCACCCGCCCGCCGAGGGGCCTAGAGGCGTGCGCGAACCGTACCCAAGCGGAATCGCCTCCGCGCCAAGGAACTCTACGTGGTCGACCTCGAACAATATCTGCCCATCCTCATCTTCCTGTTCATCGCGGTCATCCTTTCGGCAGCCTTCGTGTTCCTGCCGATGGGTGTCTCGCGGCTCACCGGCGCGCATAACCCCGATGCCGAGAAGCTGAGCGAATACGAGTGCGGCTTCCCAGCCTTCGAAGACCCGCGCAGCCAGTTCGACGTGAAATTCTACCTCGTGGCGATCAGCTTCCTGCTGTTCGATCTCGAGGCCTCGTTCCTGTTTCCCTGGGCAGTGAGCCTCGACGTGACCGGCTGGATGGGCTGGGCCGGGATGATGATCTTCCTCGGTATCCTCGCTATCGGTCTCGCCTATGAATGGAAGATGGGGGCGCTGGACTGGCAATGAGCAACCCGAACACCGATCCCGCCCTCGTCGGCACCGCCTCGCTGAACCCCGCGCTCGACGGCCAGCGCATGCGCGACAGCGCGCTGCCGACCGCCAAGGGCGGCGAAGTGCGCCAGCCCGATGCGGACTATTTCAACGCGCTGCAGACCGAGGTGAACGACAAGGGCTTCTTGGTCACCAGCACCGAGGATCTGTTCCACTGGGCGCGCACCGGCAGCCTGTGGTGGATGACCTTCGGCCTCGCGTGCTGCGCGGTCGAGATGATCCATGTGAACATGCCGCGCTACGACATGGAGCGTTTTGGCGTCGCCCCGCGCGCGTCCCCGCGCCAGTCGGACGTAATGATCGTCGCCGGTACGCTATGCAACAAGATGGCTCCGGCGCTGCGCAAGGTCTATGACCAGATGTCCGATCCGAAATATGTGATCAGCATGGGCAGCTGCGCTAATGGCGGCGGCTATTATCACTACAGCTACTCGGTCGTGCGCGGCTGCGACCGCATCGTGCCGGTCGACATCTACGTTCCCGGGTGCCCGCCGACGGCCGAGGCGCTCCTCTATGGCGTGATGCAGCTGCAGCGCAAAATCCGCCGTTCGGGCACGATCCAGAGGTAAGGGCGAGGATATGGCAACGCTACATTCCGCGCCCCGCTTCACGCTGATCGACGGGCTGAAAGGCACGCTTTCGACTGCGCTGGGCGACCATCTGGTCGACGCGCACGAAGAGCATGGCGAACTCCTGTTGCATGTAAAGCGCGACAGCATCGAAGACGTGCTTCGCATCCTGCGTGACGATCACGCTTACCAGCAGCTGATGGAAATCGCCGGAGCCGACTATCCTTCGCGGGCCGAGCGGTTCGAGATCGTCTACATGCTGCTCTCGCTCACTACCAACAGCCGGATTATGGTGAAATGCCGCGCGAGTGAGGATACGCCCGTGCCGACGGTCACTACGCTGTGGCCGAACGCCGGTTGGCTCGAGCGCGAGGTGTTCGACATGTATGGCGTGCTGTTCGCCGGGAATACCGACCTGCGCCGAATCCTGACCGATTACGGCTTCGAAGGGCACCCTTTCCGCAAGGATTTCCCGCTGACCGGTTACACCGAACTGCGTTATTCCGAAGACGAGAAGCGCGTGGTCTACGAGCCGGTCGAGCTTGCTCAGGATTTGCGCCAGTTCGACTTCATGTCGCCGTGGGAGGGCGCGGACTATGTCCTGCCGGGCGACGAGAAGGCGGACACGCCGCCGGTGGACGATCCCAAGGTTACGGAAAAGCCGTCGGATACGGGCGCGGGCGCTAAGACCGACAAGCACGCAGCCGACAAGGTGAGTGCGGGCGCTCCGGCGGAAAAAGACGGCGGCGAGGCCATTGATCCGCCCAAGCCGACCGAAGACCGCGCGGCCCGACCCAAGCGCAAGGGCAAGACGACCGACACCGCCAAGGCGACCGAAACGAAAAAGAAGAAGGCTCCCGCCAAGCGCAAGCCGGCGGCGAAGAAGGACGGCAAGTGATGCGGGCGTTTCTTCCCCTTGCCGTGCTCGCTCTGGCCGCCTGCTCCTCGCAGGAGCCTGCCGAGCAGGAAAGCGCCGACGACTTCGCCAGCCGCATCGGCGGTTCGGGCGAGGGTGCCGCGCTCGATCCGTCGCAACCCGATCCGAATGCACCGAACGTGGCGGTCGAGGCACCGCCTGCGCAGGCAGACGTGACCACGCTCCAGCAGCTCGGCGATGTCGGCGGGGTCAATCTTGGCCCGCGCGAGGGTGGGTGCACATTCATGGTCGGTGAGCAGGAGATGATCATCGCCGCCGGCATGCGCGACAAGTCGCTGCCCGGGAAGGCCGTGGTCCGCGTCGGCGATACGCTGGTGATGACCGATGCGACCACCGGCGGGCTCGATGCGGTCAAGTCCGGCACGAATTTCGAAGGCGAGGGCTTCACCGTCTCCGTCGCACCCGCCGCCGGTGAGGGCCAGACCCGTCCGGCGAACGTCACCGTGACCGATGCCGCGGGCAAGTCGCAGAGTTACTCCGGCAACTGGATTTGCGCATGAGTATGCAGCTCGAAGAGTCGCCCACCACCGGCGACGAAGTCATCACGAACTACACGATCAACTTCGGGCCCCAGCACCCCGCGGCGCACGGCGTGCTGCGCATGGTGATGGAGCTCGACGGCGAGATCATCGAACGGATAGATCCGCATGTCGGCCTGCTGCATCGCGGCACCGAGAAGCTGATCGAAAACAAGACCTATTTGCAGGCGCTGCCCTATTTCGACCGGCTCGATTACTGCAGCCCGCTGGCGCAGGAATACAGCTACGTTCTCGCGATCGAGAAGCTGCTCAACGTCGAAGTACCGGAGCGCGCCCAGTACTTGCGCGTGCTCTTCGCCGAGCTGACGCGCATCTGCAACCACATGCTCAACATCGGCGCGCATGTGATGGACGTGGGCGCGATGACGCCGAACCTGTGGGTGTTCGAACTGCGCGAAGACTGCATGAATTTCTTCGAGCGCGCCTCGGGCGCGCGCATGCACGCGGCATGGTTCCGCCCGGGCGGCGTCCACCAGGATGTGCCGGAAAAGCTGCTGGTCGATATCGGCGAATGGCTCGACACGCGCCTGCCCGAACTGTTCGGCGATGCGATGAGCCTCGTGCTCGACAACCGCATTTTCAAGCAGCGTAATGTCGATATTGCTGTGGTGAGCAAGGACGACGCGGTCGCCTGGGGCTTCTCCGGCCCGATGATCCGTGCGGCCGGCATCCCGTGGGACCTGCGCAAGTCGCAGCCCTATGACGTGTACGAGCGGATGGAGTTCGACATTCCCGTCGGCACCAATTCGGACTGCTACGACCGCTTCGTGGTGCGCGTGAAGGAAGTCTACGAGAGCGCGAAGATCATGAAGCAGTGTCTGCGTGACATGCCGTCCGGCCCTGTCGCCAGTGACGACCGCAAGGTCGCCCCGCCCAAGCGCGCCGAGATGAAGCAGTCGATGGAAGCGCTTATCCACCACTTCAAGCTCTATACCGAGGGCTTCCACGTGCCTGCAGGCGAAGTCTATGTCGCCACCGAAAGCCCAAAGGGCGAATTCGGCGTCTACCTCGTCAGCGACGGATCGAACAAACCCTATCGCTGCAAAATTCGCCCGACCGCGTTCTCGCATTTGCAGGCGATGGACTTCATGAGCCGTGGCCACATGCTGCCCGACGCAACCGCCATCCTCGGCGCCATCGACGTCGTGTTCGGGGAATGTGACCGGTGATCGCGCGCGAAATCTTCATCTTCATCGCGGCTTTCGCGGCCTTCGCTTCGGCGGTGGCGGCCTATTTGCTCGCCTTCCATGGTGAAAGCTCGCTCAAGGAAATCCTTTCGACGGCCTTCGCTGCCGTCATCGGCCTCTATCTCGGCCGATATCTCCAGCACAGGTTGACCCATGGCTGACCGTTCACCCGCACCCGACACTCCCGAACTGCGCGACCGCTGGGGTGCTTTCGAGTTTACCGAGAGCTATCGCGCCAAGGCCGACAAGGCGATCGCGCGCTATCCTGAAGGGCGCCAGCGCTCGGCAGTGATGCCGCTGCTCGACCTTGCCCAACGCCAGGTCGGTGAGGAAACCGATACGCAGGGCTGGCTGCCGCTGCCGGTGATCGAATATGTCGCTGATTACCTCGACATGCCGGTGATCCGCGTGCTCGAGGTTGCGACCTTCTACTTGATGTACAACATGAAGCCGGTCGGTAAGTATCACGTCCAGGTCTGCGGCACGACGCCCTGCATGCTGCGCGGCTCGGACGGGCTGATCGAAGCCTGCAAGAAGCGCGGTATGAGCAAGGGGCATGTTTCCGACGACGGCCTTTGGACGCTGACTGAAGTCGAATGCATGGGCAATTGCGCCACCGCGCCGATGGTCCAGATCAACGACGATAATTACGAAGACCTCACGCCCGAGCGCCTCGATGCTATCCTCGACGCGCTGGCCGCTGGCGAGCAACCCAAAACCGGCACACAGGAGCCCGGCCGCCACACCAGCGAACCGGCCAATGCGCTCAGCTCGCTTCCGGAAATGGTCGATGCCAATCACGATTACCGGAGCGAATGGTGATGAGCAAAACGCTTTTCATGATCGCGGCCGCGCTGTTGTTCATCGCTGCAGCGATTGCATATTTCCTTGCTGAACGCGGCTCGTTGGGGGCGACTTTCTTGGCACTCGGCGTCGTCTTCCTTGCAATCGGTGCAGGGCAGGGCCGGGCCAAAGGCGGACCGGAGGATCACTGATGGATGGCAATATCATCTCGATCATCGTCGCGCTGATCCTGATCGTCATCGCGTGGAAGGTGTTCAAGGGCATCGTCAAGACGGTCGTGCTCGCAGCGATCCTGATCGCGGTTGCCATCTTCGTATTCGGAGGGTTCGCCTGATGCTGGCTGATAAGGACCGCATCTTCACCAATGTCTACGGTTTCCAAGACTGGGGCCTGAAGGCGGCGCAGCAGCGCGGCGACTGGGACGATACCAAGTCGCTGATCGCGCGCGGCCATGACAATATCATCGAAGAAATGAAGGCATCCGGGCTGCGCGGGCGGGGCGGGGCGGGCTTCCCGACCGGCCTCAAATGGTCCTTCATGCCGAAGGAAAGCAAGGACGGGCGCCCGAGCTTCCTCGTCATCAATGCCGACGAATCCGAACCCGGTTCGTGCAAGGACCGCGAGATCATCCGCCACGATCCGCATAAGCTGATCGAAGGCGCGCTGGTTGCAGGTTATGCGATGCGCGCGCGCGCGGCCTATATCTACATCCGCGGTGAGTATATCCGCGAGGCCGAAACGCTTCAGGCTGCCATCGACGAGGCCTATGACGCGGGCCTGATCGGGAAGAATGCGTCGAAGTCGGGCTACGATTTCGATGTTTTCCTGCACCGTGGCGCAGGCGCTTATATCTGCGGTGAAGAAACCGCGATGATCGAAAGCCTCGAAGGCAAGAAGGGCCAACCGCGCCTCAAGCCGCCGTTCCCGGCAGGCGCCGGCCTCTATGGCTGCCCGACCACGGTCAACAACGTCGAGAGCATTGCCGTCGTCCCGACCATCCTGCGCCGCGGGGCTAGCTGGTTCAGCAGCTTCGGGCGCGAGAACAACAAGGGAACCAAGCTCTTCCAGATCAGCGGCCATGTGAACAAGCCCTGCGTCGTGGAAGAGGCGATGAGCATCTCCTTCGAGGAGCTCATTGATACCCATTGCGGCGGCATCGTCGGCGGGTGGGACAATCTGCTTGCCGTCATCCCCGGCGGCTCTTCCGTCCCGCTCATCCCCGGCGACCAGATGCGCCAGGCGATCATGGATTTCGATGGCCTCAAGGAACTCGGCTCGGGACTCGGCACCGCCGGGATCATTGTGATGGACAAGTCCACCGACATCGTCCGCGCCATCAGCCGCATCAGCTATTTCTACAAGCACGAAAGCTGTGGCCAGTGCACCCCCTGCCGCGAGGGTACGGGGTGGATGTGGCGCATGATGGAGCGTCTGCGGACCGGCGACGCCGCGATCGAGGAAATCGACATGCTGCAGCAAGTCACCAAGCAGGTCGAGGGCCACACCATCTGCGCTCTCGGCGACGCGGCGGCCTGGCCGATTCAGGGCCTGATCCGCCACTTCCGCCCCGAGCTCGAACGCCGGATCGAAGAACACAATGCGAAATTCGCAGAGGCAGCTGAATAATGCCTAAAGTCACCGTAGACGGACAGGAACTCGAGGTTCCGGACGGCGCGACCGTTTTGCAGGCGTGCGAGCTTGCGGGGAAGGAAATCCCGCGCTTCTGCTATCACGAGCGGCTGAGCATCGCCGGCAACTGCCGGATGTGCCTGGTCGAAGTGAAGCCCGGCCCGCCGAAGCCGCAGGCGAGCTGTGCGCTCCCCGCTACCGACGGCCAGGAAATCCGCACGGACACCGAGATGGTCAAGACCGCGCGCGAAGGGGTGATGGAGTTCCTCCTCATCAATCACCCGCTCGACTGCCCGATCTGCGACCAGGGTGGCGAATGCGACCTGCAGGACCAGTCGATGACCTACGGTCGCGGCGCTACGCGCTATCATGAGAACAAGCGCGCGGTGACCGAGAAGTACATGGGCCCGCTGATCAAGACGATCATGACCCGCTGCATCCACTGCACCCGCTGCGTGCGTTTCTCCGAAGAGATCGCCGGCGTGGACGAAATCGGCGCGCTCTATCGCGGCGAGGACATGCAGATTACCACCTATCTTGAGCAGGCGGCCGAGCACGAGCTGTCGGCCAATGTGATCGACCTGTGTCCCGTCGGTGCACTAACCAGCCGCCCCTACGCTTTCGAAGCGCGTCCGTGGGAGCTCAAGAAGACGCTCAGCATCGACGTGTCCGATGCGGTCGGATCGAACATCCGCCTCGACAGCAAGGGCCGCGAAGTCATGCGCGCGCTCCCGCGCATCAATGACGACGTCAATGAAGAGTGGATCTCGGACAAGGCCCGCTATCAGGTCGATGGCCTGATGCGCCGCCGCCTCGACAAGCCGTATATCCGCAAAGGTGGCAAGCTACAGGCGGCGACCTGGGACGAAGCCTTCAAGGCCATCGCCAAGGCCAAGCCGGGCAAGAGCATAGCGGCCATCGCCGGCGACATGCTCGATTGCGAGACCATGTTCGCGGCCAAGGCGCTGCTGAAGGCCTGCGGTTCGACGCTGGTCGAAGGTCGGCAGACCGGGATGGATTACGACACGTCGAACCTCGCTGCGGTCAATTTTAACTCGACCTTTGCAGGGATCGAGAATGCCGATGCGATCCTGATCGTCGGCAGCCATGTGCGCTGGGAAGCGCCGCTGGTGAACGTGCGCATCCGCAAGGCGGTGAAGCGCGGCGCGAAGGTATTCGTGGTGGGCCCGTGGTGGGATACGACCTATCCTGCCGAATTCCTCGGCGAGGATCTTGCCGTACTTAACACGTTACCTAAGGCGCTTAGCGATGCGCTGGAGAATGCCGAAAGCCCGGCGATCATCGTCGGCGGCGCGGGCCTTAAGGGTGCGCATGGCAAGGCGCTTGCGCTGGCCGAGAAGTTCGGCGCGGCGTTCAATGTCCTTCACTTCAGCGCGGCGCGCATGGGCGGGCTGATGCTCGGCTTCGCGCAGCCCGGCGGCATGCCGGATATTGTGAAGGCCAAGCCCAAGGTCGTCCTCAGCCTCGGTGCGGACGAGATGGATTTCGAACCCTTCGCCGACGCGCTCAAGGTCTATATTGGCCACCATGGCGACAAGGGTGCGCATGCGGCGGACGTGATCCTGCCTGCGGCAAGCTACGCCGAAAAGGACGGGACCTACGTCAACACCGAAGGCCGCGTGCAATTCGCCGAGAGGGCCGTCTTCGCGCCGGGTGATGCGCGCGAAGACTGGACGATCTTGCGCGCGTTGGCAGATGCGTTGAAGGTGGAGGTCGGCTTCGACAGTTTCGCCGAGCTACAGGCTGCGATGATTGCGGAAGTGCCTGCGCTGGGCGAGGAAGGCCTCGCTGATTACGGCGCGCTGCCCAAGGCCGACGCCAAGGCCAAGGCGGAGGGCTCGATCAGTGCCTATCCGATCAAGGACTTCTACCTCACCAACCCGATCGCCCGCGCTAGCGAGGTGATGCAGCGCTGCTCGGCAGAACTGCTGCACGGCGAAGACTTGGCGGAGGCCGCGGAATGACCGAATTCTTCCAATCCCTTGGCATGAATTACGAGTTCGCGTGGTTCACCGCGACAATCGCCGGTGTCCTTCTGATCGCGCTTCCACTCATGCTGGCAGTCGCCATGATCATCTACGTCGATCGCAAGGTCTGGGCGGCGATCAATCTGCGTCGTGGCCCCAATGTGGTCGGCCCGTTCGGCTTGTTGCAGAGCTTTGCCGACGGCCTGAAGGTGTTCCTGCAGGAAACCATCATCCCGAGCGCGGCCAACAAGGGGATCTTTATTCTCGCGCCGATCGTGACGTTCACCGTCGCGCTGGCGGCCTGGGCAGTAATTCCGTTCGACGCAGGCGTGGTGCTCGCCAACATCAATGTCGGCTTGCTCTACATCCTCGCGATCAGTTCCTTGTCGGTTTACGGCGTCGTGATGAGCGGTTGGGCGAGTAACTCCAAATATCCGTTCTTCTCGGCCATGCGCGCCGCGGCGCAGATGATCTCCTACGAAGTCTCGATCGGCTTCATCCTGGTCTGCATCGTGCTGTTCGCCGGGACCTTCAACCTGACGGGTATCGTGCTGGGGCAGGAGGCGTTCGGGCTTGGCCTCATCAACGCCTATGTCGTCCACCCGCTGATTTTCCCGATCTGGGTGATGTTCTTCATCTCCTGCCTGGCGGAAACCCAGCGTGTGCCGTTCGACCTGACCGAGGCCGAGAGCGAACTCGTCGCCGGGTATCAGACCGAATATTCCTCGATGAGCTTCGCTCTCTTCTGGTTGGGCGAATATGCGAACATCCTGCTGATGTGCTCGCTGAACACGCTGCTGTTCTTCGGCGGATGGCTACCGCCTTTGAATATCGACCTGATCCCGTGGTTCGACATTCCGGGGATCATCTGGTTCCTGCTCAAGACGTTCTTCTTCTTCTTCATGTTCAGCTGGGTCATGGCGACGGTTCCGCGCTATCGTTACGACCAGCTGATGCGGCTTGGCTGGAAAGTCTTCCTCCCGCTCAGCCTGTTCTTCATCGTCGTAATTTCAGGCTATCTGATGGCAACCGGTCACTTCGGAGGCGCGGCATGAGCACGATCGCGCATCTCGTAAAATCGTTCACTCTGTGGGAAATCGTGAAGGCGCACGCCCTCACGCTGAAGTATTTCTTCAAACCCAAGGTGACGATCAACTACCCGTTCGAGAAGAACCCGATTAGTCCGCGTTTCCGCGGTGAGCATGCGCTGCGCCGCTATCCCAACGGGGAAGAGCGCTGCATCGCCTGCAAGCTGTGCGAGGCGATCTGCCCGGCGCAGGCGATCACGATCGAGAGCGAGCCGCGGGAAGACGGCAGCCGCCGCACCACGCGCTACGACATCGATATGACGAAGTGCATCTATTGCGGCTTCTGCCAGGAAGCCTGCCCGGTGGATGCCGTGGTCGAGGGTCCGAACTTCGAATATGCGACGGAAACCCGCGAAGAGCTGCTTTACGACAAGGCCAAGCTGCTCGCGAATGGTGACAAGTGGGAGCGGGCGATTGCCGCAAACCTTGAAGCCGACGCGCCCTATCGCTAACCGCCGCGCCAACGAGAAACGGGGCTCATGATTCAGACCATCGCCTTTTACCTGTTCGCCGTCCTGGTGATCGCCAGCGCCGTCATGGTCATCATGTCGCGCAACCCGGTGCATTCGGTCCTCTGGCTGATCCTCGCCTTCTTCAATGCGGCGGGGCTGATGGTGCTGGTGGGCGCAGAGTTCATCGCGATGCTGCTGGTCATCGTGTATGTGGGCGCGGTCGCGGTGCTGTTCCTGTTCGTCGTCATGATGCTGGACATCGACTTCGCCGAGCTGCGCGCAGGCTTCATCAAGAATTTCCCTCTTGGTATCGCCATCGCGGCCATATTGCTGGCGGAGCTGGTGCTGGGCATCGGCGCCTACCGGGTTGGCGCTATCGAGCTGGGCACGCCGGACGGTGCGTCTGCTCCGCTGCTCGACCGCTCGAACATCGAGAGCATCGGCGCGCTGCTTTATCGCGACTACATCTTCCTGTTCGAAGCGGCCGGCATCATCCTGCTGGTGGCCATGGTCGGCGCGATCGTCCTGACCCATCGCAAGGGCCCGGCGGATGCACGCGGCCAACAGGATATCGGCAAGCAGAACCGCCGCCGCCCGGAAGAGGCGACGGTGATGAAGCAGCCGGGCATCGGCAAGGGGGTCGAGCTGTGATCGGCATCGAACATTATATCGTCGTCAGCGCGATTCTTTTCGTGCTGGGCGTGCTCGGCATCTTCCTCAACCGGAAGAACATCATCGTCATCCTGATGGCGATCGAGCTAATCCTGCTCGCGGTGAACATCAACCTCGTCGCCTTTTCCGCCTTCCTCGGCGATCTGGTCGGGCAAATATTCGCCATGTTCGTCCTGACCGTCGCGGCGGGCGAGGCGGCCATCGGGCTCGCCATCCTCGTCATCTACTTCCGTGGTCGCGGCACGATTGCCGTCGACGACGTCGACCGGTTGAAGGGGTAAGCACCGGTGCATCCCATCCTGTTCATCGTCTTCCTGCCCTTGCTGGCAGCGATCGTCGGCGGCTTCATCAACAAGTCTGCGCCGAGCGTCGTCGCCAAGTCGATCACGACCGGTGCGCTGTTCATCAGCTGCGCGCTGAGTTGGCCGGTCTTCATCGGCTTCTGGCTGGGCGACAGCACCGCCACCGTCGTGCCGGTGCTGCAATGGATGCAGTCGGGCGATCTCGCCTTCGACTGGGCCCTCCGCGTCGACACGCTGACCGCAGTGATGCTGGTGGTCATCACCACCGTATCGGCGCTCGTCCATCTCTATAGCTGGGGCTATATGGAGGAAGACCCGGACCAGCCGCGGTTCTTCGCCTACCTCTCGCTGTTCACCTTCGCCATGCTGATGCTGGTGACGGCCGACAACCTCGTCCAGATGTTCTTCGGATGGGAAGGGGTGGGCCTCGCCAGCTACCTGCTCATCGGCTTCTGGTTCAAGAAGCCCAGCGCCAACGCCGCCGCGATCAAGGCCTTCGTCGTCAACCGCGTCGGCGACCTCGGCTTCATGCTCGGCATCTTCGGCACCTTCCTGGTGTTCGGCACCGTATCGATCCCCGAAATCCTCGAAGCGGCTCCGTCGATGAGCGGCGCGACGATCGGCTTCCTCGGCTATCGCGTCGCCACGATGGACGTGCTCTGCATCCTCCTGTTCATCGGCGCGATGGGCAAGTCGGCGCAGCTCGGCCTGCACACCTGGCTGCCCGACGCGATGGAAGGCCCTACGCCCGTCTCCGCACTGATCCACGCCGCCACTATGGTGACCGCTGGCGTGTTCATGGTCTGCCGCCTGTCGCCCATGTTCGAGACCGCCCCTGTCGCACTCGGCGTGGTTACCTTTATCGGTGCTGCCACCTGCATTTTCGCCGCCACAGTCGGCACGACGCAGTGGGACATCAAGCGCGTGATCGCCTATTCGACCTGTTCGCAGCTCGGCTACATGTTCTTCGCTGCAGGCGTGGGCGCCTACGGCGCCGCGATGTTCCATCTGTTCACGCACGCCTTCTTCAAGGCACTGCTGTTCCTCGGCGCGGGCTCGGTCATTCACGCCATGCATCACGAGCAGGACATGCGCTATTACGGCGCGCTGCGTAAGGAAATCCCGCTGACTTTCTGGGCCATGATGGCGGGTACGCTCGCGATCACCGGG
Organism: Qipengyuania sp. 902; assembly: GCF_051195295.1. NCBI lineage: Bacteria > Pseudomonadati > Pseudomonadota > Alphaproteobacteria > Sphingomonadales > Erythrobacteraceae > Qipengyuania > Qipengyuania sp. 902. The sequence continues at coordinate 269,027 of NZ_JBNJLJ010000002.1, read as the reverse complement.
GTCGGCGTGCTCTACGTGTTCGGCTTCGCCGGGTTTTATTCCAAGGATGCCATTCTGGAAGCCGCCTTCGCGCGCGGAACGGAAATAAGCATGTTCGCCTTTTGGATGGGTGCCATCGCGGCCCTGCTGACCAGTTTCTACAGCTGGCGCCTGATGTTCCTGACCTTCTGGGGCAAGCCGCGCTGGGCCGATAGCGAGCATATCCAGCACGCCGTCCACCATGGCCATGACGATCCGGAAGATCACAATCCCGCCGTGCAGGAAGATGCCGGCCACGACGTCACGCACGCCGTGCCGTCGCCGAACTACGAAGCAGGAACGGGCGGCTACCACCCGCATGAAAGCCCGCTCAGCATGCTAATCCCGCTGGGAATCCTGTCGATTGGCGCAGTGTTCGCTGGCTTCGTGTTCAAGGACGCCTTCATCGACGGGGCGGATTTCTGGGACGGCTCGATCTATTTCAACGAGAACCTGATCCACGCACTGCACAATGTCCCTTACTGGGTGAAGCTGACGGCGACCTTCGTCATGCTGATCGGCCTCGCCATTGCCTGGCTGGCTTACATCAAGGACACGACGATCCCGGCCAAGGGTGCCGAACAGCTCGGCCCGATCTACCGGTTCTTCTACAACAAGTGGTATTTCGACGAGCTCTACCACTACCTGTTCATTGTCCCTGCCTTCTGGCTCGGACGCCAGTTCTGGAAACTCGGCGATGTCGGCACGATCGACCGCTTCGGCCCCAACGGCGTGGCCTGGGTGGTCGAAAAGGGCTCGGTCGGCGCGAAGAAGTTCCAGACCGGATATCTCTATAGCTATGCGCTGGTGATGCTCCTCGGGCTCGTCGCCGCTGTCACCTGGGTGCTGTTCTGATGGAATTCCCCATCCTCTCGCTGATGCTCGCGGTGCCGCTCGTCGCCGCCATCGCCTGCCTGTTCCTCAGTGCGCAAAGCGCCCGCATGGTGGCGCTGTTCGCAACGCTGTTCGATCTCGCGCTCGGCGTACTGCTGTGGCTCAACTTCGATATCGGCGGCGCGCAGTGGCAGTTCGTGGAGCGGGCGGAGATTTTTGCCGGCTTCAGCTATGCGTTGGGGATCGACGGTATCGCCCTGATGTTGATTATGCTCAGCGTCTTCCTGATGCCGATCTGCATCCTTGCCAGCTGGGACGCGATCACCAAGCGCGTGGGCGAATACATGGCCGCCTTCCTGCTGATGGAAGTGCTGATGATCGGCGTGTTCGCCGCGCAGGACATGTTCCTGTTCTACATTTTCTTCGAAGCGGGCCTCATCCCGATGTACCTCATCATCGGCGTGTGGGGCGGCGACAACCGCATTTATGCGAGCTACAAGTTCTTCCTCTACACGCTGCTCGGCTCGGTGCTGATGCTGATCGCGATGATGTGGATGGTGAACGATGCGGGCACCACCGACATCCCGACGCTGCTCAATTACGACTTCAGCCCGCAGGCGCAGACCTGGCTGTGGCTGGCCTTCTTCGCGAGCTTCGCGGTGAAGATGCCGATGTGGCCGGTGCATACCTGGCTGCCCGACGCCCACGTGCAGGCGCCGACCGCAGGGTCCGTGATCCTGGCAGGCGTGTTGCTGAAGCTCGGTGGGTATGGCTTCATCCGCTTCAGCCTGCCGATGTTTCCTGAGGCCAGCGCGCAGTTCGCATGGCTGGTCTTCGCGCTGTCGATGGTCGCGGTGATTTATACTTCGCTCGTCGCGCTCGTGCAGCACGACATGAAGAAGCTGATCGCCTATTCCTCGGTCGCCCACATGGCGATCGTTACGGCGGGCCTCTTTGCCTTCAATGTGCAGGGTATCGAGGGCGCGATGATGGTCATGCTCGGCCACGGCCTCGTGTCCGGCGCGCTGTTCCTGTGTGTCGGCGTGATCTACGACCGGCTGCACACGCGCGAGATCGACCGCTATGGCGGGCTCAGCATCAACATGCCGAAATATGCGTTGTTCTTCCTGCTGTTCACGATGGCCAGCATCGGCCTGCCGGGCACCAGCAACTTTGTGGGCGAATTCCTTGCCCTGGCCGGCCTCTACAAGGTCTCGACCCTTGTGACGCTGGTCTGCACCACGGGCATCATCCTCGGCGCTGCCTACATGCTCTATCTCTACCGTCGCGTGGCCTTCGGGGAGCAACGCAATGCCGATGCGGCCCGCATGCCCGATCTCAATGCACGCGAGTGGATAATGCTTGCGCCCATCGCTGCGGCCACGCTGTGGATGGGTGTCTATCCGGAAAGTTTCCTCGCCCCGATGCGTCAGGACATCGCCGCGCTAGAAGTCCGCATGGCGCGCGCAGCGCCGGTGGGCGACAGCCAGCTCCGGGTCGGCGAGCCGATGGAGCGCAACGCCAATTTTGTCGCAGCCGCACATGATGCGGAGGGAGCGCACTGATGAATCTCGCCAGTTCCCTCTATTTCACCGGCGCCGAGGTCGGGCTTTCGATCGTCGGCCTCGTACTGCTGCTGGTATCGGCCTGGGGCGGTCCGCGCTCGGCACGCCTCGTCACCATCCTGGCCGTATCGGCGCTGGTTGGCGCAACGCTTTTCAGCTGGCACCTGTTCGATCTTGCCGTAAGCGAGACAGCCAGCCGGGCCTTTGGCGATCTCTATCGCGCCGACACGTTCGGCAGTTTCGCGAAAATCCTCATCTATCTCGCGACCATCGCCGTGCTGATGGTCACGCCGCGGTTCTTCGACCAGCGCGGGGCTTACCGCCCAGAATATCCAGTGCTGATGCTGTTCAATGCCGTCGGTATGGGCATGATGGTTTCCGCCACCGATCTCATGACGCTCTACATCGGCCTCGAGATGTCGAGCCTGTCGAGCTACGTGCTCGCCAGCTTCCTGCGTAACGACACGCGCTCTGCGGAAGCGGGGCTTAAGTATTTCGTCCTCGGCGCGCTCGCATCGGGCATCATCCTTTACGGCGTCAGCCTAGTTTACGGCTTTACCGGCAGCACCAATTACGAAGGCATCCGCGCAGCGTTCGCTATCGAGTTCTCCACCGGCGCGTTGTTCGGCGTCGTCTTCGTCCTGGCAGGGCTCGCCTTCAAGGTCAGCGCCGTGCCGTTCCACATGTGGACGCCCGACGTCTACGAAGGCGCGCCGACGCCGGTCACTGCCTTTTTTGCGACCGCGCCGAAGGTGGCGGCGATGGCAATGCTCGTCCGCATGGCGATGGAGCCGTTCGCAGGCGAAGTGGATGCTTGGCGACAGATCGTGATTTTTGCAGCGCTGGCGTCCATCGTGGTCGGTGCGCTGGGCGCAATCGGTCAGCAGAACCTCAAACGACTGCTCGCCTACTCTTCGATCAACAATGTCGGCTTCATCCTCATCGGTCTGGCCGCGGCGACGCCCGCAGGCGTGGCCGGCGTAATGACCTATCTCGCGATCTATGTCGCAATGACCGTCGGCAGCTTTACCGCACTGCTCATGCTCCGCGATCCGATGGGGCAGAACCTCGAAACCTTCGACGATATCGCGGGGCTTTCGACGAACCGGCCCGCGCTGGCGTGGTGCCTGCTGGCGCTGATGTTCAGCCTCGCCGGCATCCCGCCGCTTTTCGGTTTCTGGGGCAAGTTCGTGGTCTTCCAGGCAGCCGTGCAGGCAGACCTGGTCGCACTGGCCGCCATCGGCATCGCCGCCAGCGTCATCGGCGCGTTCTACTACATCAAGTTCGTCAAGGTGATGTTCTTCGACGACGCCACGCGCGAGGTGGAGACCGAAAGCCCGATCGGCCACTGGATCGTCCTGGGACTCAGCGTCGCGATCATCTCGCCGCTCGGCTATTTCCTGACCATCCCGCTCGGTGAATGGAGTGCGGCTGCTGCGGCGAGCTTTGCCGCCGCGATGTGATCCGCGTCGTCGCCGAAACCGGCTCGACCAATAGCGATCTGGCGGAGCAGCTACGCCGCGGGGGGGCAGTGCACGAAGGCCAATGGCTCGTCGCCGACCGGCAGGTCGCCGGGCGCGGGCGGCAAGGCCGGACGTGGTTCGACGGGTCGGGCAATTTCATGGGCTCGACCATCGTGCGGCCCCATCCGCGCGATCCGCAACCAGCCAGCCTTGCCCTGACCACTGGACTTGCACTTTACGAAGCGGTCGCTCCGCTGCTGTCGCCGCCGCAGGTCCCAATGCTCAAATGGCCCAACGACCTCATGCTCGGCTCTGCCAAACTCGCCGGGATCCTGCTGGAGCGGGAGGGCGACGCCATCGTGGTGGGAGTCGGGGTAAACCTCGCCGCTGCGCCCAATCTCCCGGATCGCGAGACTGTCGCCCTGAGCGCACTCGCCCCGGCGCCCGATCGCGACCATTTCGCTAACGCGCTCGCTGCGTCGTTCGATCGCGAACTCGAGCGCTGGCGGAACTATGGCCTCGAACCACTCATACGCCGCTGGGAAGAGGCTGCCCATCCAGTCGGCACCCGGCTCACCGTCCACCCTCCCGGTGAGGAACCGATCACGGCGGAATTCGCTGGACTGACAACCGAGGGCGCGCTTTCGCTGCGCTTGGCGGATGGCGCGCGGCGTGTCATCCATGCTGGCGACGTGATGCTCGCCATACAGGAGGGATGAGCCATGCTGCTCGCGGCCGATGTCGGTAACACCAATGTGGTCTTCGCCCTCTTCGATGGGCGGACCATCAAGGCGCGCTGGCGCATCGCCACCGATCCGCGGCGCACCGGCGACGAATATGCCGTCTGGCTGCTCCAGCTCGCGAAGCTTCAGGGCTTCGACAAGAGCGATATCGAGCAGGTCATAATCGGATCGGTCGTCCCCCGGGCGATCCACAACCTCACCGTCCTGTCCGAGAAATATCTCGGCATCACGCCGCTCGTCGCAGGACAGGGCCACGCCAGCTGGGGCTTCGAGCTGGATATCGAGCAGCCGAGTTCGCTCGGCGCCGATCGCGCGCTCAACACGCTGGCAGCGCATGAGAAATACGAAGGCGACCTGATCGTGATCGATTTCGGCACCGCAACCACCTTCGATGCAGTCGACTTCACCGGTGCATACAAGGGCGGTATCATCGCGCCCGGCATCAATCTGTCGCTGGACGCACTGGTCGGCAATACAGCCAAACTGCCGCGCATCGCAATCGAAAAGCCGAAGAGCGATAGCGTGATCGGCCGCAATACCGAGGACCAGATGCTGATCGGCGTATTCTGGGGCTACGTCTCGCTTATCGAAGGATTGATCTCGCGCATGAAAAAGGAAGTGGGGCGTCCGGTCAGGGTGGTCGCCACCGGCGGGCTCGCCATCCTGTTCGATGAACATACCGACCTGTTCGACGTGGTCGATGCGGACCTCACCCTCGAAGGGCTGGCCCTGCTGGCGGAGCGGGCAGCATGAAAAAAGACTTCACCCCGGAAGACGAACTCCTCTTCCTCGCCCTCGGCGGGTCGGGCGAGATCGGCATGAATGTCAATCTCTATGGCTGTCAGGGTCGCTGGCTGATGGTCGATCTGGGCATGACCTTTTCCGGCGACCAGTATCCCGGTGTGGACCTCGTTTTCGCCGATCTCGAATTTATCGAGGATCGCGTGGAGCAACTCGAAGCCATTGTGATCACTCATGCCCATGAGGACCATATCGGCGCAGTCCCCTACTTCGCAGCAGATCTCGGCGTGCCCATTTATGCCACGCCTTTCACGGCTGAACTGGTGCGGCGCAAGCTGCAGGAAGCGGGCATCGAGAACGACATCGAACTCAACATCATCGAGGACGATCACGGCAGTTTCGCGGTGGGGCCTTTCGAGGTCACTTACATTCCGCTCGCCCATTCGATCGCGGAGGGCAACGCGCTGTTGATCGAGACCCCGCACGGCCGCATTTTTCACACCGGCGACTGGAAGCTGGACGAGGATCCGATCATCGGCCAGCCGACCACCGAAGAAGAGCTTACCGAGATCGGCGACGAAGGCGTGCTGGCACTGGTGTGCGACAGCACCAACGTCTTCAATCCTGCACCAAGTGGGTCCGAAGGAGCGGTCTACAAGGGTTTGCTCGAAGAGGTTCAACGTCACAGCGGCAAGCGTGTGCTGGTGACGACCTTTGCCAGCAATGTCGCACGGCTGCAGACCCTAGGCGATGTCGCGCGCGAGACCGGCCGGCAGGTCTGCGTGGCCGGACGCTCGCTCGACCGGATCATCGAGGTGTCCCAGGCGAATGGCTATCTCACCGATTTCCCCGATCCGGTCGATTTCGACACGGCGATGGGCCTGCCGCGTGGTGACTTGCTGATCCTCGCGACCGGAGGGCAGGGCGAACCACGCGCAGCGCTGGCCCGGATTGCCGACGAAAACCATCCGCTCGAACTGGTACGCGGCGATGTGGTGCTGTTCTCGAGCCGTCAGATTCCGGGCAACGAGATCAGCATCGGCGCGGTGCAGAACAAGCTGGCTGCGCGCGGGATTACGATGGTGACGGACCGCCAGAGCATGATCCACGTGTCAGGCCATCCCGGACGCCCCGAGCTCGAGGCTCTGTATGGCTGGATCCGCCCGGAGGTCCTCGTGCCGGTCCACGGCGAGATGCGGCACATGCAGGAGCAGGCGCGGCTCGGCGCGGCCAACGCCATTCCCTCGAACGTCGTGCAGCAGAACGGTGATATTGTCCGCCTCGCACCCGGCGCTCCGGGTAAGATTGCCGAGGTTAGGGCAGGGCGCCTCGTGCTTGATGGCGACATCATCGCGCCCGCGGATGGCGAGGCGATTACGATGCGCCGCCGGCTCATGCGCGAGGGCGTAGTGGTCGTCGCACTTGACGGCGACCTCAATCCGCGGCTCGATAGCCTCGGCCTGCCGCTCGACGAGGACTACCCCGATTTCGTCGAGGAGGCGCGGGCCGACATCGTGGCGGCGATCCGCAAGCTGAAGGGTGATGCACGTAAGGACCCGGCGCTGGTGCACGAAGCGGCTAGGCTTTCCGCCCGACGTGCCGCACAGCGCTGGTCCGGCAAGCGCCCGCAAGTGCGCGTCATTCTGCCGAACCTGTGAGGTCGACCGATGCAGTGGACCAGCATTCTCGCGATCTATTTCCTCTTCCTTGTGTTCAGCGCTTTCGTGTTGCTGCCTTTCGGCGTCCGCACACATGACGAGGCTGGGGTCGAGAAGGTGCAAGGGCAGGCCGATAGCGCCCCGGTCGAATTCCGTCCGGGGCGACTCATGGTGCGCGCAGTCGTACTCGCTGCCATTCTGACGACGCTCTACGTCGCGAATTACGTCAATGGCTGGATCGGGCCCGAAGACCTGATTTTCTGGGGGCCGTCCGCCGGTTGATCATTGCCTCAGGCGTTCGAGTGCCTGCGCCAGCACCACATAGAGCTTGCCCATATCGCTCGACAGCAATGTGACGCTGACGGCGTGTCCGTCGCGGGTGCTGAGCATCGTCCGCAGCATCGCCTCGAAGTCGTGTATGTAGCGACTGACGTGTTCGCGGAAATCGTGGTCCGCGTCATAGAGCTCGGCGATCTCCCGCGCTTCGGTGTTGTCCAGCAGACGCACGGCGCGGCGGGTAAATATGCCCCGGTCGCCGCGCAAATAGCTGGCCCACGACGTGTCTGTCACCTCGGTCGATAGAGCCTTGGCAATGTCGATGGCGTTGGAATTCAGGCTTTCGGTAATCAGCGCGACGCGGCGGGAGAAATCGTTGTCGACGTCCTCGGTCGCGCGTTCGCGGGCGTGCGCGATGCGGCTCTCCAGATTGCCGGTCAGTTCGTTCACTTTCGCGAGCTGATCGCGCAGTTGCCGCGTAACTTCGCGACCCGCCTCGGAAGATCGTGTCGTCGCCTCTTCGAGCTTCGCCAGCGTCTCGTCGGTGTGATCGGCGAGCGCCCTCTCGATCGATTCGGCGCTCTTCTCGCCGACTTTCGCTGCAATCTGGTCGATCCGGTCGGCCTGCTCGCTCTCGATTGCCGCAAGGGCGGAGCGCGCGCTGGTTTGGAGCGCTTCGATCGCCTCGCGCAGTTCTTCCTGCGCTTTCGTTGCCACGGCCTCGTTTTCTGAGCCGAGCGCGGCCACACTTGCGCGGAGTCGTTCGATGCTGCCGACTTGGGCTGCAGTGGTCTCCCCAAAATCGGCCTGGAAGCGGTCGATCTCTGCCATGGCGCCGCGCGCTTGGTTCCCGGCGGTATCCATGCTTGTGCTGGCCTGCTCGCCGGCCTGCCGGGCCTGGTCGAGCAGCGAGTGGACTTCGCGGGCGCGGGCCTCGATGGCCGCGAGGCGCTCTTCGCTCGCCGTCATCGCATTGGGCAGGTCGTTGCGGCTTTGGTGGGCGCTTGCCTGAATGAGTTCGAGCAGGCGCACGCTCGCATCAGTGAGCGCAGCGACGGCCATGTCCGTTCCGTCGAGCGCTTCGCGGCTTTCCACAAGCTTCGTGTTGAGGGCATCGACACCCTTGGCAACGCTGCCGCTGGCTTCCTGTCCCTGCCGGTGGACGGCATCGAACACTTCTCCGAGACGGCCGATCTTCTCCGCCAGCGCATCGCCCTCGCGAGCTAGCGTGTCGGCCTGCTCGAGCTGAGCGGCGCGCTTGGTAGCCAGCGCGTCGTCGAGCGCTTCGAGCCGCTCGTGCATGGTTGCCAGAGCCGCTTCTTCGGCTGCGTCGAAGTTCGCCTGGCGCCTTGCGGTTTGTTCGTCGAACAGCCGGTTGCGTTCGGTAATACGAGCGTCGACGGCTTCTGCTTCGGCAAACAGCGCCTTCAGCTTCTCATTCGCGGAATCGATCGCGGACTGGTCGATCGCCTTGATCTCCTCGACGGTCCGCTCGAGCCGTTCGCGCATGGCGTCGATCTGGTTGCCCCAGCTCGCCAAGGCCGTTGCTTCGCCTTGGCGCACCTCGGCAGCGATCGTCGCGGCTTCATCGCGCAGGCTGTCGAGCTGGACCCGCAAATGCGCGACAGCGGCCTCATGCTCCGCCGACGTTTGTTGCCCGGTTTCGGCAAGCTCTGCGCGCAGGGTTTCGGCCCGACCGCGCATGGCGGCGAGGGCATCGACTTCGCGCCCGTCCAGTTCGCCCCGGAAAGCCTCGCTCTCCTCGCGGAGAATTGCGAAACGCTGCTCTGCGATGGTGCCGAGCTGCTCGGTCTGCGCTTCGAATGCCACAAGCGCTTCGTCCACGCGCTCTCGCAGAGAAGCGACTTGCCGCTCGCTCGCGGTGCCGAATTCGTTGAGTCGGCGAAAGCCCGCAACCAGCTCGTCCAGCTGGGATTTCGCCGTCCGCCCGGCTCCGCCGATCTGGTTGGACACATCCTTGGCCGAGTTGGCGATGACCGGGAGGTTGTCCCGCAGCTTGTCCATGTTCTCGAGTGCCGTGTCGCTGACGCGGGCGATTGCATCCACTTGCTCGCCATTGTCGTGGATGAGGCCTTGAAGGCGGTCGGCATGTTCGGAAATCCGCTCGCTTGCCGAGCGACCGAGATATTCCAGGTCGCGGGTCTGCGAGCCGAGAAATTCGCGCGCGAGGCTGAGTTCTCGGTTCACCACGGCCAGCTTGGCCTCAAGCCTCGCCGATTCCTCCGACAGCGACCGTGCAACTTCGCCGAACCGCCGCGCCTCGCGCCGGGAGTTGCGGACGGCCAGCATCCACAGGCTTACCACGAGCAGGACCGGAATCGCCCAACTCGTGATCCATCCGGTCCATTGTTGCGGCGTACCGCCCGCAAGCATTTCGCTCCGGTTCGCCCATATGAAAAAGCCTGTCCATGCGACGATGACAGTGAGGGCAAGAGCCGGCGCAACCCATCGGCGACGGAGTGAGGGGTCATCGTCTTCGGCGACGAATTCCTCGTACTCTTCCACATCCGCGTCGTAGGATTCCTCGAATTCGTCCGAGCTTTCATCGACAGGGTGCTGGGAACCCTCGATTTCAATTTCATCAACCGATGTCTCGTCGGAGACAGCCTTGATCATGGAGCGCTTCCTCATAGGGCAGAATCTACCACGTTTCGATTATGCTTAAACCCACTTTAACTCATCCCTGCCTAGGTTTAGGCGCGATGGCCTATCATTCGTCAGATTTCGAAGCCGCTATCGGTGCAGCTGCCGGTGCCGACGAGGCGCTGCAGGCCGAGCTGAAAGCTGCTTTCGCGCAAAGCGTGGCACGGCAGGCCGATCTGCTGGGCAGGGCACGGTGCGACGGCAACTGGCGAGTCGCTGCCGAACGCCTCGGGGGACTGGCTGCCAGCTTTCATGCGCACGAATTGGCGGCGATGGCCCGAGAAGCATTGGAGGGCGCACCGGGCGACCCGGGAATAGTCGTCCGCATTCGTAACTTCAGCGAAGAACTTGCTTTCCGGGACTGAGGGAAATCCACCGACTGGGGTGGCTTAGCAGTCCGGGCAAACCTAGAGTGCCGACGCAGCAGCCCAACCGGAGAGCGTTTTGCGCGTCGCCCTTCTTTCCACGCTCGATGATGCCGTCACCCCGGCACCGGTGCGCGCGGCCTATCGCAATTTCGCGGGCGCACGCGTCATCGACCGGCAAATCGATCTCGCGCTGGCGGCCGGTTGCGAAACGATTGCATGCCTTGTCGAAGGGATTGGCCGCGAGGTCGCGGAGGCACAGCGCCGTGCCGAACAATCCGGCGTCCGCTTCGTCGCCATGCAGAACCCGCGGGCCCTCTCGGGTCTTGTGACTGCAGCCGACGAGTTGTTCGTGCTTGCTCCCGGCGTCCTGCCTTCCGATGCTGCTGTGCTCCGCAATGTAGCTCGCCCGGCGGTGCTGGCCTTTCCAGCCGAAGACGCCGTGCCGAGGGGCTACGAGAGGATAGATCTCGAGTTTGCGTGGTCGGGCGCCTTGCTCGCGCCGGGTTCGGTGGTCGAACGTCTCGCCGAGCTGCCGCCTGATAGCGACGTGGTTGCCAGCCTGCTGCGGCTGTCGCTGCAATCGGGGGTCAAGGTCCTACCTCTGGAAAAGCGGCTGATCGAGGACGGTCAGTGGCATACTGATCCCAGCATCGAAGACCTGGCCGAAAGGGAAGAACGCTGGATCAAGACCCATGCATCGCCAGCACCCTACACGGCCCCCGGACTTGCGGTCGCGGAGCGGGTCGGCGCCCGGCTTGCGCGCGACACATTGGGCAAAAAGGGCGCGAGACTTCCAGCGCTGGGCGCAGCGGTTAGCGGGATCGGCGCTCTGGCACTCGCGGCTCTCGGCATGCCGGTACCCGCACTGGCGCTCGGTACGGTCATGGCCATGCTCGGCGCGGCGGGAGAGACGGTGGAGCGCATCGCGCGGGCGGGGCAATTCGGCGCGCGAAGATCGGCGCTGGCGAAAGCGCTCGACTGGTCGACTGATCCGGTGCTGGCGATCCTCATCGCGGCCGCCTCTCCCGAAGATACCGGTTGGCTGAGACTGTTCGTTCCGGCGGTGCTGTTCGGTCTCTTGCGACTAGGTGCCCGCCTGCGGGACGACAATTGGGGCGAGACCTACCGCGACCGGATCGCAATCAGCGCATTGTTGGTTCCGTGCGCGTTTCTAGGGATTACCCAGCCGGTCACTGCGATCATGGCTTTGCTGGTGCTCATTTCGCTCTTCCTTGTGCCTTACCGTGGCGACTAACGTCGACTTAACCATGTCCATGATAGCGCGAAGGCATGAAGATGGAGATTCCGGTGCCTGACGCTGCCCAAGCGGACCAAGCGAGAGAATTGCGCGATTCCTTGGCGGGTGGGAACGCCGTGCTTGCACGGGTTACGCCCATCCTGGAGCATTTGCTGTCGACCCCGGACCATTCGCTATTCAGCGACGAGATCGTCGCGCGGATTCGCGGCATGTGCCACGATCTTGCCTGGCAGATCCTGCGCGCCCAGGCGGAGGCGACCGGGGAAGCAGGTCGCGAAGCCTTTGCCGACAAGCATGGCGAAGCGCTGGCGCAGCATTTGTTCACCAGCCCGCGCATCCTCTCGCATTGCCATGCGCTCGCGCTCGAGTGGCAATTGGCGGCGCGGATGGAAGCGCAATACGGCATCGATCCGGTGCTTTCCCCGCTCTTGCAGACCCTGATTGCTTCGCCCGACAGCGGTCAGGCCAGCGCGGCGATGGGGGCTTTGGCGTCGCAGGCGCGCTTCGCTCAGTCGCAGCGGCGCATGGAGCTTTCACTTGCCGAACTGCCTGGAGACCTGTTCCACGAACTACTGCTGGGGTGGCGCAACTTCGGGGGCGATCGCCGGTCCGATGCCATGATCCGCGCCGAAGCGAAGCTGCGCAACGCCTATGACGAGAGTTCGGCCCGCCTGTCGCTGCTCGCTCGGCTCGTGGCGGGGCTTGGAGACGAAGTTACGAAGGCGCTCGACGTGGAACAGGCCGGTGTCGCGCTATTCATTACAGCACTGGCGGCGCGGTCGCACCAGTCGCGCAACCTCGCTGTGCTTGCTACGAATGAGCGGCAGGTCGCGCGGCTCGCGCTGGCGCTGCGCGGCTGCGGTCTCGACGCTGCTGAAGCAAATACCCAGCTTCTGCGGCTACACCCACAAAGCAGCCCGCAAGGCGGGCTCGATGCGATCACGCCGGCCGAGGCAAAGAAATGGCTTGCCGAAGCCGGTGCCATGGGGATCGTCTGACCATGACCAGCGTCGGCACAAGCTATATCGCATCCGCAAAAGCCGATAGCGAAGGGCGGCTCGTGGAAGCCGGCGAACCGCTAGCGAGCTTGCAGGAAGCCTGCGGCGGGCAGATCGGAGGCCCGATCGCCATCCCTGAACTGCAGGCGCTGGTCGATAAGGCTAACGCCTATGGTCTCCGGCTCGCGCGACAATTCACCGCCATCGACGGCGACAACAGCATCACCGCCTGGGTGGAAATCACTCCCAAGTTCGATGACGACGGGAATATTTCGCAGAGCGCGATCGATGTCGTGAGCTGGCACAGCGAGGAACTGCCGCCGGAAAACGAACTCGACGCAGCCCGTCGCCGGATCGAGATAAACCGCCATCTCGCGGACTGTACCGTGCGGCTAAGCCCATCGCAGGGCATACTGTCGGTAGAGACCGAGGCGCCCGACCTTGCGGGGTTCGTAGAAGCTGCTCGCGCAGGGATTGGCCGACCCTGGACCGATTTCGTCCATTTGCCAGGCAGCACCCACGAGCAGCCGCTCCACTGGCGCTTGCTCGATGGTTCGCGCTGCGAAATCGACGGGTCCAAGCGCGCATGGACGGCGCATCTGGAACCGCTCGGAAAGGGCGAGCCGGGTAGTGCAGGCTTTGCCCTCTACCTGACTGCTGACACGCCTGCTTCGGGCGTAGAGGCTGCGGAAAATGGTGCCGGTATCGAAGGCGCATCCTTCGGGCGCGACCTTACGCCGGTCCTCCGGCAGCCGATCAATCGGATTATTGCCAATGCCGAGACGATCCGGACGAAGCTCGCCGGGCCGATTGCCGATGAATACAGTTCCTATGCGGCCGATATCGCTACCGCGGCCCAGCATCTCTTGGCACTGATCGACGACCTCTCAGATCTCGAGGTCGTCGAATCAGACCAGTTCGTTACCGCGCCGGACCGTATCGAGCTTGCCGACGTCGCGCGGCGGGCCTGCGGCATTCTCGGCGTTCGTGCGCAGGAGAAAGGCATCACACTCGTACCTCCTGTGGAAGGCGAGAGCCAATTGGCCATCGCCGAATTCCGGCGTGTGTTGCAGATCCTGCTCAACCTCGTCGGTAACGCGATCCGCTATGCGCCTGAGGACAGCCAGGTCTGGATCCGTCTCGACCGGATCGGCAGCCGCGCGCTCATCACTGTGGCAGACCAAGGTCACGGCCTCGACGAGGAGCAGCAGGCAAGGGTGTTCGAGAAATTCGAGCGGCTCGGGCGGAGCGGCGATGGCGGCTCCGGCCTCGGCCTCTACATTTCACGCCGGATCGCGCGGGCGATGGACGGCGATCTCACGGTCGAAAGCGCGCCGGGGCAGGGCGCGCGCTTCACCCTTTCGGTTCCGGCCGCCGACGAGATGCGAGCGGAGAAGCGGGACGGACCGGGCCGCGACATCCCGCAAGACGACACGGACGACTGATACGAAAAAGGGGCGCCGCAGCGCCCCTTGATCTGTCGGTGCGGAAGCCGGGCTTACCGCTTGTCGATCGGCACGTATTCGCGCTCGGTCGGGCCAGTGTAGAGCTGGCGCGGGCGACCGATGACCTGGCCGGGATCGGAGATCATCTCGTTCCACTGCGCCACCCAGCCGACGGTGCGGGCGAGGGCGAAGAGCGCGGTGAACATCGTGGTCGGGAAACCGATCGAATTCAGGATGATGCCCGAGTAGAAGTCGACGTTCGGGAAGAGCTTCTTTTCCTTGAAGTAATCGTCGTTCAGCGCGAGTTCCTCGAGGCGCAGGGCCGTTTCGAACACCGGATCGCTGACATTAAGTGCCTCGAACACTTCGCGGAGCGTCTTTTGCATCACCGTCGCGCGCGGGTCGTAGTTCTTGTACACGCGGTGGCCGAAGCCCATCAGGCGGAACGGGTCGTTCTTGTCCTTCGCACGCTCGATATAATGCGGGATCTTGTCGGGCGAGCCGATCTCCTGAAGCATGTTCAGCGCGGCTTCGTTGGCGCCGCCATGCGCAGGCCCCCAAAGGCAGGCGATACCCGCTGCGATGCAGGCGAACGGGTTCGCGCCTGACGAACCGGCAAGACGCACGGTCGAGGTCGAAGCGTTCTGCTCGTGATCGGCATGGAGGATGAAAATCCGGTCCATTGCCTTCTCGATCGCCGGGTGAATTTCATACTCCTCGGCCGGAACGCCGAAAGTCATGCGCAGGAAGTTGCCGGTGTAGCTCAGGTTGTTGTCCGGCTGCATGAAAGGCTGGCCGATGGCATACTTGTAGGCCCAGGCCGCGATCGTCGGCATTTTGGCTATAAGGCGGTGGCTGCTGATCTTGCGATGCTCGGGATCGGAAATGTCGGTGCTGTCGTGATAGAACGCCGAGAGGGCACCCACCACGCCGCACATGATCGCCATCGGGTGCGCGTCGCGGCGGAAGCCCTGGTAGAACTGGCGCAGCTGGTCGTGCAGCATGGTGTGGCGGGTGATGGTATAGTCGAAATCGTCCAGCTCTTCCTTGCCCGGAAGTTCGCCGTTCAGGAGCAGGTAGGCGACTTCCATGAAGCTGGAATGTTCGGCCAGCTGGCCGATGGGATAACCGCGGTGCAGCAGGACGCCTTCTTCACCATCGATATAGGTCAGCGCGCTTTCGCAGCTGGCGGTGGACTTGTAGCCGGGATCGTAAGTGAACTTGCCGGTGCCACCGTACAGCTTGCGGATGTCGATGACATCGGGGCCGACGCTGCCCTGAAGTACGGGGAATTCCTGGGTCTGGTCGCCCAGATCGAGAGTTGCCTTGTTGTCGGCCACGCGTGTCTCCTCAACGGTTTCCGTCTGGCCCCGGGGCGTCGGCGGCTTGCGCATCGATCCGCGCGAGCGCTTCTTCCTTGCCCAGAAGGACCAGCACATCGAAAATGCCGGGGGACGTGGTCGTCCCCGTCAATGCTGCGCGCATGGGCTGCGCGAGCTTGCCGAGACCCAGTTCGAGCTGCTCGGCATACGATTTCGTAGTGGCTTCGAGAGCCTCGATTGTCCAGTCATTTTGCACATGCAGCATTTTCGACAGGCCAGCGAGCCGCTGGCGCGCTTCGTCATCAAGCAGGCCGGCCGCCTTTTCGGTCATGCCGAGAGGCCGTGTGGCGAAAAGAAATTGCGATCCTTCAACGAGTTCGTTGACAGACTTGGCGCGCGTTTTAAGGACCGGCATTGCCTGCTCGAGCAAGTCGACATCTGAGTCATCGCCCAGCTTCTCGGCCACGATGCGGGCCAGTCGCGCATCATCGGCCTCGCGGATGTAGTGCCCGTTCAGGTTTTGCAGCTTCTTGATGTCGAACCGGGCCGGGCCCTTGCCAACTCCATCGAGGTCGAACAGCTCGATCGCTTCCTCGCGGCTGATCTCCTCACGGTCGCCGTGACCCCAGCCGAGGCGCAGCAGATAGTTGAACAGCGCTTCCGGCAGCACGCCTTCTTCGTCGCGATAACCTTCGACACCGACGGCGCCGTGGCGCTTCGACATTTTCGCGCCGTCCGGACCGTGGATCAGCGGCACGTGAGCATAGACCGGATCGGGCCAGCCGCCTTCGATCGCGTCCATTGCGCGGATCACGGGGAGCTGGCGGAAGGCGTTGTTGAGGTGATCGTCGCCGCGGATAACGTGAGTGACACCCATATCGTGATCGTCGACGACCACCGCGAGCATGTAGGTCGGCGTACCGTCGGCGCGGAGCAGGACGTAATCGTCGATCTCGGCGTTCTTCACGGTCACCGGACCCTGGACGGCATCTTCGATGGTCGTCTCGCCCTCGGTCGGCACTTTAAGGCGGATAACGAAGGGCGCCCCTTCGGGAGCCTCGCTCTCGTCGCGGTCGCGCCAGCGACGGTCGTAGCGCATCGGTTGCTTGGCTGCGCGCTGGTCGGCACGCATCTGCTCTAGTTCCTCGGGCGTGGCGTAGCATTTGTAAGCATGGCCGGCTGCGAGGAGCTGGTGCGCCACTTCGGCATGGCGTTCGGCGCGGTCGGACTGGAACAGCGGCGCATCGTCGAAATCGAGGCCTAGCCAGTCGAGCCCCTCGATGATCTTGTCGATCGCGTCCTGCGTACTGCGCTTGCGGTCCGTATCCTCGATCCGCAGGAGCGTGCGGCCGCCGTGGTGCCGGGCGAATAGCCAGTTGAACAGTGCCGTGCGGGCCCCGCCGATATGCAGGTATCCTGTGGGCGAAGGGGCAAAGCGGGTTACGACCTGTCCCTCGGGCGTTCCACTATCGCTTGCCATTGGCTCTCGCTTCCTTTCAAACACTTGCATGGCGACGCGCGGGACGCCTTCGGTACCGATGGGGGGGACGGACGGAGGATCCGTGCAGGCTGTGCCGCGCCCTTGGCGCATGCGCGGCCTGATGTCCAGAATTGCGGATCGCTGCGAGACGGGTTTGGCGAGTGCCGGATTCGACCGCGGACCGTGGCTGGCAGTTGCCTTCGGCGGCGGGATCGGCCTGTGGTTTCTGCTCGATACGCCATGGCAATGGTCTGCGGCGATCGCTGGACTGGTGCTGGTCGCCCTCGCAGCACTCGCCGCGTGGCGCGATCGTGACGAGCGCGCCTACCTCCTCGCCGCGACTGTCGCCACGTCGCTCGTCCTCGCGGCAGGGATCGGGCTGGTCTGGGCAAGATCGGAATTGATCGGGGCAGAACCGATCGAACGACCGGCATTCGAGCGGCTCGACGCCCGCATTCTCGAGCGCGAGGACCAACCCGCACGTGACCGCATCCGCCTCGTACTGGCGGCTCGCGATGCCGGGGACGGAATCGCCAAGGCCTATCGCGTCAATGTGCCGCTGGATCAAGCGGATAGCGGGCTGCGGGAGGGCGTACGCGTCGGGCTGTCCGCGCGCCTCATGCCGCCTTCGCCGCCAATCGTACCGGGTGCCTACGACTTCGCGCGACGGGCCTGGTTCGATGGCTATGCAGCCACCGGCAGCGTTGTGGGGGATATCGAAATTGTAGAAGAGGCCGGCGGGGGCGGCGGCGAAGGCTGGATTGCGCAGGTTCAGCGGCACCTCTCGGCGCATGTTCGCGACCGTCTCGACGGCGCTCCCGGCGCGATCGCGGCGACTCTCGCCAGCGGCGATCGCGGGGCGATTTCCGAAGCGGACGAGGTGGCCATGCGCGATTCTGGTCTCACGCATTTGCTGTCGATCAGCGGTCTCCACGTGAGCGCGATCATCGCCGCGACCTATCTGATTGCGCTCAAGTTGCTGGCCCTGTGGCAATGGCTTGCGCTGCGGGTCCGTTTGCCGATTGTCGCCGCGGCAATCGCTGCGCTTGCCGGGATCGGCTACACGCTTTTGACCGGGGCTCAGGTGCCGACGGTGCGTAGTTGCATCGGCGCACTTCTGGTCCTGACGGCTCTGGCGCTTGGGCGCGAGCCGCTCTCTTTGCGCCTAGTCGCAGTGGCGGCAATTTCGGTGCTATTCCTGTGGCCGGAGTCGTTGGTCGGGCCGAGCTTCCAGATGAGCTTTGCCGCCGTGCTAGCCATCGTCGCGCTGCATAATGCGAAGCCGTTTCGCGAATTCCTTGCGCCACGAGAAGAAAGCGGCCTGCGCCGTTTCGGCCGCCGGGCGTTGATGCTGTTCCTGACCGGCTTTGTCATCGAGCTCGCACTTATGCCGATCGTCCTCTTCCATTTCCACCGGGCGGGGATTTACGGGGCGGTCGCAAATCTGTTCGCGATCCCGCTGGTGACCTTCGTCTCCATGCCGCTGGTGGCACTGGCGCTGGCGATGGACGTAGTCGGGCTGGGGGCGCCGGCTTGGTGGCTGGTCGGCAAATCGCTCGATGTGCTGCTGTGGATCGCGCACCTCGTTTCGGCTCAGCCGGGTGCCGTGAAGCTCGCGCCCAAGATGCCGATGGCGGCGATGGCGATATTTGTCCTTGGCGCGCTCTGGTTAGCCTTGTGGCATGGAAGAAAACGGCTTTGGGGCGTGATTCCCGTCGCCGTCGCTTCCTTATGGATGTGGGCGACACCCGCCCCGGACATCGTGATAACGCGTGACGGGCGTGATGTTGGTATAGCGAGCGCTGACGGTCGGCTGCTTGTTTTGCGGGACAGCGAGGGCAGCTACGCCCAGCAAAACCTGCGCGAAATCGCAGCGCTCGACGGGGAGCCCGTACCTTTAGCCGAATGGTCGGGCGCTCGGTGCAGCCGGGATTTTTGTAGCTTACGTATCGATAGGGATGGTCGAGAATGGGACGTGCTGATTGCGCGAAGCCGCGAACTTATCGAGGAGCGAGCGCTTGCCGCCGCCTGCGACAGGTCCGACATCGTCATCGCTGATCGCTTCCTGCCGCTCTCATGCAAGCCACGTTGGCTCAAGGCCGATCGCCGGTTTCTCGAGCGGGAAGGGGGTACCGCCATTTACCTTGCCGAAGAGCGTATCGATACCGTCGCCGAAGGGCAGGGCGAGCACGGTTGGTTCCGCCCTCTCGTCCGGCGGAACGCGGGCTCCCAATAAAAACAACCTCTGAAAGAAGAGGGGGCGCAGCCGACGCCGCGCCCCTCTCCCAAACCAAACCTATCTCGTCGAGCGTCAATGGTAGCGCCGTAGCAAACCGGCAAGCTTGCCTTGAACCTTCACTCGATGGGATTCATAAACCTGCGGTTCGTAGGCCCCATTCGCAGGATCGAGGCGGATTCGCCCGCCATCGCGGCGCAGATATTTCAGCGTAGCTTCTTCGTCATCGACAAGCGCCACGACGATCTCCCCGTCGCGAGCGGTATCGGACCGTCGCACGAGTGCGAAGTCGCCATCGAAGATTCCTGCCTCGACCATCGAGTCGCCCGACACTTCGAGCGCGTAATGCTCGCCGGGCCCAAGCAGCGCGGCAGGAACAGGCATGCTCGCCTGGCCCTCGATCGCTTCGATCGGCGCGCCAGCCGCGATTCGGCCATGGAGCGGCACGTCGATGATGTCGTTCGCCGGTTCCGGGGCGACGGGTTTCGCCGTTACCGTAGCCGCCGTGGTCGCGCCGGTATCGTTCGCAGGCTTGGCCTGGCCGGAGCCTGTCACCGCATCTTCGGGCAGTTTGACGACCTCGAGCGCGCGCGCCCGGTTGGGCAGGCGACGGATGAAACCACGTTCTTCGAGAGCGGAAATCAGGCGATGCACGCCGGATTTGCTCTTGAGGTCGAGCGCTTCCTTCATTTCTTCGAAACTGGGTGAAATGCCGGTCTCCTCCAGCCGTTGCTGGATGAAGCGGATCAATTCGTGCTGCTTGGCTGTCAGCATATCTGCGCAACTCCCGTGCCGCCTGTTCACAACCCTGTGAACGAATGTGGAACAATTAGGCAACGGATATCAGCAAGTCAAGCAATTCAGCCGTTTCGGACCTTTCTTGTGGAGAACAGGCGTTCGCGATACGTGCCGGAGCTGAGTCAGCCTTGGAGCAGGGTACGCGTCGCAGCGACGACATCGGCCTGCCGCATCAGACTTTCGCCGACGAGGAAGCTACGGACGCCGCCGCGCGCGAGGCGCTGGCAATCGGCATGCGTCGCAATGCCGCTCTCTCCGACAATAAGGGCGTGCTCAGGGGCGAGGGCTGCGAGCCGCTCGGTGGTCGCTAGTTCGGTGGTAAAGGTCCGCAGATCCCGATTGTTGACACCGATGAGCCGCGATTGAAGCGCTTGCGCGCGTTCCAGCTCGTGTTCGTCATGGACTTCGACTAACACGTCCATCCCGCGCTCAATCGCGGCCGCTTCGATCTCGCCCATCACGCCGTCGTCCAGCGCGGCAACGATGATGAGTATCGCATCAGCGCCGAGCGCGCGGGCTTCAGCGACCTGCCAGGGGTCGACCATGAAGTCCTTGCGCAGGACCGGCAGATCGCAAGCCTCGCGCGCTTCGACCAGATAGTCTTCGTGGCCTTGGAAGTACGGGGCATCGGTCAGGACGGAGAGACAGGCCGCACCGCCCCTGGCGTAGTCACGAGCGTGCTGCTCGGGGCGAAAATCCTCTCGGATCAGACCCTTGGATGGTGAAGCTTTCTTGATTTCGGCGATCAGGCCGAAGCCATTTTGCTGCGCGCATTCCAGTGCGGAGCGAAAGCCACGCGGCGGCGTTTGGCCCGTGGCTCGCACATCGAGCGAATCGAGCGAATGCTTCTGCATACGCTCGGCCACCTCGCCACGCTTGGTTTCGCAGATCTCGACCAGCTTGTTCATTGCGCGATCGCGATCCAGTCCGCCAGCAGTTGCCGGGCAGCGCCGCTATCGATTGCGTCGCCAGCCATTTCGGCACCAACCGTCCAGTCCTCGGTTTTGCCTGCCACGATCAGCGTCGCGGCGGCGTTGAACAGCACGGCGTCGCGATAGGGTCCGGGCGCCCCGAGCAAGAGCGCTTCCAGTGCCTTCGCATTGTGCGACGGATCGCCTCCGCGGATCGCCTCGACCGGTGCGTGGGGCAGGTTCGCCTGTACGGGATTTACCCGCCGCATCTCGAAATCGTTGCCGGTCACATCGGCCAGCTCGTTTCCACCCGCAAGGCTAAGCTCGTCCAGCCCCTCGTCGCCAGAAGCGATAAAGGTACGCTCGGTGCCGAGCTTGGCTTTTGCCGCTGCGTAGATCGGCACATAGGCCGGGCGCGCAATCCCGATCAGCTGGCGTTTCACGCCTGCCGGGTTGGACAGCGGCCCCATCAGGTTGAATATCGTGCGAACGCCGAGCTGTTGGCGGATCGGCTGCATCCGCCCCATTGCTGGATGATGGTTCTTTGCGAAGAGGAAGCAAATTCCTAGTTCGGCCAGCGACTTCTCGGCGGTTCTTCCTGCCGCTTCCATGTCCAGCCCGAGCGCTTCGAGCGTGTCTGCCGCGCCCGACTTGCTGCTCGCCGCCCGATTGCCGTGCTTGGCCACAGGGACGCCGCACGCCGCGACCAAGAGGCTCACTGCCGTCGAGACGTTAAGCGTGTGGTGCCCATCGCCGCCCGTGCCGCAACAATCGACCGTTCCTTCAGGCGCATCGATCGGGATCAGTCGCGCCCGCAGGGCCCGTGCCGCGCCCGCGATCTCATCGGATGTTTCGCTGCGGGTGGATATTTCGCGTAGGAACCGCGCGATTTCCTCGTCGCTCGTCTCGCCGTCCAGTATCCAGCCGAAGACCTCCTCGGCCTCCTGCTCGGCCAGATGCTGCTCTGCTGTGGGGAGCGTCTTCATGCCGGCACCTTTGCCTTGATGCCGCACAGCGAGAGGAAATTCGCAAGCAACGCATGGCCATGCTCTGTCGCGATGCTTTCGGGATGAAATTGGACGCCGTGGATAGGCAAGTCGCTATGACGGAACCCCATCACGCTGCTGCCATCGAGGCCGGGCGTCGTGCTGGTGCCGTTGACCGCGAGGCACTCGGGAATGTCCTCCACAATCAGCGAGTGATAGCGGGTCGCGATGAAGGGTGACGGCAGTCCGGCAAATACGCCGGTGGCGTCATGTTCCACCGGTGACGTCTTGCCATGCATCAGCCCGCCGCGAACGACCTTGCCACCAAAGTGCTGGCCGATCGCCTGATGGCCAAGGCAGACGCCGAGCAGCGGCTTACACGCATCCGCGCATGCCGCCACGAGGTCGAGACTAACGCCGGCCTCGTTCGGTGTGCAGGGACCGGGTGAGATCAGGAAGCCCGCCGCGCCGCTGTTCATCGCCTGGCCCGCCGAGATGGCGTCATTGCGCACCACCTCCACCTCGGCGCCCATTTCCATCAGGTAATGGACGAGGTTGAAGGTGAAGCTGTCGTAATTGTCGATGACGAGGATGGAGCGGCTGTCGGTCATTGCGGATCGCTCAATGGCGGCACGGCTTCGGGCTTTCAAGCAAGTTAAGCTGCCCGCAATGTCACACCTGCTTGCGAGCCAGCTTGTCGGTCGCCCGCACGAGGCCATCTATGATGCCCGGTTCCGCTGCGGAGTGTCCCGCGTCATCGACGATCCACAGCTCGGCTTCGGGCCACGCCTTTTTCAGCGCCCAAGCGGATGTTGGCGGTGTACAGATGTCGTGGCGGCCCTGAACGATGATGCCCGGTATGCCTGCCAGCGCACTGACGTTCTTCAACAATTGCGCTTCATCCAGAAAGAAGTCCTCGAGGAAGAATTTCGCACAAATCCGGGCGAAAGGCACCGCCTTGGCCGGATCGGCGAAGGTGTCCAGCAGGGCAGGGTCTGGCAACAGCGTGGCAACGTTGCCTTCCCACAGCGACCATTCGCGCGCGGCAGTGCGGCGTGTTTCCTCATTATCGCTGGTCAGGCGCTTGTAATAGGCTTTCACCAGATCGCCACGCTCATCTTCGGGGATGAGGCCGGTAAACTGGTCCCACTGCTCGGCCATGATCTCGCTGGCTCCATAGGTGTAGAGCCAGTCTTTCTCGGTTTGGCGCGCGAGGAATACGCCGCGCAGCACCAGTTCGCTCGTGCGGTCGGGATGGGTCTCGGCGTAGGCGAGGGCGAGCGTCACGCCCCAGCTACCGCCGAAGACCTGCCACTTGTCATGCCCGCACATCTCGCGCAGCCGCTCGACATCGGCGACGATGCGCCAGGTATCGTTATGCTCGATCTCGGCGAAAGGCAGCGACTTGCCGCATCCGCGCTGGTCAAACAGCAGGATGTCGTAGAGCTCGGGATCCCACTGGCGCCGGTGATCGGGCGACATGCCGCCGCCCGGGCCGCCATGCAGGAAAACCGCAGGTTTCGCGCCGGGCGTGCCGACCCGTTCGTAATAGAGTGAATGACCCTCGCCGACATCCAGCATCCCGGTTTCGTAGGGTTCGATCTCCGGATAGAGGCGACGGCGCTGTTCGGTCATTCGCTGTCCTTCTTTTCGACGACCACGATCGGGCCGATCGGCGCGCCGGTATCGAGGCGGTCGGTCGCCGGGTTCCACAATTGCGAGACGTTCCCGTCGAGGAACAGAGCATTGGGCGTCTTTAATTCATCGCGATAGAAGCGCGCGAGCTTGCCGAAGGAAATCGGCGCGTTCGAAATCACGAAATGGGCCCGGCCCTGCCCATCGACGCCGACTGCGTTGCGGATCAGCCTCGAAGGTCCGTCCGGCGTTATTTCGGGATGCAGCTTGCCGTCGATGACCAGCATCGGCCCGGACTGTGTGCCGAACTCCGGCCGCTCGGTCACATTAGCCAGGAAATCTTCGGTCGTGCGGACGTGCCATTCGCCCGCCGTGCCGTAGAACACGCCGTTGGGCTTGAGGTGGAAATTGCCTTCGCCCTCGGCGGTGTTGAGAGTCTTGAGTCGCTCCGAGCCTTCAACGAAGTAACCGATCGGCTCGCCCTCGTCGTCATACATGCCGGCGTTCATCGCAAAGGCGACACCGTTCTCGCCGCGTTGGCGCGAGAACGCTGTCAAGCTGCGATAGGGCGCTTCGCCCGACGGCCCCAGATCCATGCCGATGCGGTGGCGGACGGGATTGGCGAGGCAGTGGGTAAGAGGTGTGTCCTCGAAGATGATGGACCGACAGGCGCTTTCCACCGAGCTTGCGACGGTCGCCGTCTCGCTCGGCTCGGCTGATGGCGAAGGCGATGGCGCCTGCCCGTCGATCCTGGCACGCGCGACGGGTTCGCCGGCAGGTTGTTGCTCGCAGGCTACGAGGCTGCCGAGAACGAGAAGGGCAATTGCAACTCTCACTGGCCGTATCCCGTTTCGTTTGCGAGCTGCACCGCGTCCTTTGCCGCGGCGAGCAGGGCGCCGGCCTTGGTTTCGCATTCGCGCTGCTCATAGGCTGGATCGCTGTCCGCCACGATGCCCGCCCCGGCCTGCACATGCATGATCCCATCCTTCACCACGGCGGTGCGCAGGACAATGCAGCTGTCGACCGATCCGTCCGGCGCGAAATAGCCGACGCCGCCCGCATAGGGGCCGCGCGTTGCAGGTTCCAGCTCGGCGATAATCTCGCAGGCGCGCACCTTGGGTGCACCGCTGACGGTGCCTGCCGGGAACCCGGCAAACAGCGCATCGAGCGCGTCCTTGCCCTCGGTTAGGCGCCCGACGACGTTGCTGACGATATGCATGACGTGGCTGTACCGTTCGACCGTAAAACTCTCCGTGACCTCGACGCTGCCGGCGTCCGCCACGCGTCCTGCGTCGTTGCGCCCGAGATCGAGCAACATCAAGTGTTCTGCGCGCTCCTTCGGGTCGGCCAGAAGCGATTTCTCGGCGAGCCGATCCGCCTCCTGGGTTGCGCCGCGCGGCCGAGTACCCGCGATCGGTCGGATCGTAACCTTGCCTTCGCGCACTCGCACGAGAATTTCGGGGCTGGAGCCGACTACGGCGAAGCCGGGAAGATCGAGGAAGTAGAGGAAGGGCGACGGGTTGATGCGCCGGAGCGACCGATAGAGCGCCATGGGCGGCAGCTCGAAAGGCGACGTAAAGCGCTGCGAGAGAACGACCTGGAATATGTCGCCAGCCGCGATGTAGTCTTTCGCGCGCAAGACCATTGCCTGGTAATCGTCGGCATCGATAGTCGAGGAGAGCTGCGGTTCGACATGGTCGGGATACCGGTCGGCAGACTGTGACAGCGGCAGGGAGAGCTTCCGAAGAGCTTCGTCGATCCGCTCCTGCGCCAAATCTAGCGATCCGTCCGGCCAGACCGGCGCAATACAAAACAACGTGTCGCTGAGCCGGTCGAAGACAAGGATCACCGTGGGGCGGACGAAGAGCATGTCCGGCAAATCGACTTCGCTCTCCGGAGCACGCGGGAGCTTCTCGACCAGGCCGATTGTCTCGTAACCGAAATAGCCGACTAGGCACGCGAGGGCGGGCGGAAGCGCTGCCGGCGTCGCACATTGGCAGTCTTTAGTCAGCCTGCGCAGCGCATCCAGCGCGCCGCCTTCGCACGGAACGAAAGCGTCGCCATCCGTCTGCCAATCGCGGTTGATTTCCGCCTCGTCACCACGCGCCCGGAATACCAAATCTGGCGCGATACCGATCAGGCTGTAGCGCCCGCGTGTCTCGCCACCCTCGACCGACTCGAGTACGAAATCGCCGCGCCCTTCCTCGAACAGCTTGAGCGCCGCGCTGACCGGCGTTTCGGTATCGGCTACGATGCTGCGCCAGACCAGCGCGGGACGACCCTCGCCCAGCTCGGTACGTGCTTGGTCGAGGCCTTCGAGAACGGTGAACAAGGGCGTCTCAGTTCGTGCCAAGCAGCTGGCGACGAACAGCTTCGATCGCGTCTTCGTTCCGCTCTACGCCGAGCTCTTCGCGCATCGCAAGCCGCAGCTGATCGGCATACTCCTCGCCGATCACTGGGCCGAGCTGGGACTTTGCCTGTGCGATCATCGGATCGTCCTCGGCGATATCGTCCATGCTGATATCTTCCAGGTTGACGATGAAGAATCCGATCTTCTGCGCAGCTTCGAGCTTTTTGGTGGTGCCTTCGGCCATGCTGAAAAGCAGGGCGAGCGGCGGCGGAATGCGGCGTTCGCGCTGGGCGGCAAGTTGCTCGCGCGTCAGATCGACGCTTTCGGGTGCCGGCAGGTTCGTCTCTTCCTCCGCGACGGCGGCGGCAAGCGATGCGCCCCCACGCACGCGCTTCGTCACCCGGTCGGCAGCGGCCTGGGCGCGCTTCAGGCCTTCCGAAATGCGCCAGTTTGCCTCGACGCGATCCTTGATCTCGGCAAGGGGGGCCTTGGCCGATGCTGTGATCTGGGCCACCTCGTAAACGAGGTAGGTCTGCCCGCCTTCAAGAGGAGCAATTTCGGGCTCTTCCTCGTCCATCTGGAAAATGGTCTGCAGCGCGGGCGCCAGCACGTCGGGAAGAGTTTCCTGCGTCTGGTAGATGCGGCCATTGGCAATAGCGGGTCGCGTGGTCGTCAGCTCGAGATCGAGCTCCTCGCTCACCTCGCGCAAGGTTGCACCATCGGCCAGCTGGTCGTCGATTTCATTGGCGAGGTCGGCGAGCCCCTGGACACGCTTTTCTTCGCGCACGGCCGCGGCGACTTCTTCGCGGACTTGGGCGAGTGTCCGTGCGGCTCGGGTTTCAACGTTATCAATGCGTGCGATGTGCCAGCCGAGCGGACTGCGCGCCGGCTGCGTGATGGAGCCTTCTCCCGCCGAGAAATACGCCGCGGCGACGGCTTCGGAGGCCTGCGAGGTCAGCGCCTCGCGATCTAGGCCCGTCAACGGCGTCGCTCGCAGCCCCGCTTCGCGCGCCACGGCATCGAAGCTTGCACCCCCTGCAATGCGCTCGCGCAAGGAATTGGCGGCCGCCTGTGTCGGCACGATGAGCTGGGTAACATCACGCGTTTCGCTTGCTGCATATTGCTCGCGATCGGCTTCGTAACGCTCTGCGATTTCCGCCTCGGTCGGCTCGACCCGGTCGCCCAGTGCGCTGCTGTCGAACGTCGCGAAACGCACGACGCGACGTTCGGGACGAATGAAATCGGCGCTGTTGGACTCGTAATAAGCCCTCAGCGTTGCGTCCGAGGGATCGCCGGTTGGCGCAAAACTCGCAGACGGGAGCAGGGCGATCGTACCCTGCCGACGCTCTTTAAGAAGCTGGGCGTATCGATAGGCTAGCTTGTCCGGCACGGTCGCGCCGAAGGTCGCCGGAACAAAAAGCTGCTGAGACAGGAGGCCCGTGCCGAAATCCTCACGCGCCTGCGCGTCGGAAATTTGCGCCTGCGCCAGTGCCTGACGATAGACGTCTTCGCTGAAGTTCCCGTCAGCTCCGCGGAATGCCGGGAGCATGCGGATTTCGCTGTTCACCAGATTGTCGCCCGCCCGGATACCGTATTTCTCCGCATAGGCACGAATTGCGAAGCGATCGATCAGGGCATCGAGCGAGCGTTCCAGGCCATTTTGCGCGAGAAAACCTTCCATCGACAGTGTCGGGTTTTCCTGCCTGGCGCGATCGAGGCCGTTGTTCGCAGCCTGCACCAGATCGGCGGTCCCGATCTTCTCGCTGCCGACCACAGCCACTCGGTCGCCGCCTGCCACGCCGCCGAAGGTGCCAGTGCTCGAGACGTCCGCGCTGGCAAAGGCGAGCGCGATCAGTCCGAGAAAGGCGAGTGCGAAGGCAAGGCCGATCTTGGTCTTGAAGATATTGCGAAAGAAAGTGAGCATGAGTGCGGGCGGTCCCGAATAGACGTAGATCGATGGCTTCCGCAGCGAGCGGTCGCCCTTGGCGGCAGCCTTTATCCCCCCTGCGACCTCGCCGCAACAGGTTGCAAAGGGTTTTGACGCGCGAAGAAAGCTTGTCTAGCGGGGCGCAACACAACGCTCCTATAGCGAGCGGCCAATCATCTATTCTTCGCAGGAAATCGCAATGGCCGAACGGCCCTATATCGTTGGAAACTGGAAGATGTTCGGCACGCGGGCGATGCTTTCCGAAGCACGCGCCATCGATCGTGCCGCACAACGCTACATGAAGGTGGAGGTCGCGGTCGCACCTCCATACACGCTGATTCACGCGGTTCATCGCGAGGCCGAGCAGATCGGCGTCGGCGCGCAGGACTGCCATCCCGGGGCCGAGGGTCCGCATACGGGCGACATCAATGCCGCGATGGTGGCCGATGCTGGGGCGAAGTTCGTGATCGTCGGTCATAGCGAGCGGCGCCAGGACCACGGCGAGACGAACGAACTGATCAATGCGAAGATCGATTCGGCGATCGAGGCCGGATTGCGCGTGATCCTTTGCTGCGGCGAATCCCTTGAGACCCGCGACGCGGGCGATGCCGAAGCTTTCGTCCTCGGCCAGATCAAATCCGCGCTCGGTTCGTTCGAGGACCCTGCCGAGCGCCTGACAATTGCCTACGAACCGATCTGGGCGATCGGCACCGGTCGCACGGCGACCTCTGCGGACATCGAAGCGATGCACAAGGCTATTCGCGGACTGCTCGACGAGACTTACGGCGCCGAAGCGTCGGCAGACGTTCGCATCCTCTACGGCGGCTCGGTGAAGCCCGAGAACGCGAAGGAAATCCTGTCGCTGCCCGAAGTGGGCGGGGCACTCGTCGGCGGGGCGAGCTTGAGCGCGGAAAGCTTCCTCGGCATCGTCGTGGCAGCGTCGGAAACCGAGGACGCCTGAACTCCGCGCCGGCCCGGCACCCTTGCCGTATGCGGCCTCGCAGCCTAGATGCGGGGCCGCACATTCTTACCGAAGAGTACCCGAAGTCATGTTCCTGTTTCTCACCGTCCTCCAGGCCATCGTTGCCGCCGTGCTCGTTGGCGTGATCCTCATGCAGCGCTCAGAAGGGGGCGGGCTGGGTATCGGAGGCAGCCCTTCCGGCATGCTCAGCGCTCGCGGTGCGGCGGACTTCCTGACCCGGTCGACCAAGTGGCTCGCCGTGCTCTTTGTGATCCTGTCGATCGTGCTGGCAGCGGTTGCGGTCGAGACAACCAGCGCGGACTCGCTCGAATCGACGCTCGACCGGAATGTCACTCCAGCAGCACCGGCCGATCCGCTTGGCCCAGCAACGACCGGTGATGCTGCACCTGTCAGCGATGATCCGCTGGCCGGCTCGACCGAATAACCCAAACCAGATCGTGAAATTGTGGATTGCGCGGTACGAGCCGCGCAATCGCACGGCTTTGCGCTTGCACCGACTCCGATACTCAGCTTAAGGCCCGACTCCCATGGCGCGGTATATTTTCATCACCGGCGGCGTGGTCTCCTCGCTCGGCAAAGGTCTCATGGCAGCATCGCTCGCTGCTCTCCTTCAGGCGCGTGGCTACAAGGTCCGCATTCGTAAGTTCGACCCCTATCTCAACGTCGATCCGGGCACGATGAGCCCCTATCAGCACGGCGAGGTTTACGTGACCGACGACGGGGCGGAGACCGACCTCGACCTGGGGCATTATGAGCGTTTCACAGGCGTATCAGCCCATCAAGGCGACAATGTCACTTCCGGCCGGGTCTATCAGCAGATCATCGCCAAGGAACGGCGCGGCGACTATCTCGGCGCGACGGTCCAGGTCGTCCCGCATGTTACCGATGCGATCAAGGATTTCGCGCTCGCCGACCAAGGCGATCACGACTTCATTCTGTGCGAGATCGGCGGTACGGTGGGCGACATCGAGAGCCTGCCTTTCATGGAAGCCATCCGCCAGCTCAGGAACGAGCTTGAGCCGATGCAGTCGCTCAGCGTGCATGTGACCTTGGTTCCCTACATCGCCGCTGCAGGCGAGCTGAAGACCAAGCCCACCCAGCACTCGGTGCGCGAACTTGCCAGCCTCGGGATCAAGCCCGACGTCCTGCTTTGTCGTGCGGAACATCCGATCCCGGATAGCGAGCGCCAGAAAATCGCCAATTTCTGCAATGTCCGTAAGGAAGCGGTCATCCCGGCGCTGGACGCGCCGTCCATCTATTCCGTGCCACTGCAATACCACGGCGAGGGCCTCGACACCGAGGTGCTGCGCGGCTTCGGCATTACCGATGCGCCCGACCCGGACCTCTCGCGCTGGTACGATGTGGTCGATCGCCACTCGAATCCCGAGGGCGAGGTGACGATCGGCGTAGTGGGCAAGTATGTCGGCCTGCAGGATGCTTACAAGTCGCTCAACGAAGCGCTGATTCACGGCGGCATGGCGCACCGCGTCAAGGTCAATATCAAGTGGATCGACGCGGAAGTCTTCGAACAGGGCGACAGCGACATCGCGGCGCAACTTGAACCGATGCACGGCATCCTCGTACCCGGCGGTTTCGGCGAGCGCGGGTCGGAAGGCAAGATCGCCAGCGTTCGGTTCGCCCGCGAGCGGAAGGTGCCGTTCCTCGGCATTTGTCTCGGCATGCAAATGGCCTGCATTGAGGGCGCGCGCTCGGCGGGTTTCGACGGGGCCAGCTCGACCGAATTCGGCGAGACATCGGAACCAGTCGTCGGCATCATTACCGAGTGGATGACCGAAGAGGGGCTCCAGACCCGCGAGGCGGGCGGCGATCTGGGCGGAACCATGCGCCTTGGTGCCTATGATGCAAAGCTTGCGGCGAACAGTCACGTGTCGGCTATCTACGGCGGCGCAAGCGACATCTCCGAGCGGCACCGCCATCGCTACGAGGTCAACGGGGCCTATATCGAACCGCTGGAAAAGCAGGGACTGATCTTCTCCGGCATGTCACCCGATGGCCTGCTGCCCGAAATCGTCGAACGTCCCGACCATCCCTGGTTCGTGGGCGTGCAGTTCCACCCTGAACTCAAGTCCAAGCCCTTCGACCCGCACCCGCTTTTCGCCGGATTTATCGGCGCTGCGCTCGAGCAGGCGCGTCTCGTCTAAAACTTTTCGCGCTCGGAGAATTCGTCAAGTTGTTGAAATCGTTAAGCCGACAATTTCGAGGCTTGTATAGACGCGACAAACCCCGAATTTCTGCGGAATTTCGGGTTTATCTTTTGATGTATCTGGTGCAGACTACAGTCGTTGTCGCAGAAAATATCGCGGCAATTCGAGATACTTGTGGTGCCGCCATGCGGTGGGGCTTTTCTCGAAGACGGCTGTCTTCTGCGACCCGGACGGCCGATTTCGAGGTAAGGCGGCGTTCAACGTCGCGGGGGCGGAACTTTCGTTCCGCCCCCTAAACATTTGATCAGCAATTTCTCGAATTGAGCGCGGATTAGGCAGCGGCGCTGTCGTCCTCGTCATCCTTGACGATTTCGAGCGGCTTCTGCCCACCGATTGCAATCTTCTTCGGCTTCATCGCATCGGGCACTTCGCGCAGCAGATCGATGATAAGCAGGCCGTCGGCCAGGTCGGCGTTTTCGACGCGGACATAATCGGCCAGCTCGAAGCGACGTTCGAAACCGCGATTGGCGATGCCGACATGCAACATTTCGCCATCGGCGCTCTCATCGCGCTTGCGACCCTGCACGACGAGCAGGTTCTGCTGGGCCGTAATATCGAGATCTCCGGGGCGGAATCCGGCCACAGCCAAAGTGATGCGGTATTCGTCTTCGCCGCGACGCTCGATATTAAAAGGGGGGTAATTGTCGCCGCCGGCATTGCGTGCCTGGCGCTCCATCAGGTCGAAAAGGCGATCAAAACCGACGGTCGAACGACGATACGGGGTCATATCCATACGATTCATTTGAACAAATCCTCCTGTGAGCGATTCATATAGGCGGGGCCCTTCGTGGCACCCCGTCGCCGCCACGATCCGTGGCGACACGGTCAACATAGGTTCGGTGAAAGCGCTTTCAAGATTTCCTGGCGAGCGCTAGATCAGGGCCGGATTGCGAGGACATCGATGAGCCAACCCGACGTTACCATCTATACGAAATTCGGCTGCGGATACTGCGTTCGCGCCAAACGCCTGCTCGACGAGAAGGGTGTCGACTACACCGATCACGACATCACCATGGGCGGCCCGAAGCGCGCCGAAATGCTTGAGCGAGCGCCCAATGCGCGCACGGTGCCACAGATCTTCATCAGCGACATGCACGTCGGCGGCTCCGACGATCTCGCCGCGCTCGAACGCGAGGGCAAACTGGATTCAATGCTGGAAGGCTGAATGGTCCGCATAGCCCTGCTTCAGATGACATCCGGCATCGATCCGGATGAAAACGCGCGCAGCATTTCGGATGCTGTGCACGAAGCGAGCGACGGCGGCGCGGGAATGCTGTTCACGCCCGAGATGTCGGGTCTGCTCGATCGCGACCGGAAACGCGCAGCTGCGAACATCAGTGCCGAGGCGCAGACCCCGGCGCTCGACGCAACGCGAAACGCGGCAGCCAAGGCTGGCATGTGGGTCGCGCTCGGTTCGCTGGCTGTCGATACCGGGGATGGGCGCTGGGCCAATCGCGCCTTCGTCGTCGCCCCGGATGGCTCGATCGCTGCGCGTTACGACAAGATACACATGTTCGATGTCGATCTCTCGACCGGAGAAAGCTGGCGGGAGTCCAATGCCTATGCCGCCGGAGATCAGGTGGTCACGGTCGAAGACACGCCGCTCGGACGGTTAGGTTTGACCGTGTGTTACGACATCCGCTTTCCTGCGCTTTTCGAGGCTTTGGCCCAGCGCCGCTGCGATGCGATTGCGGTGCCTGCTGCCTTCACCGTGCCGACCGGGGAGGCGCACTGGCACGTGCTGCAACGCGCCCGCGCGATCGAGGCGAGCGCCTTCGTGGTGGCCGCCGCGCAGGTGGGCGAGCACGCTGACGGTCGCCGCACCTACGGACACAGCCTTGTAGTCGATCCGTGGGGTGAAGTCATGCTCGACATGGGCGGCGAGCGATCAGGAATAGCCTTCGCCGATCTCGACATGGCCCGGATCGCCGAAGTCCGCCGACAGGTCCCGAGCCTTGAAAATCGTCGGCAGATACCCTCTTAGGCTGCCGACATGATAGTTTACGACCTCTCATGCAGCGAGGGCCATCGCTTCGAAGGCTGGTTCGGCTCGTCCTCCGACTACGACAGCCAACGCGAACGCGGGCTGCTTACATGCCCCGAATGCGGCTGCGGAGAAGTCGGAAAAGCACCCATGGCTCCAGCGGTTTCGGCGAAGGGTAATCGCACCGAGGCGCCGCGCCAAGCCGAGCCGAGTGGCGACGGAACAAAGCCTATGATCCGCGGGGAACTGCCGGCGGAGGTCAAGCAGGCTCTGGAAACTTTAGCGAAAGCGCAGGCCAAGGCGCTGGAGAAGAGCACCTGGGTCGGCGATAAATTCGCCGACAAGGCCCGCTCCATGCATTACGGCGAGACCGACGAGGCTCCTATCCACGGCAAGGCGACCAAGGACGAGGCCGAAGAAATGGTCGCCGAAGGCATAACCGTAGCGCCATTGCTGTTCCCGGTCGCTCCGCCCGACGAACTCAACTGATTGCCACCCGCTTTCTGTCTGCTAAACGCACCGCCGGGCGCCCGTAGCTCAGTCGGATAGAGCACCAGATTCCTAATCTGGGGGCCACAGGTTCGAATCCTGTCGGGCGCACCACCTCACTTGCCATAGCGCTTCGCGTAGAATGCCAGTGCGGTCAGAACGCTCGAGAAAATCGCGAGTAGTATGCAGGTCCCGGCCCATCCCAAGGCATCGTAGGCTGCGGTCCCGGCATAACTGCCTAGGCCGCCGCCAATGAACATCAGCACGACATAGATCGTAGTCAGGCGCGTGCGCAGATCGGGGCGCAGGGTCAGGAACGTCATGCGTCCCGTCACATCGATCCCGGGCCCGACCAGATTGGCCAGTACCAGGGGAATGAGCAGGGTGACGACCGCGCCGCCGAGGGGCCAGAGCAACAGGACGCCGAACAGCTGGACGGCAGCGAAAATCGCGCGGGCCGTCCGCGCGCCAACCTCATCCGCCCAGCGGCCGAGCCGCGGCGTCGAGAAAATGCTGACTGCCGCGATCCCTGCGAGATAGCCCACCGTATCGGTGCCGTAGCCCATCTCCGGCGAGGTGAGATGCAGCGCGAGCGCGAGCCACAGCGCGATAAATTGGCCGAAGTTGAGCGCCTGGATCGCACCTGATACGAGGATCTCCCGGTATTCCCTTATCAGCGGGAAGACCGTCAGCAGGAGGGCGCCATACCTTTCGCGCCCTGCCGTATCGCGTTCACCGCCTTCCATCAGCCGGGGAAGGGCGATAGTCACTGCGAGCATCAGTCCAGTCGCAAGCCAGTAGACGGCACGCCAGTCGAGATATTCCGCGATTACGCCAGCTCCCACACGGGCGACCAGTATGCCGAGGATTACCCCGGCCGTGAGTAAGGCCATGACCTGCCCGAGCCGCTCGGGCGCGACCCGCTTGGAGGCGTAGGCCGGGAGCAAATACGGCGCGATGGTGAAGAAGCCGAGAAGCGTCGAACCGGCGACGAAGAGCGCAAAACTGCCCGCCAGCGTCATCAGTGCCAGCGAGGCCGTCTGGCCTGCGGCAAACATGATCGTCAGCCGCCGGTTCGATATGCGATCGCCGAGCGGGAGCAGCAGGAAAATGCCCACGGCCAGCGCGAGCTGGTTGAGCGACGGGACCAGGCCAATGCGGGCGTGGCTGACGCCGAAATGGTCCGCGACGTCGCCGATGATGGGATGGATGTAATAGGCATTCGCCGTCACGACCGCGACGGCGACGCAGAGCGAGAATTCTTGCGCGCGAGTCAGGCGCGACATTTCGTTCAAGCGAGGTGGCCTGCTTTGCGAGCCATGGCGATCAAGCCCTCGGCGAGCGCTTCGGGCTGGTCTTCCTGACAGAAATGCCCGCAGGTCGGCAAGGTCCTGTGTGGCTGGCCTTTGGCCCCGGCGATGCGATCGATCAGGAATTTCTCGCTACCCTTGGTGACCGGATCGTCTTCGCCGAACAGCGTCAGGAAGGGTTTGTCGTAGGCTGCCAATGTTGGCCAGGCCGCTTTGTTGTCCGCCACCCCGGGCATGCCATTCTCTACCGGCACAAGGCTGGGGAAGGCGCGTGCGCCGGCTTTGTGAGCCTCGGTCGGGAAGGGCGCATCGTAAGCCGCAATCTCGGCCTCGCTTAGCTCTGTCGCTGTCGCGCGATCGAGCAGCGCGCCGATCCGGAAATCGGGCGAGCTGCGGGAAAATTCGCGCCACGCGAGGAAGGCCTGAGACGGGGTGCCGCCCGCAGGTAGAAAGGTATTACTCGCCACGACGCAGGCGAATAGGTCCGGATCGTGAGCCAGCATGCGCAGGCCCAGCAGGCCGCCCCAATCCTGCAGGAACAGGGCGGCGGGCCGCGGCTCGACCGCGCTGCGCCATTGCTTCAGCCAATCGACGTGGCGCGCATAGGTGTAGAAGTCGATATCGTCCGGCTTGTCGCTCTTCCCAAAGCCGATGAGGTCGGGTGCGAGCACCCGGAACCCGGCATCGGCGAGGATCAGTATCATTTTGCGATAAAGAAAAGACCAGCTTGGCTCGCCATGGAAGAGCAGGACCGGCGGAGCATCCTTTGGCCCTTCGTCGACGTAATGCTGACGGGCGGTCAGCCCACGGCCAAGGTGGACCTCGAACCAGTTTTCCGCGAACGGGTAGTCGGGGATGTCGGCGAACCGTTCGGACGGCGTGCGCAGGATTTCCATGGGCATCTCCCTCGGGCCAGACCGCGACCTGAAGAGGCTCGCGAGATCAGTCCTTCATCGAAACCCTTACGGCGTCTTTTTTGTCGTGTCACCCAGCTGGCTGACCGGCACCGTTTCCTTGAACGTGTGCGTCACATAAGGGAACGGGATCTCGATGCTCGCTTCGTCGAGCGCGGCCTTGATTGCGCGGACGACCTTGTCTTTGCTTTCCCAACCGGCGCGCGGTGTCGATCCTGCCCACCAGCGCACGAGGAAATCGACAGAACTGGAATTGAACTCCTGCGCAAAGATGTCGACGCCTTTGCTGGCGAGCACATCGTCGACGTCTTCCACCGCGCGACGGATCACATCGGCTGCGTGGTCGAGTTGCGTATCGTAGGAAACACCGACGACCACTTCGTGACGACGTTGGTCGACATCGGTGAAGATCTCGACCGGGTTCTTGAACAGGATGGAGTTTGGAACGACTGTCAGTTCGCCGGATAGCTTGCGGACGTGCGTTTCGCGCAAAGTGATATGCTCGACCTTGCCGGTGATGCCTTCGCATTCGATGATGTCGCCGATGCGCATCTTCTCGCGCACCATTATCAGCACACCCGCGAGGAAGTTCTCGAAAATATCCTGGAAGGCGAAGCCGATCGCGACGGCACCGATGCCGAGTCCGGCGAGCAGGCTGGCGGGAGTGAGGTCCGGCATCACGACGACCGCGGCGATGAACAGCCCGATCAGCCAGATGCCGAGCTTCACCAGCGTGTCGATCAGATTCTTCAGGCTCGCACGGATTTCCGTGCGGCCGACGATCATGTCCGAAATGCGGACGGCAAACCGGGCTACGATCCACGTGACGAAAAGTATGACGAGCGCAATGGCTATGCTGGGCAGGGCTTCGATAAACCCGGTTCCCATGTCCTGCAGCTGGTCGCGCAGCGTGCCGATATAATTCACGTGTATGGAACTCCCTTTGCGGGGCAACGCCGAATGGCTGCAAAGGGTTCCGGCGGCACTCAGCCGGTCCGGACAGCGCCGTTACTTCGCAGCGTGCTCCTTGCGCGCTAGTTCGTGCAGCCAGTCCGCATGCCGGGGTGCCTTCTTCGTCTGGCTCCATTCTTCCAGCATCATCGGCGCCACGCGCTTGAGTTCCGCGTATTGCTCTTCGGTGCCGATATCGGTCGCAAGTTCGACGCGGTGGCCGTTGGGATCGAAGAAGTAGATCGACTTGAAAATGCCGTGGTGCGTCGGACCCAGCACATCGATGCCGAGGCTTTCTACGTGCTCCTTCGCAGCCAGCAGTTCGTCCTCGCTATCTACTTTGAAGGCGAGATGCTGGACCCACTGCGGCGTGTTCTCGTCGCGGCCCATGTCCTTCTGGTTTGGCAATTCGAAGAAAGCGAGGATGTTGCCGTTACCTGCATCGAGGAAGACGTGCATGTAAGGGTCGTATTCGCCGGTCGAGGGCACGTGGTCTTCGGCAAAGGCCGTCGTGTAATCCATGCCTAGGACCTTGCCGTACCAATCGACGGTCTCCTTGGCGTCTTTACAGCGATAGGCCGCGTGGTGAACGCCGCCCAGCTTGATGGGGTGTGGTGCTGTCTCGCTCATTCCGCAGGCTCCGCTTGGACCGTTTCGTCATCCTCGACACTGAGCACGCCGCGCTTGATCTGGTCGCGCTCCATGCTTTCGAACAGGGCTTTGAAATTGCCTTCGCCGAAGCCTTCGTCGCCTTTTCGCTGAATGAATTCGAAGAACACCGGGCCGACTTGTGCCTCGGCGAAAATCTGCAGCAGCAGGCGGGGTTGACCGCCTTCGGTCGTGCCGTCGAGCAAGATGCCGCGCATCTTGAGCTCGTTCACGTCCTCGCCGTGGTCGGGCAGGCGTTCTTCCAGCATTTCGTAATAGGTTTCCGGCGGCGCAGTCATGAACGGCACGCCGAGGTCCTTGAGGTTGTCCCAGCACTTGACGAGATCGTCGCAGATGAGCGCGATGTGCTGAATGCCTTCGCCGTTGAATTCCTTGAGGAACTCTTCGATCTGGCCCTTGCCGCCTTCGCCTTCCTCGTTGAGCGGGATGCGGATTTTTCCGTCTGGCGCGGTCAGCGCCTTGGACGTGAGGCCGGTATATTCGCCCTTGATGTCGAAGAAGCGGATTTCGCGGAAGTTGAAGAGCGTCTCGTAATAGTCCGCCCAGTATTTCATGCGCCCGTTGTAAACGTTGTGCGTGAGGTGGTCGATGACATTGAAGCCTGCGCCGTCGGGGAATTTCTCGACACCCGGCAGATATTCGAAGTCAATGTCGTAGATCGACAGGCCTTGGCCGTCGTCATCGGCATAGCGGTCGATCAGATAGACGATCGCCCCGCCGATGCCGCGGATCGCGGGAATGCGCAGCTCCATCGGGCCGGTCTCGACCTGCACCGGTTCCGCACCGCGAGCGAGCAATTCGTCATAGGCCTTCTTCGCGTCCCGGACGCGGAAGCCCATGCCGCAGGCCGAGGCACCGTGCTCACGCGCGAAGAACCATGCGGCGCTGCGCGGTTCGTAATTGAGGATGAGGTTGATTCCGCCCTGGCGCCACAGATGCACGTCTTTCGACCGGTGCGTGGCGACATGGGTAAATCCCATTGCTTCGAAGACCGGCTCGATCGCGCCCTTTTCCGGAGCGCAGAATTCGACGAATTCGAAACCGTCGAGGCCAATGGGGTTTTCGAAGAGATCGGGCATTTCGGTCCTCGGTGATTTGATTGGTTGCAATGGAAACTAGTTACAAAAGTTACCGTTTGCTGTCAAGGATCGAACGGCTCGGGGCAGCGGCAGTTCCGCCGGTCGCAATTGTGCTTGCGCAGGCGGCCCAACTGTGATTCTGTGACACTGTGAAACGGTCAGGTTCCATCGCAGCGATCCGCAGGGGGAAGGCGAGCCAGCATGGCGCGCTGGCCGCGCTGCTCGTGATGGGCGGAATTGCCATTGCGGGACCGTCGGGCCTCCTCGCCTGGAGCGAAAACCTGCGCCTGCTCGACCAACGCAAGGTCCAGCTCGCCGAGATCGAGAAAGAGCGCACTGCGCTGAAGAACCGCGTGGCTCTGCTGCATCACGACCATGCCGATCCG
The DNA here is from genome assembly GCF_051195295.1 of Qipengyuania sp. 902. Taxonomy (NCBI): domain Bacteria; kingdom Pseudomonadati; phylum Pseudomonadota; class Alphaproteobacteria; order Sphingomonadales; family Erythrobacteraceae; genus Qipengyuania; species Qipengyuania sp. 902. Next base: position 230,362 of record NZ_JBNJLJ010000002.1, on the reverse strand, counting down.
GACATGGTGGGCGAACTGCTGCGCAGCCAGCTCAACGTCGTCCATCCGGATGAAGTCGTCATCAAGCTGGAAGACTGAGTTTCGCGCCAAGCGGCTGCATTCCGTAAGGGTTTTCGTATGCACATGCGCACCGCGTGTTGCGCGGCAGGTGCGGCTGTGCCTATAGGCTCGGCACATATTCCTCCCCGGAAGAACAAGGATAGGATGTCTTGGCCAAAGCCCCCAAGAGCAAGAAAAGCCCCGCAAAGTCGCCCACCGAGGATACGGATTTCGTCCTCCACTCGCTGCAAGACACGCTGGAAAAGGACAAGCGCTACAAGGCGAGCGACGAGCAGCTGCAGCATTTCTACGAACAGATGCTGCTCATCCGCCGGTTCGAGGAACGCGCCGGCCAGCTTTACGGCCTCGGCCTCATCGGCGGTTTCTGCCACCTCTACATCGGCCAGGAGGCGGTTGCCGTCGGCCTGCAATCGGCGCTGACCGAGGGGCTCGACAGCGTCATCACGGGCTATCGCGACCATGGCCACATGCTGGCCTATGGCATCGATCCCAAGGTCATCATGGCCGAGCTTACCGGCCGCGAAGCGGGCATCTCGAAGGGCAAGGGCGGCTCGATGCACATGTTCAGCACCGAGCATAAGTTCTACGGCGGCCACGGCATCGTCGGTGCGCAAGTTTCGCTCGGAGGCGGGCTTGCGCTTGCGCATCAGTACAACGACGATGGCGGCCTCTGCCTTGCCTATTTCGGCGATGGCGCGGCGAACCAGGGCCAGGTCTACGAGACGTTCAACATGGCGGCGCTGTGGAACCTGCCGATCGTCTTCGTGGTCGAGAACAACCAGTATGCCATGGGCACGGCGGTCAAGCGCAGCTCGGCAGAAACCGAATTCTATCGCCGCGGCACTGCATTCCGCATCCCCGGCATGAAGGTCAATGGCATGGACGTACTCGAAGTGCGTCAGGCTGCCGAGATCGCCTTCAAGCATGTGCGCGAAGGCAAGGGGCCGGTGTTGATGGAATGCGAGACCTATCGCTACCGCGGGCACTCCATGTCCGACCCGGCCAAGTACCGCACGCGCGAGGAGGTCCAGGACATCCGCGAGCACAAGGACCCGATCGAAGGGCTGAAGAAGTTCATGATCGAGAACGGCAGCAAGGAAGACGATCTGAAAGCGATCGACAAGGACATCCGCAAGGTCGTCAGCGAGGCGGCCGATTTCGCCGAGAGCTCGCCCGAACCGAAAGCATCCGAACTCTACACCGACGTTCTGGTGGAGGAATATTGAGCCATGGCTATCGAACTTAAGATGCCCGCGCTGTCCCCCACGATGGAGGAAGGCACGCTTGCTAAATGGCTAAAATCGGAAGGTGACGAGATCGTCGCCGGAGACATCATCGCCGAGATCGAGACCGACAAGGCGACGATGGAATTCGAGGCGGTCGACGAAGGCACGCTCGGCAGGATCATGGTCGAGGAAGGCACCGAAGGTGTGAAGGTCGGCACCGTGATCGCCATGCTGGCTGGCGAAGGCGAAGATGCGTCCGACATCGAGGCGCCGGCAGCGACGGACGAGGTCGAAGACGTAGAGGGCGAGGGCAAGGATGTCGGCCGCGAGGAAAGCGAGGCCGAAATCACCAAGCCCAAGCCGAAGACGGACGTTCGCGATCCCGATGTCCCCGAAGGCACCAGCTACACCTCGACTAGTGTCCGCGAGGCCTTGCGCGACGGCATGGCCGAGGAGATGCGCCGCGACGAGCGCGTGTTCGTGATGGGCGAGGAAGTCGCCGAGTATCAGGGTGCCTACAAGGTCACGCAGGGCCTGCTCGACGAATTCGGGCCCAAGCGCGTCATCGATACGCCGATTACCGAATACGGCTTTGCCGGCATCGGCACGGGCGCAGCGATGGGCGGCCTGCGCCCGATCGTCGAGTTCATGACCTTCAACTTCGCCATGCAGGCGATCGACCACATCATTAATTCGGCAGCCAAGACCAACTACATGTCCGGTGGCCAGATGCGCTGCCCGGTCGTGTTCCGCGGCCCTAATGGCGCGGCCAGCCGGGTCGGCGCGCAACACAGTCAGAACTACGGTCCGTGGTATGCCAGCGTGCCCGGCCTGATCGTTATCGCGCCCTATGACAGCGCCGACGCAAAGGGCCTGATGAAGGCGGCGATCCGCAGCGAGGATCCGGTCGTCTTCCTGGAGAACGAATTGGTTTACGGGCGCAGCTTCGACGTGCCCGACATGGACGATTACGTCCTGCCGATCGGTAAGGCGCGCATCATGCGCGAAGGCTCGGACGTGACGATCGTCGCCTATTCGATCGCTGTCGGGCTGGCGCTCGAAGCTGCCGAGGAACTGGCGGGCGAGGGCATCGACGCCGAAGTCATCGACCTGCGTACCCTGCGTCCCCTCGACAGGGAAACTGTGCTGACATCTTTGGTGAAAACCAACCGCCTTGTGATTGCGGAAGAGGGCTGGCCAACCTGTTCGATCGCTTCGGAGATCATTGCAATCTGCATGGAGGATGGCTTCGACCATCTCGACGCCCCGGTCACGCGCGTGTGCGACGAGGACGTGCCGCTACCCTATGCGGCGAACCTCGAAAAGCTTGCGCTGATCGATACGCCGCGCATTGTGAAGGCGGCGAAGAAGGTCTGCTACCGGGACTGACCCGGGCGGTATAGGCGTGAAAATATAAGAGGCCCGCGCCGTTAGTTTGTGCGGGCCTTTTGCGCCCTGCTAAGTAATTTCTTGCGGCCAAACCTTTCCCACGATGCGCTGACGATGGTTAAATCCCTGCGACGCTTTTGCGCTCGCTTTCTCGGATCTGCGGCGATTTGACGGTTAAGCGGAGGCGGCGTTTTAGCGTTCCTTAACTACACCGCTTTACAGGCTTCTCATACAAGCGTGGCAAAAGGCACGCTCTGCAAAAGCCTGGGTGTGGTTTTATGATCGATCGTATGAGAAATCTGGTTCGCGATATCCGCAAGGATGAAAGCGGCAATGTGCTGACCCTCATGGGCCTGTCGATGATTCCTCTGGTCGGGACGCTCGGCTTGGCCATCGATGTCGCCCAATGGATCAGCTGGAAGCGCGATCTTCGCAGTGCTGCTGACTCGGCTGCAATGGCCGGCGGGCTTGAGCTCAAGAACGGCGGCGATGCAGAGGAAGTCGATGCCGTGGTCCGCAACGTGCTAGGCCGCAACACCCAGCATTCGTATATCATCGAAGCAGTAGAGACGCCGCCGACGGCCGGCGAATTCGCTGGGGATGCCAGCATGGTCCGCGTAGTCCTGTCGACTTCGACCAAGCTGCCGTTTTCCAGCTTCTTCATGCCGACCGCACCGACGATCCGCGTCGAAGCGGTGGCTCAGGCTTCGAGTGAGGTCGCGAACTGCATGATCGCGCTTTCGCCAAACGGTACGGCGCTTTCCATCACGGGCTCTTCCTCGGTCGACATGAACTGCGGCTTGCAGTCCAATTCCGATTTCGACGCGACGACAAGCGACAGCATCGTGGCCGGCGCACTTTCGGCCGTCGGCAACGTCATCGAGGGCAACAATATTTCTGAAGACACGCGCATCAACCGCGGTGTCGCACCCGAAAACGATCCCTATGCCGACCTTATTTCGGATCCCGACCAGGTCTGTTCGAACACGGAATCTGTCTCGGGGAACGGAAACATCCTTTATCCGGGGTGCTACAAAGGGATCACCGTCAACAGCAAGGCCAGTGTAACTCTGCAGCCGGGCACGTATTACATCGGCGAAGGCGGGTTCAAGATCGCCGGCCAGGCTCAGGTGATTGGCGACGGTGTGACACTGGTGTTCACCAACACCAGCTCTCCATTCAACGCCAACAAGGTCGGCACTTTCGATGCAATGGGGACATCGAACGTCCAGATTACCGCGCCCGACACCGGAGACTACGCCGGCATCCTGATGCATCAGGACAGCCGCACTCCGCTGTCGAACGCGAACCGCCTCTTTGTAACCGGCGACAACGATTCCGAATTCGAGGGCACAATTTACTCGCCCAGCAATCAGGTGACCTTCAGCGGCAACAGCAGCATGACGACCGACTGCCTGCAGATCGTGGCGCAGTACATCACCTTCACCGGCAACACCTCAGTGTCCAATACCTGCCAGCCGGGTCGCGGCGTGGTCTCGTTTTCCGGCGCACAGGTCCTGAGGTTGCGGAAATGATGATACGAAAGAGCAGAGAGGTGCGCGCGGACCAGAAGGGTACGGCGACTATCGAACTGGCGATCGCAACGCCGGTGCTCCTGATGTTCGCACTTGGGGGCATCGATCTGGCACTTGGCTTTGTGCATAAGCTGGAGGTGCAGCAATATGCGCAGATCGGCGCGGACTATATCATGTCGGAGATGGAAACGTTGCCAACCGACGTGGAGATTAAAGCCCGCGTGCACGAAGGTAGCGGTGTGCCTCTCGGAGATATCACCGTGGAACGGTGGATCGAATGCGATGGAGAGAAAAACAGTTTGCCGGCCTGTATCAACGCTGGCTTCGACTACACGCAGTATCTTTCTATCGAAGTCGATCAAGATTACGAACCGATCCTCGACATCGAGGGATATGCCGATTTTGTCGACACGTTCACGGCAACGGGCAGTGTTACTCTGCAGGTGGAATGATGCGACTATTCAAAAATCTTTCACGGGATCGGCGCGGCGCGGCAGCGGTTGAGTTTGGCCTCGCCATTCCAGTCGCGCTCACGCTGATACTCGGATGCATGAATTTTGGGATCTATCTCTATTTCACCAACTCGATGGCAGCGGCGATCGACGAAACCGCGCGCTCGGCGATCCTCTGGCCGACGCCCGACGATGCGCAATTGCAGACGAATTTCGAGGAATCTCTTTTCACAGCGAAGAGTTTCGGTTCTGCGAACCTGACGGTCACGCACGGCACATCGCTCGACGGCCGGGACTATGTCGATCTTGAGGGAACCGGCGCGTATAACGTGAACCTCATTTTCGTGAATCTGGGTTCGATCCCGGTGCGTTCGACGCGCAGGGCTTACCTCCAAGCCTGATCTCGGCCATAGGCGCTGCCCATGACTATGGCCAACGCCTGCCGATGACTGTCGAGGATCTGCCTCCCGAGGCGCAGGTAGCCATCGGCTACGCATTGCCCGAGCATCGCGGTGCATTCGCTTCGCTGCTGGCCTTCGATCGCAACCTGGCGCGGTCGGTGGCCGGAGCCAGCGAGGCCATCGTCGGACAGCTGCGGCTCGCCTGGTGGCGGGATGCGCTGGCAGCAAGCGCCGGTGAGTTGCCGCGCGGAAATCCTTTGCTGGACGAACTTGCCAAGGGCTTCGGCGAGCACCGCCCGCGATTGGGAGCTTTGGTCGACGGTTGGGAAGCCGTCCTGCTGGCCGAGCCCCTCGACAGGTCCGCGATACAGGCGTTGAAGGCAGGCCGCGAGGCTGGCTGGCTGGCGCTCGGGACCACTCTTGACCCCGGAGCGGACGTTCCAGCGGTGCGACTTGCCGCAGGACGGTGGGCACTAGCCGACCTGCTTTCGGGCTTGCCGCAGGAGGATCGCACCCCGGAACTTATCGCCTATGCGCAGGCATCAATGGGTCAGCCTGCTTCGATGACCAGAGCGATGCGCCCTCTCGCCGTTCTCGATGCACTGGCGCGCCGCTCGCTTGTTGCCGGTGGCGCGCCCTTGCTTGCCGGGCGCGGCAGCGCCATGGTGGCCTTGCGTGCCGGCGTCTTCGGTCGCTGAAAATCCCAAGCAGTCAGGAGGCCAGGACATGAAGGGGTTGGTTGTCGGCAGCACCGCATCGCTGGCTCTTGTAGGTCTCGGGTTGTTCTGGTGGCAGGGCAGGGCGCAAGTCGAAGAGGGCGCGCCGCCCCCGATGGCCGTGCAAAGCGAAGCGCCACTCCCCGAGGTTCCGCCAGTCGATCCGGGCGAGGCGATCGGCCCGGCACCGCCCGAGGCGACCGAGCTGACGCGCGAGCAGCGCCGCTTCTTCCGCTACGATCGCAACCGCGACTGGCGCATTACCCGCACGGAAATGCTCTCGACCCGCTCAAACGCGTTCCGCAAGCTCGACAGGGATGGCAACAATTTGCTCGATTTCGAGGAATGGGCGGTGGCCACGGTCGACAAGTTCGAAGGCGCCGATGCCGATGGCGATAACGAGCTGGCGCCGGGCGAATTCGCGACCACCGCACCGAAGCGTCGCAAGAAGCCGCGCTGCGCCTGTTAGGCTGCCACGAGCTCTTCGCGAGCGATCCATTCGGCGAGATCGGCCTTGGCGCGTGAGGTATAGGCCTCCTTGCGTTGCTTCTTCCCGACATCATGCAGCGGCGGGAAGAGGCCGAAATTGACATTCATGGGCTGGTAGCTCTCGGCCTCCGCATCCCCGGTGATATGCGCGAGCAGCGCGCCCAGCGCAGTCGTGCGCGGCGGCCCCTGCCACTCGCGACCCGCCAGTTCGGCCGCGGCCATCATGCCCGCGACGAGGCCGACAGCAGAGCTTTCGACATATCCCTCGCATCCGGTCACCTGACCGGCGAAGCGAATATGCTCTGCACCTTTCAGGCGAAGCTGCCGGTCGAGGACGACGGGCGAATTTAGAAAGGTGTTGCGGTGCAGGCCGCCCAGCCGCGCAAACTCGGCGTTCTCCAGGCCCGGGATCGTGCGGAACAGCTCCACCTGTGCGCCGTATTTCAGCTTCGTCTGGAAGCCGACCATGTTCCACAGCGTGCCAAGCTTGTTGTCCTGCCGCAGCTGGACGACGGCATATGGCCAGCGGCCTTGCGGAAATTCGGGCGTGGTGTCGCGCGGATTGTCAAGCCCGACCGGCTTCATCGGCCCGAAGCGCAGCGTATCGACGCCGCGCGATGCCATCACCTCGATCGGCATGCAGCCTTCGAAGTACGGGGTGTCCTTCTCCCACTCGCGGAACTCGGTCTTCTCGCCATCCATCAGACCCTGGTGGAAGGCGAGATACTGCTCCTTGGTCATCGGGCAGTTGATATAATCGCCGTCCTCGTTCGACGCCTCGTTGCGCTTGTTCCAGCGCGACTGGATCCAGCAGATATCCATATCGATGCTGTCGTGATGGACAATCGGTGCGATGGCATCGAAAAAGGCGAGGCGATCCTGCCCGGTGGCTCTCACAATGCTCTCGGCGAGCGCCTGCGCTGTCAGCGGCCCCGTCGCGACGATAGTCCGCCCCGTATCAGGCAGGGCATCCACCCGTTCGCGCACGACAGAGACCTTGGGATGCTCGTCGAGCGTCCGCTGGACTTCGGCGGAGAAGACATCGCGATCGACTGCCATGGCGGACCCCGCAGGCACGCGCGCCTTCTCGCCTGCGCGCATCACGATGCTGTCGAGCTCGCGCATCTCGTGATGCAGCAGGCCGACGGCGTTCTTGTCGCTATCGTCGGAGCGGAAGCTGTTCGAACAGACGAGCTCGGCCAGACCGTCGGTCTGGTGGGCTGGCGTCATGTCGCCGCCACCCCGCATTTCGGACAAACGCACGCTGAAACCGCGCTGCGCGAGCTGCCAAGCGGCCTCGCTGCCGGCCAGTCCGCCACCGATGATGTGGATATCGTGGGTCATTGCGCTCCCTGTAGGGCTTGCCCCCCCGTCGCATCAAGGCCTAGCGGAAGGTATGGCGCACAAAGCCCTTGCCGATCATCGCCCCTGGTTGCTGCTGAGTCTGCTGGCGGCGGTCACCTATTTCTTCGTCATGGACGACGAGATCGGTGGCGCGTGGCTGATGATCTGGAAAGGTGCGGGGGTCGGGTTACTTGCGGTCTACGCTGCCGCGCGAGGGAAGGGAACTGACGGGCTGCTGATCGCAGCGGTTATGGCCATTGCAGCGTGTGCCGACGTGGCTTTGGAGATCAGCTTTCTGGTGGGTGGCGGGCTATTCGCGCTTTCTCATCTCGTCGCCATCGCATTGTACCTGCGGAACCGGAGAGCGCAGACGAGCTTTAGCCAGCGGCTTGCCGGCCTCGCTCTGATCGTTTTGCCTGCTGTCATCGCTGTCGGTATGACGCGCCCACTGCCGAACTGGGAACTTGCAACGGTTTATAGCGGGCTGGTGGGACTGATGGCCGCTGCCGCCTGGACAAGCCGGTTTCCTCGGTACCGCGTGGGCATAGGTGCCGTCATGTTTGTGGTGAGCGATTTGCTGATCTTCGCCCGCGAATCGCAAACTCTTCCCGGTGAGCTCACCGAATGGTTCGTCTGGCCGCTCTACTATGCCGCACAATTCCTGATTGTGACGGGCGTGGTCCAGACATTGCGTAGTCGGAGAAGCTAGGCCGCCAAGCGGCAATCGTGGTGCGATGTAATTCGCGCCGGTGACCTTCATACCCTCCGTTCGCCTTGTGCACCACGGGGCGATTGTCCCACACAATCAGCATGTCGGGTTCCCAAACATGGCGGTAGATGAATTCGTCGCGGGCCTGCCACTGCGCTAATTCGGTGAGCAGGGCGAGCGCCTCGGACTGGGCCAATCCTTCGATGCCGACGATATAACCGAGCGTCGAGAACAGGGCTTCCTCGCTTGTTTCCGGGTGGCGGTAGACGAGTGGATGGCTCTGGGTCGCGTTCGCGCTCTCATCAGGCCGGATCGCCATGGAACGATCGCCCGCGCGATCTTTCTCGCCGTAGGTGCCGTCGGGTGCATAGGCGAGCTTCGCGCTGTGAATGGCAGTCAGCGCGCGAAGCTCGTCCTTCTTCGCATCCGGCAAGGCATCGAAGGCCGCGAACTGGTTTGCGAAGAGGGTATCGCCGCCTAGGGGCGGGGCGTCGAACGCCATCAGGCAGGTCCCGGCGGGCGGATGCTCGAGAAGCTCCAGTCGCTCTGCCAATTCTCGGCGAAAAGCGAGGCTTGTTCGTCGGCCTCGCGCAGGATCTCGGCAATGTGCTACCGGCCCTCGATAGGATCAAAAAACGGATCCTCGCCGAACCCGCCCATCGCGCGCGAGAAAGCTTCAAGCGTGTCGTCGTTCGCCGGTCGGCCGGGAAAAGCGAGGACGCGATGTTCGAGCCAGGCCGACCGAATTTCCGCGGCCAGTTCGGGACCGATCGGGCGGGAAAGGTCGAGCCCGGTAACACGTGCACCGCACGCCTGGCCGCTTGGCTCGACCTTCAGTCTCACCGGAAAGACCTCATCCGCCTGGCTCACCATCGATGTTCTTGTCCGAATGCGCGGTCGTGTGCGGGGTGGTCTGCTCTAGACCGCCGCGCGCCGCGATTTCGTCCGCCACCTTTTCCTCGGCCTCGTTCTCCGGCTCTTCGGTTTCGTCGATCAAAGCCGCGCCGACGATGCGTTCGCCCTTCGCGACCTTGAAGATGCTTACACCCGATGAGGTCCGCCCCGAGATCGAATAGCCCGCGTGGTTCTCGAAACCATCCTCCAGCAAGTGCCGGAAATCGATTGGCAGGCGGATGAGTTTCGCCTGGTCGGTCACCAGCATCAGCTGCGACCCATGCTTTACCGGGAAGCTGCCGACCACGGAGCCATTGCGGTTCGGATTGCTCGACGGCTCGCCGATATTGGTCAGGCCCTGGCCGCCGCGGCCGATGGTACGGTACTCGTAGGCCGAGGAAATCTTGCCGTAGCCGCGTTCGGTCAGCGTCAGAATGAACTCCTCGCACTCCTCCATCTGCTCGACCTTTTCGGCATCGAGCGTCGGATCGGTGTCGTTGTTCTTCCAGACCGCGGCGCGCAGATAGGCATCGCGGACGTCGGTGTCGCGCTCGCAGGCGTCGAGCACAGCCAACGAGACGACCTTCGCGCCATCCTTCAATGTCATGCCGCGCACGCCGATGCCGGTGCGGCTCTTGGTTTCACGCGCATCGGTGGCCGCGAAGCGGATGGCCTTACCTGCATCGGAGGCCAGGAAGATTTCCTGGTCCTCGCTCAGCAGTTTCACGCCGATCAGGCGGTCGCCGCTGTCCTCGACGAAGCCCATCGCATATTTGCCGTTGGAGGGGACGTTGGTGAATGCGTCCATCGAATTACGCCGGACCATGCCCTGTTCGGTCGCGAAGACGATGTTGAGCGCGCTCCACTCGTTTTCGTCCTCGGGCAGGGGCAGTACGTTGGTCACACGTTCGTCGTCGCCCAGTGGCAACAGGTTCACCATCGGGCGGCCCTTGGTGGTGGGCCCGCCTTCGGGCAGCTTCCACACTTTGAGGCGATAGACGCGGCCAGTATTCGTGAAGAAAAGCACAGGGTTGTGCGTCGAAGTTACGAACATTTCGACGACTGCGTCTTCGTCTTTCGTCGCCATCGAGCTGCGGCCCTTGCCGCCGCGGGCCTGCGCGCGGAAGGCTTGCAGGGGGGTCCGCTTGATGTAGCCGCCGTGGGTGACAGTGACGACCATCTCCTCGCGCTCGATCAAATCCTCGTCCTCGAGACCGTCCCAGGCGGGCGCAATTTCGGTGATCCGTGGCGTGGCGTAGCTGGCTTTGATCTCTTCCAGTTCTTCGCGCATCACCCCGTAGAGCTTCACGCGATCGGCAAGGATCGAGAGATATTCTTCGATCGCGACGCTCAGTTCCTTGAGTTCGTCGCCGATCTCGTCGCGCCCCAGCGCGGTGAGGCGATGGAGGCGCAGGTCGAGGATTGCCTTCACCTGCCGCTCGGACAAGCGATAAGTGCCGCCCGTCTGTTCGTCGCTCGGCTCGATGGCTTCGACCAGCGCGATATATTGCGCGATATCGCCGATCGGCCATTCCTTGGCGAGCAGCTTGGCGCGCGCATCCGCCGGATTTGAAGAGCCGCGGATCATCGCCACGACCTCGTCGAGGTTGGACACGGCAACCACCAGGCCGAGCAAGATGTGCGCGCGTTCGCGGGCCTTGTTCAGCTCGAACTTGGTGCGGCGGGTGATGACCTCCTCGCGAAAGCCGATGAAGGCCTGGATGAATTCGCGCAGGGTGAGCGTTTCCGGGCGCCCGCCACGGATCGCCAGCATATTCGCCGGGAAGCTCGCCTGTGCTGGCGTATAGCGCCAGATCTGGTTGAGCACGACTTCGGGCGAGGCATCGCGTTTCAGGTCCACGACCACCCGCACGCCTTCGCGCGAGCTTTCGTCGCGGATGTCCGAAATGCCTTCGATCCGCTTTTCCTTCGCGGCTTCGGCAATCTTCTCGACCAGCGAGCTCTTGCCGACCTGGAAGGGGATGGAGGTCAGCACGATCGAACGCCGGTCGCCGCGCTTTTCCTCGAACTCGTGCCGCGCGCGCATCAGGATCGAGCCGCGGCCCGTGGTATAGGCAGCGCGGGCACCGGACTTGCCGAGGATGAGGGGAGCAGTCGGAAAATCGGGGCCTGGAATGATCTCGAACAATTCCTCGCTGGTGATCGCGGGATTGTCCATGAAGGCGAAGCAGCCGTCGATCACTTCGCCGAGATTGTGCGGTGGGATGTTCGTCGCCATGCCGACCGCGATGCCGCCCGCGCCATTGACAAGCAGGTTCGGGAAACGTGCCGGGAGTACGGTCGGTTCGCGCCGCGACTGGTCGTAATTGTCCGCGAAATCGACCGTGTCCTTGTCGAGATCGTCGAGCAGGGCGTTGGCCACGCGCGCAAGTCGCGCTTCGGTATACCGCATCGAAGCCGGCGGGTCGGGGTCCATCGAACCGAAGTTGCCCTGACCGTCTACCAGCGGCACCCGCAGCGACCAATCCTGCGTCATGCGCGCCAGCGCGTCGTAGATCGCCGCGTCGCCATGCGGGTGATAGTTGCCCATGACGTCGCCGACGATCTTGGCGCTCTTGCGATAGGGCCGCCCGGCGACGAAGCCGCCTTCCTGGCTGGCGAAAAGAATGCGGCGATGCACCGGCTTCAACCCGTCGCGCACATCGGGCAGCGCGCGACTGACGATCACGCTCATCGCGTAATCGAGATAGCTCGTTTTCATCTCATCGACGATGTCGATGCGCGTGTAGTCGCCTCCGTCGTAGGGAGGGGGATCAAGGACTTCAATATCGTCTGACAAGACAGCTTTTCCGTTCTGCGAACTGCTTATGTTCTGGTCGGTTGGAGGTTACGCCAAAGCCACGCAGGTTGCCACCGAGAGGAGGGAACACAGGGCGGTTTCGCGCGCTTTTTCCACATATGGGTGCGCGAACTCCAAATTGCATGCTGAACGAGCGGCACGGGCCGTATTCAAAGCCCGTTCAGCCCGCTTCGCCTAGAACGATTTGCAATGAGAGCGTCCTGACGGCATTGCCGATTTCGTTGACTAAAATCGGCGCCGCGCGCGCTTAGCCCCCCCTTACCACTCTTGGGAGTACAAGTATGATTTTCACTCGTCTCGCCCGCACCAATGGTGCGGCTTCCACAATCGCAATGGCCCTTGCTCTCGCGACCGGCGCTGCGGTCACCGCCACCGCCCTCGAAGCACCTGCCTCCGCTCAGAAAAAAGCTAATCCGAGCTACTCGAAAGGCTTTATCGCCGCTTATTCGCCTCTTCAGGAAGCGCTTGGTGCTGAAACGCCCGACCCGGCGACCGTGAAGGCGGCAATCCCGGCCGTGGTAGCAGCAATCGAGAATGAAGACGACCGCTTCGCTGCCGGCGGCGCGATCGTGAATGCCGGCCAGAAATTCAACGACAACGCTCTTGCCCGTCAGGGTCTCGAACTGATGCTCGCCAGCGGTAAGGTCGCTCCCGAGCAGGTCGGTCCTTACAACTTCATGATCGGCCAGGTCGCCTATAACGCGAAGGATTACGCCGCCGCACGCTCGGCTCTCGAGGCGGCGATGGCTGCCGGTTATACGGACAACAATCCGGAAGCGATCATTGCCGAGACCTATTTCGCCGAGAATCGCGATGCGGAAGGCCTAGCTTACCTCTCCAACGCTCTGGAGGCCCGCAAGGCAGCCGGTGGCACGCTGGAAGAGGACTGGATCAAGCGCGGTCTGGCCGTCGCGTATCGCGGTGACATGAAGGCGGAAGCGATCAAGTTCGCCAATATGTACGTTTCGGAATTCCCGAGCGAGACCAGCTGGCGCGATGCGATTGCGATCCTGCTGAACACCGGTGGCTATGATAAGCCTGCAACGCTCGACCTTCTGCGTCTCGGCCGGCGCGCTGGCACTCTAAACGATGCCCGCCTTTATGGTGAGTATGTCGAAGCAGCGGACTATCGCCGTCTGCCCGCAGAAGTGGTTTCCGTCATCGACGAAGGCCAGTCGAAGGGCTTCCTGTCGGAGAACGATGCCTATCTCGTGGATACCCGCAAGCAGGCTGCCGATCGCGCTGCGGCCGATCGTGCCGATATGGACGGTTTGCTGACCGATGCGCGCAAGTCCGGCGCAACGCTTGCCACCGTTATGGCAGCGGGTGACGCCATGCTCAGCATGGGGCGTCCTGCAGAGGCCGAGGAATTTTACCTCAAGGCTTCCACCATGGCTGGTGCGGACACGCCGATGGCGCTGACCCGCCTTGGTATCGCGCAATACGACCAGGGCAACTATGCCGAAGCGCAAGCGACCTTCAACCGGGTCGAAGGCGCGCGTCAGGCGATCGCCAACCTGTGGGGCGTCTATTCGGGCCAGCAGGGCGGCTGATCTGACCCGAGCCATGAGATAAGAAAGGGCGCGAATTCCTTGCGGAGTTCGCGCCCTTTTCGTTCGTCACTAGTCAAGTGTGTACTCAGCGGAGGCGTTTGACCCACATGGTGTTGTCGCGCCGCTCGATCTTGAACTGCTCTATCGCTTCGAAAAGGTCAGAGAGCCGCTTGAACCCGTAGTTGCGCACGTCGAAGCTGGAGCGGTTGCCCGCGATCTGCCCGACCTCGCCCATCTGCGCGAAGCCATCGTCATCGCGGTGCGCTGCCTTCCATGCCGTTCCAAGCAGTTCGACCAACTCGTCGTCGATCCCGGCCTTAGCCTTCCCACTATCGGATTTAGAGGTATCCGCTTCGTCCGAGGCGCCCTTGATGAGCGCGTCGATGTCGATGAAGCGCGTGCAGGCGCTCTTGAAGGCGGCGGGGGTCTTCTTGGTGCTGCCGAAGCCATAGACGACGAGCCCATCCTGCCGCAGCCGCGTGACGAGAGGGGTGAAGTCGCTGTCCGAACTCATGATGCCGAAGCCATCGACCTTGCCCTGATATAGCAGATCGATGGCATCGATTGTCATCGCCATATCGGTAGCGTTCTTGCCGGCGGTGAGATCGAACTGCTGCTGCGGCTGGATACCGTATTTGTGTGTGATTTCTCCCCACTTGGAGAGATTGTTCTTGGCGAAATTGCCATAGGCCCGCTTGATGTTGACCTGGCCGAGTTCGGCCATGACGGTCAGGACCGGGTCGATCCCCTTGGGGGTGGTGTTGTCCGCATCGATCAGCAGGGCGATATTCTTGAGGTCTTTGTCGGCCATGTGCAGCCAATGGCGTGCAGCCTGCTCGAACTCAAGAGCTTACTGTGCGGGCGAGAATTGTCCGGAGTTCTCATCGAGCAGATGAAGGACCCCGTCCGAGATCGCGAAATAGGCTCCGCGCAGCTTGAGGTCCCCTGCCGCTTCCTTCGCCTCGACGTACGGAAAGGTCCGCAGGTTCTCGAGACTGACCTTCACGGCTGCAAGCTCCATCGCCTGCTCTGCGGTCCGGCCCTTCGTGCCGTGCTCTGCAGCGATCGGCTCCCGGACCTCGTCAAGCATGTCGATCCAGTGCGCCACGAAGCCGCCTTCGCCGATGTCGTTGCCGTGAAGGTCTTGCGTCAGCGCCGCCTGGCAACCCCCGCACATGCCGTGGCCCATCACGACCACTTCGCGCACCTCGAGGAATTGGACTGCAAATTCGAGCGCCGCCGAAACACCGTGGCGACCGGGCGTCGTCTCGTAAGGCGGCACCAGCGCGGCGACATTCCGGACCACGAATATCTCGCCCGGGTCCACGTCGAGGATCTGCGCCGGATCGACCCGGCTATCCGAGCAGGAAATGACCATCACCTGGGGCGATTGGCCCTCTGCCAGTTGGCTCCAGCGTTCGTGCTGCTTTTTCCAGTCGCCGGCACGGAAACGGGCGTAGCCCTCGATCATCTCGTCGAATGTCTTCATACCTGCTCCGCTGCAACGAATTTGCGCGGCTGGCAAGAGGGTCCGAATAGCTATGTGGCTTGCCCGGAAGGGGGAGGGGGCCTAGATGGGCCGCGACATGAACGATCTTTCCACAGTTCCCCAGCCTGAAGGCGAACGCCCGGCCCGCCAGCGCAAGCCCGACTGGATTCGCGTCAAGGCGCCGGTCAGCAAGGGCTATCACGAAACGCGCAAGCTGATGCGCGAACTGAACCTGCACACGGTGTGCGAAGAGGCCGCCTGTCCCAACATCGGGGAGTGCTGGACCAAGAAGCACGCCACGGTGATGATCCTCGGCGATACCTGCACGCGCGCCTGCCGGTTCTGCAACATCAAGACCGGTATGCCGATGCCGGTCGATCCGCTCGAACCCGAGCATACGGCGACCGCTGCAGCGGCAATGGGCCTCGAGCATATCGTCATCACCAGCGTCGATCGCGACGATCTGCCTGACCGTGGGGCAGGGCAGTTCGTGAAGGTGATCAACGCACTGCGCCGCGAGACGCCGGACACGACGATCGAGATCCTGACACCCGACTTCAAGGGCCGGATGAAGCAGTCCATCGCGGAAATCTGCGAGGCAGGGCCCGACGTTTTCAATCACAACCTCGAAACGGTGCCGCGCCTGTATCCGACGATCCGTCCGGGTGCGCGCTATTATGCCTCGCTCCGTCTGCTGGAAGAAGTGAAGGTCCACAATCCGCTCATCTTCACCAAGTCCGGTATCATGCTCGGGCTCGGGGAAGGGCGGCTCGAAGTCCATCAGGTGATGGACGACATGCGCAGTGCCGACATCGATTTCATTACCATGGGCCAGTACCTCCAGCCGACGCCGAAGCATGCGAAGGTCGAGGAATTCGTGACTCCGAAGCAGTTCGCTGCGTACGGCTCGATTGCGCGCGCCAAAGGCTTCCTGCAGGTGGCTTCGAGCCCCCTGACGCGTTCGAGCTATCATGCGGGCGACGATTTCGCGCAGATGCGCGCAGCGCGCGAGGCGAAGCTGGCGAAGCAGGCCGGCTGATGCCCGGCATTCGCGAAAAACGTTTCCTTCCGTACACTTGCGAGCAGATATTCGATCTGGTCGCAGATGTCGGGCGGTATGCGGAATTCCTTCCTTGGGTGATTGCCACCCGCGTTCGCTCGGATAGCGAGACCGAGATGGTGGCTGACATGCTGGTCGGCTTCAAGGCCATCCGCGAGCGCTTTACGTCCCGCGTCGAAAAGCGCCGTCCCGAGCATATCGAGGTATTCTACGTCGACGGGCCGCTCAAGGATCTCGACAACAACTGGACTTTCACCCCGGCCCTGGGCGGCTGCGAGGTCGATTTCTGCGTCGATTTCGAATTTCGCAATGCGGTGTTCGAGGCGCTGGCCGGGCAATATTTCGACCGCGCGTTCCGCAAGATGATGGGCGCATTCGAAGCACGCGCCGACGCGCTTTACGGCAACAGCAATTCGAGCGCGCAGACCGTCGCCTGACGGCGGATATCGGCGCGTGAGGTCGGTTCGAAGCGCTTGAGCTCGCCGTCGGGTTCGCCCTCCTGACCCCGGACCACCCGCGCGAACACAACCGTGCCGACCGGCTTCAGTGTCGTCCCACCATCGGGACCGGCCACCCCGCTGATCGCAACGGCGACGTCGGCACTGCTGTTTTGCAATGCTCCCTTGGCCATCGCCCAAACGCACGCGATCGAGACCGCGCCGAAGGTTTCGATGATGTCCAGCGGCACGCCGAGGCTCTCCATCTTGGCCTCGTTGGAATAGGTCACAAAACCGCGGTCGAGCACGGCGGAAGAACCGGGGATTTCGGTCAGCGCCGCTGCGACCAGCCCGCCGGTGCAGCTCTCCGCCAGCACGACCTTGCGACCGCGGGCGCGGTTTTCCTGGACCACCCGCCGGGCAAGATCGTCGATATCCTCGGGCAGGAGAGCGCCGTGCTCCATATCGCCTCCGTCAGCTGCGGATCACTGTGGCAATCGCCTGCGCGGCAATGCCTTCGCCGCGGCCGGTGAAACCCAACCGCTCGGTAGTGGTCGCCTTCACCGATATGCGATCGATGTCAACGCCCAGCAATTCGGCAATGCGTTGGCGCATGGCAGGCCGATGCGGACCGATCTTAGGCTCCTCGCATATGATGGTAAGGTCGACATTTCCGACGCTGTATCCGGCTTCGCCCACCAGTCTTGCCGCGTGAGCGAGGAAGCGGTCACTGCTTGCCCCCTTCCATTGTGGGTCACTGGGCGGGAAATGCGTTCCGATATCGCCATCGCCGATTGCCCCGAGGAGCGCATCGACGATCGCGTGCAGCGCTACATCGGCATCGCTATGGCCGGCCAGCCCCTTGTCGTGCTCGATCTGGATGCCGCCGAGCCACAGCTCCTCTCCGGTCGCAAGTTTGTGCACGTCGAAGCCCATCCCCGTGCGTATGGCTGGTTGCTCGCTCACGAAATCCTCCGCATAGGTCAGTTTGGCGAGACGCTCGTCTCCGGGTACAAGTGCGACGGTACGGCCTGCCGCGCGCAAAACCTGCGCATCGTCGCCGGCATCCGGATCACCGGTCCAGGTCCGGTGCGCCGCAAGGATATCGTCAAATCGAAAGGCCTGCGGGGTCTGGACCCGGCGGAGTTGCTCGCGCGGAGCGGTTCCGGCCATGCGTCCATTATTTTCGATCGCAAGGCTATCGACGACTGGCAAAACCGGAATAGCGCCCTCGATTACGACCAATCGGTCTATGAGGCTTTCTATGACGTGATAAGGCAAGTCTGGTCGCGCCGCGTCGTGGATCAGAACGCGGGTGTATGAGCCATCATTGATAGCTTCCAAAGCATTCATCACCGATTGCTGGCGCGTTAGGCCGCCGATCACCAACCTTAATCCATCTAGACCGGACAGGCACTCCGATGCAATCTCCTCCGCTCCTTCGGGGATCGCGACAACCACCTCGACGGCTCCGGCTGCAAGCAACGTCTCAACCGAGTGCCGGACGACGGGCTTGCCTCGCCAATGCGCGAATTGCTTGGGCAACGGCTGTCCCGCGCGCAGGCCCTTGCCCGCAGCGACCACGATCGCGGCGAACGGGGGGAGGGCGGGCGCTTCGCTCATGCCCTCGCCCGCTAGCGGCTTGCCGTTTGTGCTGCAACGCACTATGTGGCTGCCCAATATTTAGGCACGCACCAGCATGAGCGCATCTCCTCTCCCTCCCGTCCCGCCGAAGCCGATCCATGTCGGCCCGGTAGCCATCGACACGCCCGTCGTTCTGGCGCCGATGACGGGAGTGACGGACCTACCGTTCCGCCGTCTTGTGCGCCGCTATGGCTCCGGCCTCAACGTGACCGAAATGATCGCCAGCGAAGCTGCGATCCGCGAGACGCGCATCAGCGTGCAGAAGGCCGAATGGGACCCGATCGAGGAACCGGTGTCGATGCAGCTGGTCGGCTGCGATTCATACAGCATGGCCGAGGCTGCAAAATTGCAGGAAGGCAATGGCGCGGCCATCATCGACATCAATTTCGGCTGTCCGGTGCGCAAGGTCGTCGGCCAACTGGCCGGCTCGGCTCTCATGCGCGAGGTCGAACTTGCCACGCGGCTAATGAAAGCGACGGTCGAGGCGGTCGATGTGCCGGTGACGGTAAAAATGCGGATGGGCTGGGATCATTCCGACCTCAATGCACCGGAGCTCGCGAAGATCGCCCAAGACCTCGGCGTTAAGATGATCACCGTCCACGGTCGCACGCGCAACCAGATGTACAAGGGCAGCGCCGACTGGGCCTTCGTCCGCAAGGTGAAGGAGGCGGTCGAGATCCCGGTGATCGTCAACGGCGACATCTGCGGGATCGATGATGCTGCCAAAGCGCTCGAACAGTCGGGTGCCGACGGGCTGATGATCGGGCGCGGCGCGTATGGCAAACCCTGGCTGCTCGCGCAGGTGATGCATTGGTGGCGCACCGGCGAAATTCTCGCCGATCCGGACATGGATGAGCAATATGCCGTCGTTACTGAGCACTACCGGATGATGCTCGACCACTACACCCCGACCACCGGCGTGAAGATCGCCCGTAAGCACCTTGGCTGGTACACGAAGGGGTTGCGCGGGTCGGCAGAGTTCAGAAACCACGTGAACTTCGTCGATGATCCCGCGCAAGTGCTTGGCGAACTCGAGCGCTTTTATGAGCCGTTCCGGCGGCAGCAGGCAGCGTGACCGGAGCCTCGCCCGCGCCTGACGCAGCGGCGCAGATTGCAGGCCTCATCTTTGCCGTACTGTTGATCGATGCCGACGGCTATATCGTGGAGGCGAATGCCGCAGCGGAAGACATGTTGGACTCCAGCGCGCAGCGCCTGATCGGCAAGCGGCTGACCGACGTGGTGGACCTCGCCGACCATCGCGTACGCTCGAGCCTCGACCGGTCCGATGTCCAGATGATCGCTCGCGGTGTGTCCTTCGCTACAAAATACCGCGACCGACGGATCAATCTGACCAGCTCTCCGCTACACAACCACCCGGGCTGGCGTGTGCTGACGCTTTCCGATGTCGGGCAGGGCGATACGCGCGCTGCAGACGACGAGCGTATGGAGCTCCGTGCTCCGGCCGTGCTGGCCCATGAAATCAAGAACCCGCTGTCCGCCATCCGTGGTGCCAGCCAGCTGCTGACGCGGCGGGTCGAAGGGAAGGACAAGCCGCTCGCTCGCATGATCCTGGGCGAAGTGGACCGCATCGCGGAACTGATCGACCGCATGCAGCAGCTCGGTAGCAAGTCCGTTGCCGTGGTCGGTGATTGTAACCTGCACGAGGCTATCCGCAATGCGATGGCAACAGTTCGTGCGGGTCGCTCCGAGAATTGTGAGTTACTCGAGGAATTCGATCCGTCGCTGCCCCCGGTTGCCGCCGACCAGGCTGCGCTCGAACAGGTGCTGATCAATCTCATCGCGAATGCCTGTGATGCGAGCGCAAAATTGGACACTCCCCAGGTCACCGTACGTACCCGGTTCGTCAGTGGATTGGTTTTCAGCGCGATCCGGCTTGGGAAAGCCACCCGGTTGCCTATAGAGATTACGGTAACCGATGCAGGCGCTGGTATCGACGAGGCGCTCCGCGACCATGTGTTCGAACCGTTCGTTTCCAGTAAGCCGCACGGCCAGGGTCTGGGCCTCGCACTCGTGAGGAAACTTGTGCGCGATATGGGCGGGCGCATCGGCCACGAGCGCGATGAACGCAACGGGCTCACCCATTTTCGCATCAACCTGCCGGTGGCGGCCTAGGGAGACAAAATGAGCCATGCTGTTCTGCTGGTCGAAGACGACCGTGCCATCGCGACAGTGATAAGCGAGGCCCTGCGGGAAGAGGGCTTTGACGTCACAACCTGCGAAAGTGTTGCCAAGCGGGACGATCTCGTTGGAGCGAGACACTTCGACGTCATGCTGACCGACGTCATGCTGGAAGATGGCGACGGGCTGGCGTCGATCGGCCACGTGCGCGAGTTGGCTCCCGATATGCCGGTGATCGTCCTGTCGGCACAAAACACCCTCGATACCGCCGTGAGAGCGAGCGACAGTCATGCGTTCGAGTATTTCCCAAAGCCCTTCGATCTCGACGAGTTGACCCAGGCCGTGCGGCAGGCTGTGGCCAACCGGCCGTCGGTCAGTGCCGCAGGGGACGAGGAAGCCAGCGCCCTGCCGCTGATCGGTCGCAGCCCTGCGATGCAGAGCGTGTTCCGGATGATCACGCGCGTTTTGCGTAACGATCTGACTGTGCTGGTCACGGGCGAAAGCGGCACCGGCAAGGAACTGGTCGCGGAAGCCATTCACCAGCTTGGCGCGCGCAAGACCGGGCCCTTCGTCGCGGTCAATATGGCGGCGATCCCGCATGACCTGCTAGAAAGCGAATTGTTCGGTCACGAACGCGGCGCCTTCACCGGGGCAGTCAGCCAGCAGATCGGCAAATTCGAGCAAGCGAATGGCGGCACGCTGTTCCTCGATGAAATCGGCGACATGCCGCCTGATGCGCAGACCCGGCTTTTGCGGGCGTTACAATCGGGGCGTATCCGCCGGGTCGGCGGACGGCAGGAAATCGGCGTCGACGTGCGCATAATCGCGGCAACCAATCGGGACCTGGCGCCGATGATCGAGGACGGCCGGTTCCGCGAGGACTTGTTCTACCGCCTCAATGTAGTGCCTATGCCGCTCCCCCCCTTGAGAGAGCGGCGCGAAGACATCGGCGCTCTGGTGAAGCATTTTTTCGGACAGGCAGCCAGCGAGGGGCTGCCGCGACGGCAAATCACGGACGACGCCATAGCTGCGCTGGCGGCACGGCGCTGGCCCGGCAATGTGCGGGAGCTTCGCAATGTGGTGTTTCGCCTGGCCCTGCTGGCGCGTGACGACGTCATCGATGTCGACAGCGTAGCGGACACCATCGGCACTGAAATTTCGACGGGGTCGGGCGCGCCGGACTCCGGATTTAGTGCAGCGATAGACGGGTGGCTGGCGGAGAATGGGAACTCCCACGGTACCCTGTATCACGCCGTTCTGGCGTCATTCGAAAAGCCGCTGTTCGAGCATGCGTTGCGGATGACCGAAGGTAATCAGCTACGCGCTGCGCAGTTGCTCGGCATCAATCGCAACACCCTGCGGAAGCGGCTTGGCGAGCTCGATATTGCGCCCGAGGATTTCGCACGCCGCCGCTAGCCGCCGCTTTGTCGAATTTGTACTTGCAGTCCTGCAACAGCGCTGTTGTAAGGCTGCCACTATGGCGAGCGCCGCTTCAGTCCAGCCCAATACCACACCGAGATGGTGGCGCAAGTTCGTCGTGACGTCACGCAGGGCCAATCTGGTCGGTTATCTCGAGATTTTTTTCGCGGTGGCTTTTCTTGTCATGGTCGCAAGTACGTGGGCGACTTTCACTGCGGCCCCGCCAAACGGGCAGCTTCTACCCAGCAGGCAAGTCGCAGGCCTGCTGATCGGCACCCTAATTCCCGCAATGGCCTTGCTCGTCCTCGCTGGACGGCGCCTGGCCCTGCGCCGCGCTGCGGGCAGTACCGCGCGGCTTCATGTGCGGCTCGTTTTCTTCTTTTCCATGATTGCCGCAGTGCCGACACTGCTGGTGGCTGGCTTCGCCGCGTTCCTCTTCCAGTCCGGGGTGGATTTCTGGTTCTCCGATAATTCGCGCGGTCTCATGGAGAATGCGAACCAGTTGGCCGAAAGCTATTACGAAGAGAACCAGCTCGATCTTGCCAATGAAACCATTTCCATGGCGATGGACATGCGCTCAATCCTCGAGCGGGTATCGGTGACCGATCCCAATTTCGCCCTTGTCTACCAGTTCCAGGCACAGCCGCGCGACGTCATCGAAAGCGCAATCCTGCAGGCGCTA
The DNA here is from genome assembly GCF_051195295.1 of Qipengyuania sp. 902. NCBI lineage: Bacteria > Pseudomonadati > Pseudomonadota > Alphaproteobacteria > Sphingomonadales > Erythrobacteraceae > Qipengyuania > Qipengyuania sp. 902. Next base: position 207,903 of record NZ_JBNJLJ010000002.1, on the reverse strand, counting down.
CCCGACTCTTCGATGCGGACTGCCGTCGCGTATGGCCTATCCGAGGAAAGCAATCCTGTGCCCTTCGCCGAGGAAACACTTGGCGATATTCGCCGCGGGCAACAGGTTGTCGTGCGCGGCACACCGGAGAGGATCGAGGCGGTGGCTCCGATCGATCGGCAAGCGGGCATCTATCTTTACACGGCGCGGAATGCCGAGGCGACCAGCTTCCGGAGCTGGGAGAGCGCGCGGTCGATTTCGAGCGCCTATGACGAACTCACCCGGCGCGCGCGAGCTCTCCAGCTGAGATTCAATCTCGCGCTCTTCTTCGTCAGTCTCGCGCTGGTCGGGCTGGCGGTCTGGTTCGCGCTGCGTTTTGCCGACAGGCAGGTCGAACCGCTCACCGACCTCATCGCAGCCGCTCGCAAGGTCGGCGCCGGAAACTTCGCACTGCGGGTCGAGGGCCGCACCGGAGCCGACGAGATTGGCCTGCTCAATCGCGCCTTTAACCGGATGACGGCGCAGCTGGAAAAGCAGACCGATGCCTTGCTCGCCGCCAACGATGAACTGGAAGAGCGGCGCAGTTTTATCGAAGCGGTGCTGGAATCCGTGAGTGCGGGCGTCATATCGATCGACCGCGACATGAACGTCTTGCTGATGAATGCGCCGGCTCAGACCATGCTAATGGAAGACGCAGCAGGCCAGCCACGTCCTGCCACATTACGCCAGCTGGCTCCTCAACTTGCAGTCATGGTCGAGGCAGGCCTTTCACAAGGGGTTGTGAGCCATTCGCGTCGAGGTGAACTGCTCACGCTCGCGGTCAAGATCGGCGAGGAGGCCGAGGGGCACGTCATAACCTTCGAAGACATTACCCGGCAACTGCTCGACCAGCGGCAAGCTGCGTGGTCCGATGTAGCGCGGCGGATCGCACACGAGATCAAGAACCCATTGACTCCGATTCAGCTGGCCACCGAACGCCTGAAGCGTCGGTATCGCAAGCAAATTCATGAAGATGGCGAGCTGTTCGATGAACTTACCAGTACCATCGTCCGCCAGGTCGGCGGTCTGCGCAAGATGGTAGACGAATTCTCCAGCTTCGCACGGTTGCCCAAGCCGGTGTTCCGCACCGAAGACGCGCTCGATCTTGTCCGGCAATCGCTCTTTCTCCAGGAGGTCGGCCACCAAGATGTCAATTATTCGCTTGTCGCCGAGAGCGAAGGCCCGATCCGCATCCAGTGCGACCGCCACCAGTTCGGACAGGCGATTACCAATATCCTGAAGAACGCTTATGAAGCGACCGAGGCCAAAGCCCAGAATGCGGAGCCGGATTATCGCGGCAAGATCGTGGTAACGGTCGAAGAGGCTGAGGATTCGCTGCATGTCGCGATCGAGGACAACGGCATCGGTCTGCCGCAAGACCGCGATCGGATTCTCGAACCTTATGTGACGAACCGCGAGAAGGGCACCGGCCTGGGTCTCGCGATCGTGAACAAGATCGTCGAGGAACATGGCGGCGAGATGACCTTCTCCTCACTCGAAAGCGGGGGAACGCGCGTTGCGATGCGGTTCGCGCGCGATCCCCTCACAACGCCCGTGGGGGGCGCGCAATGATACAAAGCAAAGGGTAGCAGCCAATGGCGTTAGACATCCTGATCGTCGACGACGAACGCGACATTCGCGATCTTGTAGCCGGCGTGCTGAGCGACGAAGGCTACGAGTGCCGGACCGCCGGCGACAGTTCCAGCGCGCTTACGCAGGTCGACGAACGCCGGCCCAGCCTAGTCTTGCTGGACGTCTGGCTCCACGGGAGCCCCATGGATGGCCTCGAAGTGCTGGACGAGATCAAGAAGCGCGAACCCGATCTGCCGGTCATCGTGTTCTCCGGCCACGGCAATATCGATACGGCGGTGAGTGCGGTCAGCCGCGGGGCGGTCGACTTCATCGAAAAGCCGTTCGAAGCCGAACGGTTATTGCACCTCGTCGGTAGGGCAACCGAAACCGAGCGGCTTCGTCGCGAGAACAGTAGGTTGCGTGAAGGGATGGTCCAGAACGGCGAGTTCACCGGCAATTCCGCCGCGATCAATGCCGTGAGAGCCACTCTGAAGCGTGTTGCCAGTACGGGGAGCCGCGTACTCATCAGCGGTCCGGCCGGTACCGGAAAGGAAGTGGCGGCGCGCTTGCTGCACAGCTGGAGCCCGCGCGCCGACAAGGCGTTCGTCATCGTGAACTCGGCACGCATAACTCCTGAGCGGTTCGAAGAGGAGTTGTTCGGGGAGGAAGCTGACGGCAAGCTGGTGCGACCGGGGCTACTTGAGATGGCCGACGGCGGTACGCTCTATCTCGACGAGGTGGCGGACATGCCGCTTTCGACCCAAGCCCGTATTCTCCGGGTGCTGACCGAACAGAGCTTCGTGAGGGTAGGGGGCACGCGCCAGATCGGTGTTGATGTGCGGGTTGTTTCCTCGACGGCCCGTGATCTCGAGAAGGAAATGTCGGAGAAACGCTTCCGCGAAGATCTGTTCTACCGGTTGAATGTCGTTCCAGTCGAGGTGCCGTCGCTCTCGGAGCGGCGCGACGATATCCCCTTGCTGTCGGACACATTCTTCACCCACTACGCAGCGGAACAGGGTATCCGTCCTCCGACCATCAATGAAGAAGCGATGGCGGCGCTTCAGGCTTACGATTGGCCCGGCAATGTCCGCCAGCTTCGCAATGTCGTCGAGCGCACCGTTATCCTCACCCCCCGCGAACAGCTCGAACAAATCGAAGCCGAAATGCTTCCCGAAGAAGTTCTCGGCGGAAAGCTCGGCGGAAATGGCGGGGTCGCAGCCCTGATGGGGTCGCCGCTGCGCGAGGCGCGCGAGAATTTCGAGCGTGAATATCTGGCGATCCAGATCAGGCGCTTCTCCGGCAATATTTCCAAAACCGCCAACTTTATCGGCATGGAACGCTCCGCCCTCCATCGGAAACTCAAATTGCTCGGAATGGCGGACAAGAAACCGGCGTCCGGCAAGGACTAGCCTTCTCAAATCCTGCTATCGCGCGCGGAAGATAATACAAAGATTGCGAAAACGCGTATGAAGGGCCACATTGACAGGGCGCGGCTCGGTGCGCGCAATATCGGGGGTGGTGGGCACCCCAGACAGCGGATCCGTTGAGGTCCGCCAACAACGGAGAGACAGATATGTCCGAACGAACCCTCTCGGCGCGCCCGCGCCCCGAAAAGCCGTCGTCCGGTGATGGCGGGGGGCAGCGCAAAGGCAATCTTCAGGATGCCTTCCTCAACCTGCTACGCAAGAACAAGACGCCGGTTACGATGTTCCTCGTGAAGGGGGTGAAGCTCCAGGGTATCGTGACCTGGTTCGACAATTTCTCGATCCTGCTGCGCCGGGACGGCCAGTCGCAGCTGGTCTACAAGCATGCGATCAGCACGATCATGCCGGCACAGCCCGTCGATGCGGAGCAGTTTGCGAGCACCAATTCGAGCGCCAAGCAGCGTTTGCTGCAGGACGTTTTCCTCACTCGAGTACGCCAGGCTGAAGCGCAGGTAACGATGTTTCTCGTCAACGGCGTGATGCTTCAAGGCAAGATCGCGGCGTACGACCTTTTCTGCATGCTGCTGGAACGTGACGGCTACGTCCAGCTGGCTTACAAGCATGCGGTATCCACTATCCAGCCAGCCACCCCGGTCGATCTGACCGAGGAGTGGGACGAGGACGACAGCTGAGTTTCGACGACGACCTGATGGGCGAGGTGTCGCGCGGTGCGCGGGCCCTCGTCGTGTGCCCTGACATCAGAGGCATGGCCTACGATCTCGATGCAGACTCGCGTCTGGCCGAGGCGGAGGGGCTCGCGCTCGCGATCGGCATTATCGTGGCGGAAAGCTTCGTCCTGCCCGTCAGGGAGGTGCGTCCAAACCTGCTGTTCGGCGCAGGGCAGGTAGAAAACATCCGCATCGCCTGCGAACAGGACGACGCTGAACTGGTGGTAGTCGATGGCGCCTTGAGCCCGATCCAGCAGCGCAATCTTGAAGAAAAGCTCGAGCGCAAGGTCATCGACCGCACCGGCCTGATCCTCGAGATTTTCGGCGAACGTGCGGCCACTGCCGAAGGTCGCCTGCAAGTCGAACTAGCCCATCTTGACTACCAGCAGAGCCGTCTTGTGCGAAGCTGGACCCACCTCGAGCGGCAGCGCGGCGGTTTCGGATTCCTGGGCGGCCCGGGCGAGACCCAGATCGAGGCCGACCGTCGGATGATCCGCCAGCGCATGGGGCGTTTGCGCAAGGAACTGGAACAGGTCCGAAAGACGCGCGGCCTCCATCGCGAACGTCGCGAACGTGCACCCTGGCCGGTGATCGCTCTCGTCGGTTACACCAATGCCGGCAAGTCCACACTGTTCAATCGCCTGACTGGGGCTGAAGTGATGGCCGAAGACCTGCTTTTCGCCACGCTGGATCCGACGATGCGCGCCATCGCCTTGCCAGGCGTCGAGAAGGCGATCCTGTCGGATACCGTCGGGTTCATCTCCGATCTCCCGACGCAGCTGGTGGCGGCCTTCCGCGCTACGCTGGAGGAGGTGACTGCAGCGGACGTGATCTGCCACGTGCGCGATATGTCCAATCCGTCGAGCGATGCGCAGAAGAAACAGGTGCTGCAGGTTCTCGCCGATCTGGGCGTAGCAGGAGAGCAGGGCGAGGGGAGTGAAATCCCGATCCTAGAGGTTTGGAACAAGCTGGATCTTCTATCTGATGAGGAGCGAGCCGAACTCGAGGAAGTTGCCTCCGCGGACAAAGACGTGGTCGCTATTTCCGCGCTGACCGGGGAAGGGGTCGATGACTTCCTTTCCCGCGTTGATGCCATCCTTACGGCAGGATCACGCGAGCACGAGATCACGCTGGAGGCCAACGAGGGTAAGGCTCTCGCCTGGCTGCACCAGCACGGCCGCGTACTCTCGGACGAGCCGGAGGGCGACAAGGGGCGGCGCAGTCTGGTCGTGAAGCTGTCCGATAAGGAATTCGGGCGCTTTCAGAGTTTGCAGGATTAGGCGTTCGAGTCTTCTTCAGCCGCTTTCACTTTTTGCCAGACGTCTTCCTGCTCATCGAGCGAAAGATTAGCAAATTCGCGCCCCTCCGACCGGGTAAGGCGCTCCATGTCGCGAAAGCGCCGTTCGAATTTCGCATTCGACGCTCGCAAAGCCTGTTCGGGATCGACGCCGTAGCGCCTCACGATATTGACCGCCACGAACAGAACGTCGCCCGCTTCCAGCAGGCGTTCATCTTCGCTCTCCGCTTCATCAAGTTCGCCGAGTTCTTCCTGGATTTTCTCGATCGGTCCGGCAGTATCGGGCCAGTCGAATCCGGCACGTGTCGCGCGTTTCTGCAATTTGTAAGAGCGCAACAGCGCCGGCAACGCATTGGCGACGCCATCCATCGCGCTGGTCGATCCACCTGCCTCGCGCTCGGCGGCTTTCAGATCTTCCCAGCGACTGTCTTCCATCACGCCGCCTTCGTTTCCGAAGATGTGCGGATGACGGGCTTCCATTTTGTCCGAAATGTCTTTGGCGACGTCGTCGAATGCGAAGTGGCCGAGTTCTTCTGCCATCCGGGAATGGAAGACGACCTGGAACAGCAGGTCACCGAGTTCTCCACGCAAGTCCGCCATGTCATTCCGCTCGATGGCATCTACGACTTCATAGGCTTCTTCGATCGTATAGGACGCAATCGTGGCGAAGGTCTGCGCCGTATCCCATTCGCAGCCGCGTTCCGGATCACGTAGCCGCGCCATGATTTCAAGAAGACGGTTCAGTTGAGCGGTCATGCAAACGAAATAGCCTGATGCTTCCGGTGGAGGAAGAGACCCGGCGCGAACATTCCACCGCATTCCGTCAGCTAGAACGATAATATATATTATGTAAAATGAAGGGGTGGTCGATAATTAGCTGACAATGTCGATCACGAGGATAACGATCGCGAAAATGCCAGCCCATGCCCCCGCCATGAACAACCCCTTGCGCCAGCTAACGTCGCGGTTGGCGAAGCCAGCGGCAATCAAGATCAGAAAGCCTGTCAAAGAAATCAGCGAGACGATTTGGTATTCGTTCATGCCGCCATCTCTAGGCCATCGTAACCGACCAGCACGTTAGCCGGTACCTCGGCACAAAGGCTCCGATAGTCCATGCTCTTGTCCATATGCGTTAGGACGGTTTTTCGTGCTTTTGTTTTCCGACCAAGCTCGAGCGCCATTTCTAAGTTGGCATGCGTCGGGTGCTTTTTCCGGCGAAGGCAATCGACCACAAGGAGATCCGCATTCTGGAAACAGCGGAGCATCTCCTTGGTTATCTCGCTAAAATCGGTTGCATAAACCAGCGAACGGCCGTCCGCTTCGAAGCGGAAGCCGGTGCTGGTGACGGGCCCGTGAGGCATTTCGACGTAATCGAAAGAAAAACCCGCAACCAACGGTTTTTCCGTAACTTCTTGCAAGCCAATGAGCGTCGGATATCCGAACTGCCCTTCAAAAACGTAATCGAACCTCCGGCGCAAACGCTCACAGGTCACTTTGCTCGCAAACCCGGGCAACGGATTGCTGCGGTCGTAGCGCATGACGCGCAAGTCATCGATACCATGGCAATGATCGGCGTGATCATGCGTCCAGAAAACGGCATCGACCTTGTCGATATCGTTCGCTAGTAACTGGCTCCGCAGATCGGTCGAGGTATCGACCAAGATCTGCTGGCCTGCATCGTTCTGGACGATAATGGAAACGCGGCTACGCCGGTTCCGCGGTTCGCCAGGATCGCATTCGCCCCAGTCGTTGCCGATCCGCGGCACCCCGGTCGAGGTGCCCGAGCCCAGCATCAAGAGCTTCACCGCGCTGCCTTGCTGAACAAGCTGAAGAAATTGCGCGTCGTATAATTGGCGAGGTCGTCAAGGCTCTCGCCGCGCAGTTCCGCGAGAAATGCGGCGGTGTCACGGACATATCCCGGCTCGCAAGATTTTCCACGATGCGGGACCGGAGCAAGAAACGGACTATCGGTTTCGACCAGCAGCCGATCGCGAGGAATGGTCTTCGCAATTGCCTGCAGGTCCTTGGCATTCTTGAAGGTCACGATGCCCGAGATCGAGATCGATAGGCCCATTTCCAGCACCCGTGCGCCAAACTCCGCCGAAGCGGTGAAGCAATGGATCAGCGCGGGGAAGGCCCCCTGCCCCAACTCGTCCTCGAGAATGGAAAGCGTATCATCTTCCGCATCGCGCGTGTGGATGATGACCGGCAATCCGGTCTCGCGCGCCACATCGATGTGCATGCGGAATAGCCGCTGTTGCGCCGAGCGGTCCGAATGGTCGTAATAGTAATCCAGCCCGGTTTCCCCGATACCAACGACCTTCGGGCTTCTCGTAGCCGCGAGAAGCTCTTCCCGCCCCAGATCGAGATGCTCATCGGCGTTGTGGGGATGGATGCCAACACTGGCGAACACTTCCGAAGTTTGCTCGGCCCTCCCTACGACCTTTGCCCATTCCGACTGCTTGGTCGAGATATTCAGGAATGCCGTGACCCCGGCCGCGCGAGCGCGATCTAGGATGGCTGGCTGATCCTCTACCAAGCCTTCGTATTCGAGATGGCAATGGCTATCGACGAGCATCACGCGGCCTCCACTTCAGGGAGTTCAAGCCGCGGGAAGACGGGCGTCGGCTTTTCGATCTGTCGTCCGGAAGCCACATTGGCTATGAACCAGCCTTCGTCGGCAAGCGCGGCGTAATTTCGCTGCTCCATGGGGACGCCAAGCTGATCGAGCACTGCTGCCGCTTTTTCGGGGACGACGGGTTGGATCGCGACGGCAAGGTCGCGGATCGCGATGAGTAATGTCTGCAGCACTGCCTTCATCCGCTCCGGATCGGTCTTCTTCAGCGCCCAAGGGGCCTGTTCGTCGACATATTGGTTGCAGGCAAAGACCGCGCGCAGCCAGGCTTCGATCCCAACCGAGAAATTAAGCGCCTCGAACTCCTGCGGCAGCGTAACGGCGCAGGCGTCGCTTACTTTAGCCAGCAGCGCCTTGTCGTCGCCTGTAGGCTCGAAAGCTTCCAGCTTGCCGTCCATGTTCTTTGCGACCATCGACAGTGTGCGCTGCGCCAGATTGCCGAAGCTGTTGGCGAGCTCGGCATTCACTTTGGTTACAAGAGCTTCCGCGGAATAGCTGCCGTCCTGTCCGAAGGTCACTTCGGCCATCAGGAAATAGCGGAGCGCATCCACACCGAAGATTTCGGCAAGTTCCATCGGATCGGTAACATTGCCGGCCGATTTCGATTCCTTCACGCCGCGATTCAGCAGGAAGCCGTGGCCGAAGACTTTCTTCGGTAATGGTAGATCGGCGCTCATGAGGAAGGCGGGCCAGTAAATCGTGTGGAAACGTACGATGTCTTTGCCGATCAGGTGAAGATCGGCCGGCCAGAACTTGCCCCACAGCTTGCCGCCGTCGGGATAGCCGAGTCCGGTGATATAGTTCGTCAGCGCATCCACCCAGACATACATCACGTGCCCATCGGCACCGGGAACCTTCACACCCCAGTCGAAGCTCGTGCGGCTGACGGAAAGATCCTGCAAGCCGCGCTCGACAAAGGCGATCATCTCGTTGCGGCGGCTTGTCGGCTCGAGAAAACCCGGCTTTCGTAGCAATTCCAGAAGCGGCTCGGCATAATTCGATAGGCGGAAGAACCAGCTTTCTTCCTCGGTCCATTCGACCGGCGTGCCTTGGGGAGACAGCTTTTCGCCCCCCTCCCCATCGATCAGTTCCTTCTCGTCGTAATAGGCCTCGTCGCGGACCGAATACCAGCCTTCGTAACGGTCGAGGTAGAGATCGCCCTTGGATTCCATCGCTTTCCAGATCGCCTGGCTCGCGCGGTGGTGATCGGAGTCGGTCGTGCGGATGAAGCGGTCGTACGAGATGTTCAGAACGTCGAACAAGTCCTTGAAGGAAGAAGACATCTCGTCTGCCAGCTCTCGAGGAGTCTGGCCGAGGTCGCGAGCCTTCTGCGCCATCTTGAGGCCGTGTTCGTCCGTGCCGGTCTGGAAGCGCACTTCTCGCCCGCGCAGACGCTGGAAACGCGCCATCACATCGGCTGCGATCGTTTCGTAGGCGTGGCCGATGTGCGGTTTACCGTTCGGGTAGTGGATCGCGGTGGTGATATAATAGGGTTCAGACATTGGCCCGCTCGCTAGCCGGAGCCGCCTTGGCGAGCAAGGTGCCGATTTCCATGGCGAGCAGCCCTGCATCGAAATTATAGGTCGGCTGTTCGCCGGTGAGGCGCACAAGTTCGCTGTGTGCGTCTATAAGCGCGAGCGGAAATGCCGTGTGTGCTTCCAATCTGTCCGCGAGTGCCGAACGCGCAAGGTCGAGGACGGCTTGCAAGCGTTCGCGATCCGGACGCGCGCCGATCGCCCCGGCAAGTCGACCGCGCATTGCGAAGTCCGGGTCCCCGGTTTCGAGGATGTTGCGCATCAGCGTGGCAGCCCTGCCGAGATCGAGGTCGACGAATGACAGCGCTGCACCGGGCGATCCTGCCGCAGCGGAAATGGCTGCATCTCGCGTCGTTTGATCGGCCCCAGGCGCAAGCTCGGCGAGAAGCGAAGCCATCGCCCCATCAGGCACTACCGGAAACCGCAAGACGCGGCAGCGGGAGCGGATCGTCGGCAGTAACCGGGCAGGACTATGGGCCACAAGCAGGAAGAACGTCCCCTCGGGCGGCTCCTCCAGGCTCTTGAGCAAAGCATTAGCTGCGTTCCGCTCAAGATCGTCCGCCGGGTCGATGATGATGACGCGGCGATTGCCCGCCGTCGGTCGAGTGGTCAGCCGCTGCTGCATCCTCCTGACCTGCGCGATGCGAATGCTGCGCGCGAGTTCGAACGGTTTGCCGTCGGCGCGCTTGCGTTCTTCCTTTTCGTCCTTCGGCTCGTGCGTGAGCAGGAGGATATCGGGATGGTGCTCCAGTTCTGTGGGCGCGTCGAGCAGTTCGCGCGCCGCCGCCGCAGCGAAGCTCGCCTTGCCCACGCCTCGGCGGCCCGCGAGCAACCAGGCGTGATGCATCCGGCTGCCCTTCCCGGCTTCCCGCCATTCCTGCCAGGCGTCCTGATGTCCGAGGAGCATCAATAGCTCTCGCCGAACAAAGGTGAGAGCGCATGGAGTACACGAGCGTGGACGTCTTCCTTGGAACCGGAACCATCGATCAGTGCGAAGCGGTCCGGCTCCTGCACGGCGAAGTCACGAAATGCTGCGTTGACCGACGCATGATACTCTGCCGCTCTTCCACCTATGGCGTCGGAAAACCCGCCGTCGCGTTCAGTCAGTCGCCGATCGACCTCCGCGGCTTCTGCATCGATGACAAGCGTCATGTCTGGCAGCAGCCCGTCACTGCCGATTGCGTGCATCTCGCGTACCGTCTCGTCCCCGAGTCCTCCCCCGGCCCCCTGATAAGCCCTGCTCGAGTCCAGGAAGCGGTCGCAGATGACCCATCGTCCTTCTTCCAGCGCAGGTCGGATAAGCCGCGCCACATGATCCGCCCTTGCGGCCGCGAAAAGCAGGGCCTCGGCTTCCTTCGTCCAGCCTTCGCCCGGAGGATCGAGAAGCAAGCCCCTAATGGCCTCGGCGCCCGATGTGCCGCCCGGTTCGCGCGTTAGACAAGTGGAGACGCCTCGCGCCTCGAGTGCGTCTGCAAGCATGCGGGCCTGGGTCGATTTGCCCATGCCTTCCCCACCTTCGAAAGCAATGAAGCGTCCGCTTGTCACGATACCCAACCGACAAAGCCATTGACCAAGCGCTGAACCGGGCTGGCCACTTCGACATCTCGCTCCGCATAGAGAGGGATGCGGCTCTCGGGCATGCCTTCGATCTCGACGATCAATTCCGCGATCCGCTCGCCCTCGCTTACAGGCGCGCGGATGGGGCCCTCGTAACGAATTGAAAGCGTCACCTTAGGATCTTTCCCGCGCGGAGTGGCGATCCGGACCGGTCCCCGAGCATGAAGGCCGACGGATCGCGCTGACCCCTCTTGCACGCGTGCGGTCGCGATCCGCTGCTCTACTGGCGCGAGCAGTCTGCTATCGAAGGAGTTGAAACCCCATTCGATTAAACTACGGGCAGCCTCGTTACGCATCGTTCCTCGCGGACTACCCGCAACCACCATGATCAGTCGTTGCCCGTCCCGCTCGGCGGAACCGAGAAAGCCGTAGCCGGCTTGGTTGGTGAAGCCGCTCTTGATTCCGTCGGCACCGCGCACGACGCCGGTAATGGGATCGTGGTTGCGCTGGGTGATGCCGTTGTATTCGAAACCGGTCGCTCCGAAGAAATGCGCGTATTTGGACGGGTGCCGGGCGATCATCCTCTGGCCGAGCAGCGCCAGATCGCGCGCCGTGGTGAAGGTGCCGCCTTCGTCCATCCAGCCGTTCGGTGTGCCGAAGCGGCTGTCTTTCATGCCGATCTCGCTGGCCTTGGCGTTCATGGCCGCAAGCCAGTCTTCCAGCGTGCCGGCCGCGCCTTCAGCCAGCACAATCGACCCGTCATTGGCAGAGATGGTGGTGATCCCGTGCAGAAGATCGTCCACTGTGACCCGCGCATCGGCGGGCAGGAACATGGTCGAGCCGACGCGGTGCCACTTGCGGAAAGTTTCCGGGCGGATCGTGTAGACCTGTTGCGGGAAGAGTCTTCCCTCCTCCATCCACTCGAAAGCGAGGAAGGTGGTCATGGTTTTCGTGATCGAAGCGGGCACGAACCGGCGGTCGGCCTCGCGCGAGAACAACACCTGGCCGCTCTTGGCATCGATCAGATAAGCGATCGGTGCCGCTTCGACGCTGGGGATCGCCGGTTCGATTTCGGATCGAGACTGCTGTGCGCCTACAGTTGCGGGGCTTGCAAGGGCCAGTGCCGAAAGAAAAGTCAGTTGCTTGCGCATGCGGTTCCTGCAGGCCGGATGCGGACCGACCGGCTACTCTGCGGTTTGGATCAGAGCGTCTCTATAGCCTGCGCCCTGCAGCTTTGCGAGCGCTTGCGCGGCCTTTTCCCTACTCGCGAATGGCCCAACTCGAACGAGGCTGAGCGAGCCGCTCGGCGTGATGAAGCCATCGATCTTGTTGGCAAGGCGCTCGGCGTTGGCGCGTACCGAGAACGCGCCCAATTGCACGACGAACCCGCCGCGGTCTGACGGGGTCGGCAGGGTGGGATTGAACTGCTCCGCATCGTCGATTGCAGGCACCGGGTCCGGCTCGGCAATTTTAACTAGAGTCAGCTCTTGGCTATCGTTTTGCTCGCTCGCTTCGGTCGTCACGGATCGGCTCTCGCCAGGAGCCGGCAAGTCCGCACTCGGATCGATGGCCGGTATTGTCGCAGTATCCGGCTCCCTGCCGGTGACCGCATCTTGGCGTGGATCGCGCAAGGACGCAGAGCCGGCGTCCGGCAACCGTCGCTTCAGCACCTCGACGAGGCTGGCGGGGGTATCCATGCGCAGCGGTGCTTCCTCGCCCTGTCGCAGCATCGCACGATGCTCTTCGGGCGGATTGACCCGGCGAATACGTATCGGCGCCCCGTCAATTGCCCCAAGTTGCGCGAGCGCGCCGGGTGACAGCGCAAGTAGCCGATCAATTGTCATTGGCCCCCGTCTCTCCAGACGTACGAGAATCGTGCGACCGGTCTCGAGCGAAGTCACCTCGACATAGCTCGGCAGGGGCAAGGTCTTATGTGCCCCGGTCACCCCGCCGCCGCCCTCTTCATCGGCTGCGATATATCCGACGCGGTCGTAATTCATGGTATCGACGGGCGTGAAAGTCTGGCCATCAATCACAAAGGGATCACCGAGCACTATCGGATAGTCGGCAGCCGGCCCTGTTAATGCGTCCGCTGCCTGCTGAGCGTGAGCGGCGAGGGGCATCCCTGTAGCGCCCGCCAGAAGCCCAGCACAGAACACTCCAAACCTATTGCGCAATTTCATCCGCCAACAGCCCCACACTCATGGCGTAATAATTCGAGCAATTGTATTCGAGGATCGCCCGATAATTTGACGTTAAGAGCCAAGCGGGAGTGCCCGGCCCGTCAGGCTGGAACAGCGTCACCAGCGTGTCGGGTGCAAGCGCACGTTGGGGTTGAACGCCGAGCGCTCGCCATTCGGCGGCGGTCTTGTACACGCTGTGACGCTCATGCACGCGATTGCAGACGGGCGCATCGATGGTCGTGCGATAAGCGGAGACATTGAACCCATTGGGTACAGACGCGCGAACACCCCAAGGTTGCCCAGCACGCCAGCCGGAATCGCGGAAGTAATTGGCGATGGACGCAAGTGCGTCATTGCCGTTGTTCATGATGTCGGCACGCCCATCACCGTCTCCGTCGGCGGCCAAGCGGAGATAGACGGAGGGGAGGAACTGCGGATTTCCGAAAGCACCGGCCCAGCTGCCCTTAAGCTCGCTGCGCGAATATCCCTTGTCGGCCACCTTCATCAGGGCGACCCATTCGCCGGCGAACAGGTCGCGGCGGCGTCCTTCCCAAGCCAGCGTGGCAAGAGCCTGCGAGAGATCGAAACCGCCCTTTACGGCGCCGTATGCAGTTTCATGTCCCCAAATCGCCACGAGGATTTCCGCCGGTACGCCATACTCGCTCTCTATGGCGCGCAGGCGCGAGCGGTAGTTCGCATAGGCTCGTTGGCCGCCATTGATGCGCGCGCTGTCGACATGCGTGGCGATGTAAGGGGCAAGTGGAGGATAGCCGCTGCTAGTGGGTGAGCCCGGTTGTGATTGATCGAGTTCGATAACCCTTCGGTTGGGTTCGAGACCGGCGGTCATACGCTGGAGCGTGCTTTCGGAAACGCCCTCGGCGCGCGCTCGGGCGATCAGCAGCTGCATATAGGCTTCGAACGACAAATCGCTCTGCGCTGTTGCGGAGGTGGCGGGCAGCGACAGGGCGAGAGCGGCGATGAAGGCGAGGATTTTCTTCAATGTCATCTCCCAATTCTCGCAGACGCGAGATGAATGGCAAGTGTCGGATTTCGCATGGCCTCACGAAATGAGCCATGTCGGTCGTGACAAGCCGGATGCTTGACGCTAGCTAGCCTTTCGCTCGCGGACAGGTGGCAGAGCGGTTGAATGCACCGGTCTTGAAAACCGGCAAGGGTGCAAGCCCTTCGTGGGTTCGAATCCCACCCTGTCCGCCAGCTAGTCCTTCTTCTTTTTAAGACCGCGAACCAGAGATTGATCGGCGCGTTGAGAGGCGGGATAGTCCTCTGCCTCGACGCTCGACTGGTTCTTCAGAGCGATGTGATCCTCCACGATGCCGCCATCGCGCTGTGCTTCCAGATCGTCTTCCTCGCCCTGCGGCTGATCGTCGATTTCATATTCCATGATTGTCTCCTCTGAACCGTAACGCATGAGAAGACAGTGGGTTGCAGCGTTTCAGTCGACCGAGAGCCGGTGCCGCGAGAGTGCCTCGTAGTCATCGCGGCAAGCGTCGGCGACACGGGCATATTCTCCGTCCAGTTGCGGTATCTCGTCGGGAGCTGCGCCGAAGCCGGTGGAGGCGTTGACCTTGTCGTACCAATGCACACCCCAGACGCCGTCTTCGGCGTGAGGGCCGGTTTCCCAGGACAGCATGGCCGGATCCCACGGTATTTCGAGTGCATGGCACAAGCATCCGAGAACGCGAGCCGGATCTGCGAGAATGTCATCCGAATCTACAACCGGAGGGACGCGGCCGGAGCGATCTCTCTCGAATTCGAAATAGCGCCGTAGCTGCTCCAACCCCAACATCTCGGGGCGGCGCAATTCGTTCTTCTTGCGATAGCTCGCCACGACCCGTTCGGGAGCGCGAATGAGGAAGGCATGGCGATGTTGCGGCATATCCTCGATCGAGACCGGCCCCAGCATGTGGTGCGGCATGTGCTTCTGATACCAGATCGGTTCGCCGTTCGGTGCAGGCCCGGATTGTGTCTCAAGGATCGAATGCCAGTCGCAATCCATCGACTCGATCGTTTCGCGTCCGAGAGGATGATCCTCCCTGCTGGTCTTCAGGAAGGCACCATAGAAAGGCTCGTCGGAAACGGCACAGTCGTCGCGCGACCCGAAGCTGCGCATCATGGCGGTCGAGATATTGCGGGGGCCGGACCACATGGCGATGCGAATGGTCATGGCCGATCCCTCTCCGCGACATCCTTTGCCAACCGGTCGAGATAGAGCTGCTGAAGGCGCTCGACGACGGGGCCGCGCTGTATGGAGATCACACGACCGTCGATCGTTCCCACCGGAGCGACACCTGCGAAGGTTCCGGTCGTGAAAGCCTCCTCGGCACTATAGACGTGCGTCAGCGAGAAGTTGCGCTCGCGCACCGTCATGCCGGCCTCCCTAGCGATCTCGATCACCACGCCGCGGGTGATACCATCGAGGCAATAGTCGCCGCTGGAAGTCCAGACCTCGCCCTCGCGCACGATGAAGAAGTGCGTCGAATTGCAGGTCGCGACGAAGCCGTGCGGGTCGAGCATCAGGCCCTCGTCCGCTCCGGCCTGCGCTGCCTGGATACAGGCGGTGATGCAGTTGAGCTTGCTATGCGAATTGAGCATCGGGTCCTGCACATCGGGATAGCCGCGGCGCACGTGGACCGTGGCGAGCGTCAGCATGCGCGTCGCCGTTTCCGGCGCGGGCTCCTTCCATTCCGGGATCATCACGATGGTCGCAGGGGTCACTACCACGCGGGGATCCTGATAGGGCGTGGAGCGAATGCCGCGGGTGACCATCAGCCGGATATGGACGCCCTCCCCGTCCATCCCGTTCGCGTCCAGCACGGCGTATAAGCGCCGCTTCATTTCCCTGCGCGGGATGCCGATATCCATGTGGATCGCTTTTGCACCGCGCCAGAGACGGTCCAGGTGGCGATCGAGGAAGGCGAGCCTTCCGTGATGCAGGCGAATGCCCTCCCACACCCCGTCGCCAAGCACGAAGCCGCTGTCGAAGACGCTGATCTTGGCATCGGGACGGCGATGGTGCTCGCCATTGATATCGATCAGGACATTCTGGTTGCGCTCGTCGGCGACGTAGAGATGTGTTCCGCGAGCTTCGGCGTCCATCAGTGGCCCCTCTTCAGGATTTCATCCATTTGCTCTCGCAGGATCGGATCCCACTCGCTGCGCAGTTCCTTGACCTTGGCGATCAGCGGCTCGTTCTGCTCGAAGGGGATGTCCATGTCGTAGAGATCGGCGACCTCGCGCATCGAGCTGCGGTCCATTTCCTCGAAGGCATCGGTCGCCGCACGCGCTTGCTGGCGATCCATGCCCAGTGCCTCGAATGCCGAGCGCCCCATGCGGAGCGAGCTGTCGTAGGTCTCGCGGATGATATCGCGGCAACCATAGGCCCACAGCTCGTAGACGTGGTTTCGGTCGATCGCCCGCGCGGTCACATGCAGCTTCGGAAAGTTGGCGACGGCGTATTTGACCAAGCGGTCGATTTGCTCTTTCTCATCGAGTGTGACGACCAGCAGCTTCGCTTTGTCGATACCTGCCGAAGCCAGCAGGTCCGGTCGCGTGGCATCGCCGAAGTAGCTGCGGAAGCCGAACTTGCGAACCATCTCGAGATGTTTGCTGTCGTAGTCGATGACGGTGGTGGAGTAGCCCGCGGCCTGCAGCATGCGGTCGACGATCCCGCCGACTCGCCCGCGCCCTGCGATGATGACCTGGCTCTCCTCGTCGATCGTGTCTGCCTCGCCCTGCTGGCCAGTGCAGTAGGCGCGCGCCACGACCTTGTCGTAGAGGATGAACAGCAGCGGCGTGACCAGCATCGTCAGTGCCACGACGAGCAGCAGCAGATCGGCCATAGCCTGGTCGAACACGGAATTGCCGACAGCGAAGGCGATCAGGACGAAGGCGAACTCTCCGGCCTGCGGCAGGCTGAGCGCGAACAGCCAGAGCGCCTGTCGCCGCAGTCCGTAGCTGTAGCCGACCAGCAGCAGCACCGCCATCTTGGCGAGGATGATCACCGCCGCCCAGAACACCACTTCGCCGATCATTCCGGCGGCAAGCCCGAAGTCGATCCCGGCGCCCACGGTGATGAAGAACAGGCCTAGCAGCAGCCCCTTGAACGGGTCGATGTCGCTTTCGAGTTCGTGGCGGTACTCGCTGGTCGCCAGCACAACACCGGCGACGAATGCTCCGAGCGCCGGTGAAAGGCCGACGAGAGACATGAGCAGGGCGATACCGATCACCACGACCAGCGCGGCCGCCGTGAAGAGCTCGCGCAGATTGGCTGCGGCGATGTAGCGGAAGAGCGGACGGATGGCGTAGATGCCGATCGCGACGACGGCTGCGACAGCGGCAACGCGCGAGAGGCCCGCGAGCCAGACGGGCATCGCCTCGGTCAGGTCGATCCCGCCATGCGCGCCCTCCCCGCCGTGCCCTGCAGCAGCGGCGCTGTAGAGCTCCGGCATTGCAAGCAGCGGCAGCAACGCCAGGATCGGGATTACCGCCACGTCCTGGACCAGCAGCACCGAGAAGCTGGCCTCGCCGCCTTCGCTGCGCAACAGGTTCTTCTCGGTCAGCGTCTGGACGATGATCGCCGTGGAGGAGAGCGCGAGGATGAGCGCGATGGCCAGCGCGGTCTGCCACGGGTTCGCCGCGATCAGCCCGATCACGAAGATCGCGCCGGTCGTCAGCAGCACCTGTCCGCCGCCCAGCCCGGCCAGCTTGCCGCGCATGTCCCACAGGCGCTTCGGCTCCATCTCGAGGCCGATGATGAACAGCATCATCACCACGCCGAACTCGGCGAAGACCTGCAGCGCCTCGACATCGACATTCAGCGTGCCGAGCAGCGGGCTGATCGCCATGCCCGCCAGCAGGTAGCCGAGCACCGAGCCGAGGCCGAAGCGGCTCGCCAGCGGGACGGCCACCACGCCTGCGACGAGGAGCAGGAAGGCGAGGATCAGGAAACTCGTCATCAATTTCCCCTAGCTTCCCGCCCTAGACGTGCCCATCAGATATGCAGGGCTCTGCCGTAGCTCGCGAGCACGCTCTCGTGCATGCTCTCGCTGATGGTCGGATGCGGGAAGACGGTCTGCATCAGTTCCGCCTCGGTGGTCTCCAGCGTCTTGCCGACGACGAAGCCCTGGATCATCTCGGTCACTTCCGCGCCGACCATGTGCGCGCCCAGCAGCTCGCCGGTCTTGGCGTCGAACACGGTCTTGCAGAAGCCCTCCGCCTCGCCCAGCGCGATGGCCTTGCCGTTGCCGATGAAGGGGAAGGTTCCGGCCTTGACCTCATGGCCCGCTTCCTTCGCCTTTTCCTCGGTCAGGCCGACGCTGGCGATCTGCGGGTGGCAATAGGTGCAACCCGGGATGTTGGCGCGGTCGAGCGCATGCGGGTGGAGGCCCTTCAAGCCCAGCTCGGTCGCGATGGCTTCGGCGGCGGTCACGCCTTCGTGGCTCGCCTTGTGCGCCAGCCAGGGGCCGGGTGTGCAGTCGCCGATGGCCCACAGGCCCTTCGACTTGGTGCGCCCCATCCCGTCGATCTGGATGAAGCCGCGGTCCATTTCGACCAGCTTGTCTAGGCCGATGCCTTCGGTGTTCGGCACGATGCCGATGGCGACGATGCAGTGGCTGAACTCGGTCTCGCCGACCTTGCCCTTCGCATCCTTGATCTTGGCCTTCACACCCTTATCGGAGACCTTGAGGTCCTCGACACCGGCTCCGGTCATGATCGTCATGCCCTGCTTGGTCAGGTTCTTCTCGAGGAAGGCGGAGACGTCCTTGTCCTCCACCGGCACGATCCGGTCGAGCATTTCGACCACGGTCACATCCGCGCCCATGTCGTTGTAGAAGCTTGCGAACTCGATCCCTATCGCACCGCTGCCGATCACCAGCAGCTTCTTGGGCATGTCGGGCGGGGTCATGGCGGTGCGATAGGTCCACACCCGCTTGCCGTCCGCCTTGGCGAAAGGCAGGTCGCGCGCGCGGGCACCGGTGGCGACGATCACGTGCTTGGCGGAGAGCTTCTCCTCCCCCTCTTCGCCCTTGACGGTGAGGCTGGTCGGACCGGTCAGCGTGCCCTCCCCCATGTGGACCGCGATCTTGTTCTTCTTCATCAGGTGCGTGACGCCCTGATTGAGCTGTTTGGCGACGCCGCGGCTGCGCTTCACCACTGCTTCGAGATCGGCTTCGATCTTGCATGCGACCTTCAGCCCGTAGTCGCCCGCATGCTCCATGAAGTGCTTGATCTCGGCCGACCGCAGCAGCGCCTTGGTCGGTATACAGCCCCAGTTGAGGCAGATCCCACCGAGCAGCTCGCGCTCCACGATGGCGGTTTTCAGCCCCAGCTGCGCGCAGCGGATCGCCGCGACATAGCCGCCGGGTCCGCTGCCGAGCACGATTACGTCATATTGGGTGTCAGCCATGATTCGTCTCTGGTGTCTCTCGTTTCGTCTCAGACATGGACCGGGTGTTACACAGTCCAGGCGGGAAAAATCTTCTGGGTCGCGAGCGGGTGCTTTCGGCTGATGTCACGGAGGGGCGAGCGGCGATCATGCCCTTCATCTGCCATGAACGGCCCTGTGTAGGACAGCGCCGCGCGCATTTGCGGGTCTTCCAAACCCGTTCGCTCTGAGCTTGTCGAAGGGCCGCACTTCACTTCTGGCGCCACGCCGAAAAAGAAGAAAGAGGCTTCGACAAGCTCAGCCCGAACGGAAGAGGGGTGGACGCGCAAGATCAAGCCCACTTGCCTCCGACCGCGCGCACCGGGCGCGGTTTGTCGTCGTCGCCCAGCATCACGAATTTGAACGTGCCGCTCGCCACCTTGGTCTCGGCTTCGCCATTGCGCTCGCGGGCGATGGCTTCGGCGGCGATGGTCAGCGAGGTTTTGCCGGTGGCGAGGATTTCGCAATAGACCGACAGCTCGTCGCCCACGGCCATCGCGCCAGGGAAGGCGAAATCGGTGGCCGAGACGACCACCGCCTTGCCCTGCCCCTCCCGGCTCGCAAGTGAACCCGCGCCGAGCGCCATCTGGCTCATCAGCCACCCGCCGAACACCCCGCCATAGGGGTTGAGGTCGGTTGGCATCGCCGTGACGCGGATGAGGGGATCAGAGCACATCACAAAAAGTCAATCGAGCTTCATTGAGAAATTGAATAAGCCAGAAAGTGAAGAACGTGAACGCAATCGAGTAAAGGTAGATCGTTTCCCAACGTCCTCTTGAGAGCGCATAAAGTCCGACGAGGGGTGTTAGAGTTGCCGCTAGCCATGCGATTCCAAGCAGCGGAGTGACAAGCGGCGTATTTGAAGCCGTGCAGAAGACTGCCCGAATCCACGTCTCACCCAAGAAACCTAGCATTCCCCAGACAAACAGAATGTGCGCCGCAAGAAGTGCCGCCAAAGAGGCGCGAGTAACCCTCAATTAGACCACCAGCCCCATCGGGTTCTCGCAAAGCTGCTTGAAAGCTTCCATCAGCTGCGCGCCATCCGCGCCGTCGATGGCGCGGTGGTCGAAGGAGCCGCTGGCGGTCATCACGGTTGCGACCTGCAGCGCGCCGTCGACGACATAGGGGCGCTGCTCGCCCGCGCCGACGGCCATGATCATGCCCTGCGGCGGGTTGATGACCGCGTCGAACTGCTTGATGCCGAACATGCCGAGGTTGGAGAGGCTGGCCGTGCCGCCCTGGTATTCATGCGGCTGCAGCTTGCCCTCGCGCGCCTTCTCCGCAAGCTCCTTCATCGACGTGCTGATCGCGGCGAGGCCCTTGGTATCGGCTTCGGTGATGATCGGGGTGATGAGACCGGTCGGCGCGGCAACGGCCACCGACACGTCGGCGCGCTTGTAGCGGTGGATCGTATCGCCCTGGAAGCTGACATTGCACTGCGGCACGCGCATCAATGCGCGGGCCAGAGCCTTGATCAGCATATCGTTGACGGACAGCTTGACCCCGTCCGCTTCCAGCCCGGCGTTGAGCTGCTTGCGCAGGTCGAGCATCGCATCGAGCCGCACGTCCACGGCGAGGTAGTAATGCGGGACCTGCTGCTTGCTCTCGGTCAGGCGGCGCGCGATGACCTTGCGGACATTGGTGAGCTTTTCTTCCTCATACGGCGCACCGTATTCGCTTTCGGCCGGCGTTTTGCCGGGCACACGCGGTTCGGCCATTTCGGCGGTCGCGTCCTGCTTGGCGGAAGCGGCTGCCTTCCCGCCTTCCGCGCCTTCGACATCGGCCTTCACGATGCGGCCGCGCGGGCCGGAGCCGGTGACACCGGCGAGATCGACGCCTTTCTGCTCGGCAATGCGGCGGGCGAGTGGCGAGGCGATGATGCGCTCACCGCTGTCGCCCTTCGGCGCGGCGGGGGCCTTTGCGCCGTTCGTCACCCCAGCGGACGCTGGGGGCGCTTTCTGTTGCGCGGCTTCGTTAGCGGTCCCAGCTTTCGCTGGGACGACGTCCTTCTTTTCGGATTCCGTCGGAGCGGGGGCGGAATCAGACTCTTGACTGTCCGCATCCCCTTCCGGTGCAGCCGCAGCTGCCTCGTCCAGATCTTCGCCCTCTTCAGCAAGCATCGCGATGACGGTGCCGACCTTCACGCCCTCGCTGCCCTCGTCCACCGCGATCGAGGCGATCGTGCCTTCGTCCACGGCTTCGAATTCCATCGTCGCCTTGTCGGTTTCGATCTCGGCCATGATGTCGCCGGCTTCGACCTTGTCGCCCGGCTTCACCAGCCATTTGGCGAGCGTGCCCTCCTCCATGGTGGGCGACAGGGCGGGCATCTTGATCGGCGTGGGCATGTTTACGTTACGTCCTCGCTGGGGAGAGAGTTCGCCCGCACCTCTGGCCAAAATGGCACGGGCAAGCAAGGTCCTTGCACAGAATACGAATTACAAGATAGGCCCGCGTGCGAGAGAGGGGACTTTGGATGCGTATCTATCTGGTCGTGATGGACGAAACCGAGGAGGCGAAGCGGGCGCTGCGCTTTGCCAGCCTGCGCGCCTACAAGACCGGCGGGACCGTCCACATCCTGGCGCTGGTGCCGCAGCAGACCTTCAATGCCTTCGGCGGGGTACAGGCGACGATCGAGCAAGAAGCGCGCGACCGGGCGGAGGTGATGGCCAACTCCGCGGCGGGGAATATCTTCGGCGAGATGGGCAAGATGCCGACCATCGCCGTGCGCCCCGGTCCACCCGCCGACGTCATCCGGAAATATATCGAGGAGCACGGCAATATCGCCGCCTTGGTGCTGGCGACGAGCGCGGAGGGCAATTCCGGCCCGCTCGTCAACCACTTTGCGGCGACAGCGGGCAATCTGCCCTGCCCGCTCTACCTGATCCCCGGCGGCATCTCGAAAGACGAGCTGGACGCGCTGGCCTGACCGCTCAGGTTAGGGTGCCGCGCGTCGGGTAATCGTTCTCGATCGTGAAGCTGAGGCCGCTAAGCAGGTCGTCGAGATCGGGCCGCGTGAAGGGCGCGTTCTGGACCACGGCCAGGTGCAGCGTCCCGTCGGGCTTCACCAGGAACAGGCCGGGCTCGGAAAACATGTCCGGCTCCTCGCTGCCATCGCGCTTTTCGCTGATATAGAGGCCCCATTCGCGGGCCTTTTCTTCGGTGAGCGAGTGGGCGATCGGGAGGTCGTGGGTTTCCCACTCCTCATGCGCAACGGCGGCGCGATCGGGGTTGTCCATGCTGACCGAGAACACGTTGATGCCCTTGCCGGTAAAGTCGGACAGTCGCCCGCCGAGCTCGGTCAGGTACTTCTTGCAGATCGGGCAATGCTTGCCGCGATAGAACACCAGCATGGTGTAGTTCTCGGGCTCCTGCTTCGAGAGTTCGAAGCGCGCGTCGATGGTCAGCGGCAGGTCGAGATCGGGCACTTTCTGGCCGGGGATAAGCTGGGGCATGATGTCTCCTTTAGAGCATCAATGACCCCTGCCCCGGCCCGTTCCGAAGCTACTTCTTGCGGCCCTGATGCCGGATGTTGCCCGGCCGCCCCCGCTTGCCCTGATCGTGCTTCTGGCGGGGTGCGCCCTTGCCTTTCTTAGGGCCGTTCTTGGGAGCCCCCTTGCGCTGGTGCGAGCGCTTTTTCAGCTCGGCGCGGTTGCCGCGACTTTCGACACCTTGCCCGTCGCTGTCGGGCACTTCGAACTTGAGCGCGCCGGTCAGCGCATTGGCCTCGGCCAGCTTGAGCTTGAGGCGGTCGCCGACGGCATATTCGGTGCCGCTCTTTTCGCCGACCAGCTTCTGCGCCTTCTCGTCGTAAGTGAAATATTCGCGGCCCAGCGTGCTGACGGGGACCAACCCGTCGCCGCCAAGCTTGTCGATCGTGGCGAAGAAGCCGAAGCCCTGCACCCCGGTGATGCGCGTGTCGAAGGTTTCGCCGACGCGGCCCGATAGCCATGCGGCGACATAACGGTCGATCGTATCGCGTTCCGCCTCCATTGCGCGCCTCTCGGTCTGGCTGATGGCGTCGGTGATCTGGCCGAGCGCGGTCTTGTCGCGATCGGAGAGGCCCGAGCCTTCCCGCAGATCCAGCTTCGGCTTCGGTTTCGGCTGTTCGAGCTTGTAGGCATCTACCAACGCGCGGTGGACCAGCAGGTCGGCGTAGCGGCGGATCGGCGAGGTGAAGTGCGCATAGCTGCCAAGTGCCAGGCCGAAGTGCCCCGCATTGGCCGGACCGTAATACGCCTGCGTCTGGCTGCGCAGCACCGCTTCCATGATGAGCGCCTTTTCCGCCGGATCGGAAATGTCCTTCAACATGCGATTGAAGAGGCCCGGGGTGATGACCTGGCCCATGGCGAACTTGCGGCCCTGGCTGGCAAGATATTCCTTGAACGCGAGCAGCTTCTCACGGCTCGGCGTCTCGTGGACCCGGTAGACGACCGGCGCGTTCTTCGCCTCCAGCGCCTTGGCCGCAGCAACATTGGCGGCGATCATGAAATCTTCGACCACGCGGTGCGCATCGAGCCGTTCGCGTACGGCGATTTCCTCAATCACGCCCTCATCGTTCAGCTTGACCTGCCGCTCGGGCAGATCGAGGTCGAGCGGGTCGCGCGCCTCGCGTGCCTTGTAGAGCAGCTCCCATGCGCCCCACAGGTTCGTTAAGTACTCCGGCGCATCGCCGGCATCTATGGCCGTCTGCGCGTCCTCGTAAGCGATGTTCTTCGCCAGCCGCACGATGGCGCGAGTGAAGCGCCAATCGGTCACCTTGCCCTCGGGCGAGATGCGGATGTGGCAAGCCATGGCCGCACGGTCGACATCCTGTTTCAGGCTGCAAACGTCGGCGCTCAACACCTCGGGCAGCATCGGCACGACGCGGTCGGGGAAATATACCGAATTGCCGCGCTTCCTCGCCTCGCGGTCGAGCTTGCTGCCCGGGCGCACATAATAGCTGACGTCGGCGATCGCGATGATGGCGCGATAGCCGCCCTTGCCGTCGGGCTCGGCCCAGATGGCGTCGTCGTGGTCGCGCGCGTCGGCGGGGTCGATGGCGACGATAGGGACGTCGCGCAGGTCCTCGCGGTGATCCTCGCTGAGTGGAAGGTCGACCGCGCGCTCAGCCTCTTCGATGACTTCGCGCGGAAAGATGTGCGGGATGCCGTGCTTGGCGATGGCGATCAGGCTGAAGGCCTTGGGCGCCAGCGGATCGCCGACGACCTCGACCACTTTGACCTTGGAGCGCGGGGACTTGCCCATGCGCTCGGCCAGCACGAGCTCGCCGACCTCGGCCTCGCCGACATCGCCGATGGGCGATGAATCGCGGACCTTCTTGTCGACCGGCGCGAGCCAGTAATTGCCGCTGCCATCCTTCTCCACCACGCCCATCAGGCCTTCGGTGCGGGCGGGCAGCTTCTTGATCGGCGTCGCACGCCAGCCGCGTTCGGTTTCCTCGTTCCGCGCAAGAATGCGATCGCCGCGCTTGAACGCCGCCATCTTCTTGCTTTCCTTGACCATGAGGCGCGGCGGCTTTTCCTTGCTGTCCGGCGCCCAGTTTTCAGGCTCCGCAACCGGTTCACCGTCCTCAATCGCAACGATCTTCAGGATCGTGACCTTCGGCACGCCGCCCATGCGGTGATAGGCGGTGCGCTTGCCGTCGATCAGGCCTTCCTCGGCCATGTCCTTGAGGCGCTTCTTCAGCGCGATCTTCTCCTGCCCCTTTAGGCCGAATGCCTTGGCGATCTCCCGCTTGCCGGCAGGCGTCTCGGAGGTCTGGATGAATTCGAGTATCTGTTCGTTGCTCGGCAGGCCTTTCGGCTTCCGATGTTTGTTCTGTTTTGTCATGCGCGCCATATGGGGATGGGCTTACGCGGTTTCATCCTCTTCCACCGGCACCGGAGCAAATTGGCCTGCCGGAACAGCGCTGGAGACTGGGCTGCGCGATCCGTCGGCACCGGTGGCGCTGACGCCGAAAATCCAGTCGTCGCCGCGCACGCCTTCCAGCCGCGCATTGGTCACGACGATATTCTCGATCACCGGCTCCTCGCGCCAATAGGCTTCATCGGTGCGGCGCTGCCATACGGTATAGCCGACCGCTCCCGGGACTTCGCTCCAGGCGATGTCGGTGTAGGTCTGTACGGCGGCTTCCGCGGTGGAGGCCGGTGGCGCAGGGGTTCGAGCCAGCTTGTCGAGTGCGCGAATGTTGAACTGCGTCACCTTGGCGAGATAGGCGAAGTCCATCTCGTCCGCCGTGTCGCCATAAACGGTTCCGTCTTCGGTCCGCAGGTCCTGGTGCTGATGCTCGTAATCCTCGACCGCCACGGCGATGCGGATGGCAGGGAAGCCCTTCTCCATGAACGGGATCTGGTCCCCGCCGCGCCCCATGCGGTCGACCCGCCAGATCTGGCGCACGTCGAGCCCGCCCTCGGTCTCGTCGGCGACATTGTCGAGCCAGCGCGAGAGGTTGCGGCTCGGGCTGTCGTTCTCTCCACCCTCGCGGCGCTGGGCGGCGCGGACGGCGTCGGTCAGATCCGCGCGCGGGCCTTCGGAGAACACGCGGACGTGGTCGGGGTCGCAATAGCCATCGCTGCCGCAGCTATTGCCGACCACATCGTTGTTGAGCACGGCTTTGACCTGCCAGCCCTGCTCCGCGGCGTAGTCTGCCATCAGCCGCCCGCCGTAGAGCCCCTGCTCCTCGCCCGAGAGCAGCGCATAGACGATGGTCACCGGATAGCTGTTCTTGGTGAGCTGCCGCGCAGCCTCCAGGACCAACACCGTGCCGGAGCCGTCGTCATTGGCGCCGGGCGCATCGCTTTCCCAATCCATTGCGTCGGTGACGCGGCTGTCGATATGGGCCTGCACGATGACGACCTCGTTCGGCCGCTCGGTCCCGCGCTGGATCGCGACGGCATTTCGAATGCGGGTCGGGCGCGGCAAGCGGCGGCCCTCTTCGATGCGTTCGGGCGCAACCATCGTCAGGCAGCCCCCGCAGCTCTCCGAGATGCGACCGAATTCGGCCAGCCCCCAGTCGACTGCTGCGCCGATGCCGCGCGTGGGATTGTCCTGTTCGGACAGGGTATGGCGGGTGCCGAAGCCGACTAGCGTGTCGATGTCTGCGCGCAGGCGTTTTTGCGAGACGTCGGCTGCCGGATCGGCCTCCTGTGCTGCGAGCGGTGTGGTGGCAAGGAGGGCGGCGATAAGGGCGAACTTTCTCATGACCGAAGCTCTCGGCCAAACCCGCCGTCAAATCAAGCTAGTAAGCCTTCGCCAGCAGGACGCGCTCGACAGCCGGTTCGCCGGTGAAGATGCACGCGCCATCGACCGGCGCGACGTCCAGCGGCACATTGCGGATCGTCAGCTTATGCTCCTTGAGCCGCTCGACCACCTTTTCCAGCGCTTCTCCGGTCGGCTTGGACCATTGGACTTCGACCCAGCCGGGATATTTCGACGCTGCGAAATGCTGCTCGACATCCGCGAAACCGGTCACGCCACGCGTAATGTTCTCATCGCGCCTCTCGCCGGCCGCCGTCAGCAGGGATGCCTGCATGTCGGCGAGAATGTCCGGCACTGTTTGACCGGCGACCTCGCGCGTCGGGGTCTGGAATGCGGGCTTGCCGCTATCCGCGTCCCACAGGCGGTCGCGGCGCAGCAGGCTGACGACGCCATTGTCCATGTCGCGGCCGCCGACCTCGATAATCACCGGTGCGCCCTTGCGGACATAGTCCCAACGCTTGGCCGCGGCCTTGCCGGGCCGGGTGTCGAGCAGGACCCGCAGCGGCTCGCCCAGCACGTGCTGACTGGCGAGCGTTGCGCGCAGGGCCTCGCAATAGTCGATCAGCGCTTCGTCTTCGGGCTTGTCGCGCAGCATCGGCAGGATGACGACCTGCTGGGGCGCGATCTTCGGGGGCAGGCACAGCCCGTCGTCATCGCCATGCGTCATGATGACGCCGCCGACCATGCGCGTCGAAACGCCCCAGCTGGTGGTGTGGCAAAGGCTTTCGCCGCCTTCCCTGTTCTGGAACTTGATGCCGGAGGCCTGCGAGAAATTGGTGCCGAGATAGTGGCTGGTGCCCGCCTGCAAGGCTTTGCCGTCCTGCATCATCGCCTCGATCGACCAGGTCTCGACCGCACCGGGGAAACGCTCGTTCTCGGGCTTTTCTCCCGCCACGACGGCAAGAGCGAGATCCTCGTCGGCGAAGGCCCGATAAACTTCGAGCATCCGCAGCGTGTGCTCTTTCGCCTCGGCTTCGTCCGCATGGGCCGTATGGCCTTCCTGCCAGAGGAACTCGCTGGTGCGCAGGAACATGCGAGTGCGCATCTCCCAGCGTACGACATTGGCCCACTGGTTGAGCTTGAGCGGCAGGTCACGCCAGCTCTGCACCCAGCGCGCCATCGCATCGCCGATGATGGTTTCGGACGTCGGACGCACGACCAGCGGCTCTTCCAGCTTGGCTTCGGGATCGGGGATCAGCCCTCCGTCCTTGCCTGCGATCAGGCGATGGTGCGTGACGACAGCCATCTCCTTGGCGAACCCTTCGACATGCTCCGCCTCGCGCTCGAAATTCGAGAGCGGAATGAAGATCGGGAAATAGGCATTTTCGTGCCCGGTCGCCTTGATCCGGTCGTCGAGCAGGCGCTGCATGCGCTCCCAGATGCCGTAGCCCCAGGGGCGGATGACCATGCATCCGCGAACGCCAGATTCCTCGGCCATTTCGGCGGCGGAAATGACTTCCTGATACCAGGCTGCGAAATCGTCGGCTCGCTTGGTGTTCAGGGCATGGCGGATATTCGACATTCTTGAAAAGCCTCGGTTTGCGACGGTTCCAGCCCCAGCTCCGTTCGTGCTGAGCCTGTCGAAGCACCGTCCTTCTTCCGGTGCGCCCTTAAAAGGAAGTGCGGCCCTTCGACAAGCTCAGGGCGAACGGAAAAATCAAAATCTTAAGCGGCAGCTTACTTGCTAAGCTCGTCCAGCTTCTTCTGCATGGCCGCCATCTGCTCGCGCATCTGGGCGAGTTCGTCGGTCTGCTCCGGTTTGACGTCCTTCGCGCCGGTCTTGCGGGTGCCCGGGATGAAGGCTTCCGCCGCATTCTGCATCATCTTGAAATTGGCTTCCGCCATCTTTGCGAGCGGGTTGGCCTCGATGCCCTTGGCGAAGGCCGCCTGCAGCTGTTCCCGGTTCTTCCGGAAGTTCGCCATGCTCGCTTCGAGATAGCTCGGCATCATCGACTGCATCGAATTGCCGTACATGCTGATGAGATCGCGCAGAAAGCTGACCGGCAGCATCTGCGTGCCATGGCTTTCTTCTTCGACGATGATCTGCGTCAGAATGGTGTGGGTGATGTCGTCCCCGCTCTTCGCATCGAGCACCTGGAAGTCGACGTTCTCGCGGACCATCTTCGCCAGGTCGTCGAGCGTGATATAGCTGCTGGTATCGGTGTTGTAGAGCCGCCGGTTGGCGTATTTCTTGATGATGATCGGCTCGCCGTCTGCGGTACGCTTGGCCATCCTAGCATGCTCCCCGGATTGTGCAGTGCGGAGGAAGGCTTAGCACGTGCAAAAACGGCAGCGCAACATGACGCAAAGGTCAACCGAAGCGGCGTCCCAGAACGGTCAACAATTCATACTGCGAAAGAGAGGTTTGCCGCGCAGCATCGGGCAGGTGATAGGGTAGCGAGACCCAGTCCCCCTCGCCGATCTCGGAAGCGCCAGTGAGGTCCAGCACGATCATATCCATGGACACCTTGCCGAGAATGGGAAGGCGCGTGCCGCTCTCTTCGAAATGCGCCCCGCACCAATTGCGCAGAATCCCGTCGGCATAGCCCAGCGAGACGACGCCGACACGCATCGTTGAAGGGGCCGTGAAGGTTGCGTTGTAGCCGACGCTTTCGCCCGCTCCGATCTGCCGGGTTTGGATTATCCTCGCTTGCGGATAGGCGACCTGCTGGATGACATCGGCGAGTTCCGGTCGCGGGATCCCGCCGTAAAGAGCAAGGCCGGGGCGCGTCAGATCGAATGAGAAGTCGCTTCCGAGCGCCACGCCCGCGCTGTTGGCCAAGGAGGTCTCGCGATGCAGAACCTTGTTCATGACCTCGCGAAATGCGCCGAGTTGGGCCGGGTTCTTGTCGCTGTCCTCATCGGCACAGGCGAGATGGCTCATCAGGACTTCGATCGACAAGGCCTGAATGGCAGGGTCGCTTGTCTCGCCGGGCGAGATGCCGAGGCGATTGATGCCCGTATCCACCATCAGATGGCACGGGCCGCCGCCGCCCTCGGTCCAGATCTGCGCTTGGCGGAGGCTGTCGATGACAGGCCGTACTCCGGTGGCTCTGGCGTAGTCTGCCTCCACGGCAGAGCTGACGCCGTGCAGCACCGAAAGTTGCTCGGCAGGTACATGTTCCAGAACCGCGGGGACCTCGGACCAATGCGCCACGAAGAAATCCCGGCACCCCGAATCGCGCAAGACCGGTACGCAGGTATCGACGGAGAGCCCGTAGCAATCCGCTTTCACCGCCGCACCTGCCCGCGCCGGACCTGAAAGACGGTTGAGCGCGCGCCAGTTCTGCGCGAGCGCGTCCTTGTCGATATGCAGCCTTAGGGTGGGCGGAGGCGGTTCAGCCATGCGCGTCTGCGAAGTCCTTCGGCGGGCCGTCGGGAATGCCCCACCACGCGACCAGCAGGCCGAATGCGACAACTGCAATCGTGTACCAAAGGCCGGAATAGGCGTTACCCGTCATGGCCACGATATAGCCTGCGATCAGCGGCAGGAACCCGCCGAGATAGCCCGCGCCGATGTGATAGGGGATGGACATCGAACTATAGCGAATCTTGGCTGGAAACATCTCGCACAGCAGCGCCGCGACCGAGCCGTAGGTCAGGGCGGACAACATGCCGAGAACCAGCAGAAGTGCGATGATTCCGATGATGCTCGTCAATGGCGGGGTCTGCCGCTCGAAATTGTAGCCCTGCTCTTCCAGCCATCCCTGAATCGTCGCCCGGCGATCGCTGTCGCCGACCCCGGCGTACTGATAGGGCTGCGAACCGATCGCGACCGATTGGGCAGAGCCCGCGCCGATGTCGTAGGGCACCCCGAGCGCCGTGAGATCCTGCAATACGCGGCCGCAGCTGCTCGCCTGGACTTCGGCGAAGGGATCGTAGTCGCATGCTTCGCCCGTCACCACGACCGGCGCAGCCTCCGCGCTGGCATTCAGGCCCGGATTGGCGAGAGCACCGATGCCCCAGAACACCGGGAACAGCAGGACCAACGAAAGGGCGGCCCCGATTATGATCGGTTTCTTGCGCCCCACCCTGTCGGACCATTTGCCCACCACGAGGTAGAACGCCATCGATATCGAACCGGCGATCAGCAGCATCCATTCGACGACATTCTCGTCTACGCGCATCGGGCCACGCAGGAACGACAGGCCGGAAAAGAAGGCCGTGTACCAGATCGTTGTCAGGACGCCGGTAATGCCGAACAGAGCCACGAAAATGCGCTTGCCGTTGCCGGGATAGATCAGGCTTTCCTTGAACGGATTGGCGGAGGTCTCGCCGGCCTCTTTCATCGCCTGGAACACCGGGCTTTCGGACAGCTTCAATCGCATCCAGAGCGAAAGGCCGAGGAGGACGATCGATAGCAGGAACGGTATGCGCCAGCCCCAGGCCGCGAAATCGTCTGCCGGGATGAACGCGCGGCAGGCGATGACCACGATGATCGAGAGCACGAAGCCGCCGACCACGCTGGCCTGGATGAAACTGGTGTAGAAGCCGCGTTTTTCCGGCGGGGCATGTTCTGCGACGTAGATCGCCGCGCCGCCATATTCGCCGCCCAGCGCAAGGCCTTGCAGGATGCGCAGGCCAATCACGATGATTGGCGCGACGATGCCGATGCTTGCCGCGCTGGGGATCAGGCCGACGCCGGCTGTCGCCACGCCCATCACCGTGACGGTCACGAGGAACGTGTATTTGCGCCCCAGCCTGTCGCCGAGGAAGCCAAAAAGAATTGCGCCAAGCGGTCGGAAGCCGAAGCCGACGGCAAAGCCAGCCCACACGAGCAGGATTTCGAGGGTCTCGTTATCGCTGGGAAAGAAGGCCGCACCGATAAGCGCCGCGAGTGTGCCGTAGATGAAGAAATCGTACCATTCGAAGATGGTCCCCGCCGAACTCGCTGCGATCACGAGGCGGATTTCCTTGTCGGTCGGTTCCCTTTGCAATGCGGTCGTGCCCCCGGACATGCGTCGCTCCCCAATTGCCCTTTAGCGCTGTTTGCCCGGGTTTAGCGGGCGGCTGTTTCCTTGGAAAGCGCGTCCAGCGCAGCTCTCCACGGCAAGAGGATCGCTTCGTGACGGCCTTGATGCGGCAGGGCCGGTTCGAGCATGCCGAGGCGCGGCCAGTCCGGCAGCTCGCCCCCAGACGACAACCACGCGGCGATGCTCCGCTCCGCTTCCTCCAGGTCTGCGAAGTTCCTGCCGACTGCGTCGCTCGCAAAGATCGCCGCGGCTGCCTGGCCGACCGCGCAGGCACTCACCTTCATACCGATATTGGATATCGCGCCAGCGCCATCGATTGCGCAACCGATCGCCAGCGTGCTTCCGCAGGTGCGCGAACGCACTTCACCAGAATGCGGCGCATGAGGATCGAGAGGAATATCCGCCAGCTCGACCGCGAGAGCCAGCAGTTGCGGGGAGTAAAGCGTAGTCCGCCCTGGCGCCGTCATTCGGCTTCGGCGGCCTCTTCGCCGCGAAGGCGAGCGCGCCTCTCTGCCAGAACGTCGGACAAAGACCGTGAGCCGGCATCGACGAGCTCGTAGCTACGAGCGGTCGTGATCCATGCCGGGCGACCCTTGTAGCCCCAGATGTCGTCGTAGCCGAGCACCAGCAGGGAGAAAGCGACCACGGCGATTACGATGCCCTTGATCGCCCCGAAGCCGAAGCCCAGCACGCGGTCGATCGGTCCGAGGACCGTGCCGCTGGATGCGGAACTGGCATTGCTGGCGATGACCTTCATCGCCGCATAGGGAATCAGCAGCAGGATGGTGAAAGTCAGCAGCGTGGTCGTGATGCCCGACCCAAGGTAGTCCTGCATGAACAGCGTCAAGGGTGTGTGGAGCTGCTTGATTGCAAACACCGCAAGCACCCACGCCGCGAGCGAGAAAAATTCCTGCACGAAACCGCGCATGAAACCGCCGACCGCCGCAATGCCGACGATGAACAGCACTATTAAATCGAAACCCGTCATGACGGGGAGCAGAATTATGCGCTGCCAATCACCCGGTCAACGAGATTGGCGAGTTGTCCCAAACCCTTGTAATCGAGTGTGGCATCCTTGCCTTTCGTATCGACCGGCCCGAAGCCTCGCTCGAAACCGAGTTTCGCTGCCTCACGCAGGCGCAAGCCACCATGCGCGACGGCACGAATTTCCCCGGCAAGCGAGACTTCGCCGAGCCAGACGCTGCGATCCGGCAAAGGCTTGTCGGCCAACGCGCTTATCAGCGCTGCTGCCACGGCAAGGTCTGCCGCCGGGTCGGACAGGCGATAGCCGCCCGCCACATTGAGATAGACTTCCGCCGAGCTGAAATTGAGCCCGCAGCGCGATTCGAGCACCGCGAGCAACATGGCGAGGCGCCCGCTGTCCCAACCGACGACCGCGCGGCGCGGCGTTGCGCCCGATTGCAGCCGCACTATCAGCGCCTGGATTTCCAGCAGCACCGGACGCGTCCCTTCGATGGCCGGAAACACCGCGCTGCCCGCCATCGGCTCGTCCCGCCCCGAAAGGAACAGCATCGAAGGATTGGCAACCTCCTCCAGCCCCTCACCCGCCATCGAGAACACGCCGATCTCGTCCACCGCGCCGAAGCGGTTCTTGAGCGCGCGCAGGATGCGGTACTGGTGGCTGCGCTCGCCCTCGAAGCTCATCACCACATCGACCATGTGTTCGAGCACGCGCGGCCCGGCGATATTGCCGTCCTTGGTGACGTGGCCCACCAGCACCAGCGCAACATCGTTTTCCTTGGCGTAGCGGATCAGCTCGAACGCGCAGCCACGCACCTGGCTGACCGTACCCGGAGCGCCCTCGATCGTATCCGAATGCATCGTCTGGATGGAATCTATCACGAGGAAGCTCGGCGCTTCCATCTGACCCAGCGTGGTCAGGATATCGCGCACACCGGTTGCCGCAGCGAGCTTGACCGGCGCGTCGGACAGTCCGAGGCGCGCGGCGCGCATGCGGACTTGCCCGGTCGCCTCCTCGCCGCTGACGTAGACGACGCCGTGCCCCTCGCGCGCGATCTTTCCCGCGGCCTGCAGCAGGAGGGTCGATTTGCCGATCCCGGGATCGCCGCCCATCAAGATCGCCGAACCGGGGACCAGCCCGCCGCCCAACGCACGGTCGAACTCCGCCAGACCGGTCGGTTGGCGTGTCGGCATCGCACCCGGCTTGTCGAGATCGACGAACTCGACCGCCCTGCCCCCGCTGGACAGGTCGTGCTTCAGCGAGAAGACCGTCGCCGGCGCGTCCTCGGTCAACGTGTTCCACTCGGCGCAATCGGCACATTGGCCCTGCCAGCGGTGGGAGACACTGCCACAGGCTTGGCAGACATAGCGTTTCTTGGGCTTTGCCATGGTCGCTTGCTAACCGGAACATTTGCGGAACGCAATTGCCATCTGCGATGTAGCCGTGCAAACCGGACGCGATGCGCCAGAAAGAATTACGAATAGCGCTGGTCTGTTATGGCGGGGTGAGCCTGGCGGTCTACATGCACGGCGTCACGCGCGAATTGTGGCAGCTTGCCCGGGCAAGCCGCGATTTTCATAGCGAGAATGCACCGCGCAACGGCGTCGATGCGGTCTATCGCCGCCTGTTCGAGCAGATGGAGGAGCGCCATGACCTTCGTCTGCGGGTGCTGCCCGATATCATGAGCGGCGCGAGTGCGGGCGGGATCAATGCCGTGTTTTTGGCGCAGGCGATCTATTCCGGCCAGTCGCTGGAACCGTTGACCGATTTGTGGCTGGAAGTGGCCGATGTCGACGAGCTGGTCGATCCCGAGGCCAAGCCAAACTGGCGACTCTCAAAGATCTGGGCCCAGCCCTTCGCCAATTGGCTGCTCAGCAGACCGGGAAGCGATATTGCGGACACGGTCGCACCGGAGACTCGGCGGGAGGTAGAGCGCAAGGTATCGCACCTGATCCGCGGTCGCTGGTTCGAACCGCCGTTTTCGGGACTGGGCTTTTCCCGGCTGCTGGAGCGGGCTTTTGCGGCCATGGAGCACACGCGCGCCGAAGCGCCATTGCTCCCGCCGGGGCACCCGCTCGATCTCTATGTCACGGCGACCGATTTTCACGGTCACATGGAGCTGCTCCATCTCAACAGTCCACCAGTGGTCGAAGATACCGAGCACCGCATGCCGATTTCCTTCCGCGAGAAGACGCCGAAGCACGGAGGCGAGGGGCTGGCCAATCCACTCGAACTTGTGTTCGCGGCGCGGGCCACCGCCAGTTTCCCCGGCGCTTTTCCACCGCTACGCCTCGACGAAATGGACGCGCTATCGGATGCAAGCGGGAGGAGCTGGACGGGGCGGGACGCCTTCCTCGAACGAATCATGCCGGTGCATGTGATGCGCGAAACCACCGATCACGTTTCCCTGATCGACGGGTCGGTGCTGGTCAACAAGCCCTTCGCCGGCGCGATCGGTGCGCTGCGAGGCCGTCCGGCCCAGCGCGAGGTGGACCGCCGGTTCATCTACGTTGACCCGCGGCCCGACAGGTTCGGCAAACCCGATGGCGGGAAACACCAGCCGGTCGGGTTCTTCTCTGCCATCTTCGGCTCGCTCTCCACCATCCCGCGTGAACAACCCATCCGCGACAATCTGGAGCAGCTCGAGGACCAGACGCGCGAGGCGGAGCGGATCGGACGGATCGTCTCTTCGCTCCGGCCCGAAGTCGATGCAGCCGTCGAGAAGCTGTTCGGTCGCACGCTTTTCCTGAACCGCCCCACCCCGGCGCGGCTCGGCAATTGGCGACGCAAGGCTCAGCAGGCGGCAGTGGAGCAGGCGGGATACGCGTTCCATTCCTACGCGCAGGCAAAGCTTAGCGGGATTGTGCAAAGGCTGGCCCGCCTCACGATGGCTGCCGCACCGGGCCTGGCGTTGAACGATACCGGACCGATCGAGGCGGTTCTGCGAGCCGAATTGCACCGGCGCGGGCTCGACATGTTGTCTTTGCCCGGAGGCGGGGCGACGCCGCAAGCCATCGCCTTCTTCCGCGAGCACGATATCGGTTTCCGCATCCGCCGCCTGCGCCTGCTTGCCCGCAGGTTGGCTCGTGACTGGGAAGCCGATCCGGAGATTCCCGACGAGGCGCTGCAGCAAGCCCGGGACACTGTCTATGCGATCTTATCCCTGTATTTCGAGAAGGAAGGCACCGCCGCACTCGGGCCGGCCTTCGAAGGCGTCGCCGAGCAGGTGCTGGCCGATCCCGGCACGCTGCTGGACATGCTCGATGCCAAACGGCTGTTGCCGGAGATCGACGATCGGGCGGAGGTAATGCTGGCCGAGGCGCTGGAGCAAATGCCGAAGAACCTTCGGCGGCGCATGCTCTTCGCCTACCTCGGCTTTCCCTTCTACGACACGGCCACTCTAGCCCTGTCGCGCAACGAGGGTTTGACCGAATTCGATGTTGTGAAAGTCGACCGGATCAGTCCGGACGATGCGCGCAGTATTCGCGAAGGTGGTACGCAAGCGACCTTGCGCGGCATCGAGTTCTACAATTTCGGAGCATTCTTCAGCCGAGCTTATCGCGAGAACGATTACCTTTGGGGCCGTCTGCACGGAGCAGAGCGGATGATAGACATCGTCAGCTCCACCATGCCCGAGCCCCTGCCCGACGGGGCTTGCCGCGAATACAAGCGCGACGCTTTCCACGCGATCCTCGACGAGGAGCTTGTCGCCGGGCGCTGCTCGGTCAGGCTGATCGACCAGCTCCGCCGTGAAGTGAGCGAGCGCCTGCCCTAGGGGCAGTGCGTTAGTCGCGCGCTTCGAGGCTGCGGTATATTGCCCCTGCGAATCCGTCGGCATCGATGAACCCTTCACCGCGGTCGAACTGGGAGAGCGGTCGCGACTTCACGACCTGCTCGTAATTCATACCCTCATCCTTAAGCGCGCGGACCCGATCGACCGCCTGCCCGATCATTGTGCGATAGGCGACCAATTCGGACTTGTTCGACACCGGACCATGTCCGGGGATGACCACCGTCTGGTCGTCGATCATGCGGATCACCGCATCGAGCGAGTTCATCGCGTCGATCACGTTACCGCCCGACGTCGTATCGATGAACGGGAAACCGGGGATATTGAAATAGAGGTCGCCCATGTGAACAACATTGGCGCCGTGCCACATGACCACGCTGTCACCATCGGTATGGCCGCCGCCGACGAACATCACATCCGTGCGATAGCCGTTCAGATGCATGGTGACGCCCTGTCCGTAAGTCACGACAGGCAAGGCTGCCTTGGCCGCAGGCGCGATCGGATTATCGCCCTCTCGCCCGTCGGCGAGGCGGGTGCGGACATTGTGATGGGCGAAGATGAGCGCGCCCTTCTCGCCGAGGTTCTCGTTCCCGCCCGTGTGGTCGCCATGCCAATGCGTGTTGATCACATAGTCGACCGGCTGCGCGCCGAGCGCTGCGATCGCCGCCTCGATCTTTGCGGTCAGCGGGGCAAACTGGTCGTCGATCAGGACCGTGCCGTCCTCGCCGTAGCTCACGCCGATATTGCCGCCCGCGCCGAACAGCACGGCGATACCGGGTGCGACTTCCTCGGCGGTGATCTCGACCTCGTCGAAATTGCGCTGGGCGGACAAAGGCGCAGCCAGCAGCGCGATGGCACCGGCAGCGAATGCGAACGATTTGGTCATGGCAGTCTCCCTCGGGGCTTTGGTAGAGCCAGCCGAGAGAGCTGTCGAGCTAGCCGCCGAGCGCGGTTTTCAGCTTGTCGAAGAAGCCGCGGCTTTCAGGGCATTCGTCGCCGGTCTCGGTCTCGCGGAATTCCTCGAGCAGCGCCCGCTGTTCCTTGCTGAGCTTCGTAGGCGTTTCGACGGCGATCTCGATCACCAGGTCGCCGCGCCCGCGGCCCTGCAACACCGGCATGCCCGCGCCGCGCTGGCGCAGCTGCTTGCCGGACTGGATGCCTGCCGGAATTTCAATCGTCACCTCGTCACCATCGATGTTCGGAATCTCGATCGAACCGCCGAGCGCGGCCTTGGTGAAGCTGATCGGGACGCGGGTGGCGAGCGTGGTGCCTTCGCGCTGAAAGATCTGGTGCGGCTTCACATGGACGAAGATGTAAAGATCGCCTGGAGGCGCACCGCGCGGGCCTGCTTCGCCCTTGCCCGACAGGCGGATGCGCGTGCCGGTGTCAACGCCGGGCGGAATGTCCACTTCGAGCTTTTGCACCCGGTCGACCCGCCCTTCCCCGCGGCAATCGCGGCAAGGCGACGTGATGACCTGTCCGCTGCCGTGGCAGTTTGGGCATGGCCGCTCGACCACGAAGAAGCCCTGTTTGGCGCGGACCTGCCCGCGGCCGTTGCACAGGTTGCAGGTCCGCGCCTGCGTACCGGGCGTGGCGCCAGAACCGTGGCAGGTGTCGCAATTCTGCGAGACTTCGATTTCCAGTTCGGTCGATATGCCATGGAAGGCGTCTTCGAGATCGACCTGCATGTCGTAGCGCAAGTCCGCCCCGCGCCGTGCCTGCGCGCGACCGCCGCCACCGAAGGCGCTGCCGAAAATCGTCTCGAAAATATCGCCGATGTCACCAAAATCCGCGCCGGGATGCCCGCCGCCCGGTCCGCCGTTCTGGAAGGCAGCATGGCCGAAGCGGTCGTAAGCCGCGCGCTTCTGCGGATCCTTGAGGCAGTCGTAAGCGGCGCTGACCGCCTTGAACTTCGCCTCGCTCTCGGTGCAGCCCGGATTGCGATCCGGGTGGTGCTTCATCGCGAGCTTGCGATAAGCGCTCTTAATCGTCGCGCCGTCCGCATCGCGGGACACGCCCAGCAATTCATAAAAATCGATTTCAGTCGCTGACATTGTTTTCCCTACCCAAAATCATACCGCCACCGGAGCGTGTGAGCACCGGTGGCGGGTCGATTTTCATCAGCGATCAGTTCTTCGATTCTTCGTCGACTTCCGAGAATTCGGCGTCGACCACCTCTTCCTCGTCCGAGCCGGCGTCTGCGGCTGCGTCGCCTTCCGGAGCAGCCGAGGCATTCGCCTGTTCCTGCTCGTAGATCGACTGGCCCATCTTCATGGCAGCCTGCGTCAGTTCCTCGGCTGCCGAGTTGATGGCGGCCGGATCGTCGCCCTCGAGCGCGGTCTTGGTCGCAGCAAGCTTTGCCTCGACGTCGGACTTGAGCGACGCGTCGATCTTATCGCCATGTTCCTCGAGCTGCTTTTCGGTCGTGTGCACCAGGCTGTCGGCCTGGTTGCGCGCTTCCGCGCTCTCGCGGCGCTTCTTGTCCTCTTCGGCGAACTTCTCGGCATCCTGGACCATCTGGTCGATGTCGGAGTCCGACAGACCGCCCGAGGCTTGGATGCGGATTTGCTGTTCCTTGCCCGTGCCCTTGTCCTTGGCGGACACGTTAACGATGCCGTTGGCGTCGATGTCGAACGTCACCTCGATCTGCGGCACGCCGCGCGGCGCGGCAGGAATGCCGACAAGGTCGAACTGGCCGAGCAGCTTGTTGTCTGCCGCCATCTCGCGCTCACCCTGGAACACGCGGATCGTCACGGCCTGCTGATTGTCCTCGGCCGTCGAGTAGGTCTGCGTCTTCTTGGTCGGGATCGTGGTGTTGCGGTCGATCATGCGGGTAAACACGCCGCCGAGCGTCTCGATACCGAGCGACAGCGGGGTCACGTCGAGCAGCAGCACGTCCTTGACGTCGCCCTGAAGAACGCCGGCCTGGATGGCTGCACCCATGGCCACGACTTCATCGGGGTTCACGCCGGTGTGCGGCTTCTTGCCGAAGAACTCTTCCACGACTTCGCGAACCTTGGGCATGCGGGTCATGCCACCGACGAGGACAACTTCGTCCACGCCGCCCTTGTCGATGCCGGCATCGGCCAGCGCCTTCTTACAGGGCTCCAGCGTGCGCTTGATCAGGTCGCCGACCAGCTGCTCCAGCTTCGAACGCGTGAGCGTTTCGACGAGATGCAGCGGGGTGGTCGCGCCGCCTTCCATGCGCGCGGTGATGAAGGGCAGATTGATTTCGGTCTGGGCCGAGCTCGACAGCTCGATCTTAGCCTTTTCGGCCGCTTCCTTGAGACGCTGAAGAGCGAGCTTGTCGGTCTTCAGATCCATGTTTTCCTTCTTCTTGAACTCTTCCGCGAGGTACTCGACAATCGCACTGTCGAAGTCCTCACCGCCCAGGAAGGTGTCGCCATTGGTCGACTTCACTTCGAACACGCCGTCGCCGATCTCGAGGATCGAGACGTCGAAGGTGCCGCCGCCGAGGTCGTAAACGGCGATGGTCTTACCGTCTTCCTTGTCCATGCCATAAGCCAGCGCAGCCGCAGTCGGCTCGTTGATGATGCGCAGCACTTCCAAGCCGGCGATCTGGCCGGCGTCCTTGGTTGCCTGGCGCTGGGCGTCGTTGAAGTAGGCCGGGACGGTGATGACCGCCTGCTTCACGTCTTCGCCGAGATAGCTTTCGGCGGTTTCTTTCATCTTCTGCAGGATGAAGGCGGAAACCTGGCTGGGCGAATATTCCTCGCCGCCCGCTTCGACCCACGCATCGCCGTTCTTGCCCTTGACGATGTCATAGGGGACGAGGTCCATATCCTTCTTGGTGGTCGGATCGTCGAACCGGCGGCCGATGAGGCGCTTGATCGCGAACAGCGTGTTGTCGGGATTGGTCACTGCCTGGCGTTTGGCCGGCTGGCCGATCAGGCGTTCGCCATCCTTAGTGAAGGCGACGATCGAAGGCGTCGTGCGTGCGCCTTCCGAATTCTCGATGACCTTGGGCTTGCCGCCGTCCATCACGGCGACGCAGGAGTTGGTGGTGCCGAGGTCGATACCGATTACTTTAGCCATGGTTTCCCCATCAATTGCTTCGTTGGACACCGCTCTGTCGGTTCCCCGCTACGGGCGGAACCACTCGGCGGCTCGTTCGAGTGGTGGTGTGTTAGGTGTGTTACGCACGGGATATAGGAGCGGTTTTGCTTGGCACAAGGGACCCGCGCGGCTAGTTTTCGAAGCTTGTTGCACACGGAGGCCAATCCATGAATGTCGCGCGTTTCGCCCCATATGCTGTTGCCGTCGCAGCCTTTTCGGTCGCTGCCTGCTCCGACGGAGGAGACGCCTCGCAGGCCGCGGCAGAGGCGAACCCGACGAGGCTCGAAGTGAGCGATGCGCGGCTCGTTTTGCCGGCCGTATCCGGCAATCCCGGAGCGATCTATTTCGAAGTGACCAACGTCGGCGAGCGCAATGTCGCCATCCGCAGCGCATCTGTGGAAGGGGCCAGCAGCGCCCAGATCCATGATACGACGGAGTGGAGCGGTGAGATGGTCATGGGCGAGATGGGTCCGCTGACGCTGAATGCCGGCGACAGCGCGAGTTTCGAACCGGGCGGCAAGCATGTGATGGCTTTCGACCTCGACCCCGCACTCGAGGCCGGCGGCACGACTGCGATGACGCTAACGGTTGCAGGCGGCAAGAGCATGACCACCGATGTCGAGATCGTCGCTGCCGGGGATGATCGCTGAGCGGACCCACCGATACACTCGGCCTGGAAAGCCATGCGGATGAAAGCGCTGCATCTTGTCCCGCCGGGGGCGAGCGATCACTCACTCCCGGCGAAGTCGCCCTCGCGCGGACCGTGTTCGGCAACGCCATCGATTACAACCGGGTCACGATCAAGCGTCGCAAGTGGTTTCCGTTCCAGCCGCGCCGGGTCACCATGGCCCCGCGCGGCCATCTTCACTTCCATCCGCATAGCAAAGCCTATTGCGACGATTTCAGCACGGCGAGCCTGACACGGCAGGGCCTGTTCATTCACGAACTGGTCCACGTCTGGCAGGTCCAGGCCAAGGGCCGCTGGTATCTCGTCACGCGGCGGATGCCCTGGGCGCGTTACGACTATGCACTGAAGCCCGGATGGGGGCTGGAGCGGTACGGGATCGAGCAGCAGGCCGAAATCGTGAAACACGCCTTCTGGCTGAGGAACGGTATGCGGGTTGCAGGCGCACCCGATGTCTCGGCCTACGATCTGCTCGTCAGGTTTCGCGGAGCGACGCCCCGCTGACCGCATGAGAGGGGCCACCCGTCTATAGCGACAAGCGACCCCCTAACCGGTTCGAGATGTGTTCCTACCAGTAACGTGCGTAGCGATCGTCGTAGCGGCAGTCGTCGTCCACATAGCGGCCATCGCCGTAGTAGCCATCGCAGCGGTCGTTCTTGTCGGTGGCGTAACCTACCACACCGCCGATGGCCGCTCCGGCGAGCGCGTAGGTCTTGATGTCCTCACCGAGGATTGCGCCTAACCCGGCACCTGCTGCGGCACCGGCGGCAGCACCTTCCACGCCGTAGTTCTGCGCGCATGCGCCCAGCGAAAGGGTCGATAGTGCCAGCGCCGGCGCGAGCATGAGCTTCGTTTTCATGAGTGTTCTCCGTCTTGCATCCCTGTTGGACACACTACGGAAAGGCACGCCGCATGTTCCGGATCAGTCGTAGTTTACGCCGGGCAGCCCCTGACCGCCATCGGCGATGAAGGCGTCGATCCGCTCTTCCAGGACGGGCAGCGGGACCGAGCCAAGTGCCAGCACGACGTCGTGGAACTTGCGGATATCGAAGTTCTCGCCAAGCTCCGATTCTGCCTTGGCGCGCACGCGGCGGATGGTCATCTCGCCGAGTTTGTAGGCCAGTGCCTGACCCGGCCAGCTGATGTAGCGATCGACCTCGGTGCCGACCTCGTGCTCCGACAGCGCCGTGCGCGACGCAAGGTATTCCATGGCGCGCTCCCGGCTCCAGCCGTAGTGATGGATGCCGGTGTCGATCACCAGCCGCACCGCGCGCCACATCTGGTAGCTGAGCTGGCCGAAACGTTCGTAGGGTGTGCGGTAGATGCCCATCTCG
Source organism: Qipengyuania sp. 902 (assembly GCF_051195295.1). NCBI lineage: Bacteria > Pseudomonadati > Pseudomonadota > Alphaproteobacteria > Sphingomonadales > Erythrobacteraceae > Qipengyuania > Qipengyuania sp. 902. Next base: position 165,411 of record NZ_JBNJLJ010000002.1, on the reverse strand, counting down.
TTGCCGAGATATTCGGTATAGAGGCCCCATCCTTCGCCGAAGCCTGAGAAATAGGTTTGGCGACGGAAGCGCGGTGCCGCGTCCCGCTCCAGCGCGATCGCTGCCTGGAACGAATGGCCGGGGGCACATTCGTGCATGGTCAGCGCCGGGATGTTGTAGACCGGACGCGAAGGCAGGTCGTAGGTATTGATCTGACAGAACTCTAGCCCGCCCCTGCCCGCGGTGTAGAACGGGGCGATGGCCGGTTCGACCGGGCGGATGCCATGGCGGTAACGCGGCAGGAAGCCGAAATACTCGCCCAGCCGGTCGTCGACCCGCTTGGCCGTATAGGCCGCGACACCCATCAGCTCGTCAGGCGTGTCGGCCACGAACTGGGGATCGGTGCGGAGGAAGGTGACGAATTCCGGCAGCGTTCCCTCGAAGCCGGCCTCCGCCTTCACCGTCTCCATCTGCGCGGTAATGCGCGCCACTTCCTCGAGGCCGATCCGGTGGATTTCCTCGGCACTCAGGTCGAGCGTCGTGTACTCCTTGATCTGTTGCGCATAATAGGCCGCTCCCTCGGGAAATTCGCGCGCCCCGAGCGTAGTGCGCGTGTTCGGCAGATACTCGTCGCGAAAGAAGGACAGCAGGTCGCCATAGGCGGGCGTTACCGCGCCTGCGATGGCGGCCCGGCCTTCGGCCAGCAGACGCTCGCGGTCTTCGGTGGAAAAGCGCTCGGGCATTTGCGCGAAGGCACCCCAAAACGGGCTTTCCCCGGGATCATCGACGACATAGGCCGTCAGCGAACGGTCACGCCCCTCGAGGGTGACGCGCGGCACACTGAACCCGCGAGCCAGCCCCGCGCGGGCATTGGCGGTGTGCTCGGCGAAAAAGCGCGGGATGTCGCGCATCCGGCCGATGTAGCGTTCATACTCCTCGACTGTCGCGAACCCACGCGATGCGGCGAGATAACTCCAGAAGTTGTTGTCGCTGTCGAAGGGCATTTCCCATTCGCGAAAGCGCGCATCGCCAATCTCGGTTTCGAGCAGGTGGCGGAATACCGCCGCGTCGATACGCCCTGCATCGCTGAACTGCGACTCGTCCAACGCTTCGAGCCGGGCCAGCATTGCTTCTGCATATTCGGCTCGCGCCAGCTGCGCTTCGGGCGTGACCGACGCCAGGCTGCTGCCGGGCGACGTAGCGCCCGTGTCCGACACGATGCGCCCTGCATCTTCGATCCGCTGGTCATACCATTGCTCGGTCAGTGCCGAGAGGCGATCACCGGTGGTTTCCTGCGCAATGGCAGGCAACGAGAAGGCCGAGGCGACGAGGACCGCCGCTCCGAAGATTGCAGTCCTCATCGTGTCATTTCCTCAAGTTTGAAGATCAGTCCGGCTTCTTCGCCACGCCGACCATCGCCGGGCGCAGTAGGCGGTCCCTGATCATGTAACCGGCCTGCATTTCCTGCACGATCGTGCCGGGTTCGGCTTCGTCGGTCGGCACTTCCATCATCGCCTGGTGCTGGTTCGGGTCGAGCGGCATGCCGGTCGATGCGATGCGCGTGATGCCGTTCTGGGTGAAGACCTTTTCCAGTTCGCGCTGGGTTGCTTCGATCCCGGCGATAAAGTGCTTCGACTTCTCGTTCTCGCGCAGTTCTTCGGGAATGTGGTCGAGCGCGCGAGCGAGATTGTCGGACACGCTCAGGATGTCGCGCGCGAAGCCGGTCGCGGCGTAATTGCGGGCGTCCTGCACTTCCTTTTCGAGGCGACGGCGCACGTTCTGCGTGTCGGCGCGCGCATAGAGCACGTCCTGCATCGCGGCTTCGAGATCCGCTTTCAGCTTGGCAAGCGCCTCGTCCAGCGGGTTTTCGTCGCTCGCTTCGTCCGCCTCGCCGTCATCGCGCATGTGTTCGGGCACGCCTTCCATCTCGCGCGCCAATTCTTCATCGACCGCTTTGTCCTGCGGTTCGTTCCTGTTCTCTTCGGTCACTGGTAAACCCTGTCAGCCTATGCGTTTGCCCAAGGATCGGGCCGTAAAATCCACCATGGGGACGACTCGCGCGTAATTCAACCGGGTCGGGCCAATCACGCCCAGCACGCCGACGACCTTGCCCTCGCGGTCGCGATAGGGCGAGGCGATGACGGACGAGCCGGACAGAGAGAACAGCCGGTTCTCGCTCCCGATGAAAATGCGCATGGCCTCGGCACGGCGGGCCCGTTCGAGCAGGGCGGACACCGACTGCTTGCTTTCGAGGTCGTCGAGCAGCGAGCGCACCCGTTCGATATCGGACAGCGCGCTGTCGTCGAGCAAGTTTGCCTGACCGCGCACGATTAGCACCGGCCGATGGCTCGCATCCTCGCTCCATGTCGCGAGTCCCCGTTGCACGAGATCGCGACTAGCCTCGTCGAGCGCGGACTTGCCTGAAACGATCTCTGCCTCAACCAGCTTTGCCGCCTCGGCCAAAGTGCGGCCCGATGTTCGCACGGTTAGGTAGTTGCTCGCCTGTTCGAGCGAGGTGCCCAGCGCCTCGGCCGGAAGCGCCAGCACGCGATTTTCTATGTGGCCATCCTCACCCACCAGCACCGCGAGGACGCGATTAGCGTCGAGCGCGGTCAGCGAAACCTGCGCCAGCCTCGGCTCGCGCGTCGGGACCATTACCATGCCTGCCGCGCCGGATAAGTCGGACAGGAGAGCGGAGGTTTCCTCCAGCGCCCGCTCGATCGGGCCCGGCTCGCCGAGGCGCTGTTCGATGGCGGCACGCTCTTCCCGCGTCGGTTCTGCGACCTGCATCATCGCATCGACGAATAGGCGCAGACCGGTCTCGGTCGGCATGCGTCCGGCGCTGGTATGCGGGGCTGCCAGCAATCCGCGCTGCTCCAGCTCCGCTAGCACCGAGCGGATGGAAGCCGGCGAAAGGTTCAGTCCGCCATCGGAAGCGAGCGCCTTCGATCCGACTGGTTGCCCGCTATCGAGATAGCCTTCGACCACAAGGCGGAAGATATCCCGCGCGCGGTCGGACAGGTCGGTGAGCGGCGGCGAATTCATGTTGGACAGGTAGGAAGTTTGGCGGACAAACTCAATTTCCGTTCGCCCTGAGCTTGTCGAAGGGCAGCAATTTCTTCTAGCGCAGCGCCAGAAACGAAGAACGACCCTTCCACAGGCTCAGGGTGAGCGGGTCAGGGGTGACAGGAGATTTTCATGCGACCTTCAGGACGCGCGCCGGACGAAATGCGCGCCATCACTATCGAGACCGGCTACACCAAGCATGCCGAAGGCAGCTGCCTGATCAGCTTCGGCGAAACGCGGGTGCTATGCACCGCCAGCGTCGAAGAGCGTATCCCGCCGTGGCTGCGCGGCAAGGGCGAAGGCTGGGTGACAGGCGAATACTCGATGCTCCCGCGCGCCACCCACACCCGCGGCCAACGCGAGGCGGCCAAGGGCAAGCAGAGCGGGCGGACACAGGAAATCCAGCGACTTATCGGCCGTTCCTTGCGCGCCGTGGTCGATCACAAGAAGCTCGGTGAGCGGCAGATCACGCTGGATTGCGATGTGATCCAGGCGGATGGCGGCACGCGGACGGCCTCGATCTCGGGCGCTTGGGTGGCGTTGCGGCTCGCAGTCGATGGGCTGATGAAGTCGGGCGCAATCACGCAGGATCCCATCACCGCAAAGGTCGCGGCAATTTCCTGCGGCGTCTATCAAGGCACGCCGGTGCTCGACCTCGATTACCCCGAGGACAGCAATGCCGACGCGGACGCCAACTTCGTCCTGATTGAAGGGGGCAAGATCGCCGAAGCGCAGGCCACCGCAGAGGGCGCACCTTACGATGAAGAGGCTTTCCTGCGCCTCCTGCGACTTGCCCAGATGGGCTGTGCACAGATATTCAAGGCCCAGGACGAGGCGACGCGCAAATGACCCGCCGCCTCGGTTCCGGCAGCCTCGTGATTGCGACGCACAATGCGGGCAAGCTCAAGGAGATATCCGCGCTGCTAGAACCGCACGGTGTCAAATGTCTCTCGGCAGGCTCGCTCGGCCTGCCCGAGCCTGCCGAAACCGGCACTACGTTCGTGCAGAATGCGCTGATCAAGGCGCGGGCCTCGGCGGAGGCATCAGGACTTGCCGCGCTGGCCGACGACAGCGGCCTCTCGGTCGATGCGCTGGATGGCCGTCCGGGCGTTTACACGGCGGACTGGGCCGAGCGGCAGTGGTTCGAAGGCGATCCAGGCCGCGACTGGTATATGGCTATGGGCAAGGTCGAAGGGATGCTGCAGGAAAGGGGCATCGATGCGCCTCGCTCCTGCGCTTTCCATTGCGTCCTGGCCCTCGCCTGGCCCGACGGCGAGTACGCTGTCTACGAAGGCAAAGCGCCGGGCACCCTGACTTGGCCTCCGCGAGGGACCATGGGCTTCGGCTACGACCCCGTCTTCGTGCCGATCGGGCGCGAAGAGACCTTCGCCGAGCTCGATCCTGACGAGAAGCACGTCATCAGCCACCGGGCCGATGCGTTCGCAAAACTGGTAGCCGAGCAGTTCGGTTGAAAATCAATAGGCTTTACGGCCCCAGACATTTCCTGCGGGCCAGTATCGGCATACCAGCACGTCGTTGCCGCGGGCAGTGATCCACGCGCAGCCGACCTCCTGCGTATCGCGCCATACGACCTGCGTGTAATGCGCGACGTCTGCCCAATTGCCGGTGCGCGAGATGTGCGGGAAATCGCCGTGGCGGTAGTGTTTCTTCTCGTCGATGAAGAGACCGACGGCAGTGTCTACAGACCAATATCCGGCGGTGCCCATCCAGAGGTTTTCCCCCGTTCCGTTACGAACTGCCCGATCGGCGTGCTGGAGCCGACCCTTGCGGGATAGCTCGTGCGCCCACTGTTTCGCCTCGCGCTCGAGATGCACGTTCCATTTGAGCTCCGGCAATCGCAAGCGTTGGCGCTCAGCGTTGTGAAGATCCAGAATGCGCGCTGAAGTATGCACGTCGCTCGACGAAGCACTGCGCGACGATGCGCTTGCGGCGACGCCGACCCCCGTGGCACATAGCAAGCTCGCAGCGCCGATCACCGGCGCTATCCATTTTTTCGACCCGTCCATGCAGGCCATGTTTTCGCCCGGAGGGTTAAGATAAGCTGAAGGCAATCTTGGCGCGCGCACTCTATATCCACTGGCCGTTCTGCCTCGCGAAATGCCCCTATTGCGACTTCAACAGCCATGTTCGCGCGACGCATCACGATGGTGCGTGGCGAGACGCCCTAGTCGCGGACATGCGCCATGAAGCGGCCTCGATCCGATCTGAGGGAAAGCTCGCAAGTATCTTTTTCGGCGGAGGAACTCCCTCGCTGATGCCCCCCGCCCTGGTCGCCGGATTGCTTCAAGAGGCCGAAAAGCTTTGGGGCTTCGAAGACGATATCGAGATCACGCTAGAAGCCAATCCCTCCTCCGTCGAAGCCGCAAATTTCGCAGCACTTGCAGCTGCGGGGATCAATCGCGTCTCGCTCGGCGTCCAAAGCCTGCGCGACGAGGCGTTGCGTTTTCTCGGTCGGTTGCATGGCGTGGACGAGGCATTGAAAGCCGTCGAAACCGCGCAAACGCACTTCGATCGCGTCTCCATCGATCTCATATACGCCCGGCCAAAGCAGACCGAGGAAGAGTGGAGCACCGAGTTGTCCGAGGCTCTAGCCTTGGGGACGAGCCATATGTCGCTCTACCAGTTGACCATCGAGCCGGCGACACGCTTTGCGACCGATGTCCGGCGCGGTATGTTCGCCCCGCTCGACGATGATCGCGGAGCCGATCTTTATGCGCTGACGCAGCAGATGACCTCAGCGGCGGGCTTGCCCTCCTATGAGATCAGCAATCACGCCAAGCCCGGCGAGGAGAGCCGTCACAACCTTACTTACTGGCTGTACGAAGACTATGCCGGGATCGGCCCTGGCGCGCATGGGAGACGCGGTGGCGTCGCGACGATACGCCATCGCAAGCCGGAGAATTACCTCGCTGCAGTGGAGCGGCAGGCGCACGGCATCGCCGACGCGCGCGATCTCGATGCGGCCGAGCAATTGTCCGAAGCGCTGCTCATGGGCTTGCGCCTCGCCGAAGGGATCGACGTCACGGCGCTTTCCCGCCGCTTCGGTCTCGACGCCGAACGGGCGATCGAGCGCGACAAGCTCGCGCTCTACACGAACCTCTGCATGATCTGGCAGCGCGGCAGCCGTATTGGCGTCACGCCGCAAGGCATGCCGCTGCTTGATGCGCTGCTGGGCGAATTGGTCTCTGCAGACCTCGTGACGTCATGAGCAAAGCCGAGCTTTTGCAAGTCTGGCACGACCACCTTGCTATCGGCCAGCGCAAGTCGCCGCATACGGTTCGTGCGTATCACACGGCGGCGGAGCGGCTTCTAACTCGTCAGGAACTCACCGACTGGCCAGAGGTCGCCACACTGACGGCAACCCGCCTTCGCACGCATATGGCGTCGCGACGCGCCGATGGACTGGCGAACTCCTCGGCTGCGCGGGAACTGTCGGCGCTGAAAGGCTTCATTGCCTTTGCCCGCGCCCAGGCTGGCCATAACGTCACCGACCCGCCGCGGATGCGAGGGCCGCGGATCAAGAAGGGCCTGCCCCGTCCGGTGACGCCCGACGATGCGACTGCGCTCGCGGAGACGGTCGAGGCGATGGCTGGCGAGGCCTGGACCGGCGCACGCGATCGGGCGGTGCTCTTGCTGCTCTACGGTGCTGGCATGCGAATAGCCGAGGCGCTTTCACTGACCGCGGATGTCCTTCCGCTCGGCGAGCGGCTGACCGTCACCGGAAAAGGCGGCAAGCAACGCGTCGTCCCGATCCTGCCCATCGTCAGCGAGGCGGTGGCCGACTATGCCCGCCAATGCCCCTGGCCGCCGTCGACCGGCGAGCCGCTGTTCCGGGGGGCGAAAGGCGGTCCGCTGTCGCAAGGTATGGTGCAGAAGGCGACGGCGCGAGCCCGCAAGGCCCTGGGTTTGCCCGATACTGCGACCCCGCATGCGTTACGGCACAGTTTCGCCACCCATCTGCTGGGCGCGGGCGCAGACTTGCGGAGTCTCCAAGAACTGCTCGGCCATTCCAGTCTCGGCTCGACGCAGATCTACACGCAGGTCGACGCTGCGAAACTGCTCGAGACCTACCGCACCGCCCATCCGCGCGACCGGGATTAGGACTCGCTTTCCGACGGCTTCCATTTCCACACCCGCCAGGCATACCACACGGCGCCAAGTCCGATGAAACCGCCGACCGCCCAACTGGCATAGGTCTCGTATTCGCCGATCAGCCCGGCCAGGGATCGCCCTCCCCAGATCAGGGCGCCGTTCCAAATCAGCGATCCGAGGAATGTGAAAAGCAGGAAGCGCCAGAGCTTCATCCTCGCCAAGCCGGCGGGTAACGAGATGATCGTGCGAAGGAATGGCGAGAAGCGGAGCAGGAAAACGATCCAGTCGCCGTGCTTGCGAAAGATGCGACGGGATTTTTCGAATTCGTCCCATTCGAAGGTCAGCCAGCGTCCGCGCTTGGCGATGAAGCGCTTGAGGTCCTCCTCGCGCCAGCGTGAGCCGAGCCAATACCAGAAATAATTCCCGGCGACCGTGCCCAGCGTTCCGATGACGAGCAGCGGCGCGAAGGTCATGCGCCCTTGCGCCACCAACACACCGCCGTAGCCCATGATGATTTCGGACGGCATCGGCGGGAAGATGTTTTCCAGCGCCATCAGGATAAATATCCCGATATATCCGCCGCCGGCAATCGCGTTGAGAATGAAGCTGTTCACGCAGGCACCAACGCGCCCGGTCGGCTATTGATCCGCGTGACGGCGCTCTATCGCGTCCCAGATCAGCCTGGCGGTGTCGGTACCGTTGAACTTGTCGATGGCGACTATCCCGGTCGGAGAGGTCACGTTGATTTCGGTCAGCCACTTGCCGCCGATTACGTCGATGCCGACGAACACCAGCCCGCGTCGTTTGAGCTCCGGACCCATTGCCGCGCAGATTTCTTCCTCGCGATCGGTCAGCGTCGCCGCTTCTGCGTGACCACCCTGTGCCAGGTTCGAGCGGAACTCACCTTCGCCGGGGAAACGATTGATTGCGCCTGCGAATTCGCCATCGACCAGGACGATGCGCTTGTCGCCTTCGCTGACTTCCGGGAGGAAGGGTTGGACCATATGCGGTTCGGGCCAAGTCTGGTCGAAGACCTCGCTGAGCGCCGATAGATTGGTGCCGTTCTCGTCGATACGGAAGATCGCCTTGCCGCCATTGCCGTGCAGCGGCTTCACCACGACCGAGCCATGCATCTTTTGGAAATCGCGCAGATCCTCGAGGTGCCGGGCGACCAGCGTCGGCGGCATATACTGCGCATAATCCAGCACGAACATCTTCTCTGGCGCATTCACCACTTCGCGCGGCTCGTTCACGACGAGCGTCGTGCCCTTGAGCCGGTCTAGCAGGAAAGCAGCGCTGATGTAGCCGAGATGGAAGGGCGGATCCTGCCGCATCAGCACGACGTCGATATCCTTCGCGAGATCAACCTTCCGCCGCTCCCCGGCTGTGAAGTGGTTGCCCTCGACCCGCTGGACCGTGACCGGCGCCACACGCGCCGTGATCCGGCCGCGAGGGCTGCCGTCGCTCTCGTAAGCCAGCGTCGCGACGTCGTAATGCCACAACTTATGCCCGCGGGCCTGCGCCGCCAGCATCAGCGCGAAGGAGCTGTCGCCAGCGATGTTGATGCTTTCCAGCGGGTCCATCTGGACGGCGACACGCAGACTCATCGGCGGCTCCTTAGGGTTGCCAGGCGTTGGCGATGTGGCGGGGGAAGCTGCCGGGCGCAAGCAGGATTACGTCGATCCGTATGTCCTCGCCGTTCTCGGCATAGCGATGCGCGACGGCCTCCACTGCCGCTGCGACGCGGGAGAGGCGATATTCGTCGATCGCATGGTCGAGATCGGCGCGCTTGCGCCGCCATTTGACTTCTATGAACGCGACCACATTGCCGCGCCTCGCGACCAGATCGATCTCGCCCGCCGGGGTCTTCACCCGTCTATCGAGGATTTGCCAGCCCTTGGCCTTCAGCCAGAACGCTGCTCTCGCCTCGCCGTCGCGGCCGCTCTTTTCGGCAAGCTGCCGCCTCATTCGGCACGCAGTTCCAGCGCGCGAGCGTAGAGATCCTTGCGCTCCAGCCCGGTTTCCCGTGCGACGCGGGCGGCGGCCTGAGACGGCTTGAGCGTTGCCAGCGCGTCGCGCAGCAGGATGTCGGCATCGGCCTCGCTCGCTTCGACGGGGATCGGCGGACCGACCAGCAGGACGATCTCACCCTTGGGAGGATGCGACTCGAAATAGGCACGCAGGCCATGCGGCAGGCCGCGGCGAACTTCTTCGTGCAATTTCGTCAGCTCCCGCGCGACCGCCACTTCGCGATGTGGTAGCACCTGCTCGATCGCATCGAGCGATTTGAGCAGGCGCGGCGCGGTTTCGTAGAACACCAGCGTTGTGTCGATCCCGCCAAGTTCTTCGAGCATCTCGCGGCGCGCCTTGTCCTTGGCCGGCAGAAACCCGGCGAACATGAATCGGTCGTTCGGCAGGCCGGACAGCGACAGACCCATTACCGCCGCACAGGCGCCGGGCAGCGCGGTCACGGGAATGCCCTCGGCTCGGCAATCATTGACCAGCCGGTATCCGGGATCGCTGACCAGCGGCGTCCCGGCGTCGCTGACCAACGCGACGGCCCGCGTCCGCATCGAACCGACCAGCCGCCCGCGATCGCGATGCTCGCTATGGTCGTCGTAGCGCCATAGCGGCTTGGAGATGCCTAAGTGCTTGAGTAGCTTGCCCGTCACCCGCGTATCCTCGCACGCAACCCCATCGCAGGCGCGCAGCACACCCACGGCGCGCAGGGTGATGTCACCGAGGTTGCCGATTGGCGTCGCCACGATATACAGCCCGGGCTCGAGGCTTTTTTCGGGAGGTGCGGGATCGCTCACCCCCTCCCCATGAACCATTTGAAAGGGATGCGGCAAGATGATGCGCTGGACTATCGACCGTAGAACGCTGGCAACCGCAGCGCTCGCCACGCTGCTGGCCGGTTGCGCCGTCATTCCGCGCGGGGCGGAGCGGCCCACGCCGGTCGATCCGCCGCCGACGCCGGAACCGAGCGCGACTGCCCTGCCCGAAGACCAGACCCGACACCGTGTGGCGCTGTTGGTGCCCATGTCCGGATCGAACGGTAACGTCGGCCAGGCGATCGCCAATGCCACCACCATGGCGCTGCTCGATACCAACGCGGAAAACTTGCGGATTACGACTTACGATACTGCACAGGGCCCCGAGGCGGCAGCGCGGCAGGCGGTGGCGGAGGGCAACAGCCTGATCCTCGGCCCGCTGCTCGGCAGCAATATCCCGTCGGTGCTTTCGGTCGCCCGGTCGGCGGACGTCCCGGTCATCTCTTTCTCCAACGATACCAATGCCGCCGGCCCGAATGTCTTCATCATGGGCCATATCCCCGAACAGTCGATCATGCGAACGGTCGAATATGCGCGGGAGCGCGGGGCGCAGAATTTCGCGGTGATTGCACCGGACGGCGCCTATGGCGTCCGTGCCGAGGAAGCAATGCGCCGGGCGACGGGGGCCTATGGCGGCAGCGTGGTTTGGACGGAGCGCTATTCGCGCGGCAACACATCGATCGTCAGCGCGGCAGAGCGGCTGAAGGCGCATGGCGGGTACGACACCGTGCTGATTGCCGATGGCGCGCGGCTATCGATCCAGGCAGCTGGCGCGTTGAAATCGGGCGGCGGGTCCGCCCGGTTACTCGGCACCGAATTATGGAGCGGGGAAAGCTCGCTGACACGCGCACGCGCGATGAACGGCGCTTTGTTCTCCGCCGTGTCGGACAATCGCTACAAGCGCTTCGTCGACAGCTACGAAGCGCGCTTCGGCGGCCAGCCCTATCGGATTGCGACGCTCGGTTATGATGCGGTGCTGCTGACGTTGCGGGTCGCGCGCGACTGGCAGGTCGGTCGGCCCTTCCCGGTGCGCAAGTTGCGCAGTTCGGACGGTTTTCTCGGGCTCGACGGAGCCTTCCGCTTCGGGCCCAGCGGGATCGTGGAGCGCGCCATGGAAGTTCGCGAAGTGCGCGGCGACAGCGTCGTGGTGGTTGCCAACGCGCCTGGCGGCTTCTGAGCGGGGCGGATAACCTCGCCCGCGCGCTTGTAGCGCGGCGCTTCGGCACGATATAGCTAGGCGCATGTCCGACGATCTTTTCGAGAACACGCCTACCTCCAGCGGCGATTACGATGCCTCCTCGATCGAGGTGCTGGAGGGACTCGAACCCGTCCGCCGCCGTCCGGGCATGTATATCGGCGGGACCGACGACCGCGCGCTCCATCACCTCGTCGCCGAAGTTCTCGACAACGCGATGGACGAGGCTGTGGCAGGCCATGCGAGCCGCATCGAAATCCGGCTCGACGAGGGCAATAAGGTCACCGTGTCGGACAATGGCCGCGGCATTCCGGTGGCCGAACATCCCAAATATCCGGGCAAGTCCACGCTCGAAGTGATCCTCACCACGCTGCATTCGGGCGGGAAGTTCTCGGGCAAGGCCTATGCCACCAGCGGCGGCTTGCACGGCGTCGGCGTCAGTGTCGTCAACGCGCTGAGTAGCGACACACGGGTCGAGGTCGCGCGCGACAAGACGCTCTACGCGCAGGAATTCGCCAAGGGGCACCCGACGGGCAAGCTGCAGGAGCTGGGGCCGACTCCCAACCGCCGCGGCACCACCGTCAGTTTCGTGCCCGACACCGAGATTTTCGGGGATCGGAAGTTCAATCCCAAGCGCCTGTTCAAGCTCGCCCGCTCCAAGGCCTACCTCTTCGCGGGCGTCGAGATCCGCTGGAAATGCGCCGACCGCCTCGCCTCAGAGGAAGTGCCGGAAGAAGCGGTCTTCAAGTTTCCCGGCGGCCTCGCCGACCATCTGGCCGAGCAGATCAACGGGCGCGAGTGCGTCACCTCTCAGCCTTTCGCCGGCAGTCAGGATTTTCCCGAGGGCGAGGACGGCAGCCAGCAGGGGCGCGTGGAATGGGCGATCGCCTGGCCGCTATTCTCCGATGGTTCGACCAGCTGGTATTGCAACACCGTGCCGACGCCCGATGGCGGTACGCACGAGCAGGGCCTGCGCGCCGCGCTGACCAAGAGCCTGCGCGCCTTCGGCGATCTCACCGGGGTCAAGAAGTCGAAGGACCTGACCGCCGACGACGTGATGGTCGGCGCGGAGGTAATGCTCAGCGTTTTCATCCGCGATCCGCAATTCCAGAGCCAGACCAAGGACCGCCTCACCTCGCCCGAAGCCGCCAAGCTGGTCGAGAATGCGGTGCGCGATCACTTCGACCATTTCCTCACGGACAATATGGACCGCGGCAAGGCGCTTCTCGGCCAGGTGATGGAGCGGATGGACGAGCGCCTGCGCCGCAAGCAGGAACGCGAGGTCAAGCGCAAGACCGCGACCAATGCCAAGAAGCTGCGTCTGCCGGGCAAACTCACCGATTGCTCCGGCGAAGGCGATGGCGAGACCGAACTGTTTATCGTCGAAGGCGATAGCGCCGGCGGCAGCGCCAAGCAGGCGCGCGACCGCAAGACGCAGGCGATCCTGCCGATCCGCGGCAAGATCCTCAACGTCGCCAGCGCCACGGCGGACAAGATCCGCGCGAACAGCGAAATCGCCGACCTGTCGCTCGCCATGGGCTGCGGCACGCGCAAGGATTGCGACCCAGAAAACCTGCGCTACGACCGGATCATCATCATGACCGACGCCGATGTCGACGGAGCGCATATCGCAACGCTGCTGATGACCTTCTTCTTCCAGGAAATGCCGGAGGTCGTGCGCGGCGGGCACCTCTACCTTGCCCAACCCCCGCTCTATCGCCTGACGGCGGGCAAGGAGAGCCGCTACGCCCGCGACGACGCCCACCGCGCCGAGTTGGAAGAGACGGTGTTCAAGGGCAAGAAGGTCGAAGTCAGCCGCTTCAAGGGCCTCGGCGAGATGAACCCCGCCCAGCTGCGCGAAACGACGATGAACCCCGACACGCGCTCGCTCATCCGCATCACGCTACCCGCCGAATTCGAGCAGCGCGCGGTGGTGAAGGAACTCGTCGACCAACTCATGGGCCGCAACCCCGAACACCGCTTCAATTTCATCCAGAACAATGCCGGCGAATTCGATCGCGAAATGATCGATGCTTGAGAAAAAGAACAAAGCGAGAATAAATGCCTATCCTACACCGGTTAGCGTGAGATAGCTGCTCCGATCCTGCGATATTTGCAGAGATCAAGAGATTGAAATGTCCAATAGGATCATCGTTACCGGACGTCGCGAACAACAGAGCGACGGGTCTATCATTCTGACTTTCTCGATTGGAACGACGAGTAGCCCCGGAGTCCGCTTCTACGCACCGCGGAATGTTCCGACGGACGGGTCGTCACCCGAACCGACAATCGAAGTATCGGTCGAAACGGGAAAAAACGGATTCGAATACCGATCAGAACGATTTGAATGAAGCCACCAAACGCGTTGTCAAAGCAGTTCTCCGAATCCTCGTTGCATTGAACGACGCTAGCCCCTTGGCGACCGTGACAGTGTTCGGAAGGACCATCAGCGTTTCCATGTTCCGCGATGAACTGCTCAATACTGAGTTCACCGTCACTGACCGTACCGATTTCAATAACAATGGTGTCGGTTCTGCCGATTACGGCGAGGGTACCGGACCTAATATGGACAGTATCAATTATCAGGACATTATCGGTGACGGACAAGATCCGAATTTCTATGGCAACCCAAACTATGTCGATGATTCTGGCATGAGCATACTCATCCTTCACGAGGTTGCGCATATGAACCAGGTTGGGTTTAACTTTTGGCAGCTTAGCTTCCAAGTCCATCGAGCTGATGATACTGTAAATGGTTCACAATTTTACGATACCCAGTACGGCACAAACAATGAAGCGTTTGCCGAAGCTTTAGCGCAGCAGATGGCAAATGCCATCAACATGAACTTGCATGGTGCGACGACGGGCCAACACGGTTCTCCTCAGGAACCTACCGACATCTATGCTGCTAATAACGGGCAGCCTTACTCGCAATAAATTCCGGATGGGTGGGATATGGAGAAAATCGTTCCCACCCATTTATTGCTGGCGCTGTGGCTCTGGAGGCTTGGGTGCGGGAGGTGTCGGAATTCCGCACAGCAAGACCGCGACACATCGTTCGATGCTGTTTACGCCTTCGAATCGAGCATCAACAGAAAGTGTCACACTGGTCTTGAGTGGCGCGCCTTCCCTCACAATCGCGAAACCTCTGTAGAGGGTTTCTGCTGCCTTTCTCACGTTTGCGGTTTCTGGTTCGACGGAAAACCTTCCGCACGAAGATATGACCCCGTCGCGCCCGACCGCACAATCTGCGACGAACTGGAAATGATCGACCCCAGCGATCGCAAGAGCTTGTCGCAAATTCTCTTCTGAGGGCGATTGGACAATCTTACTGCGCGGACGGATGGGAAGATGGGAAACCCGCGCTTCGAGCAAGGGAGTGCGGGTATCGCTTTGATCGATTTCGTCCATCTGCGTGACACATCCGGCGAGAGAGAGCGAAGCCAGGCATGCAAACCCGGCATTCAGCGCGACGTGGCGTTTGAGTCGAAACATTTTCCTACCTCATTCCTGCATCGCGGTATGGACGTGCAATTCGCCTTCCAAAGTGCGATGCACCGGACACTTATCCGCTATCTCCAATAGCTTATGTCGCTGGTCATCGTCCAGCCCGTTGCCTTCGATCGTGATCGTTCGGTGGAGCGCCTGGAGTTGCTTGCCCTGCTCCATCGCTTCGACATGGTCGCATTCTTCCGCATGCTGGCGTTCGTGGCGCACTTCGACAGTCACGCCGTCCAGCGGCCACTGCTTGCGGTCGGCATACATCTTCATCGTCATGGCCGTGCAGGTGCCGAGCGCGGCATTGAGCAAATCGTAGGGCGTCGGGCCGGTATCGTCGCCGCCATAGCTGCGCGGTTCGTCGGCGATGAAGCGGTGGGCCTTGGTGTGGACCTCAGTGCCGAACTTGCCGTGGCCGGTCTTCACGACCACGCCGTCCTCCGGCATCGGCCAGTCGTCGCGAAGGGGCAGGTAGCGCTGCGCCCATCCCGCGATAACCGTGGCGGCGAAGCGCGCGTCGGCCTTCTTGACCAGCAAATGGTCCGCCCCTTCGAGACTGACGAAGCTCTTGGGATGTTTCGCCGCCTGAAAAAGCGCGCCAGCGTGCTCGATACCGACGATCTGGTCGGTCGGCGAGTGGAGGAACATCAGCGGCTTGCGGATGCGCGCCACTTCGGCAAGCAAGTCGGCACTTTCAACCTTGTCGAGGAACTCCTTGCTGAGGCTGAACTCGCGGCCGCCGATCGTGACCGTGGTATCCTCGCCAGCCCGGACTGCGTTGAGATCGCCGTCGATATTCTCGAGCACATGCGGCACATCGCTGGGCGCGCCGATCGTGGCAATTGCGGCGACGTGGTCAGAGCCGAGATCGTCGGCAGCGGCCAGCACGGCGGCTCCGCCGAGCGAGTGGCCGACCATCAGGATCGGGCCTCCGAAACGCTCGACAAGCTTGCGGGCCGCATCCACCAGATCGCTGACATCGGTGGCGAACCCCGCGCGCCCGAACTCGCCCTCGCTTCCGCCGAGACCGGTAAAATCGAACCGCAGCGTCGCAATGCCTTCCTGCGCCAGCGCGCGCGCCACGGTGACGGCGGCCTTGCTGTTCTTCGTGCAGGTGAAGCAATGCGCGAACAGTGCAGCGCCCCGCACAAGCCCCGTCGGGAGTTCGAGGGACCCTTCGAGCACATGGCCCGCTTCGGTCGTGATGCTGAGTGCTTCTGTCGGCATATTCTCTCCTGTCCGTCCGGCGGGTCGTGGAGGTTACAACGCCCCCTTGCCCTTCGCGTGCCCTCCCCCTAACGCTCCCGTCAAGTTGCAAGGGAAAACCGATGGCCGACAACACTTCCGACCAGACCCGTTTCGAAGGCACCCAGTCCTATATCGCCACCGAAGACCTCAAGGTCGCGGTCAATGCCGCAGTAACGCTGCGCCGTCCGCTGCTGGTGAAGGGGGAACCGGGTACGGGCAAGACGGTCCTCGCGCACGAAATCTCCAAGGCGCTCGATGCGCCGCTGATCGAGTGGAATGTGAAGTCCACCACCAAGGCGCAGCAGGGCCTTTACGAATACGATGCGGTTGCCCGCCTGCGCGACGGCCAGCTCGGCGACGAGCGCGTCCATGACATCTCGAACTACATCAAGAAGGGCAAGCTGTGGGAAGCATTCACCAGCGAACAGCTGCCCGTCTTGCTGATCGACGAAATCGACAAGGCCGACATCGAGTTTCCCAACGATCTGTTGCAGGAACTCGATCGCATGAGCTTCGACGTTTACGAAACGCATGAACGGATCGAGGCGAAGGAACGTCCGATCGTGGTCATCACCTCGAACAACGAGAAGGAACTGCCCGACGCATTCCTGCGCCGCTGCTTCTTCCACTACATCAAGTTTCCCGATCGCGAGACGATGCAGGAGATCATCGATGTCCATTATCCCGACATCCAGAAGACGCTGGTCAAGAAGGCGATGGATATCTTCTACGAGCTGCGCGAAGTGCCCGGCCTCAAGAAGAAGCCCAGCACCAGCGAGCTGCTCGACTGGCTGAAACTGCTGATGAACGAGGACATGCCGCTCGAGACGCTGCAGGACGCCAATCCCAACAGCGCCATCCCGCCACTCCACGGCGCGCTGCTCAAGAACGAGCAGGACGTGATGATGTTCGAACGTCTCGCGTTCATGGCCCGGCGCCAGAGCTAGCAGCGTCCAGTAAGCAGAAAGTAGCGAAAGGGCGCGAACCAAGTCGTTCGCGCCCTTTTTCGCGTGTCGATAAGGGATGCAATCAGCGGAAGCTGTAGGCCAGTTCGAAGTCGCCCCAGCGGCGACCGTTGATTACGATCGGCACATAGACATTGCGCACGACGACGTAATTCTTCCCGTCCCCTTCCTGCCGATAGACCGCCATCATGAAGGCATCGTTCTGCTGTTTGGCCTTCTTGTCGATACCGTACAGCATGATGCGACCGTTCCTGCAGTAGGTCGTATCGTGCGTGATGTCTCCGGTGGGTTTGCGGCAACGGTCGCTGATATGCGTGGGAAGGAACCCGTTCATGTCGGCCTGCGAACACATCATGATCGCGCCGCCTTCGGCAACCACCCGGTCGTTTATGGGGCGCCAGTTGGCATCGGCCCAATTGCAGAGGGACGTCCTGTACTGCTTGGGATTGGTGCCTGCGACATGTACGTAATTCTGGTCGAACAGCTGCTCCATAGTCAGTGAGCCATCGGCCAGCGCGTCCTCGGCAAGCTTGGTTATTTCTTCGGCATAGCTTCGAGCCTTATCCACCATCAGGCTGTCGTCCGGCGAAAGTCCGGCTTTGACCAGATTGTCGAACATGTCGCTGGCGGTCAGTTCGAGATCTTCCATGCGGTCATGCGCAGTGGCGAGCTTCTGCTCGTTGTCGCTGACCGCGGTGTCGAAATCGCCAAGCGTATCCTGGACGCGGTGAACATGTTCCGAAATGGTCGCGGTATTCCGGGCGATCTGGTCCTGCTGCTGATCGACCTCGCCGATCAGTTCGGTGACGCCCTGAAGCGTATGTTCGATAGCGGTGACGGAACTCTTGGCCTCGGCGCTGGCGGTGGCACCGACTTGGATTTTCTCGATCACCTGTTCGGCTTCTTCGCCAAGCGTGTCGATCGTCCGCCCGATTTCCTCGGTCGCCCGCCGCGTCTCGCTGGCCAGTGTTTTCACCTCGTTGGCCACGACGGCGAAAGTGCGGCCTTGTTCGCCAGCACGCATCGCCTCGATCGTCGCATTGAGGGCGAGGATGTTCGTCGTCTCGGCAATCTGGTCGATTTCCTGCGAACTGCGGCGGACCTGGTCCATCGCTGCAGCGAAGCCGGTGACATGTTCGGTCAGCGTTTCGACTAGACCCAGAAGATTACCGATCTGACCGAGCGAATTGCCGATAAGCTCGGAACCCTGGGAAAGCCGCTCGATCGCACGTTGCGACAGCAATCGCGCCTCATCGGTCGCTTCGAGCACCATGCGCTGGTCTTCGTCCAGGGCGGACACCGTGCCCTGCAATTCGACATATTCGGAGCGCAAATGGCCGAACGAGTCGATGACCCCTTGCACGATCCCCGCGACATCGGAGCACCCGACCGTCACCTTGCCGCAACTCTCCGGAATTGCCGACAAGTCCTTGCTGTCCGTCATCGCGATTTCGCGCATTTCCATGCTTGGCCACGTCCCTGTATTTCTAGACCCGATTCAGGGGTTAAACGGGAATGGTTATTGCCCGGTTAAGCAGCCTTCGCCGATTTTCGCTTCGCCATCGCGGTAGAGGCCGCTAAGCCTGTGTCATGTTTTTCAATTTCGTCGACGAGCTGCGCGCTGCCGGAATTTCGGCAAGCTTCAAGGAACACCTCACACTGCTCGAGGCGCTCGACAAGGATGTGATCGAGCAGACGCCGGAAGCCTTCTACTACCTCTCCCGCGCGACCTTCGTGAAAGACGAAGGTCTGATCGATCGCTTCGACCAGGTCTTTGCCAAGGTCTTCAAGGGCATCCTGTCCGATTACGGCCAGAACCCGGTCGATATTCCGGAAGACTGGTTGAAGGCCGTCGCTGAGAAGTTCCTTTCCGACGAGGAGATGGAAAAGATCAAGTCGCTGGGTGACTGGGACGAGATCATGGAGACGCTGAAAAAGCGGCTCGAGGAGCAGGAAAAGCGCCACCAGGGCGGCAACAAGTGGATCGGCACCGGCGGCACCAGCCCGTTCGGCAATTCGGGCTACAACCCCGAAGGCGTGCGGATCGGTGGGGAGAGCAAGCACAAGCGCGCGATCAAGGTGTGGGACAAGCGCGAGTTCAAGAACCTCGACAACACCAAGGAACTGGGCACCCGCAACATCAAGATGGCGCTGCGTCGACTGCGCCGCTTCGCGCGCGAAGGCGCGGCGGACCAGCTCGACATCGATGCGACCATCGACGGTACGGCGAAGCAGGGCTGGCTCGACATCCATATGCGACCGGAGCGGCGCAATGCGGTGAAGCTGCTGCTGTTCCTAGATGTGGGCGGGTCGATGGACCCGTTCATCAAGATCACCGAAGAGCTGTTCAGCGCGGCCACCAGCGAGTTCAAGAATCTCGAATTCTTCTACTTCCACAATTGCCTCTACGAAGGCGTGTGGAAGGACAATCGCCGGCGCTGGCAGGAGCGGACCAAGACCTGGGATATTCTCCACAAATACGGCCACGACTACAAGGTCGTGTTCGTCGGCGACGCAGCCATGAGCCCCTATGAGATCACCCATGCGGGCGGCAGCGTGGAGCATATGAACGAGGAAGCGGGCGCCACCTGGATGCAGCGGGTCACCAACACCTATCCCGCGACCGTCTGGCTCAATCCCGTGCCCGAAAAGCAGTGGGGATATTCGCAGTCGACCAAGGTGATGAAACACCTCGTCAACGACCGGATGTATCCGCTGACGCTGGACGGCCTCGACGACGCGATGCGCGAATTGAGCCGCAAGCAAGGATAGGACGCCTTGCGGCACACCCGCTTCGAGGCGGTCCGCCACCGGCTCGAGCAGTTCGATCCGGGCACGGGCTGGCGGCTGTGGCTCTACGAGTTCCTGCTGTTCGGGTTCAAGCAGGCTTGGGCCTGCCTGTTCGGTGGACTGACGCTGGCGCTACTGCTGGCGACGCATCTGTTTTATCCCGAAGACGCGTCCTTGCCCCGATACGATTTCATCACCTTGGCAGCCGTTGCAATTCAGGCGGCGATGCTAGCCTTCCGGTTGGAGACATGGTCGGAGGCCAAGGTCATCTTCCTCTTCCATATCGTCGGAACGGTGATGGAGCTGTTCAAGACAGCAGCGGGATCGTGGATCTACCCCGAACCGAGCGTGCTGCGGATTGGCGACGTGCCGCTATTCTCGGGGTTCATGTACGCGGCGGTAGGAAGCTACATCGCCCGCGTCTGGCGCATCTTCGACTTTCGTTATTCGCACTATCCCGCACGCTGGGCGACCTACACGCTGGCGGCGGCGATCTACGTGAATTTTTTCGCACACCACTGGCTGCCGGACATTCGCTACTTGCTGTTCGGCCTCACGATCCTGCTGTTCTGGCGAACGAAAATTCACTTCCGCAACTGGGTGGAGTATCGCTGGATGCCGCTGCTTCTCGGCTTCTTTCTGGTCGCGTTATTCATCTGGGGTGCAGAGAATATCGGTACCTTCGCTCGCGCCTGGACCTACCCGGGGCAGGAGGACGGCTGGCAGCCGGTCAGCCTGGCCAAACTGGGAAGCTGGTTCCTGTTGATGCTGATCAGCTTCGTCCTCGTCAGCCTTGTGCACCCGGTGCGCGAGCCCGCATGAGAGCAACGAAGGAGACCACAATGCGCTTTTTTGTCCTCCCTGCCCTAGCCTTGGCAGGTGTTGCCATTGCGTCGGAGCCCGACGAGAAGCGCACGCCGGCTGGCGAGCCCGAAATGGCGGCGGAAACGACCCCGTGCGACGGGAGCGTACCGGTTTTCAATCCCGAAGGTTGTCCTGAAGAGCCGATCACCGTGGACGACTGCGAGCAGACCATCACTCAAGTTCGCGAGTCTAATGGCCAGCCTTCGCTGCGGCGGGAGGCTGCCGCACCGGAGGACGCCGAGATGATCGCGGCGGTCGATCACCAAATCGATGGTTGCAGTGTCATGGTTATGCACAACGACACGTCGGATGTGCGCCCTGTCCCCGAACCGGACGATCGCGTCGAACTGATCCCCGCCGGCTAGTCCTGCTTGTCCAACTCGTCGTTGAGACGCAGGCTGCACCGCCAGAAGAAGAATGCCGGGATGAGACCGAGAAAGGCCGCGCCATAGAGCACGTAGCGGACGCTTTCCTCGCCGTATTCGGGGCGCAACCAGTCGGACAGCATGCCGAAGAATAACGGCCCGAGGCCCAGCCCGATCAGGTTCTGGAAGAATAGCAAAACGGCCGCGGCAATCGCCCGCGAGCGGAGCGGCACGAGGCCTTGCGCTGCGGAATAGGTCGGACCGTAATACAGCGAATTCAGCAATGTCGGCACGAAGAGTAGGATTAGGCCCATCTGCCAGCTCTGCGCCTGATAGGCGAGAAACGCGATCGGGGCAGCCACGGCCATACCGATGGCAGGCGCGGTAAGAACGTGGCGACGGTTCTGCGAGCCGAAGCGGTCCGCAAGCCAGCCGCCGAGCACGGTTCCCGCGATGCCCGCTGCGCCGTTCACGACGCCGAACCAGAAGCCGACCTCACCCGGGGTCATGCCATGGGTCCGCTGGAAGAAGATCGTCGTCCAGGTGACCTTGCCATAAGCGAGAAACGCCGCCGCCGATCCGGCGCATAAAAGCAGGACGAAGGCGCGCGAGCGCATGACCTTGCCCATCGCCTTGAAGAACGGGACCACGTCTTCGGTGCCCCTCTGGCGTAGAACCTCGAGGCTGTCCTTACGGCGCGGTTCCTTGAGGACGAACCACACAATCAGGGCGAGAACCACACCTGGAATCCCCACGAAGAGAAACGCTCTGCGCCAACCCACCCAATCGGCGAGCACGCCGCCGATGAGCATGCCGAGCAGCGTTCCCATCGGGATTCCAAGCGCGTAGAACGCCAAAGCGGAGCTGCGTTTCTCCGGCGGCACAAGATCCGAAATCAGCGAATGCGCCGGCGGGGTGCAACCGGCCTCTCCCACACCGACGCCGATGCGGGCGACAAGCAGTTGAATAAAATTCTGCGCCACCCCGCACAGCGCGGTCATTGCCGACCAGGTTGCCAGGGCCAATGCAATCAACCGCGGTCGATGCGTTGTCGGCCTGTCGGAATAGCGCGCAATCGGCAGGCCGAGGACGGTGTAGAACAGTGCAAATGCGAGGCCCGTCATCAAGCCGATCTGCGTATCGCTCAGACCCAGGTCCTGCGCGATCGGTTCGGCCAGGATATTGACGATCTGCCGGTCGATGAAATTGAAGATGTAGACGATCAACAGAATCCAGAGGGTGGCACGCACTGAACTCTGCGCTGCGCCGGTCGGTGCCGCTGTCGCCATGAAATTCTCTCCCGAAGCGCGGGTATGCCCGTCACTTTCGGTCAAGCAACCCTATCCATTGCCTTTCGTCAAGGGTTCTTCGACCGATCGAAAGTCGGGTTTGGTGCCTAGGGGTGGTTCAATACGAGTCCACCGCGTGGAACAGCGCCGCGATTTGCGCCTGCTCGATTTCGTCGAGATCGGGATGCCAGATGTCGAAAATCAGGACCAAGCGGTCGGTCTGCGAGTGGTTCCAGGCTTCATGTTCGATCGTGTCGTCGAAAACCATCAGCTTACCCTTCTCCCAAACTCGCGTGACCGAACCCACCCGAAGGGCCCCGTCACCCGGCACGACCAGTGGGAGGTGGCATATGAGACGCGGGTTCAGCATCCCGGTATGCGGGGGAATGTGCGCACCCGCCTTCAGGAGGGAGAACATGATCGTCGGTGCGCGCTTGGGTATCCGGCACTGGGGAGCGAAGTCGGTAATCGCACCAAACGTGTGCGGGCAAAGCTTCACCCGGTCCGCGATCGGCTTCTCCGAATCGATAAGATCGAAGGTGCTCCAATCGTCATTCTCGAGCAGACCGTGCGAATTGCCCTGTGGGCGGTCTTTGGTGCGCTTCATGTAAGCCGCGAAAGTTTCACCGCCGTCCATGAGGGTTTTCGCTTCCGAGACGATCTGCTCGGTATAGGCTTCGAGTTCTTCTACCCAGGACCAGCCAGCGGTATCGTAATATTCCGCATAGGGCAGATCGGGATAGAAATAGGTCGTCGGCATCCGGAGATATTGCTCGCCGGTGTTTTCGCGCTGAAGCTGGCCGGTCATGATCGCGATACTCTTCGCGAATCTGGGATGCCATTCCGATTGCGGGAAGCCTTGCCGTTCGAGCGAGGCGTGGAGATGGCGCACATAGCCCTGCTCGATGTCCTGCAAGCGCCGCAAGGCTCTTTGCGCTGTGGGCCGATCATAGGGCGCGCCTGCTTCGGCCTGTTTCAAGGCGGCGGTATAGTAAGCGGAAGCGGCCCGATGATCGCCAGCGTCGAGGCGAGCATCGCCCTCGGCGACGAGGCTGGCGAAATCCGGCGCTGCCTGGGTCATCCGTAAAGCAGGTGCGGCGCGATTGTCTGGCGCCATACAGTTTCGTCGGCATCGGCAAGGCTTTCCAGGTCGCCGGGTTCGGCTTCGCTGTCATCCACCCATTCGCGCAAACTCGGCCCGCCGTTGATCACGTCGATCGCGAGTCGCTCTAGCTCGTACTCATAGGGAAAATCGCGCCACAGATCGTAGTCCGGATAGAGGTTGCGGATCGCCTTGAAGGCCAGCGCTTGAAGCCGCCACGGTCGGAACTCGTGATGATCGTAGAACGGGCCTTCCGCGTGGATCATCAGTGCGTTGCAGAG
Organism: Qipengyuania sp. 902; assembly: GCF_051195295.1. Taxonomy (NCBI): domain Bacteria; kingdom Pseudomonadati; phylum Pseudomonadota; class Alphaproteobacteria; order Sphingomonadales; family Erythrobacteraceae; genus Qipengyuania; species Qipengyuania sp. 902. The sequence continues at coordinate 141,822 of NZ_JBNJLJ010000002.1, read as the reverse complement.
CTTCCCGGCGTGCTTGTGGAATGTCGGCTCGAACCAGCACTCGCGCAAAGCGCAGCCCCGAAGCCATGCAGGAGCAAGTCGCTCCATCTCTTTCATAACGCCGCCTGCATCGACATCGGGCGCGCCGAACAGCACTTCGAGCGGCCGGGTCGTCCCGCGACCCTCGCTCAGTGTCGTTCCCTCCAGCATGACGGTACCGGCATAGGCCCGCGCCATATTGACGCTGGCGGCATTCGGGCTCGGATTGATCCATACCCGGTCTTCCGGCCAGCCAAAGCCGGCCGCATGACCGGGCTTCCAGCCGACCATCTCAATCACCTTGTAATCGAGATCGAGGTCGAAATGCGTTTTGAACCAGTGGCCCATTTCGCCCATCGTCATGCCGTGGCGCATCGGCATGGGCGCCGCGCCGACGAAGCTCTCTTGTCCAGGAACCAGTAGCGTGCCTTCCACTGGGCCGCCAGCGGGATTGGGGCGGTCGAGCACCCAGACCGATTTGCCCGCTTTCGCCGCTTCTTCCATCAGGTAGAGCAGGGTCGTAACGAAGGTATAGATGCGGCAACCGAGATCCTGAAGGTCGAACAGGAACACGTCCGCTGTCGACATCATTTGTCCGGTCGGTCGGCGGACTTCGCCATAGAGGCTGAAGATCGGGATGTTGTGGCGGGGATCGGTCTCGTCCGCCGTCTCGACCATATTGTCCTGCTTGTCGCCCTTCAGCCCGTGCTGCGGTCCGAAAGCCGAGGTGACGTTGACCCCGCGTTCGATCAGCGCGTCGAGCGAATGGTGCAGTTGCGCGGTGACCGAAGCAGGATGCGCCACCAGCGATACGCGTTTGCCCTCGAGCGGGGCGCGCAGTTCATCTTCGGTCAGAAGGCGGTCGATGCCGAATTTCATGGCGCGGTGGGTGCCGCAAGCTTGCCTGTGAAGCAAGCCGGTTCATGGAAATCCGGTGCATCGCCCGCATGGCAGAGCGCCCAATAACTTTTCGTGCCGCCCTGTTCCTCAATGACGCAGGTCATCGCGTAGTCGCAATCGACCGACGGTATGGCATCGGCGGGGATGGCCGCATCGAAGATGGCGAAGCTGCTGCCGGGCCGCATGGTGCAATCGGGCCCGCGAGCCATGGGGAGTTCTCGCATGCCCTTTCGAGGCGCGTCGAAAGCGTAAGCATTCCAGCGCTCCGACGGGGACAGGTTATATTCGCGATAAGACGTGCCGCCTCTGGGCTTCACAAACATCTCGAAGCAGGTGGTCTGCCATAGGCCGTCCGCACGGCCGCGCCCCGCACACTTCGGTACGACAAGTTTTTGCACGCCCTCGACGCGCCACCGGACACGCAGCCAATTGGCATCGCGTCCGATGATCCGAGCCGTAACGGCGCTTACGCTCGCCGGAGGACAGGCCGGATGGGGCACCAGTTCATGCGTTTGCACGGGCGTTCTTACCTGCTAGCGCGCGCTCCATCATGAGCAGCTTTTCCTCCGACCTCCTGCGCACGCTCGAAGAGCGCGGCTACATCCACCAGATCACCAATGGCGAGGCGCTGGACGCGCTGGCCGCCGAGGACATTGTGCCGGGCTATATCGGCTTCGATGCCACCGCGCCATCGCTGCACGTCGGAAGCCTGGTCCAGATCATGATGCTGCGCCGGTTGCAGCAGGCCGGGCACAAGCCGATCGTCGTGATGGGCGGCGGCACGACCAAGGTGGGCGATCCCAGCGGCAAAGACGAGAGCCGCAAGATGCTGACCGATGCCGATATCGACGCGAACATCGCCGGCATCCGCAAGGTCTTCGAGCGCCTGCTGACTTTCGGTGATGGGCCGACCGACGCCGTGATGGTCAACAATGACGAGTGGTTGAGCGAGCTCGGCTATATCGAGCTTTTGCGCGATATCGGCCCGCATTTCACCGTCAATCGCATGCTGACCTTCGATTCGGTCAAGCTGCGGCTCGACCGCGAGCAGCCGCTGACCTTCCTCGAATTCAACTACATGATCCTGCAGGCCTACGATTTCCGCGAGCTGGCGCAACGCTATGGCTGTCGGTTGCAGATGGGCGGCAGCGACCAGTGGGGCAATATCGTAAACGGCATGGAGCTTGCTCGCCGCATGGACGGCAGCGAGCTGTTCGGCCTGACGACGCCGCTGCTCACCACCGCTGACGGGTCGAAGATGGGGAAGACCGCAGCAGGTGCCGTTTGGCTCAACGAGGACCAGCTTCCGAGCTACGCCTTCTGGCAGTTCTGGCGCAATGTCGACGACCGCGATGTCGGGCGCTTTCTACGGCTGTTCACCGATCTTCCGCTGGACGAAATCGCCAGACTGGAAGCACTGGTGGGCGCGGAAATCAATCAGGCGAAGACGGTGCTGGCCAATGAGGTCACCGCACTAGTTCGCGGACGCGAGGCAGCCGACGTTGCGGCGCAGACCGCGAGCGATACCTTCGCGGGTGGCGGATCGGGCGAGGACTTGCCCACGCTTTCGGTCGGCAGCGACGGCATGCGGATCGGTGCTGCGCTAACTGCGCTCGGTTTCACGGCCTCGAATGGCGAGGCCAAGCGCAAGCTCGCGGAAGGTGCGGTCAAGCTGGATGGCGCGGTCGTCGACGATCCCGGTTTTCTGGTAAACGTTGACACTGAATCTGAAATCAAGCTCAGCCTGGGCAAGAAGAAACACGCGATTTTGCGGCGCTGATCGCGGCGCTCGCCGCCTTGCGAGCGCCAATTCCTTCGGGCGGGTTTACCAAATATCAGCCTTTCCGGGTGCATACCGATTGCGATCAATTTTTCGGAGGGATCGCAACAGATGAGTGCCGGAGCACAATTGAGCGTAACCGACCAGCGGCGCATGGCGCGCCACCCGGTCGATCACCCCGTCATCGCCGAGCACTTCGGCAAGGGTGATCTGCGCCTCCACATCGCCAATATCTCGGCAAACGGCTTCATGGTCGACAATGCCGACGGGCTCAGCCGTGGCGAGCGGGTCATCATCCGCCTGCCCGTAATCGGACGGATCGAATCCTACGTCATCTGGACCCGCGACAATCGCGCCGGGTTCCAGTTCGAGCGGATCATCCGGATGGACGATTTCCTCGCCCTGATCGACGAGCTTCAGCCGAACCCGCGCCTGCGCAAACTGCGCTGACCGCCAAGATCTGATTCTGACACGCAAAGCAGGCGCGTCTTCCCATCGGGAGGCGCGCCTGCCATGCGTCTGGCGTGAGCCAGACCGACACCGCAATCACCCCCGATAGCTCGCCCTTCCGGATCGCGAATTTCCGCGCCTACTGGCTGTCGCGCCTGAGCATGACGCTGGCGCAATATGCGATGATGCTGATCATCGGATGGCAGACCTACAATATCGCCCGCGATGCCGGGATGAGCGTGGCGGAGTCCTCCGGCCAACTCGCGCTGATCGGCCTGCTGCAATTTCTCCCGCTGTTCGTACTGACACCCTTTTCGGGCTGGGCGGCCGATCATTTCGACCGGCGCAACATCGCGCGGCTGACGATGCTGGCCCAGTTGGGATGTGCAGCGGCGTTGGCTTTCCTGACGTGGCACGGAGACCTGTCGCTCGCTTGGCTCTATGGTGTCGCCATCGTCCTCGGTGTGGTGCGCGCCTTCAATGGGCCCGCCCTGTCGGCGCTGGCCCCGAACCTCGTGCCCAAGACCATTCTCCCGAATGCCATCGCCTTGTCGAGCATCGCGTGGCAGGTCGGCATGATCGTGGGCCCGGCCATCGGCGGATATACCTATGCGATCCTCCCTGCCCTGCCCTATCTCGTGGCCGCCGGATTGTTCGCCGTGTCGATCACGGCGATTTCCTTCATCGGCAAGGTCCCGCAACCCCCGCGCGAGGCGAACAAGCGACCGATCCACCAGATGGTTGAAGGCCTGCGCTATGTCGTACGCAATAAGATGGTGCTCGGCGCGATCACGCTGGACCTGTTCGCGGTGTTTCTGGCCGGGGCGACTGCGCTGTTCCCGGTCTATGCGCGCGACATCCTTGAGGTCGGCGAGACGGGCCTTGCCCAGCTCGCCATGGCTCCCGCCGTCGGCGCTGCCTTGACCGCGCTGCTGTTTTCCTTCCGCCCGCTGAAGACCAATGTCGGGCCGAAGATGCTGTGGGCCGTCGCGATCTTCGGTGTGGCGACCATCGTTTTCGGCCTGTCGACCTATATGCCGCTCAGCCTCGCCATGCTGTTCATCGTCGGCGCAGCGGACATGTTCAGCGTCTACATCCGCCAGTCGCTGATCCAGCTGCACACTCCGGACGACAAGCGCGGCCGGGTCTCCTCGGTCAGCCTGCTGACAATCAGCGCCTCTAACGAGTTCGGAGATTTCTTTTCGGGGTCGCTCGCATTTGTGTTCGGCCCGGTGATCGCCGTGGTCGGCGGAGGCGCCGGTGCCATCGTCACGGTGGCGCTATGGAGCAAGCTGTTCCCGGTTCTGCGGACAACCCGGACCTTTGACCCGCCTGAAGAATTGCTAGAACCGACACCGGAAGAAAAACTCAAGGAGCAGATGCCATGAAAGCCGACTCCATTCTCGACACCATCGGGCGCACACCGCACGTCCGCCTCTCCCGCCTGTTCCCCGACCACGAGGTCTGGGTGAAAAGCGAGCGGAACAATCCCGGCGGTTCCATCAAGGACCGCATCGGCCTCGCCATGATCGAGGATGCCGAAAAGACCGGCAAGCTCAAGCCGGGCGGCACCATCGTGGAGCCGACCAGCGGCAATACCGGCATCGGCCTGGCGATGACCGCCGCGGTCAAGGGCTACAAGCTGGTCCTCGTGATGCCCGAAAGCATGAGCATCGAGCGGCGTCGCCTGATGTTGGCCTATGGCGCGACCTTCGACCTCACGCCGAAGGAAAAGGGCATGAAAGGCGCGATCGAACGCGCGCAGGAGCTGGTCGCCGAAACCGACGGTGCCTGGATGCCGAGCCAGTTCGACAACGAGAGTAACTGGAAAGTCCATGCCCGCACGACCGCGCAGGAAATTCTCGAGGATTTTGCAGACAATCCCATCGATGTGATGATCACAGGCGTCGGCACAGGAGGCCACCTCACTGGCTGTGCGGAAGTGCTCAAGGAGAAGTGGAGCGGTTTCAAGGCCTACGCCGTCGAGCCTGCCCAGTCCCCGGTTATCAGCGGAGGCCAGCCCGGCCCCCACCCCATCCAGGGCATCGGCGCGGGCTTCGTGCCCGACAATCTTCACACGCAATCGATTGATGGCTCCATCCAGGTCGATGCCGAGGCCGCCAAGGAGATGGCCCGGCAATGCGCGGCGAAGGAAGGCATGCTGGTCGGCATTTCGAGCGGCGCGACGCTTGCAGCGATCGCCAAGAAACTGCCCGACCTGCCCGCTGGCAGCCGCGTGATGGGATTCAATTACGACACGGGCGAGCGCTATCTCTCGGTGCCGGACTTCCTGCCCGAATGAGCGAACTCCAGCGTATCGACTACGGCGATAACGGCACGCCGCTCGTCGCTCTGCACGGCAAGCCTGCGGGACAAGCACGGGCGGCAGTGGCGGTCTTCCCGACCTTCATGAACTCCACGCCCGGCGTCGAAGCCAAAGCCCGGGCGCTGGTGGATGAGGCCTACGAAGTGCTGATCGGCGATTTCTACGGACCCGAAGCACCCTCAACGCCTGACGAAGCCTTCGTCGCACTCGAGAAACTGCGCGGCGATCCGCCCGCCATGCGCCAGCGGCTGCGTGCGACGCTCGATCTGTCACGCGAATTGGCACCGCACGGGCCGCATTTGGCGATCGGGTTTTGCCTCGGCGGAATGGCCGTTCTCGAGATGGCGCGCGACGGGCAGGACCTGCTTGCAGTAGCGAGTTTCCATGGCCTGCTCGACACGCGACTTCCGGCTCAGGACCGTCCGAAGGCGCGCATGCTCGTTTGCCATGGCGATCGGGACGAACTGGTGCCACGCTCGCATGTCATGGCCTTCTGGGAAGAGATGGACCAGGTCGGGGCCGACTGGCACTTCCACAGCTATGCCAATGTCGGGCATGGCTTCACCGCCAAGGTCGGCCTCGACGGCTCGCCCAATCCGGCCTTCAATGCCAGCGCCGATCGGCAAAGTTGGCAGGCGATGCTCGGCCTGTTCGATGAGGTGCTCTCCAACCCGCGGACCTGACGCCTAACCAATCAGGCATTTGGTCTCACAACAAAACAAAAGGGGGCACCGAAACGCCCCCTTTTCTACCAAAGACCGTCCGCGCCTCAGGCAGCGGTAGCGAAAGCTTCTTCGCCCAGCGCCATCATGCTTTCCGAACCGCTTTCCAGCTTGCGGCGCAGCGCACCGGCATCGGGCAGGAAGCGGTCCATGTAATAGCGCGCACTGGCGAGTTTGGCTTCGTAAAACGCCTTGTCATCGCTGCCACTGGCCAGAGCGGCCGCCGCAGTCTTCGCCATGCGAAGCCACATCCACCCGAGCGAGACTATGCCCATGATGTGCATGTAGTGATGCGCACCCGCGCCGAGGTGGTTGGGGTTTTGCATCGCGTTCTGTATGAACCACATCGTCGCAGCCTGCTGCTGGCCGAGTGCCTTCTCGAGCGCTTCGGCCATGGGTGCGAGAGCCTGGTCCTCCTTGGCCGCGGCGATATCTTCACCGACGACCTTGAAGAACGCCTGGATCGCGGCGCCGCCTTTCTGGGCGAGCTTGCGACCGCAAAGGTCCATCGCTTGCACGCCATTCGTGCCTTCGTAGATCTGGGCGATGCGGGCATCGCGCACGAACTGGCTCATCCCCCATTCTTCGATATAGCCGTGGCCGCCGAAAACCTGCTGCATATTGGTCGCGACTTCATAGCCCTTGTCGGTGCCGTAACCCTTGATGACCGGCGTCAGCAGGCCGATCATCATATCGGCTTCCTCGCGCTCTTCCTCGGTCTGCGCCTTGTGCGTCAGATCGACCTGCAGCGCTCCCCACAGGCACAGCATGCGCATGCCTTCGGTGAAGGTCTTTGCATCCATCAGCATACGGCGCACGTCGGGGTGGACGAAAATGGGGTCGGCCTGCGCATCGGGATCAGCCGGACCGGTCAGCGCACGGCCCTGACGACGGTCGAGCGCGTAAGCAACGGCGTTCTGGTAAGACACCTCGGCCTGGCTCAGGCCCTGGATGCCCACGCCCAGACGAGCCGCATTCATCATGATGAACATCGCGGCGAGGCCCTTGTTCTCTTCGCCGACGAGCCAGCCCTTGGCGCCGTCATAGTTCAGCACGCAGGTCGAGTTGGCGTGAATGCCCATCTTGTGCTCGATCGAACCGCACATCACGCCATTGCGCTCGCCCAACGTACCGTCTTCGTTGACGATGAACTTGGGCACCACGAACAGCGAAATGCCCTTCGTGCTATCGGGCGCGCCGGGAAGCTTCGCGAGGACGAGGTGAATGATGTTCTCGCTCATGTCGTGTTCGCCGGCCGAGATGAAGATCTTGGTGCCGGTGATGGCATAGCTGCCGTCGGACTGCGGCTCCGCCTTGGTGCGGATCATGCCGAGGTCGGTGCCGCAATGCGGCTCGGTCAGGTTCATGGTGCCGGTCCATTCGCCGGACACCATCTTCGGCAGGTACTTTTCCTTCTGTTCCTGCGTACCCTTGGCGATCAAGGCCGAGATCGCGCCATTGGTGAGGCCGGGATACATGCCAAAGGCCTGGTTTGCGCTGGAAATGAACTCTTCCATTGCGAAGCCGAGAACATGCGGCATGCCTTGTCCGCCGAATTCTTCGGGATGGGACAGTGTGCCCCACCCTGCTTCGTTGAAAAGGTCGAACGCTTCCTTGAAGCCCTTGGGCGTGGTGACGGAGCCGTCTTCGTTCCTGGTGCAGCCTTCTTGGTCGCCCGACTGGTTGAGCGGTGCGAGCACCTCGGCACAAAATTTCCCGCCTTCGTTGATTACAGCATCGGTCACGTCTGCGCTCGCCATCTCGAAACCGGGCAAATTGCCATAGCTGCCGAGGTCGAGGACTTCGTTCACGATGAAGCGCGTGTCGCGGGTCGGGGCGGAATAGATGGGCATCTGCGTGTCCTTGCTTGAAGTGAAATTGGGTAATCGGCCCTTAGGTCAATCGAGGTCGAGCGACTCGATCTGGTCGATGAAATCGGTCAGTTCGTTGATCGAGCTGTCGATGTCGTCGCGCTGCTCCTTGAGCTTGGCGACATGGGTCTTGCACTTTTCTACCGTGACGCGGCGCTGTTCGACCCGCCCGTCGCCGAGATCGTACAAATCGATCATCTCGCGAATTTCGGTGAGCGAGAAACCGACGTTCTTCGCCCGCATGATCCAGGCGAGCCGTGCACGGTCGCGTTTCGAATAGATGCGAGTCAGGCCGACGCGTGACGGCGCGATCAAGCCTTCGTCTTCGTAAAAGCGCAGGGCGCGGGCGGTACAGCCGAACTCGCTGGTCAGATCCGAGATCGAGAACTGCTCACGGTCGAAGGCATCCGGGCGTTCGAGGTGCGCGCCGGCGTGCCGCCGGTCGCCTTCGCTGCGCGGAGCATCTTTGGGAAGCGGCTGGTTCATGCCAACTTCCCTACCCAACGTTTACGTAAGCGTCAAGTCTTGACGGGTTGGAGAGTTCGCCCCTCCACCACCCTGTAGAAGCAGCTACGAGCGCCAGTGTGACAGGTCGGCCCGACGGGGCTGCAGTGGAGGACAAATGCATCCTGGTCGCAATCCACCTGGATTTCATCGACCTTCAGGATATTGCCGGAGGTCTCGCCCTTCTTCCAGAGGGTGTCGCGGGAACGAGAGTAAAAATGCGCCTCGCCGCTTTCCAGCGTCGCTTCGAGGGCTTCGGCGTTCATGAAGGCGACCATCAGGACGTCCTTGGTCGCCAAATCCAACACCACGGCGCTCAGCAGGCCGCGATCGTCGTATTTTGGATTGAGGGTGCGACTGGTTTCACGCTGATCGCTGTCGGACACGCGGCTGGACCTTTCCGGCTTGTAAAAATGCGACGGGCTTGTTGCACGATAACCACAAATGCGTTTCAAAATCGAGCAGCTTTCAAAATGCCTGTTCCATCGGGTGCGCGCATGGTGAACATTCCTCACGTGGATCGCGACGATCCGCCAAACCGGAGCATCGGTGCCGCTAGAGCGCCAGGTTCATGGGGGTCCCGGATCCGCTGCCGCGTTGAGGGTTTTCGCGGCGCATCCGGAAACGATGAGGGATGGACCGAGGTGCCTGCTGGGGGGCAGCACCGCCGTCGAAAGACCGGTCCGGTAATATTCGTCACGTGGCGCCCGGGTTCGCAAGGACCCGGGCGTTTCGTTTAGGCGGCGCGCCTCGACAGGTCTTTCGCCTCTTCCAGGACCCGTGCAAAACAGGCGATCCGAACGGTCCTGGCGCCGGCACGCTTCAGGACCTTCACGCAAGTCGAAGAGGTCGCCCCGCTCGTCAGAACGTCATCCACCAGCAGGACGTCTGCCCCATCGAGCTGCGGTTTCATCTTGGGATTGAGTGCGATAGCCCCGGCGAGGACCTTCTTGCGCGCCTTCGCCCCCAGTCCGCCGAGCGATGGCGTAGGTCTCGTCCGTACCAGCGCATCGACAACAAGCTTACCATGCCCGAGCTGCTCTAGTTGGCGCCCGAGCAGCGCTGCCTGGTTGTATCCCCTTTGCCAAAGGCGCTGACGATGAAGCGGCACCGGCACGATGATCCGAACCTTTCCAGCCTCGATTTCAGGGATGCGCGCAGCGATCAGGCGCGCCAACATCGGGGCGAGCGCTATCCGGCGCCCATGCTTTAGCGCGAGCATCAGCTTTCTCGCCGTCTCGCCGTAGAGCGTTCCTGCCGAAATCCCGTCATGAACCGGGGGATCGGCGTGACACGGCGCGCAAATCGCCCCGTGCTGCGGGCCATTCTCGCCAAACGGGCGTTGGCACAGGCGGCAGTTCGGCTCCGAGGGGATGACCAACTCAACCCAACAGGCGTGGCAAAGGCCGCCCTGTTCGCCCACACTCTCGCCACATGCCGGACACCGCGGCGGGTAGATGAAGTCCACCACCGGCGCGAGGCTTTCGGCGAGGAAGCGTCTTGTCGACATCGAAACGTGATGCCCGTCTTGCGCGCCTCCCGCAAGCACGGCAGGGCACGCGTCATGGCCAGCACGCCCCCGCCCCGCATCTTCTCGCGCCGCCGCCGCATCGCCGGATTGCGTCGCGCGCGGGTTCGCCAATCGCAGCGCGATGCCGCGCGCTATATCCTGCACGACATGGTCGAGGATGTGCTCGAGCGGCTCGAATTCATGCGCCTGTCCCCGGCACGCGCTCTGGTGATCGGTGACTGGACCGGCACGCTCGCGCTGTCGCTTCGTGGGCTCGGCGTCGAGGTCGAGGAGGCCGACGTCGCAACGCTGGACGAGGAGCAGCCCCTGCCCGGCGGTCCCTACGACCTCATAGTTTCACTAGCCTCGCTCGACCGCGTGAACGATCTGCCGGGTGCGCTCCTCCATCTTCGCAGCGCGCTGAATGATGGCGGCATCCTGATCGCCAGCGTGGTCGGGGCCGGAAGCCTCGCCGCTCTGCGGACCGCCATGATCGCCAGCGAGCCGGACCGGCCGGCGGCCCGGATGCATCCGCTGATCGACAACGCTGCGGCCTCCGCCTTGCTCCAGCGCGCGCTGTTCCGGCGGCAGGTGGTCGATGGACGCTCGCTGAGCGTGTCCTATGGCAACCTCGACCGCTTGGTCTCCGACCTGCGCGACCAGGGTCTCGGCAGTTCGCTTGCCAGTCCGGCACCGCCGCTGGGCAAGGCGGCACTGGAGCGAGCGCGGGCCGCCTTCCTGCGCTCCGCCAATGCCAAGGGCCGCGTCGTCGAAACCTTCGAGATTCTGACGCTAACCGGCTGGAAGGACTAGCGAAGGCTCGCCTGCGCTGCTGCGAGGCGCGCAATTGGCACGCGGTAGGGTGAGGCACTGACGTAGTCGAGACCGGTCTTCTCGCAGAACGCGATGCTGGCGGGATCGCCGCCATGTTCGCCGCAAATGCCGAGCTTCAGCCCATCGCGTGTCGTCCGCCCACGCTCGCTCGCCAGTTCGACCAGCTGGCCGACGCCGTCGATGTCGAGGCTAACGAAGGGATCGCGTGCGAAGATGCCCTTGTCGACATAGGTCGTCAGGAAGCGGCCCGCATCGTCGCGGCTGACCCCGAGTGTCGTCTGAGTGAGGTCGTTAGTGCCGAAGCTGAAGAATTCGGCGGATTCTGCGATGTCGCCCGCCATCAGGGCGGCGCGAGGTAGCTCGATCATGGTGCCGACCAGATAGTCGACCGTGCAGCCCTTATCCGAGAACACCTGTTGCGCGGCGCGGTCCACCACGTCCTTGAGCAGTTCCAGCTCGCGCTTCGTAGCGACTAGCGGGATCATCACCTCGGGCACCGGCGCCTCGCCGCTAGCCTTCGCCACTTCGCACGCCGCTTCGAAGATCGCGCGGGCCTGCATCTCGTAGATTTCGGGATAGGTGATCCCGAGGCGGCAGCCGCGATGGCCGAGCATCGGGTTGAACTCGTGCAGCTCGTTCGCACGGCGGCGCAGCTTGTCGATGCCGACGCCGGTCGCCCCGGCCAGCTCCTCGAACTCCGTGTCGCCATGCGGCAGGAACTCGTGCAGCGGCGGGTCCAGCAGGCGGATCGTGCAGGGGAGCCCTGCCATCACCTCGAAGATCTTGACGAAGTCGCCGCGTTGTTCGGGCAGCAGCTTGTCGAGCGCAGCGCGGCGGCCAGACTCGTTCTCGGCCAGGATCATCTCGCGCACGGCGCTGATCCGACCGGCATCGAAGAACATGTGCTCCGTCCGGCAAAGACCGATGCCTTCCGCACCGAACTGGCGCGCCATCTTGCACTCCGTTTCGGTCTCGGCATTGGTTCGCACGCGCATGCGGCGGTGCTTGTCGGCCCATTCCATCAGTGTGCCGAAGTCGCCAGCGAGCTCCGGTTCGATGGTCGCCACCTCGCCCGCCATAACCTGGCCGTTGCCGCCGTCGATGGTGATGACATCGCCTTCGGAAAGCTCGCGATTACCGATAGTTAGCATGCGCTCTTTCCCTTTTTCTGAGCGAGCGATCGCAACCTGCGATGCGCCCGAAACACAGGGCCGCCCCATGCCGCGTGCCACGACAGCAGCGTGACTTGTCATCCCGCCGCGCGCCGTGAGGATCCCGGTCGCGGCATGCATTCCGTGAATGTCCTCCGGCGACGTTTCGACGCGCACGAGGATAACCTTCTCGCCGCGATTGGCCCACAGTTCCGCCGTGTCTGCATCGAGCACGATCTTGCCGCTCGCCGCGCCGGGGGAGGCCGGTAGACCGGTGGTCAGAACATCGCGCGGTGCATCGGGATCGAGCGTGGGATGGAGCAACTGGTCGAGCGCCATTGGGTCGACGCGCAGGATCGCGGTTTTCTCATCGATCAGCCCTTCGCCCACCATGTCGACCGCCATCTTGAGCGCGGCCTTGGCGGTGCGCTTGCCGTTGCGGGTCTGGAGCAGCCACAGCTTGCCCTGCTGAACGGTAAACTCGATGTCCTGCATGTCCTTGTAGTGCTTTTCGAGCAGCTCGAAGACATGGGCGAGTTCGCCGAACGCGTCGGGCATGGCTTCTTCCATACTCGGCTTGTCGGCTCCGGCGGCCTCGCGGCGCGCCTTGGTGAGATATTGCGGCGTGCGGATGCCGGCGACGACATCCTCGCCCTGCGCATTGACCAGCCATTCACCGTAATAGGCCTTCTCACCGGTCGAAGGGTCGCGAGTGAAGGCGACTCCGGTCGCGCTGGTATCGCCCATATTGCCGAACACCATGGCCTGCACATTGACGGCTGTCCCCATGTCGTGCGGAATGTCGTTAAGGCGGCGGTAGATCTTGGCGCGCTCGGTATCCCAGCTGTCGAACACGGCACTGATCGCGCCCCACAGCTGCTCGATGGGGTCCTGCGGGAACGGCGTGCCGAGTTCCTGCTCCACGATGCTCTTGTACTCGGCGACGAGTGTCTTCCACTCGTCCGCGCTCAGCTCGGTGTCGGCGTAATAGCCCGCGTCTTCCTTGGCGATCTCGAGCGCTTCCTCGAACAGGCCGTGGTCGACGCCGAGCACGACATCGCCATACATCTGGATGAAGCGGCGGTAGCTGTCCCAGGCGAAGCGTTCATCGCCACTAGTCTTGGCGAGGCCCTGCACCGTCTCGTCGTTGAGGCCGAGATTGAGGACGGTATCCATCATACCGGGCATCGAGACGGCCGCGCCGGAGCGGACCGAGACGAGCAGCGGGTCAGCGGCATCGCCGAAGCTTTTGCCAACGGTGCGCTCGACATGCTTCAGCGCCTCGGCGACGTCCTCACGCAGCTTCGTCGAGAAATCGCTGCCGCCCGCCAGGTACTTCAGACATTCCTCGGTCGCGATGGTGAAACCGGGAGGGACCGGCAAGCCGATACTGGCCATTTCGGCAAGGTTGGCACCCTTGCCGCCGGTGACCGTCTTGTCCTTCTGCCGCGCATTCGTATGCGGCGCATCGCCGCCGAAGGTGAAGACTGTTTCGTTCATGTTACCGCCCGTCAAACTGAGACATGGACCGCATGTTACACAGTCCATTGGGGAAAATGTTCATCCCTCGATACGAGAGAAATCCGCGACTTTGTGCACTGCAGCACGAAAAGCTGCAAGCAGGTCGAGCCGGTGTGCTCGCTTGTTTTCTTCATCCGCATTTACCGTCACTTCTTCGAAGAAACGGTCGATCGGACCGCGCAGACTGGCCAGCGCTGCCATCGCCGCGCCGAAGTCCTCCGCTGCAATGGCTCGCGAAGCAGCCGGTTCCGAAGTGTCGAGCGCATCCATCAGCGCCTTTTCGGCCGGCTCGGGCGTGTAGGAAAGCTCCCTCGCGTGACGCTCGGACATTTTCGCGTCGATCACCGCCTTCATGTCGGGATCGTCGACCAGCGCCAGCGGGTCTTCCTCGCCGGTGCGCGGTATTTCCCCTTCCGCGCCGTGCCAGTCTTCCTTCTTGAGAATATTGGCCGCGCGCTTGTATCCGGCGAGCAGGTTGGCGCCGTCTTCGGTTTCCATGAAAGACTGGAGCGCCTTCACGCGGGCGAGCAGGCGGACGAGATCGTCCTCTCCGCCGAGTGCGAAGACCGCATCGATGAGGTCATGGCGCACGCCTGCTTCGCGTTGCTGGACTTTGAGGCGGTCGGCGAAGAAATCGAGTAATGGACCGACGAACGACTGGTAAGCACCAAGGGTAAGAATCTCGAAGCCCTCGTCGTCGGACATTTCATCGCGCCAAGCACTAAGCCTTCGAATGTCGTCCAGGCTTGGGTCATCGGACTTATAATGATCTAATATGCGGTCACGGAAATCCTTGCTTATCCGATCCATTCGATAAGCAATGAATGGAGCACCCGCGTGCATAACGATGGGGAGAAGCTTTGCGCGGCTATCATTCTCTATCAGAGTTGAAATCACACCGAGGGCAGCGCGACGGAGAGCAAACGGATCTTTTGAGCCCGTGGGTCGATCCTGATTGAAGAAGAACCCGACTAGCGTGTCCAGCTTGTCTGCCAAGCTCACCGCCACCGTCACCGGAGCAGTCGGCACTTCATCGCCCTGCCCGACCGGCTTGTAGTGATCGCGGATCGCGTCGGCGACAGCATCGGGCAGTCCCTCGGCGCGGGCGTAGTAGCCGCCCATCAGGCCCTGCAGCTCGGGAAATTCACCGACCATTTCGGTGACGAGGTCGGCCTTGGCGAGGCGTGCGGCCTGTTCGGCCATGTCGGCCAATTCCTCAACCGTTTGGGCTGAGCTTGTCGACGCCCCGTTCTTTACTTCTGGTCCAGTGTTCGAAGTGAAGGACGGCACTTCGACAGGCTCAGGGCGAACGGAAGTGGGTTTTACTATCCCTTCCTCGACCAACCACCTTGCTAGCTTGGACACACGCTCCACCTTGTCGGCGACGGTGCCCAGCTTCTCGTGGAAGGTGATGCGCTCAAGCCCCCTGGCGTGCTCGGCGAGGGTCTTCTTGCGGTCGACGTCCCAGAAGAAGCGCGCGTCGGACAGGCGCGCGGCGAGGACCTTGCGGTTGCCGTCGACCACCCGCGCGCCGCCGTCTTCCGCCTCGATATTGGCAGTGCAGATGAAGGCATTGGCGAGCTCGCCCTGCGCATCCTCGCAGACGAAATACTTCTGGTTCACTCGCGCGGTGAGCTGGATCGTCTCGGGCGGGACTTCGAGGAAATCCTCCTCGAACCGGCCGAGCAGCGGGACGGGCCATTCGGTGAGTCCGGCGTTCTCGATCACCAGTCCTTCGTCCTCGACCAGTTTGAGTCCGGCTTCACTCGCCACCTTGGCGGCGCCCGAGCGGATCATGTTCTGCCGTTCCTCGTGATCGACGATGACGTGACCGGCGCGCAGCTTCAGCGCGTAATCGTCCGCATTGCCTATGGTGATGTCGCCCGAGTGATGGAAGCGGTGGCCCAGCGTGACCGCACCGGAGGTTACGCCATGCACCTCGCATTCGACCACCTCGTCACCCAGCAGCGCGACGATGCCCGACAGCGGGCGGACCCAGCGAAGGCTCTCGGTGCTGATCGAGGCAGCCCCCCAGCGCATCGACTTGGGCCAGCTGAAGTCGCGGATGATCGCGGGAATTGCTTCGGCGAGCAGGTCCTTCGTCGCGCGGCCGGGAATATTCTTCACGGCGAAATAGGTCTCGCGGCCCTTCACCTCGCGGACTTCGAGGTCGCCTTTCTCGACCCCCGCCTTGCGGCAGAACCCGTCGAGCGCCTGATCGGGCGCGCCGACCGGAGGGCCTTTCAGCTCCTCGCTGACCGCTTCGGTCGCTTCCGGAAGCCCGCGCGAAATCAGTGCAAGGCGGCGCGGGGTCGACCAGACGGTGATCTCGCCAGCCTCGACACCGGCCGCTTCCATTTCGCGACGGAACAGCTTTTCGAGTTCGGCGCGCGCACCGGCCTGCATGCGGGCCGGAATTTCTTCGCTGCGCAGTTCGAGGAGGAAGTCGGAGCCGCTCATTTCGACCACTCCGGATATTTCTCGGCCCACGCGGGCGTTTCCTTTGCCATATGCGCCTCGCAGCTGCCACGCGCGAGATCGCGCACCCGGCCCATGTAGCTGGCGCGTTCCTGCACGCTGATCACGCCGCGTGCCTGCAGCAGGTTGAAAATGTGGCTGGCCTCGACCGCCTGCTCATACGCCGCGATGGGCACTTCATTGGCAAGCGCGTTCTTGCACTCCGCCTCGGCCTTGTTGAACAGGTCGAATAGCGCGTCGGTCTCGGCGACCTCGAAGTTCCATTTCGACATCTGCTTCTCGTTCTCGAGGAACACGTCGCCATACGAAACGCCCTGGCCGTTGAAGTCGAGATCGTAGACGTTGTCGACGCCCTGAATATACATGGCGAGACGTTCGAGCCCGTAGGTCAGCTCGCCCGCGACGGGCTTGCAGTCGACCCCCCCCATCTGCTGGAAATAGGTGAACTGGGTGACCTCCATCCCGTCGCACCAGACTTCCCAACCAAGGCCCCATGCGCCCAGCGTCGGGCTTTCCCAGTCGTCTTCAACGAAGCGGATGTCGTGCTTCAGCGGATCGATGCCGATGATGCGCAGGCTTTCGAGGTAGAGGCCCTGGATGTCGGGCGGGCTCGGCTTCAGGATCACCTGGTACTGGTAGTAATGCTGCAGCCGGTTCGGGTTCTCGCCATAGCGGCCATCGGTCGGCCGGCGGCAGGGCTGCACGAAAGCTGCATTCCACGGCTCCGGCCCCAGCGCGCGCAGGGTGGTGGCGGTGTGGAAGGTCCCCGCCCCCATGCGCATGTCGTAGGGCTGGAGAATCAGGCAACCATGCGCGCTCCAGAAATCGTGCAGCGCAAGGATCATGCCCTGGAAGGATTTACGCGGGTTTCGGTCCATGGAGCGGCGCAATGGCGCAAGGGCGAAAACGCGTCAATGCCGCAAGGCTCACGCAAAGCGAATGACAGGTCATCAAAACTTTTTGTCAGGTTTTGTTGACATGGTCAGTGAATCACGACATATAGTCAGCACAACCTGACACAACGGAAGGTTGACCTACCACTGGACCGAATATCCATCTGGAGATAACACATGAAAAAGACCGTACTGATTGCCGCCACCCTGGCCATCCTGCCTGCTCAGGTCATCGCGAGCGACATTCCTTCGATCGCCGTAGAGACGACCGATCTCGACCTCGCCTCGGCGAAAGACCAAAATCGCCTCGAAAGCCGGGTCGAACGTGCCATCCGCAAGGCCTGCGCCGACGGTGGCAAGGGGTTGACGGTGATGGCCGCGGAAAAGCAGTGCCGCGCCGAACTACGCGAGGCTGCAAATGTCGAAATCCGCCTCGCCATCGCCGCCGCCCGCGGAGATCGCTTCGCAGCCCTCGACGTCGATTCCGACGCCTGAGCGAAAACTTACCGCCGGGGCAGCGTGCCCTACGCGCCGCTCCGGCGACCTTGCGAAGAGAGTTCTCATGACCAACCCACCTAAGACCAAGCGCGATAAGCAAACCCGAAGCCACAATTTCGCGACGCTGGTCGACCTGCCTTCTTACGTCGCAGCTTTCTTCGCAGGCAATGCCTGGGCCCCTATCCGGGGGACTGCATGAATGGAGCAGATTGTATGAAGAACCGCCTCAAGGTCCTTCGCGCCGAACGCGATTGGAGCCAGGCCGAGCTCGGCATGCATCTCGACGTATCGCGCCAGGCCGTGAACGCGATCGAGACCGGCAAGCACGATCCTTCGCTTCCCCTCGCCTTCCGCATCGCCCGCCTTTTCAGCATGCCTATCGAGGAGATCTTCGATGACGAACTCAACTGACTTCGATGCTCCTGCAAGCGAGCAAGCTTCTCCGTTTCGCCGTTGGCTGGGCGTGGGTACGCTGGGGTTCATCCTCATCGCCCTGCTCGGTTTCGTCACCGGCGTGCTGATGTCCGCCGCCGAAAAGGGTGGGTTCTCGATGCGCGGCGGCATCCTTCTGGCGGTTGCGATCGTTTTGATCGCTTTATGCGCTTGGGGTATCGTCAGGCTCAAGCCGGCGTTTCTGACCAGCGAACCGCAATCGGCGAAAACCAGACGCGCGAATTGGGTGCTGGTCGCCTGCGGTGTACTCGGCGGCGTTATCGGGCTGACACTTTCCATTGCAGGCCTGGCCAACGGTGAGAACGGCGTCTTCAGCAACGGATCGCTTTCGCCGACCGTCGCGCTCATCGTCGTTGCCGCCATCGCGCTGCTCGTGCCGCTCCTGAGCTTCTATTGGTACGCCAATGCCGACGAGTTCGAGAAACGCGCTTCCGGCGATGGCGCCATTATCGCCATGTATGTCTATTCGATACTCGCACCATGCTGGTGGTTGCTCGAACGCGCCGCCCTGATCCCGCCGCAGGAACCGATGATCGTGTACCTGCTTGTCATTTCTGTCTGGGGCATCGTTTGGCTGTATCGCAAGGCCAACTGATAAGTTCCTTCACTTGAAAGATAATCGATATGAAAAACCTTCTTCTGGCCGCCGCCCCTATCGCGCTTATGCTTCAGGGCTGTGCCACCTATGCTGAAGAAACCGCCGTTGCCTCGACCCCCGTCGCACCTGTCGAACAGAGCACCGGCGAAGGCCCCGCGCTGTGGAAGGTCGCCGACGAGGATACGACCATCTACCTTTTCGGCACCGTCCATGCGCTGCCCGATGGCGTGGAATGGTACAAGGGTCCGATCGAAACCGCGCTCGATTCCGCCGATACCCTCGTGACCGAGATCCCCGCCGATGCGACCAGCGATCCCGCGTCGCAGCAAGCGATCGCGATGCAGGCCATGTTGCCGGAGGGCGAGACCCTTCGCAGTATCCTGGGTGAAGAACAGTCGGCGAAGTACGAAGCAGCGCTCACAGGATTCGGTCTCCCCGTGAACGCCTTCGACCGGTTCGAGCCGTGGTTCGCCGGCATGACCATGGCGGTGCTTCCGCTGCTTAAGAATGGCTGGACGGCCGAGAGCGGTGTCGAAAACGTGGTCGAGACTAGTGCGGGCGAGGCGGTGGCGCGCGATGCGCTGGAGACGGTCGAGTATCAGATCGGCGTATTCGACAATTTGCCACAGGACACACAGATCGAGTTTCTGATGAGCACGATCGATAACATCGATCAGCTCGTCCCCCTGATGGACGAGATGCTGGCCGAATGGGTCGCCGGCGATGCTGATGGCCTGGCCGAGCTTATGAACCGCAGCCTCACCGATCCCGCGCTTGCCAAGGCTTTGCTCTATGATCGCAACGCCAATTGGGCGGAGTGGATCGATGAGCGGATGGACACGCCCGGAACGGTGTTCATCGCCGTCGGCGCCGGTCACCTGGCGGGTGAAAAGAGCGTCCAGGATTACCTTGCCGGGCGCGACATAGCGGTCACCCGGATCCAGTAAGATGCTCCGCGCGGGGGCACCTGTGGCGTGCCCCTTGCGCGGTCCGGCAGTTTGGGCTGGAAGACCGGCATGTTGAAACGTCTCGCCCTCGGTTTTGCCGCTCTGACGCTCGCGACAGCTTGCGAGCAGCAACCCGCGCAGCCGCCCGAGCAGACGACCTACCCCGCGCTCTGGGAAATCGCGCGGGAGGACGGTGCCGTCGAAGGCTGGCTGTTTGGCACAGTCCATGCTTTGCCGGACGATATAGCCTGGCGCTCTCCGCAGCTCGAACAGGTGATCGAGAATGCCGACATGCTCGTTGTCGAGGTGGGCAATTTGGGCGACGGAGCCAAGCTGTCCGCCCTGTTCGAGAATATGGCTTTCGACCGGCCCGAAGGCCCGATCCGCGCCCGCATTCGCAAGGATTTGCGCAACGAATTCGACGAGCTGCTGGTAAAAGCCAAGGTTCGTCGCAGCTATTTCGATCCGATGGAAAGCTGGGCCGCTGCCCTCGCCCTCGCCCAGGTGGCTCAGGAGGGGCAGCCGGAGAATGGGGCCGATCGCGCGCTCATCGAAGCTTTCGATGGGCGCGACCTGATCGAACTTGAGGGGGCCCGTTCGCAACTGGCGATCTTCGACAGCCTGCCGCGGAAGGAGCAACGCGACTTGCTGAATGCGGTGCTGGAAGAGGCTGCTACGCACGGACGCGATCCCGGACGCCTCGCCCGCTTGTGGCGCGAAGGCGATACGGACGAATTGCAACAGTTAACGCAGAGCGGGATGCTGGCCGACCCGGAACTGCGCCAGGCGCTGCTTATCGACCGCAATTCCGCCTGGGCTACGCGCATCGAAAACCTGCTGTCCGCCCGCGACAGGCCATTGATTGCCGTGGGCGCAGGCCATCTGCTCGGCGAGGACGGCCTGCCCGCGCTGCTCCAGGCGAACGGATATGTCGTGACCCGGATCGAATAGCGCGACCGGTCCAAATCGCTTGCCTTTCGCGCCGGACCTGCTAGGCGCGCGTCCTTCGGCACCATGGTCATCCCTGGAGGCGTGGTGGGACCGAACATTCAATATGCATTCGAAAGGTATGTGCAATGAGCGACGCTCTGACCCTGCCGGCCGAGGCGCGCGAACGGGCTGGCAAGGGAGCCTCCCGTCAACTTCGCCGCGAAGGCCGTGTTCCCGCCGTTATCTATGGCGGCAAGGAAGAACCCACCCTGATCCACGTGGAAGCGAAGGAGTTGGTTCGCCAGCTCGGCACCGGACACTTCATGAACTCGATCGTGGAGATCGAGCTCGACGGCAAGAAGGTCCGCACAATTCCCAAGGACGTCGCCCTGCACCCGGTCAACGACCGTCCAGAGCACGCTGATTTTTTCCGTCTCGCCAAGGGCGGCAAGATCGAAGTGAACGTGCCCGTGGTGTTCCTGAACGAGGAAGCATCGCCTGGCCTCAAGAAGGGCGGCGTGCTCAACATCGTTCGCCACGAGCTCGAGCTGGTGTGCGACAACGACAAGATCCCCGGCGAGATCGAGATCGACGTGACCGGCAAGGAAGTCGGCGATTCGATCCATATCAGCGAAGTACAACTGCCCGAGGGTAGCGAAAGCGCGATCACCGATCGCGACTTCACCATCGCAACGCTGGTCGCCCCGTCCGCTCTCAAGAAGAGCGAAGGCGCCGAAGGCGAAGACCAGACCGGCGAAGGCATTGAGCCGGGCGAGACCGCTGCTACCGAGCAGGGTCCGGACGACGACGCCGCAGACGAGCAGGAAGCGAAGAGCGAATAATCCGCTCCGCATCCAGCTACGAAACACGAAGCGCCGGTCCAGCAATGGGCCGGCGTTTTGCTTTTGGGGATCACGAAGCTAGAGGGCGCTGATGCAGATCTGGACAGGCCTTGGAAATCCCGGACCCAAATACGCACTACACCGGCACAACGTCGGTTTTATGGTGTGCGATGTGCTGGCCGAAATCCACGGGTTCGCGCCGGTACAGAAGAAGTTCTCCGGCTGGACGCAAGAAGGACGGATCGGCGGCGAGAAGATCCTGTTGCTCAAACCGGCCACATATATGAACGAAAGCGGCCGCGCGGTCGGCGAGGCGCTGCGTTTCTACAAGCTGGAACCCGATGCGCTCACCGTCTTCCATGACGAGCTGGACCTCGCCCCTTTCAAGGTGAAGGTACGGGACGGTGGCGGTCTGGCGGGCCATAACGGGCTGCGCTCGATCAACCAGCATCTCGGCCCCGATTTCCGCCGCGTGCGAATCGGCATCGGTCATCCCGGCAGCAAGGAGCGGGTCACCGGCCACGTACTCGGCAATTACGCCAAGGCGGAAATGGATCCGCTTGCCGATATGCTCGCCGCTATTGCCGCGGAAGCGGGTTGGCTGGCCGCCGGAGACAACGCCCGTTTCACGAGCGATTTCGCGATGCGGATGCAGGGGTGATCCGCTCGCGAGACGTCGTGATTAGCCAATCCGACGCGGGGTGTTCCCTAATGAGACATGAGCTTCGTCATGCTGGTGCTCTCGCATTGCTCCTGTCATTTCGACATAATCAATCAATCAGGCCGGAACCGAGACGGGGGCTACCGTGAACTTGAAACGACTTTTCCTTAAGGCACTTGCCATCGTCGGCGTGGCGACTGCTGCACCGGCAGCTGCAGAGCCGATCCTGCTCGACGCCGGATCGGTCGGCGAAAGCTTCACCATCACCTTCGACGGCTTCGTCGACGGCGGGCCCTCGATCGACGGCCTCGGCTCCGAACTTACGCTCACGCTGACCGGTATCGAGAACGGCGTCTACACCTTCGACTATACGATGACGAACACCGGCGCGGATGGCGACGGCATCGGCTCGCGGGTCGCCGGTTTCGCCTTCAACACCGATCCGGACGTTGATTCGGCCACCAGCACCGGCACTTACGGTTATACCAACACCGGCTCGAACTATCCGAATGGGATCGGCACGGTTGACGTCTGTTTCCAGGCGCAGCGTACTGGCAGCTGTGCCGGCGGCGGTTCGGGCGGCGTCTTCGACGGCGATACCGGCAGCGGCACGTTGAGCCTCGATTTTGGCGGAACTGCTCCGGCGTCGCTGGCGCTCGACGACTTCTTCGTTCGCTACCAGTCGGTCACCGGCGCGGACGGAGTCGGTTCGGCCAGCGGTCGCCAGACCTCGACCAGCGGCGGTACGACCAGCGGTACCGATGTCCCCGAACCGGGCATGATGCTGCTCTTCGGCCTCGCAGTCCTCGGACTTGCGATCGGCACCCGCCGTCGCCGCCCGCTGGCAGCGGCCCCGGCCCGGTTGGCCTACGCCTGATAGTCCAGCCTCCTGGATCACGAAAAACGGCGCGAGACTAATGGGTCCTGCGCCGTTTTTGTGTCTGGTGCTCAAATAGCCGACATAGACGGGGCGTAAGAGATCTATCCCTTTGTGGCTTCTGTCAGATGCCGCTGGATCGTCGGATTGTCGGGATCGAGTTTCGCCGCCCGGCGCAGCATTTCGAGACCACGCGCCCGCGATCCGCTCTGAACCAGCAGCCAGCCAGCGGTGTCGAGGATGGAGGCATTGTCCGGCTCCAGCTTGGCCGCGCGCAAGGCGATCTCGAGCGCCTGCTCTTCCTTGCCGAGCTTCTCTTTCGCGAAGGCGAGGTTGTTGAGCACCATCGCATTGTCGGACCGCGTGCGCGACAGGATGCTCTCGTACCGCGTCTCAGCATCGCGCCACTGCCGGTTGCGCAGCGCCTGGTCCGCCTTGGCCAGTTCGCCGCCGACCCATTCGGCAGACGGCATCACGGCGCGGCGTTCGAATTCTCCAGCAGAGTCGCTTCCCGCCCGTTCTGCCGCACGGGCAGCGAGGCGCAGTTCCGCAGGCGTCGCATCGGCCCGGGTCGCCAGCGGGCGGATCGTGCCGAGGGCGGCGTGCGCATCACCACCGGCCAGTTGCGCGCGCGCGACGAGCCGGCGCAGCGGACGGGAATTCGGCTGTCGGCTCAGCTCCGGCTCCAGCACGCCGAGCGCCAGCGCAGGTTGGTCGATCTCGAGCAGCGATTCGCCGTAGATCGCAGGCAGTCCCGCAGCGGACCGCAGCTCGTTTTCGTACGGCTGCAGGATCTTCCGTACGACCTGCCATTCGCCCTCGCCCGCAGCGATCCGCGCCTCGAGGAAAGCGACCGAGCGATCCTCGGGCGCCTCGCGCGCCAGGTCATCGGCAATCCCGGAAGCCTCCTCGAATCGGTCGAGCAGGGCGAGCATTTGCGCCTTGCCCAGACGGCCGTCGAAATTGTCGGGGTGCAGTTCCAAGGCGCGGTCGTAGGCCATCAAAGCGCCGGTCAGGTCGTTGCGGTTCTCCCTGACGAGGCCGTTGACCAGATGGGCCTCGACCAGTTGCGGATCGATCTCGATTGCCTGCCCGACGAGCGATGTGGCCTTGTCGCCCTCGCCATTCCCCAAGGCGAAGCGTCCGTAGGCTGCCAACAGGCGCGCATCGACCTCATTGCGGGCCGCGCCTGTCGCGAACGCTTCCGCCGCCTTGTCGAACTTCTCCTGCCCGATATAGGCCAGCGCGCGAATACGGTCGGCAGCACCTGTTTCGATCTCCGCCACGCCCGCGAGTGCTTCGTCGAACCGCCCCCGCAAAATGTCCGATTCCGCCCGTACGATGGCGATACGGGGTTGCGAGGCGAACTCCGCAGGAAGGGCGTCGAGCGACGAAGCAGCACCCTCCCCGTCTCCCAGCGCCAGTTGCGCCCGCGCCAGCAGCAGCCGCATCTCGTGGTCGCCGGGCTGTTCCCTCAGCCCGGCAATCAGCGAAATGCGCGCTGCGCGGAAGTCGTTTGCCGCGAAGGCTTCCTCGGCGGTCGCGAAGCGCGTGGCGGGATCGGGCGAACACGCGGCAAGCGCCGCGGCCAGCACGAAGGTCGATGCAAAATGGCGTTTGCTGAACATGGTCTGCCGCTTAGCAAGATTGCCTGAAATCTTCGTGAAATTTTCGCATCGGAGAGACCCTGTCAATCCGCAGCGCGGGTGCTAGGTTGAGCCACGACTTTAGGAGAGAGCCATGCCGAGCATCAATCGCCGTACCCTTCTCGCCGGAGCAGCTGCGACGGGAGTGGCCGTCGTCGGCGCGCGCGCCGCATTGGCCCAAAGCACGCCGATCCCCGCCAGCCTGGCAGGGAAGAATATCCTTATCACCGGCTGCTCTTCAGGCTTCGGCCGGCTGATGGCGGAAGATTACGCGCGCAAGGGTGCCAGGGTCTTCGCCACCATGCGCAATTTGCCGCGCCCCGAGGCCGCTGAATTGCGCGCCCTGGCTGAAGCCGACGATCTCGATCTCCACATCATCGAGATCGACGTGACCGACGATGACCAGGTGGCTGCCGGTGTTGCAGAGGCCGTGCGGATCGCGGGCGGCGCCATGGATGTGCTGGTCAACAATGCGGGTATCGGCATCTCCTCACCTGTCGAGGTGCAGGACATGGAGGCCACGGAGCTGATCTTCGACACCAATGTCTTCGGCTGCCACCGCATGGCCCGCGCTGTCCTCCCCGGCATGCGAGAGCGTGGCTCGGGCCTGATCGTCCCGATTTCGAGCCAGCTGGGCCGGGTCATCGTTCCGAACGCTGGACACTACTCCGCGACGAAGTTTGCGCTGGAGGCGATGAGCGAGCAGCTGGCCTACGAACTGGTGCCGCATGGCATTGATGTCGCGATCATCGAGCCGGGCGGCTATCCGACGGAAGTCTGGGTCAACCGCAACATCTACTCGGCCCAGCTTAAGGAACGCGCCGAGGACATTCACACCAGCGGCTATCCGCAAGTGGTCGCCCGCATGGGCGAGGAGGACGGCTCCACCCGCAGCGCCGACCCAATGGATGTGCCCAACGCCATCGCCGCGATCATCGCCATGCCGCCGGGCACGCGCCCGCTGCGCACGCCGGTGCATCCCGGACCGAAGCCCCAGATCCCGATCAACGAGGTCACCGCCAAGGTGCAGGTCGGCTGGCTGGGCGAGAGCGGTTATGGCCCCTGGATCAAGGCCGTCCATAACGTCTGACGCTCTGGCATTCCTGCGGCGGCGGCGCTAAGGGCGCGTCCACACCTCATTTTCCGGAGTTATCGATGGGTTTCCGCTGCGGGATCGTCGGCCTGCCGAATGTCGGCAAGTCCACCCTTTTCAACGCCCTTACCGAAACGCAGGCCGCTCAGGCTGCGAACTATCCTTTCTGCACGATCGAGCCGAATGTCGGCCAGGTCGCCGTGCCGGACGAGCGGCTGGACAAGATTGCGGGCATCGCGAAATCGGCCAAGGTCGTGCCGACCCAGCTGGCCTTCGTCGATATCGCCGGCCTGGTTAAGGGCGCGAGCCAGGGCGAAGGCCTGGGTAACCAGTTCCTCGGCAACATCCGCGAGGTGGATGCGATCGTCCACGTGCTGCGCTGTTTCGAGGACGACGACATCCAGCACGTCTCCAACAAAGTCGATCCCATTGCCGATGCTGAAGTAGTCGAGACCGAGCTGATGCTGTCCGACCTCGAAAGCCTCGAGAAGCGCGTGCCCGCTGCGGCGAAACGCGCGACGGGCGGCGACAAGGAGGCCAAGATCATGGCCAGCGTGCTCGGCCAGGCGCTCGATCTGCTGCGCGACGGCAAGCCTGCGCGCCTCACGGAGCCCAAGGACGATGAAGAAGCGCGCATGTTCCGCCAGGCGCAGCTGCTCACTGCCAAGCCGGTGCTCTATGTCTGCAATGTCTCCGAAGAGGATGCAGCGAAGGGCAATGCCCTGTCCGACCTCGTGTTCGAAAAGGCCAAGGCCGAAGGCGCCGAAGCTGTCGTCGTGTCCGCTGCCATCGAAAGCGAGCTGGTCGCCATGCCCCAGGAAGACCGCGCGGAATATCTCGCCGAGCTGGGTCTCGATGAGTCAGGCCTCAGCCGTGTCATTCGCGCAGGCTACAAGCTGCTCGGCCTGAAGACGTTCTTCACTGCGGGCCCCAAGGAATCCCGCGCCTGGACCTTTCCCGACGGCGCGAAGGCGCCGCAGGCGGCGGGCGAAATCCATACCGATTTCGAGCGCGGCTTTATTCGCGCTGAAACAATTGCCTACGATGATTACGTTGCGCTGGGCGGCGAAAGCGGTGCCAAGGAGGCCGGCAAGCTGCGGCAGGAAGGCAAGGAATACGTCGTGCAGGATGGCGACGTGATGCTATTCAAGTTCAACGTCTGAGGTGAAACCCATGAATCGGATTGCCGCAGCACTGGCCTTGGGGCTCGCCGCCACGTTGGGCGGCTGCGCGACCTATGCCGATGCTCCGCCGGTTGCCGCAGCGGAGGTAGAACAGCGCGAGCCGGTCACCATCCTCGTCTCGATCGACGGATTCCATCCGGACTATCTCGAGCGCGGGCTCACGCCAACCTTGTCTCGTCTCGCCGAAAACGGCGCGACAGCGTCGATGCAGGCGTCCTTCCCGACCAAGACCTTCCCCAATCACTGGACGCTCGTCACCGGATTGGTGCCCGATCACCACGGCATCACCGCCAACCGGATGGAAGATCCCGAGCGGCCGGACGAGACTTTCGGCATGTCGAACGTCGATCCCTGGTGGTGGGCCGATGCGCGCCCGATCTGGGTCGACGCGGAAGAGGCCGGTATCCGGAGCGCGGCCATGTTCTGGCCGGGCTCGGCCGTGCCCTGGGGCGGCACCGCCAAGCGTTTCGGCCCGGTGGATGATGGTGTGCTGCCGAGCGACTGGCAGGCATTCAGCATGCAGGTCAGCAATACGCAGCGCGTCAACAGCGTGCTCGACTGGCTGCGTCGTCCGGCGGATATCCGCCCGGAGTTCGTGACGCTCTATTTCGACACCACCGATACTGCCGGCCACGATGTCGGCCCGCAGGGTGAAGAACTCGATGTTGCCCTGCGAGATATAGACCGGCACATCGCCGATCTGGTCGCTGGCCTCGATCAACTGGGGCAGCCGGCAAACCTCGTCATCGTTTCCGACCATGGCATGGCCGCTACCAGCTCGCAGCGGATGATCGGGCTCGACACGATCATCGATCCGTCGCTCTATCGCCTTGTCGAGGGCGGGGCCTATGCCACCTTCGAGCCTACCGAAGGCAACCGCGCTGCTTTCGAGGCGGCTATCCTAACCGATCACGAGCACATGGAGTGCTGGCGCAAGGACGAGATGCCGGAGCGGTTCGAGTACGGTACGCACCGCCGGATCCCGCCGTATTTCTGCCTCGCGGAAACGGGCTGGACGATCGCGCCGACCGCTTCAGACAGCAGCTGGACGGGCGGCTCTCATGGTTACGATCCCGCCGCGCCTGAGATGGCGTCGCTCTTTATCGCTCACGGTCCGGCATTTCGCACCGGGATCGCCCTGCCCTCGTTCCGGAACACGTCGGTGGAGCCGCTGCTGCGAGAACTCATCGGTCTGCCGCCCCGTGGACGGACCGACGGATCGCTCGATCCCCTGCGGCCTGCCCTCAACCAATAGTTCTGGAACGGATTGCGACCGCGCCACGTTAGCACCCTGAACAACAGGGAGCCTCGACGTGGTCGACAAATCAGAAAAATTCAATTGGTTGGTGCGCGTGGGCTATTTCAGCCGTGCGATCCTCTATTTCGTCCTCGGCCTGATCGCGCTTACCAGCGCCCAGAAAATTGCCGAGGGGACCAACGGCATCTTCCGCGCGATCCAGGAATTTCCGCTCGGCACCGTGATCCTGTGGATTATGGTCGTCGGCCTGATCGCCTATGCCCTGTTCCGCTTCTGCTCGCTGTTGTTCGATATCGAGAACAATGGCTCGGACGCCAAAGGCTGGGGCAAGCGGATCGGCCATGCCGGTAGCGGCATCGCCCACCTTGCACTCGCATATTCGGCTTACAAGCTCGCCACCAGCGATACGGGCGGTTCGTCCGGTAGTAGCGGCGGCGGCGCGCAGGAGGCGGCCTCCGGCGTTCTCGGTTTCGAATTCGGCGGCATCGTGCTCGGCCTGCTCGGCATCGCGCTGTTCGTGGCAGCGTTCCACCAAGCGAAGAAGGGCATCACTGGCAGCTTCATGCACCGCATCAGCGGACAGGCGCCCGACTTCACGCGCTGGCTCGGCGGAGCGGGCTTCCTTGCTCGCGCTGTCGTCTACACCGTCATCGGCTGGTCGCTGTTCCAAGCGGGCTTCATGTCGGGTGGTGCGGACCAGATCAAGACGCTGGGCGACGCTGTCGCCAGCTTGGCAGGTGAAGGTTTCATCTTCACGCTGACTGCGATCGGTCTGCTGCTTTTCGGTCTCTTCAGCCTCGTGCTGGCTCGCTATCGGATCATTCCCGATCTCGACTCGGATGCCGGCGTGCCGAAATTCCGCGCGTGAGTTGAAACATACCCCCCGGGGGTATATATCGAAAGGATGACCAAGACCGCAAAACTCTATCGCATGGTGATGGACAAGCATGTCTGTCCCTATGGCACCAAGTCGAAATGGCTGCTGGAGCGAGAGGGTTTTGCGGTCGAGGATCACCACCTCACCACGCGCGAAGAAACCGATGCCTTCAAGGCTGAGCATGGCGTCAAGACGACGCCGCAGACCTTCATCGATGGCAAGCGGCTCGGTGGTTATACCGAGCTCCGCAAACATTTCGGCCATGACAAAAAGGACGATGGCGGGAAAAGCTACACCCCCGTCCTTGCCGTCTTCGCCGTCGGCGCGGCCCTCGCGGTCGCGCTAAGCCTTTTCGTCTACCAGTCGCCCTTTACCGTCCGCACTGCAGAGTGGTTCATCGCGTTCTCGATGGCTATGCTGGCCATGCTCAAGCTGCAGGACGTCGAGCAATTTTCGACCATGTTCGTCGGCTACGATCTGCTTGGCCAGCGGTGGGTGCCCTATGCCTACGCCTATCCGTTCCTGGAAGCGACCGCGGCGGTTCTGATGGCCGGGCGCAACCTGCCCTGGATTTCCATACCCGTCGCGCTGACGATCGGGACGATCGGTGCGGTCAGCGTTTTTTACGCCGTTTACATCCAGAAGCGCGACATCAAATGCGCTTGCGTGGGCGGATCGGGCAACGTGCCGCTGGGCTTCATTTCGCTGAGCGAGAACCTCGCGATGATCGGCATGGGGATTTGGATGTTGCTTCGCCCCGCACTCTGATCCATCCCTGTCGGCATGATCTATTTCGAAGACATCGAAGTCGGTAGCCGCCAGTCCTTCGGCCGGTACGAAGTCACCCGTGAAGAGGTGCTGGAATTCGCCGGCAAATACGATCCGCAGCCTTTCCACCTCGACGACGAGGCCGCAGCACAGACCCACTTCGGGCGGATTTCGGCCAGCGGCTGGCACACCTGCGCCATGACCATGGCCATGATGGTCGAGAACCTGACCGCCAACAAACAGGCCGGTCTCGGCTCACCCGGCGTCGATGAGCTCCGCTGGAAGAAGCCCGTGTACCCCGGCGACACGTTGCGCTGCGAAAGCGAGATTCTCGAAAAGCGCCGGAGCAAGTCGCGCCGCGAAATGGGCATTTTCAAGAGCCGGACGACGACCTTCAACCAGCATGACGAACCGGTGCTAGAAATGATCAGCAACGGCCTGATCCGCGTACGCGACGAGGACGCGCCGATAGAGGATTAGGTCAGGCGCCGCACTGGACGATGCCGGTCGCCTGGTAGACCACGCTGCCATACTGGTCTTCGACCGTTAACTCGCCGGAGTAGTCGCTCGTTTCCATCCCGGTCGGTGTTTCGCTGGCCTCGTCGATGGCGAGCGAGAAGGAATAGGCCTTCCCGTCGTATTTGGAGCGGGCGAGATAGGGCAATTCCGTGCTTCCCGAGTCTGCAGCGAACGTAAGTATCTCGCCCTTGCGCTTGAGATAGCCTTCTTCCGCCATTGCGATCGCCACGGCACCCATCCCGCCGCCATCGGGAGCGAAGTTGCACCCGGCGCCATAGAGGTCGTTCTGCTCGATATCGGGATAACCGATGGGCTCCAGCGCCAGCTCTTCCGGAGCGGGTGTTTGGTTCGCCTCGACTTCGGCAACCGCCGCCTGGCGTTCTTCCTCGCTCGGCTCGGCCGCACAGGCGGCCAGAGCCAGCAGAGCCACCGGAATTGCTATCCGCATCAATGCCTCCCGAAAAGTTTCTCGACGTCTTCCATCGACAGTTTGACCCATGTCGGCCGCCCATGATTGCATTGCCCTGAACGCGGCGTGCGCTCCATTTCGCGCAGCAGCGCATTCATCTCGTCGACCCGCAAAGTGCGCCCCGCCCTCACCGAGCCATGGCAGG
This sequence comes from Qipengyuania sp. 902, assembly GCF_051195295.1. NCBI lineage: Bacteria > Pseudomonadati > Pseudomonadota > Alphaproteobacteria > Sphingomonadales > Erythrobacteraceae > Qipengyuania > Qipengyuania sp. 902. The sequence goes on along the minus strand of NZ_JBNJLJ010000002.1, from coordinate 111,099 downwards.
CCATCGTCGCTAGCACGAGATCGAGTTTCTCGCCCAGCAACAGCGCCTCGCCGTTGAGCGCCAGATCGTCGTCGATATCGCGCAGCAGCTTCTCCGGATCGGTCCGCGCGATGGCATGCGGCATCGATCGTACCAGCATGGCGGACGGCCCGAACCGCTCGATCCCGAGGCCGAGTTCTGCAAGCTTCGGCGCGGCGTCCTCGAGCCGGTCGCAGGCGGTTTCTTCCAGCTCGACCACTTCGGGAATGAGCAGCGCCTGCTCGCGCTTCACCGCATCCTCTGCCCCCGCAGCACGAAGACGTTCGAGGACGAGACGCTCGTGCGCCGCATGCTGATCGACCAGCACGAGACCGTCCTGCGCTTCGGCGACGATATAGGTATTGGCCACCTGCCCCCGGGCGATCCCGAGCGGATAGTCCCTCTCCTCCTCCGCTACCGGCTGCGCCTCTTCCGCGCGGCCTCGCGGGGCAGCCATCACATTGGCCTCCACGCCTCGCCAGGCTGCATTCGGCTCGGACACGCGCGAAGGAGATGGTCCGGTCCAGTCGCGGCCCGAGAAGATCGAGCGAAGTGCAGGCGACGGTTCTTCGCGTGCGGGTTCCGCCTGCCAGCGCCCCATCGCGCCCGCATCGGGACTTTGCGCGCTGCGCTTGTCGCCAGTCGCAAGCGCCTGCCGTAGACCGGAAACGATAAAGCCGCGCACACCCTGCGCATCGCGGAAACGCACCTCGGTCTTGGCCGGGTGGACATTCACGTCGACGTCTTCGGCCGGAACTTCGAGGAACAGCGCCAGCACCGCATGGCGGTCGCGCGCGAGCATATCGGCATAGGCTCCGCGCACTGCGCCGATCAGCAGCCGGTCCTTCACGGGACGACCATTGACGAACAGATACTGGTGATCGGCCACACCGCGATTGTAGGTCGGCAAGCCGGCAACTCCGGTCAGCCGCATCGCGCCCCGCTCCATATCGAGCAGCACGCCATTGTCCTTCAATTCGCGCGCGACGATCTGGGCGACACGGTCTTGCGGGGTCTCTCCGCCCTGCAGCGCAAGGATACGGCGGTCGCCATGATCGAGCGTGAAGGCAATGTCCGGGCGCGCCATCGCCAGACGTTGGACCACATCCTTGCACGCGGCGTACTCGCTGCGAGGGGTTCGCAGAAACTTTCGCCGGGCGGGCACCTTGCCGAACAGGTTCTCGACCCGCACCCGGGTGCCGGGCGGAAGGGCAGCAGGTCCCTCGGCAATCGTCTCGCCATGGTCGACGACCCGCTTCCACCCTGCATCCGCACCCTGCGGACGACTTTCCATCGTGAAACGTGCGACACTGGCGATGCTGGGCAAGGCTTCGCCTCGGAAGCCTAACGTCATCACCTGCTCGATCGCCTCGTCGGGCAGCTTAGACGTCGCGTGCCGTTCGAGCGCGAGACTCATCTCGTCAGCTGTCATGCCGCAGCCATTGTCGGTGACCTCGAGGCTTGCCAGCCCGCCTTCGACCAGTTTCACCGCAATCCGGCTCGCTCCGGAATCGATCGCATTCTCGATCAGTTCCTTGAGCGCGGAGGACGGCCGCTCCACGACCTCGCCCGCAGCAATGCGATTGACCAGAGCGTCGGGAAGGCGGCGGATTTGCGGCATTCCCCGGTTGTAGCGATGAACGGGCGCGAATCCGAGATCGGGCGAGCGAGTTTCCACCGCTGCCCGTAAGGAAATTTTTGGCAATTTCCGCAATGTATCGCTAAAGAGCGCGCCATCCCTGTCCTCCGGGTCGATGCAGCACTCGCTTGCCGCTCTGCAGCAACCCAAGATCAAACGGAAAAACGAATTAAAATGGGCTTCTGGAACAACCTCTTCAAATTCGGCGTGCAGAACATGGCGATCGACCTCGGGACCGCCAATACGCTGGTCTATGTCCAGGACCAGGGCATCGTGCTGAATGAGCCGAGCGTGGTCGCGCTGGAAACGATTAATGGCCAGAAGCGCGTGAAGGCCGTCGGCGACGACGCGAAGATGATGATGGGCAAGACGCCCGACAGCATCGAAGCAATCCGCCCGCTGCGCGATGGCGTGATTGCCGATCTCGATGTCGCCGAAGAGATGATCAAGCACTTCATCCGCAAGGTGAACGGTCGCAAGAGCCTGATGCGTTATCCCGAGATCACCATCTGCGTGCCCTCGGGTTCGACCAGTGTCGAGCGCCGCGCGATCCGCGATGCGGCCTCGAATGCGGGCGCCAGCCAGGTCTATCTAATCCTCGAGCCGATGGCCGCGGCGATCGGTGCCGACATGCCCGTGACCGAACCGGTCGGCAGCATGGTCGTCGATATCGGCGGCGGCACGACAGAAGTCGCCGTGCTCTCGTTGCGCGGACTCGCCTATACCACCTCGGTGCGCACCGGAGGCGACAAGATGGACGAAGCGATCGTCTCTTATGTCCGCCGACATCACAACTTGCTGATCGGTGACGCCACGGCCGAGCGGATCAAGAAGGATTACGGCGTCGCCCGCGCACCCGAGGACGGCATTGGCGAAAGCATTACGATCAAGGGCCGCGATCTCGTGAACGGGGTTCCGAAAGAGATCACGATCAACCAGGGCCACGTCGCAGAGGCGCTGAACGAACCCATCGGTGCGATCGTCGAAGGCGTCCGGATCGCTCTCGAGAATACCGCCCCGGAACTGGCTGCCGATATCGTCGATCAGGGCATCGTGCTCACCGGCGGCGGCGCGCTGATCGGTGGGCTGGACGAGTATTTGCGCGAGGAAACCGGTCTGCCGGTGACCATCGCAGAGGATCCGCTGTCCTGTGTCGCACTCGGCACCGGCCGGGCGATGGAGGATCCGATCTATCGCGGCGTCCTGATGACGGCGTAAGGGGGACTGCATATGGCGCCGACAGGCCAACGGCGCTCGGGCTATTCGCGAAGGGCGCAGTACAATCTCTTCACCGGCTACATCATCGCCGGGATCGGTGCCCTGATCGGTGCCGTGTTGCTGGTGCTGTCCTTCTTCCAGCCCCAGCTGTTCGGCGGGCTGCGAGGCGCGGCGGCCGATGGCGTCTCTCCGGCGACCGAGACTTCCGCCACGGTACGCACGGGCAGCAAGAGCATCTGGGATTCGATCAGCGGATACTACCGCGCGGGGTCCAAGAATGCCGAACTTAAGCGCGAGATAGAGATCGCCCGTATCCGCCTGGCCGAAGCGCAGGCGGTCGAGCAGGAAAACCTTCGCCTGAAGGCGCTTCTGGGCTTGCGGGAAGAAGACGTCGAACCTGTTGCTGTCACACGGCTGGTCGGCTCCACGGCATCAAGCACGCGTCGCTTTGCCTATGTCGGGGCAGGCAGCGACCAGGGTGTCGAGGTCGGCATGCCGATCCGCTCGCCGCGCGGCGTCGTCGGCCGAGTGCTCGAAACCGGCAGCGATAGCGCGCGCATCCTGCTGCTAACCGACACCGAAAGCGTCCTGCCTGTCCGCCGCGCGAGCGATGAGGTCGTGGCGTTCGCCGAGGGGCGCGGCGACGGCCTGCTGCGCATCCGGCTGATTAACCTCGGTATCAATCCGCTCGAAAAAGGCGATCTGTTCGTGACGAGCGGTGCAGGCGGATATTATCGCCCGGGTGCTGCCGTCGCGATCCTGGTCGAAAAGACCGACGATGGCGGTCTCGCCCGCATGGTCAGCGATCCCGCGGCGACCGACTTCGTTTCCATCGACCCGATCTTCGAGCCTGAAGCCGCCCTGGCAGTCGAGACACCGACCGAAACCGAGCTGTCCGACTGATGGAGCGGATCGACCCGCGTGCTCGCAGCGACGCTTACGGCAATCGCATCAATCGCTCGCATTCGACTTTCCTCGCGACGGTCGTGCCGTGGGGATCGATCCTCCTCGCGTCGATCCTGCCGCTGTTCCCGATTGCCTCCGCGCTGCCGCTCCTGCCGCCGCTGGGATTTCTCATGCTGCTCGGGTGGCGGCTCGTGCGCCCCGGTCTTTTGCCGGTGTGGGCCGGCATTCCGCTCGGCCTGTTCGACGACCTTTTTAGCGGCCAGCCCTTCGGCTTTGCGATACTGACTTGGTCGCTCGCCCTGATCGGGATCGAGATCCTCGAAGGTAGGTTGCCGTGGCGCGCCTTCTGGCAGGACTGGTTCACCGCTGGTATAGTCGTAAGCGTCTATCTGATTGTTGGCTGGCTGCTATCCGGCGCCACGCCCAACATCCATTCGCTTATCGCTCTCGTGCCCCAACTCGTGCTGTCCATACTGCTTTTCCCCATTCTCTCGCGCATAGTCGCGCGGCTCGATCGCTTCCGGCTGCATCGCTGGAGAACGATCTGATGGGCTTGCGCAACAGGAACAAGCGGCGCGATATCGTAAGCCAGGTGACGCTGGACAATGCTTTCGACCGCCGTACCTTCACCATCGGCACGGCGATGGGCGGGCTCGGCGTTCTGCTCGCTGCGCGCATGGGCTATATCGCCATTGCCGAGAACGAGAAATACGAACTCGAAAGCGAAAGCAATCGCGTTAATCTGTCGCTGATCCCGCCGCGGCGGGGCTGGCTCCTCGACCGTAACGGCGCCCCACTGGCATCCAACCGTGCCGACTTCCGTGTCGACATTATTCCGGAACGCACGCCCGATCCGGACCGGACGGTCGCGGTCCTTACCGACATACTCGAGCTCGACGAAAACCAGTCCGCCGACGTGCTCAAGCGGATCGAGGACTCGCCCGGCTTCCAGCCCGTCGAAGTCGCCTCCGGCCTCAAATACGACCAGTTCGCCGCTGTCAGCGTGCGCCTGCCCGATTTGCCCGGCGTCGTGCCGCAACGCGGCTTCTCGCGCTTCTATCCGACCGGCCCGTCGGTCGGTCACCTGATCGGCTATGTCGGGCCCGCCAATGCCGAGGAATACGAAGAACAGGACCGCAACCCGCTGCTCATCACCCCCGGCTACAAGATCGGCAAGGACGCGCTCGAGCAGCAGTTCGAGCTGGACCTGCGCGGCGTCCCCGGCGCGCGGCGGGTGGAGGTTACGGCATCAGGCCGGATCGTTCGCGACCTCGAAACGCGCGAAGACGTCCAGGGCGATCCCGTTCGCCTGACCATCGACGGCCCTTTGCAAGACTACGCCGCGCGGCGCATCGGCCTCGAAAGCGGGTCCTGCGTGGTCATGGATTGCGAGACCGGCGACGTCCTCTGCATGTCCTCCATGCCGAGCTTCGATCCGAACAGTTTCTCGCAAGGCATCGGCCGCGTGGAATATGCCATGCTGCGTGATGACGAGCGCGTGCCGCTGCGCAACAAGGTGCTCAAGGGCCTTTATCCGCCAGGCTCGACGGTCAAGCCGATGCACTGCATGGCCTTCCTAGATGCAGGCGTGAAGCCGGAAGAAACCATTATCTGTGGCGGCGGCCGGCGCATCGGCAACCGGTTCTTCAACTGCTGGAGCAATCACGGCTCTGTCGACATGGCAAAGGCCATCTACCAAAGCTGCGACAGCTATTTCTACCATTTCGCGCAGCAGGTCGGCTTCGACCATGTGGCGAGATGGGCGCACAAGATGGGTCTGGGCGAAGAATTTCCCCTTCCCGTCACCAGCCAGTTCTACGGCACCGTGCCCGATCCGGCGTGGAAGAAAAAGAAGTTCGATCAGGAGTGGCAGCCCTACGATACGGTCAACTCGTCCATCGGCCAGGGCTATTATCTCACCAGTCCGCTGCAGCTCGCCGTAATGAGCGCGCGCCTCGCGACCGGCGACAGGGTCATGCCGCGCCTGCGCCTGACCGACGAAAAGCCGCAGTTCGAGCATTTCGACTTTAGCCCCGAGGAGATCGGCTACGTTCGCCAGGCGATGAGCGACACGGTCAACGGACCCGGCACGGCCGGGCGCGCCCGCCTGCCGTTCGATGATATTCTCATGGCCGGGAAAACGGGTACCGCGCAGGTTGTTTCGCTGAGCATCTCGAACGGCAAGACGGGTCCTTGGAAATATCGCGACCACGGCCTGTTCGTGTTCTTCGCACCCTTCGACAAGCCGAAATACGCCGGCGCGGTGGTGATCGAGCACGGAGGCGGTTCGGGCTCTGCCTACCCCATCGCGCGGGACGTGATGACCTTCATGTTCGATCCGGCGAAGGGCATGGAGGCTTTGCGCCCGCTGGAAGAGCAATGGGGCGGCACGGCGCAAGAGCGCCTCAATCAGAAATATCGCGCCTACGCAGCGGCCGCCGGAGAAGCGGTTCCCCCGGTGCCCGAGCGCGACGAGGATATCTTCGACCAGGTCGAGGCTGAAGCGCGCGTGGCGGCTCGCCAACCCGAAGCGATTGCCGAGGAAGCCAGCCCGTCGCGCGTTGATACCCGTTCTGCCGAAGAGGTGTCCGAAGACACCAACTCGGCGAGGCCGACTTCGCCCGGATCGACCACACAGGCCACCCCGGCGGACGATCCCGAGTGAGCGGAATTGTACCCGATCCGATAGCCCGCCAGCCCTGGCGGATGCTCTTCCCGCTGTTCGTCCTGATAGGCTTCGGCGCGCTCGTTCTGTTTTCGGCGGCAGGAGGGTCTTGGGACCCCTATGCCTCCTCGCATGTGATCCGCTTCTTGGTCTTCCTGCCGATGGCTTTCGTCATCAGCATGTTCAGCCGAGAACTGGCGCAATTCTTCGCCTTCCCCGTCTACATCGTGATTATCGTCATGCTGATGGCGGTGGAGGCGATCGGTTTCGTGGGCGGGGGTAGCCAGCGCTGGCTCGATCTGGGCTTCATGCAGTTGCAGCCGTCGGAACTGATGAAACCGGGGCTCGTCCTCGTCCTTGCGCGCTTTTACGCCAACCTCCCCATCGGCTTGATCCCGACCTGGCGATCGGTCGTTCCCGCCGCCGCCCTGATCGGCGCTCCGGTGGCACTGGTGCTGCTGCAGCCCGACCTAGGCACATCACTCGCTTTGGCTTTCGGCGGTGCAGTCGTAATGTTCGTTGCAGGCCTGCCCCTACGCTGGTTCCTCGCTGCCGGAGCAGCCGCTGCGGTACTCGCGCCGGTCGCCTTCTTCTTCGGACTCCAGCCCTATCAGCAGCGCCGCGTCTTCACCTTCCTCGACCCCGAGAGCGATCCGCTGGGCGATGGCTATCACATCACGCAGTCCAAGATCGCCATTGGCTCGGGCGGGCTGGGCGGCAAGGGCTTCAACGAGGGGTCGCAGAGCCACCTCAATTATTTGCCCGAACCGCAAACCGATTTCATCTTCTCGACCATGGCTGAGGAGTGGGGCTTCATAGGCGGTCTCGTAGTGATCGGCGCCTTTGCGATGATTCTGGGCTGGGGCCTGAAAACCGCGCGCGAAAGTCAGGACCGCTTCGGAAAATTGCTGGCCACAGGAATGACGGCGACGATCTTCTTCTACGTCGCGATCAATCTGATGATGGTCATGGGTCTAGCGCCTGTGGTGGGTATTCCCCTACCCTTCATGAGCCACGGCGGCAGCTCGATGATGACGAATATGATCTGCATCGGATCGCTGATGATGGTCGCCCGCTGGAACCGCCGCGCCCCTCGCACCGGCCTCATCTCTTGAACGCACCTCGGGCGACCGGAAAAAGCCCTTTTAATCCCGAGCAAGCCAGCTATATGAGCGCCTCTCCGATTCGGGGCGCCCATCCACGGGCGAGCGGCAAGCCGCAGTGTGGACGCATAGCTCAGTTGGTAGAGCAGCTGACTCTTAATCAGCGGGTCCTAGGTTCGAGCCCTAGTGCGTCCACCACTTTCTCTTTAATTTCATCGCGCGACTTTTGCTGGCACAGTCGGAATGTGCCACGTCCGGTATGCAATGTGATTACGTTGTTTGACATCACATTATGATGTGATAGTCGGTCGGGCCATGAACACCATCGACAAAGTTCGTTCGCTCGTCTCGCAGGGTTTGATGACCCGTGCCGGCCTCGCCCGCGCAGCCGGGTTGCATGCCAATACCCTGCGCGATTGCACCGAGGATGGGTGGAACCCCACCGCTGATACGCTCGCCAAACTCGAGGCTTTTCTCGAAGCGAACGACGAAACGCCGGTCATCGTCGGGGCCGAGGAAATCATCAACGAAGCCCGCAATGGCCGGATGTACATTCTCGTCGATGACGAGGATCGCGAGAACGAGGGCGATCTCATCATCCCCGCCCAGATGGCGACTCCCGATGCGATCAATTTCATGGCTACCCACGGCCGCGGACTCATCTGCCTCTCGCTCGACCGCAAGCGGGTCGAGGCGCTCGGTCTCGAACCGATGAGCCGCGACAATCGTGAAAGCATGCAGACAGCTTTCACCACGTCGATCGAGGCCAAGACCGGAGTCACCACCGGCATCAGCGCCGCAGACCGCGCGCGTACCGTGTCGGTCGCCATTGATGCGAACAAGGGGCCGGAGGATATCGTTACCCCGGGCCACGTCTTCCCCCTCGCCGCGCGTGACGGCGGGGTACTGGTGCGCGCCGGTCATACCGAAGCGGCAGTCGATATCTCGCGCCTTGCGGGTCTCAATCCGGCGGGTGTCATCTGCGAGATCATGAATGAGGACGGCACAATGGCCCGCCTCGACGACCTCGTCAGTTTCGCGCGCAAGCACGAGATGAAGATCGGCACGATCCGCGACCTGATCGAATATCGCATGCGCAACGACCACCTCGTCGAGCGCGTCGCCGAAGACACTTTCGAATCCGACTATGGCGGCGCATGGCGCATGATGACCTATCGCAACACGGTCGACGGCAGCGAGAGCTATGTCCTGCAGAAGGGCGAAGTGAAGCCCGGCGAACCCACCCTCGCCCGCGTCCATCCGATCTCGATCTTCGACGACGTGCTCGGCAAGCCGGGGGCGCGCAAGCGCACCTTGCAGCGGGCGATGCAGGCAGTCGGCGATCATGGCTCGGGCGTGATCGTGATCATCACCGGCCGTCCGGCGAGCGGCTATGGCGAGAGCGAGGCCGAGCGCAATGTCGGTATCGGCTCCCAGATCCTCGCTGACCTCGGCATCGAGGACATGATCCTGCTCAGCAATTCGCAACCCAATGTCGTGGCGATCGAAGGCTATGGCCTCAACATCGTCGACCACCGTCCCATTCCGGAGTGATTCCATGGCCAAGTTCCTGATCGTCGAAGCGCGTTTCTACGACCATCTCAACGACATGCTGATCGATGGCGCCCGTGAGACGCTTGCATCGCAGGGTCACGAGGCCGAAGTGCTCACCGTGCCCGGCGCGCTGGAAGTGCCCGGCGCAATCTCGATGGCTGCAGACAGCGGCCTTTATGACGGCTTCGTCGCCATCGGTGTCGTGATCCGCGGCGAGACCTATCATTTCGAGATCGTCGCGGGCGAAAGTGCGCGCGGGATCATGGCGCTGACCATGGACGGCGTTGCGATCGGCAACGGCATTTTGACGGTCGAGAACGAGGAGCAGGCACTGGTGCGCGCCGATCCGAAGCAGAAGAACAAGGGCGGCGAAGCGGCGCAGGCTGCGCTGGCACTGCTCGACTTGCAGGGGCGCTTCGCCCGCTGAGCAAATGCTCGAAGTCGCCGCCCTGATGATGATCGCGTCCGGCGCGATCCATGCGGTGGTGAACGCTGTTCTAAAATCGGGCGACAACAAACTCGCAAGCCGGGCGCTGATCGATCTGAGCGGCGGCTTGCTGGTGCTGCCGGCAATCTTTTTCTTCCCGCCGCCGCATGGCGCGTGGGGCTGGCTGCTGGGATCGCTGATCGTCCACGCCGTCTACTTCCTCGCGCTGGTGCGCGCGTTCGAAGTGGCGGACATGAGCGCGACCTATCCCGTCATGCGGGGCACCGCGCCGGTTTTCGCGGCCTTCGGTGCGGTAGTGTTCCTGGGCGACGCGATTACTCTCCCGGTCGCAATCGGTATGGGACTGGTCACGAGCGGGATCCTTCTCAGCGCGATAGGGCGCAACTTGACGCGGGAGGCGCTGGGCTATTCGCTGCTTACCGGCCTTGCCGTCGCGACCTACACCGTACTCGATGCGGGCGGCGTCCGGAATGCGCCGACGCCCTTCTCCTACATCGCATGGGCTTTCTTCGTGCTGGGAGCTGTGATCGGCGGGGCCATTGGAGCTTGGCGTGGCAGCGCCTTCATCGACTACACTCGCCGCAACTGGAAGAGCTGCGTCGCAGCCGGAGCGGCGGGCGTCGCCAGCTATGGCCTTGCAATGCTTGCCTATTCGGTCGGCGAATTGCCGCGTCTCGCGCCTTTGCGGGAGAGCTCGATCCTGTTCGCGCTGCTCATCGCAACGCTGTTTCTCGGCGAGCGGCCGGACCGGCTCAAGATCGCCGGCGGGATCGTCATCTTCAGCGGCGTTTTTGTGCTTTTGCTCTCTCGCTAGCTCGCGCCATCGAGAAATTCACCAAGGCCGAGCGGTGAGAACGGCCCGATGATGAGCTGCTCGAACACGCCAATACCTTCCTCGCCCGCGCTGCCGGTAACGCGCATCGGCATTTGCACATGGAGGTTCTGGGGCTCTAGCGGATCGAGCTGATCCAGCTCGATATCCTCGCGTTCTACCTTGAGCGGCCCGTGATGGAGACCGTGCCCCCAATCGGGATCGGTGTACCCCAGCCCCCGCATCTGGAAGCGCGACAGCGGTTCGAGCGTCACCTGCTCCGGCGCGCCGGGCACGGCCAGCGACAGCGTTCCTCCGGTCGGCCAGCGAGTGCCGGGCGCGATCCGCGTCCGCATGCTGCCGTGGCCTTCGCGAATGTCGCTGGCCGTCGCACCGTCCGGAGCCCAGGCCGCACGCGTGTTCCAGGCACGGCCATGCTCGTCATTGTTGACGTGGAAGAACAGACTGCCGCCCGCAAAATTGATCGGTGTCCATTGCCAGAAGAAGCCGGGCATCGGGGCGCCGGGCATGGGCTGCGGATCGCGGGCGCCGATAGGCCGCACGCCCCAACTGCGGTCGCGTGTGCCGGCTGTGCCCCCGGCCAGCTCGCGCCGGTCGCCATCGGCAGAGATCCAGCCCTCGTAATGGCCGTTCTGCGTCATGCGCGTGTAGTCCATGAAGGCACGCGGGCCGATGCGATGCGTGAAGCGCGGCTCCTCGATCGCGAAGGCGCGGCTGGTGAACGTTAGATCTGCCGAAATGCCTTCGCACTCATCAACGATCAGGCGCAGCTTGTGCAGCGGCTCGATCACCTCGACGCGGATCGGCCCGACAATCAGATCCATCCGCTCCATGTTCAACTCGCGGCTCGCATGGATGCAGTGCTGCACCCCGTCGCGAACGACGTTGAAATGCGCATCCATCACGTCGAGATGCGGATAAACGCCCAGCGCCAGGGCGAAAAAACCGCTGCCGTCGGGAGCATAGCCGTTGAAGAAATACCGGTCGTAGAAATTCCGGTCGGTGCCTGAATAGGCGACTGGTTCGGGCGTCTGGTGGATCGGATATTCATCGCCGCGTGACAGGACCATTAACTTACCTCTTTCAATGCAGCCAGAGAGTCGCGGGCCAGCGCCAGCGAACACGCGCCGCGCGCCATGGACAGGAAATTCGCGTCGCCACGCTCGGTGCGCTGGACGAAAGCGGCGCTGAAGACGGCGGTAGAGACACCGTGGAGAATACCGCGCCGGTAATCGTCCTCGATCCCGTCGCGGCTCAGCGTTATGCCCCGCTTGGCCATCTCGGCCAGCCAGAGGTCGAGCAAGTCTTCTTCATGCTCTCGCCACAGGGCCTCGCCGATGCCGCAGCCCAAGAAATAACCGACGTCGGTCATGGCCTTGCCGACGGTCACGGTCTGCCAGTCCAGCACGGCAATCGGCTCCGCCCCCCCCCTTATGTCGAACAGCATATTGTCGAGGCGGAAATCGCCGTGGACGATGCATTGCCGGTCGGGATCGCTGCGAAAGTAGACCGGCGCCAGATCGGCCAGTTCCTCGCACAAGGCCATGAAGTCCGGCTCGAGTTGGTCGGCATATCGCTCGCGGAAAACGGCCTGGGCCTGCGGATACATCGCGGCGACGGTCGCACCGAGTTCGGGAGGAGGCTGGATCCATTCCGCTTCGAGAAGCTCGGTATTGTTCCAGCTCGGCGCATGAATCGCGGCGGCCTGAACGATCGCGTCGCGTGCCCTCTCTATTCCGCAACCGGCAATCTGGTTGCCCTGCTCCGCCGGGCCGAGGTCCTCGAACAGAAGGAGGAATTCGCTTCCTTCGTCATTGACCTCGGCATAGTGCACCTGGGGCACGCGCACGGCGAGATGCGGAGCGGTGTTGCGATAGAACTCGACCTCTTTGCGATAGAGGCCGAAGGATGTGGCCGTCGCCTTGCTGGCCTCGTCTTCCGCGCTGAACTTACCGGCCAGCGTGAAGGTGCCGCGCTGCCCTTCGCAATGGAACCGCACACTGTCGCCGACCTGACCCGTGCCGATGGGCTCCCAGCGCACACCGTCCATCCGCGCGCCAAGCACGTCGCCGAGCCAGCTGGCTGTTACCTCGTCCGGGTGTGCCGGAAATCGTCCCAAGCTCCTCTCCCACAAAGAGCAAGGGCAGACGCTAACGCAGAGGACTTAGGCTGGCAATCGTTTAGCCGGATGGCGCGTCAGGACCCGATCCTGCCGAAACAGCCAGCACCGGCATAGACTGCGCTATCGCCCAGCTCTTCCTCGATCCGGATGAGCTGGTTGTATTTCGCAAGCCGGTCCGACCGGGCTAGCGAGCCCGTCTTGATCTGTCCGCAATTGGTCGCAACTGCGAGGTCGGCGATGGTCGCATCCTCTGTTTCGCCCGAGCGGTGCGACATGACGGCCGTGTACCCGGCGCGATTGGCGATGCTGACCGCGTCCAGCGTTTCGGACAGCGTGCCGATCTGATTGACCTTGACCAAGAGCGAATTGGCCAGACCACGCTCGATCCCGTCGGAGAGGCGCGTCGGGTTGGTCACAAAAAGATCATCCCCGACCAGCTGGACCGAACCGCCGATCAAATCGGTCAGCGCTTTCCAGCCTTCGAAATCGTCTTCGCCCATGCCATCCTCGATCGAGCGGATGGGATAGTCGGCGCACAGTTTGGCAAGATATTCGGCCATCTCATCGCCCGAAAGAGAGAGGTTCTCGCCCGAAATCTCGTATTTCCCGTCGCGATAGAATTCGGTCGATGCGCAATCGAGCGCCAGTGCCATCTGCTCGCCCGGGGTGAAGCCAGCCTGTTCGATCGACGCCATGATGAAGTCGAGTGCATCGCGTGTGCTGGCAAGATCGGGCGCGAACCCGCCTTCGTCACCTACCGAGGTTGCCAGGCCTTTCTCGTGCAGTTTCTTCTTGAGCGTGTGAAACACTTCCGCGCCCCAGCGCACCGCCTCTGCCAGGCTGTCGGCGCCGACCGGCATGATCATGAATTCCTGGATATCGATCGGATTGTCGGCATGCTCGCCGCCGTTGATGATATTCATCATCGGCACCGGCAGGACATGCGCAGAAACACCGCCGATATAGCTGTAGAGCGGCAGGCCGCGCGCATTGGCCGCAGCCTTGGCGACCGCCATGCTCGTGCCGAGGATCGCGTTCGCTCCGATGCGGCCCTTGTTGTCCGTCCCGTCGAGCGCGATCATGGCAGCATCGATGTCGCGCTGGTCTTCCGCATCGAGGCCCAGGATCGCTTCGGCGATCTCGGTATTGGCAGCGTCGACCGCCTTCATCACACCCTTGCCAAGGTACCGGTCCTTGTCGCCGTCGCGCAACTCCACAGCTTCGTGCGCACCTGTCGAGGCACCGCTCGGCACGGCTGCCCGGCCAAAGCTGCCGTCTTCCAGGAGAATATCGACCTCGACCGTAGGATTGCCCCGCGAGTCGAGAATTTCGCGGGCGTGGAGGTCGATGATGGCGGTCATGGGAAGAGGCACTCCGGGCTGAGGTGTTGCAATTCACTAATACACCCCCAGATGGGGACAGGCACGCGCTCTATTCGCCGGAACATCGGCGCGCAAGTTGCGTTGCACAATTGAACCCCTTCGCATCAGGAGCGTTGGGGGCATGAAAACAATTGAGGGCAAGGACGACAGCAATGGCCGATACAGACGGAACCGGCGCACCGAAAAAGCGCAAGATACCCGCCAAGAAGAAATCCACTGCCGCCAAGCCGCGCAAGACCGTGGCGAAGACGCCCGCAGCCAAGGAGACCACCCCCGTGACCAACACCGCGATCGACACTGCCGAAACGACCAACAACAACCGCGCCGAAGCCAAGTCGCGCTTCAATGCCGCGCTTGAAGAAGCCAAGGCCGGCGCAGCCGCGCTGAAAGCGGAAGGCAAGGATCGTGCAACCGCCTACCGCACGCGGGCCAAGGGCAAGGGCGACGATTGGGTGGCCGAAGCCAAAGCCTATGGCGACGATGCCAAGGTCAAGGGCCGCGAACTTGCAACCGAAGGCAAGGTCAAGGCCAGCGAAGGGATGCGTTCGCTCAGCCGGATAGTCAACGACAACGCCTATCAGGTCGACGAGAAGCTCGGCGCGAAATATGGCGATTATGCTCGCACAGCATCGAAGTCGCTCGACGATTACGCTGCCAAGCTCGATCAGAAGAGCGTTGACGACCTCGTCGACGACGGCCGCGAATTCGTTCGCCGCAGCCCCGGCAAGGCACTGGGTATTGCCGCAGTCGCTGGGTTCTTCCTTTCGCGCCTGTTTGGCGGTCGCCGTTGATCGACGTATCAGGGGGTCTGCGATGAGGGATGACGAAGTAGAGCGCGGGACCGAGAGCTATCTCGGTCCGCTCGACGTGCCGGATGATCACGAACCTGCCGATGAAGAGCGGGGATCCGGCGAAGCGTCTTTGATAGACGATGTCACGGCATTGTTATCCGATGGCAAGACTTACGCCGAAGCCGAACTGGCATTCCAGAAAAGCCGCGCAGGCTACACTGCAAACAGGGCCAAGGGCGCCATCGCCTTTGGCCTTGCTGCGTTCGGCGTGTTCCACCTCGCCCTGATCGCGGGAGCTGTCGGTCTCGTCATTGCACTCGTCCCGCTGATCGGCCCGTGGGGCGCGACAGCTGTCGTGACGCTCGCCCTTATCGTGGTGGGCGTCGTGTTTCTGCGCATGCTGAAGGGCCGTATCGACGATATTCGGGATGCTTTCTCGGAGGGCGCAGAAGAATGACTCGCCGTGAACGAATGCTCGAAGATCGCTATCTCCGCGATTCCGCCAGAGCCTTGGTTGAGGCCGATGTCGAGCATGTGAAAACAGACCTCGCGCGCAAAGGACTGGCGGCCCGCACCCTGGATACCGTCAAGCACGGTGCTATCGATCTTTACGAAGAAGCAGTGGACGCTGCCGAAGACAATAAGGGTGCGCTTGCTGCGCTGGTCGCTGCGGTCGTCGTCTGGTTTGCTCGCAATCCGTTGCTCGACCTGTTCGGCCTCGGCGAAGGCGACGATGCGAGCGAGGATGAGGCTGAACCGGCGGAACAATGAACCCTGCGCAGCCGTTGGATAAACGAACACCAATTCGGAGATTTTCATGGCTGAGACAGCAGAAACCAACAACGTCACGCCGATCAGTGCGGACAGCAAGCTGACCGACGAACAAAAGCGCGAGCAGCTGCGCGCGAAGATCGAAGCCGGTGAAAGGCGCAATGCCGAGCGAAGCTTTGCCGACCAGGCGAAGGACGTCGCCGACAGCGCAGTCGAGTTTACCAAGAAGCATCCGTTTGCCGTGGTCGGAGGCGCGATCGCCATCGGTCTCGCAATCGGTGCAATGACCCGCCCGGGCCGCAGGCTTGGCCGTCGCGGTGGCGCACTTGCCACCCTCGCACTCGATAGCGTGCTGGCTTACGGCGCGCGCGCAATTGACGGTGCAGCGAATGCCGCGGAATACGCCGGCGACCGCTTCGAAGACTTCGGTGACAGCGCCGCTACCACTGCACGCGGACTACGTCGCGATGCGGCCTACCGGATGGACGTCGCCAGCGATGCGCTGCGCGCAAATTCGCGCAAAGCGAAGCGTGCCGGATCGCGTGGTGCCCGTTCGCTGAAGACCCGTTTCGGTTACTGATACCACTCATTGCTAACAGAAGCGGCGCGACGGGCTTGCCTGTCGCGCCGCTTTCGTTATTGGGCCGGGGCACTCTCCCTCCCCAATCGAGAAAGCCATCCCATGGAAGAAACCGAAGCCAAGCAAACGCTCTACCTTGTCATGGGTGGTCGCGTCACCGACCCGCGCTCTGCAACTTTTGCCGATCCGGAAAGCATCCATGTGGCCGGCGTGTTCAGCAATTACGACGCGGCGGTCGACGCCTGGCGTGCCAATGCCCAGCGCACGGTCGACGATGCGGAAATGAAATACGTCGTCGTGCACCTTCACAAGCTGCTCGATCCCGGCGCCTGATCCTCAGTGGGTGGCTTATGCGATCCGCCTTTATCGCGATGAGGATGCCGAGGCGGTCGCGGCGGTGTGCGCGGCAGCCATTGAGGCGATCGGCCCGCGCGCCTATTCGGCCGAGCAGGTAGCCTGGCGCTCACGCCATCCCGGCCCGCAGCGATATCGTGACGTCGTAGCCGACGGCGCGCAAATCTTGATTGCAGCCGACGATGACAATCGGCCCGTCGCCTATGCGCTACTGGAGCGCGACGGGCACCTCGACCACCTCTATTGCCATCCCGACCACACGAGGCGCGGTCTCGCGGACCTGCTTCTCGCCGAAGCGGAGGTCATGGCACGCGAATGTGGCGCGCAGCGGCTATACACGGAAGCGAGCGACCTTGCTCGACCCGCCTTCGAACGGACTGGCTACGAGGTCATGCACAAGCGAGAGTTCGCAATCGACGGCGTGCCCATCCACAACTGGGCGATGGAAAAACCGCTGTCCTGACAGCGCCTCTGCACGTCGATCAGATGAACTCGATCTTCTCGATCAGGTAGAACTTGTCGCCCGACGGCACGGTCACCTCGACCTCGTCGTCGACCTGCTTGCCGATCAGCGCGCGGGCGATCGGCGAATTGTAGCTGATCCGACCTTTGGACGCATCGGCTTCCGTCTGGCCGACGATCTGGTACTTGATCGGCTTGTCGTCCTCGTCGAGCAGCGTCACGGTCGCGCCGAAGATCACCTTGTCGCCCGACAGGGTCGAGGGATCGATGATCTGCGCGCGGCTGGCCTTGTCTTCAAGCTCGGCGATCTGCGCCTCGACCTGGCCCTGGCGCTCCTTGGCCGCGTGATATTCCGCGTTCTCCGAAAGGTCGCCATGCGCGCGCGCTTCCTCGATCGCGTCGACGATCAGCGGGCGTTCTGCACGCAGCGTCTTGAGATCGGCAGTGATCTTTTCGTAGCCTTCGGCCAGCATCGGCACCTTTTCCATGGCGCGCGTCCTTCCTGTTCTCCCCTCCCCTGTTCGGACAATTCGACCCCGGCCCGCCGTTCTGCGGGGCCGATCGGGTTCGAATGTCGGGAGGAAATCGCGTTAATCCGTCAGCTATAATAGTCTTGCAGCGAACGCACTTCAAGCTGCTCCGGTGAAACCTCCGCAATCGCGCGCGCAGCGGCGAGGCTGGCGGCGGCGGTGGTGTAATACGGCAGCTTCTTTTCCAGCGCGGCTTCGCGGATCGACTGGCTGTCGAGCAGCGATTGCCAGCCTTCGGTGGTGTTGAAGATCAGCGCCACCTCACCGTCGATGATCGCATCGACGATATGCGGACGCCCTTCCGCCACCTTGTTGACCTGTTCAACATCCAGATCTTGGCTTGCGAGGAAGCGATGCGTGCCGCCGGTGGCGATCACGCGGAAGCCCCTGTCGAGCAGCGTCTTCACCGCAGGCAGGATCACTTCCTTGTCGCTATCCTTGACCGAGACAAACAGCGTGCCCTCGCGCGGCGGGATCATGCCTGCGCCCAGCTGCGATTTGAGGAAGGCCGCGGGGAAGTCTGTGTCGATGCCCATCACTTCGCCGGTCGACTTCATTTCCGGGCTGAGCACAGGGTCGGCGCCCGGGAAGCGCGCGAAGGGGAAGACGGCTTCCTTCACCGCCATATGCTTTGGGCGGATATCGAAAGGCTCGAATTCGTGCAGCCCCTCGCCCGCCATGACGCGCGCGGCGATTTTGGCGATCGGGCGGCCGATGGCCTTGGCGACGAAGGGCACCGTGCGGCTCGCACGCGGATTCACCTCGATGAGATAGACCTCACCGTCCTTCACTGCGAACTGGACGTTCATCAGGCCGCGCACCTGCAAGGCCTTGGCCAGCGCTTCGGCCTGTCGCTCCATTTCGGTGACGATCTCGTCGGGCAGGCTGTAGGGCGGGATGGTGCAGGCGCTATCGCCCGAATGGACGCCGGCCTCCTCGATGTGCTGCATCACGCCTGCAATGCGGACCTCGAAGCCATCGGCGACTACGTCGACATCGCATTCGATCGCATCGCGTAGGTATTGGTCGACCAGTACCGGGCTGTCGCCGGAGACGTTCACCGCCGTGGCGATATAGTCATCGAGCTGCGCTTCGCTGTCGACGATCTCCATCGCGCGGCCGCCGAGCACGTAGCTGGGGCGCAGCAGTACTGGGTAGCCGATGCGGGCGGCAACCGCAGCGGCCTCGTCGCGGCTGCGGGCGATGCCGTTGTCGGGCTGCATCAGCTTGAGCTTGTTGATCAGCTTGGCAAACCGCTCGCGGTCCTCGGCTAGGTCGATCGCGTCGGGGCTGGTGCCGAGTATCGGGATGCCCTCCCGCTCCAGCGCATTGGCGAGCTTGAGCGGGGTCTGCCCGCCGAACTGCACGATCACGCCGACGACTTCGCCCTTCGACATCTCGACGCGCAGAATCTCGAGCACGTCTTCCTCCGTGAGCGGCTCGAAATAGAGCCGGTCGGACGTGTCGTAATCGGTGGAAACGGTTTCCGGGTTGCAGTTGACCATGATGGTCTCGAACCCGGCCTCGGCCAGCGCGAAACACGCATGGACGCAGCAATAGTCGAACTCGATGCCCTGCCCGATCCGGTTCGGGCCGCCGCCAAGGATGACGATCTTCTTGCGGTCGCTTGGGTCCGCCTCGTCCTCCGGCTCGCCGAATGTCGGGGCCTCGTAGGTCGAGTACATGTAGGGCGTGACCGCCTCGAATTCGGCGGCGCAGCTGTCGATCCGCTTGAAGACGGGATGCACGCCGAGCTTCTGGCGCAGCTGGCGCACCTCTTCCTCGCTCGTCGCCCCGGCCATGGCGCGCAGGGCATCGTGAAGCAGGCCCGAACTCTTCGCCCGCGTTTCACCGAGTCCGCCGGCAACGCCGACCGAGCGCACGGCCAGCGTAGCGAGGCGTTTGTCCGAAAAGCCCATCGCTTTCAGGCGCCGCAATTCGTCCGCATCGTTCGGCAGGCCATTGTGGCCGATCATCTTCTCTTCGTAGATGATCGCCTCGATCTGGCGCAGGAACCACGGGTCGAAGCCGGTGATCTGGGCGATTTCCTCGACCGTGAACTCTTCGCGGAAGGCCTGCGCGATCTTGAGGATGCGGTCGGGGCGGCGCTGGCTGAGCGCAGCGGTAATCTTCTCTTTCGAGACGCCTTCCAGCTCGGGCACGCGGTTGAACCCGTCGAGCCCGGTTTCGAGGCCACGCAGCGCCTTCTGCAGCGATTCCGCAAAGCAGCGGCCGATCGCCATCACCTCGCCGACCGACTTCATCGCGGTCGAGAGGTCCGGCTTCGATCCCTTGAACTTCTCGAAAGCGAAGCGCGGGATCTTGGTCACGACATAGTCGATGGTCGGCTCGAAACTCGCGGGCGTTGCACCAGTGATCTCGTTCTGGATCTCGTCCAGCGTATAGCCGACCGCCAGCTTCGCCGCGACGCGCGCGATGGGGAAGCCGGTGGCTTTTGAGGCCAGCGCCGAGGAGCGCGAGACGCGCGGGTTCATCTCGATCACGATCAGGCGGCCATCTTTTGGATTGACTGCGAACTGTACGTTCGAACCGCCTGTTTCCACACCGATTTCGCGCAGCACGTTGATGCTGGCGGTGCGCATGATCTGGTATTCCTTGTCGGTCAGCGTCAGCGCTGGCGCGACGGTGATGGAATCGCCTGTATGCACGCCCATCGGATCGACATTTTCGATCGCGCAGATGATGATGCAATTGTCCTTGGCATCGCGCACCACCTCCATCTCGAACTCCTTCCACCCGAGGAGCGATTCCTCGATCAGGACTTCGGTGGTGGGCGAGGCGTCGAGGCCGTCGCGCACGATCTTCTCGAACTCGGCCTTGTTGTAGGCGATGCCGCCGCCGGTGCCGCCGAGCGTGAAGCTGGGACGGATGATGGCGGGCAGGCCGGTACGTTCGAGCACGGCATAGGCCTCGTCCACCGTATGCGCCACGCCGCTACGCGCGCTTTCTAAGCCGATCTTGTCCATCGCCTCGCGGAAGCGCTGGCGGTTCTCGGCCTTGTCGATGGCGTCCGCCTTGGCACCGATCATCTCGACGCCGAATTTCTCCAGCACGCCCATCTCGTCTAGCTTGAGCGCGCAGTTCAGCGCCGTCTGCCCGCCCATCGTGGGCAGCACAGCATCGGGCCGCTCTTTCTCGATGATCTTGGCGACGACCTCGGGCGTGATCGGCTCGATATAGGTCGCCCCGTCCGGACCTCCGCCTTCGCCCGCGACCATTTCCGGATCGGTCATGATCGTGGCGGGGTTGGAATTGACCAGGATGACCCGGTAGCCCTCCTCCTTCAGCGCCTTGATCGCCTGCGTGCCGGAATAGTCGAACTCGCAGGCCTGGCCGATAATGATCGGGCCAGCGCCGATGACGAGGATCGAAGAGATGTCAGTGCGTTTGGGCATTATTTAGCCTTTAAGGAGAGCAATTACGGAGACAGCAAGAGCTCCGAGAGAAATCCAATTCGACCAGTCCACGGCCTTCAAGCGTCCGATTAATGACCCTTCGTCGAGACGCTTAACCGCCATGACCGCAGCATCGTTGAACGCGAAATGCACAGACTTTTTTCCTTGCTCGGATACTTCGATCATCGATCCAAGGCCCTGACGCTGCCATTCTCTTCCAAGGGCAATAAGGGAGTCCAAACTCCTATTTGGAAAGAGCTCGGTCAGAGAAGGAATATGATAGCGATTTCGGAAAGACCATCTGACAGCTTGCTTTAAAAGCCTTTCCTCGGGATAGCTTGGTGGGAAATCAATGCTCACCCCAGCATCCCCACAAACTTCTCGAACAGGTAGAAGCTGTCTTGCGGGCCGGGGCTCGCCTCCGGGTGGTATTGCACTCCAAACGCCTTCTTGCCCTTGATCGAAATGCCGCAATTGGTGCCGTCGAACAGCGAGACGTGGGTCTGCTCCACCTCCGGCGGCAGCGTATCGCCGTCGACTGCGAAGCCGTGATTCATGCTGGTAATCTCGACGAGGCCCTCGCTTGTCCCCCAGCGCTCGCCCACGCGCTGGACCGGGTGGTTGGCGCCGCGGTGGCCCTGGAACATCTTGGCTGTCTTCGCCCCTGCCGCAAGGCCGAGCATCTGGTGGCCGAGGCAGATGCCGAACAGCGGAACGTCCGCGTCCAGCAGCCCCTTGATTACCGGCACGGCATATTCACCCGTCGCCGCCGGATCGCCCGGGCCGTTGGAGAGGAACACGCCATCGGGCTTGAGCCGCATGATCTCGTCGAGCGAGGTGCGCGCGGGCACCACCGTGACTTTCGCGCCGGCCTTCACGAGATTGCGGAAGATATTGTCCTTCGCGCCGTAATCGATCGCGACCACATGCGGCTTCGCATTGTCCGCCGCGCCGTAGCCGGTGCCGAGCTGCCAGTAGCCGCCGCGCCAATCCTCCAGCACCCCGCGCGTCACGCCGGGGACGAGGTCGAGCCCTTCCAGCCCGCTCCATTCCGCAGCCTGAGCCTTCAGCGCCTTCACATCGAATTGCCCGCGCGGGCTATGCGCGATCACTGCGTTCGGCGCGCCCGACAGGCGGATGCGGCGCGTCAGCGCGCGGGTGTCCACGCCCGACAGGCCGATCTTGCCATGGCTGACGCACCATTCGACGAATTCGTTCTGCGCGCGGAAATTGGAGTGCGGGGTCACCGCCTGCCGCACCACCAACCCGACCGCGCCGAGGCCGCGGCTTTCCACGTCCTCATCGTTCGCGCCGACATTGCCGATATGCGGGAAGGTGAAGGTGACGATCTGGCTGTCGTAGGAGGGATCGGTCATCACCTCCTGGTAACCGGTCATGGCGGTGTTGAAGCACACCTCCCCGACCGACGAGCCGGTCGCACCGAAGCCCTTCCCCCAGATACAGGTGCCGTCCGCGAGAACGAGCACGCCCGTCGCATTTTTGGGTTGCGCGTGCGAAAATACGGGCAGGGCCATGGGCTCTCCGAGTCAGGGGTTTTCCGGCGATGTCGCTAAGCCCCACCCGCTAAGGCCGGTTGGGGGTCCCGTCAAGCGGAACCCTTGGCATATCGGTGCACTGTTCTACATGGGCTGCGAACCATCCACAGATTACCGAACGGACCAGACATGCTGCGCGAGAAAATCCAGGCCGAAACCGTCACCGCCATGAAGGCGAAGGACAAGGAGCGCACTGCCGCGCTGCGCCTGATCGGGGCCAAGATCAAGGACCGCGATATCGAAGAAAGAGGCCTGAAAGCCAAAGCTGAAGGTCGGTCAGTCGAATACACAGCCGATCACGAACCGATGCCGCAGAAATCATACACACCTCCCGCTTCGGATGATGCGATGATCACCGACGTGCTGATGAAAATGGCCAAGCAGCGCCGCGAATCGATCGAGATGTACGAAGGCGGCGGGCGGCAGGAGCTGGCCGACAAGGAAAAGGCCGAACTCGCCGTGATCGAGGAGTTTCTGCCACAGCAGATGAGCGAGGACGAAACCCGCGCCGCCATCGCGCAGATCAAGGCGGACCTGGGTGCCGACGGCATGAAGGACATGGGCCGCGTGATGGGCGAGCTGAAGGCGCGCCATGGGGCATCGCTCGACATGAGTCGCGCCAGCGGTCTGGTGAAGGAGTCGCTGTCGTGAGGGCGCTCGCACTGATTGCGCTGCCGCTGGCACTTGTCGCCTGCAGCGAGCCTGCTCCCGAGCCGGAGCCGACCCCCACGCCCACCGTCGCGGCACCGCGCACGCTGGTCGGCGCCGATCTCGACCTGTCGACGCTGGGCGCGAAGATCGTCGGTCCGCAGGGGCCGGAGGTCGAGACGACGCTCAGCGCTGGCGGTCGCCAGCTCGGCACGATGGTCAGCTACGTCGCCTGCCCCGAGGGAGTCGGGGAATGCGTGCCGGGACAGATGCCGGAGGATACCGTCTACACCTATGTCCACCAGGTGACGCTGGCCGATGCGGACGAGGACGCGGCTGATGCCCAGCCCACCGAAGGGCCGGAAGTCCGCGAGACGCCGCCCACCCTGTTCCGCACGACCCAGCGAGCGCACGGCTTCAACCAGTCGGTCGGCTATGCCCTGGCACAGGTCGAGGAAGCCCTCGGCGATCCCGATGCGATCGCGATCAGCATCGACAACGGCAGCCTGATCTGGCGCGTCGTCGCGGGGTCCGGCTGGCAGCCCGGCACCACGCTGACCTTCTGGTGGCAGTCCACCCTGGCCCCAGCAGGCCCGGCGGACGCTTACCTGCTCGAAGTCGATGGCAATCAGGCGAGCGCCACTGGGCCATTCCCCGCCGAGCCGGAAAATCCGGCAGACGGGACCTCTGGCAACTAGCGATTCGGTGGGCGCGGCTGTAGGGATTTTCGCCCTATGGCCCTGTCACCCCAATGGCTCGACGAATTGCGCGCGCGGATCACATTGTCCGCAATAGTCGGTCGCACCACGCGGCTGACGAAAGCAGGTCGAGAGTACAAGGCGTGCTGCCCATTTCACAACGAACGCACACCCAGCTTCTACGTAAATGACGAAAAGGGCTTCTACCATTGCTTCGGCTGCGAGGCGCATGGCGACGCGATCCGTTGGCTGACCGACCAGCGCGGGATGCCGTTCATGGATGCAGTGAAAGAGCTGGCCGCCGAGGCCGGGATGGAAGTGCCCGCCCCCGATCCGCAGGCGGCCAAACGCGCCGAAAAGCGCGCCAGCCTGCATGATGTGACCGCGGCGGCGCAGGAGTGGTTTGAAAGCAATTTGCACGGCAGCGAGGGGACGGTGGCGCGCGGCTATCTCGGCAGGCGTGGCTTCTCCGAAGCAATTATGCGCGAGTTCGGCTTCGGCTACGCACCGGAGGACCGGCAGGCCCTCAAGCGCGCGCTTGGCAAGTTCGACGAGGACATGCTGATCGACGCCGGCATGCGCATCACGGTGGAGGACAAGGAGCCTTACGACCGCTTCCGCAGCCGGTTGATGCTGCCGATCCACGACACCCGC
The DNA here is from genome assembly GCF_051195295.1 of Qipengyuania sp. 902. NCBI lineage: Bacteria > Pseudomonadati > Pseudomonadota > Alphaproteobacteria > Sphingomonadales > Erythrobacteraceae > Qipengyuania > Qipengyuania sp. 902. Next base: position 86,752 of record NZ_JBNJLJ010000002.1, on the reverse strand, counting down.
GGCCGGGTGATCGCCTTCGGCGGCCGCATCCTCGATGCCGAGGCCAATCCCAAGGCCCCGAAATACCTCAACAGCCCGGACACGCCGCTCTTCGACAAGGGCCGAACGCTTTACAATCTCCACCGCGCCGCCCCCGCCGCGCGGCAGAGCGGGCGGATGATCGTGGTCGAAGGCTATATGGACGCCATCGCGCTCGCCAATGCGGGAATCCGCGAGGCCGTTGCGCCCCTCGGCACGGCGCTCACCGAAAACCAGATCGAGCTGCTTTGGCGGCAGGTCGAGCGGCCGATCCTGTGCTTCGATGGCGACAATGCCGGTCAACGCGCAGCCATGCGTGCCATTTCGCGCGCCTTGCCCATGCTCCGCCCCGGCCATTCGCTCTCCATCGTGCGCTTGCCGGCTGGCATGGACCCCGACGACCTCATTCGCGAGAAAGGCGTCGGCGCGATCGAAGCCCTGCTCGAACAGCCTGCCAGTCTGCTCGACACGCTGTGGGAGTTCGAAAAGGCCGCGGGGCCGCTCACCTCGCCCGAAGACAAGGCCGGGCTGAAGGCACGGTTGCTCGACCATGTCGATGCGATCCAGCATCCCGACATCCGCGCCCTCTACAAGCGTGAGCTGCTGGAGCGCTTCTCCGCCTTCGCCTTCCCTCCGCGCCCGCAGCGCCAGTTCACGCCGCGCAGCGACTGGAAGAAGGGCGACTGGAAAGCGCGCGTTCCCACCCTCTCGCCGCAAACCGCCGACAAGCTGAAACGCGCCATCGCGGGCGGCTCACGCGATCTCTTCTCGCGCGCTGTCATTGCCGGGCTGGTGCGCTTTCCCGACCAGATCGTCCGCCACGAAGAAACCCTGGCCACTTTCGCCAGGCGTGACCAAAATGTCGGCCCCGCAATCGATTTGCTGCTCGAGGCCGCCGAAACGCTTGATTTAAACAGTGGATCGCCCATATCGCTCGAACGAGGCCTTCCCGCCCTGCCGGCTAAACCCAATTTCGCCTTCCTCGATGAGGGCACCGATCCGGATGAAGCGCGCGAGGATCTGGCCGAGGCCGTGTCGCTGCTGGTCGAGAGACCGGCGCTGGAATCCGCTCTGGCGGAGGCTACAGCGCGTTTCGATCGCGACCCGGAAGGCTCCATCGCCGAACAGGCCCGATTGCGTGAGCGCTTGCTGGTCCTTAACGAGCGATTGAAGCAGTTCGGGCGCAGGAAAGCGGCGGGACCGGACGATTCGGATTAGTGATTGCCGCGGAAGTGCACGCCGCGCGTAACGATAGATTGGGTTGACGTACTCTATGGCCACCAAGTCGAAGTCCACCGACAAGGACGACGCACCTCTGATCGACCTCAACGAGGCATCGATCAAGAAGCTGATCACCAAGGCGAAGAAGAAGGGCTACGTCACCTATGACGAGCTCAACGACGCTTTGCCGCAAGGCGAGATGAGTTCCGACCAGATCGAGGATATCCAGTCTGCCCTCTCCGACATGGGCGTGCAGATCGTCGAAAGCGACGAGGATGCCGAGGCGGCAGAGGACGAAGCCAACGAGGTCGAGGAAATCTCGATCGAGGGCAAGGCCGAAAAGAAGGACGCCAAGAAAGCCCCCGCTGCGGCCCCGAAGAAGCTGGCCGCCGGCGAACGCACGGACGATCCGGTGCGCATGTACTTGCGCGAAATGGGCGCCGTGGAGCTGCTCAGCCGCGAGGGCGAGATCGCCATCGCCAAGCGGATCGAAGCCGGCCGCGACATGATGATCATCGGATTGTGCCAGAGCCCGATCACCTTCCATGCCATCATCCAGTGGTCCGAAGCGCTCAATGCCGAGGAAATGCAGCTGCGCGAGATCCTCGATCTCGACGCCATGCTTTCCAAGGAACCGCCGGCCGACAAGATGGCCGAAGACGCGGAAGACGATGACGACGACGGCGAGATCTCCGAGGAAACCGCCGGCCCGACCATCCGCGACGACGACGAGGACGAGGATAGCGACGAGACCTCCGAAGACGAGGACGGCGAGGAAGGTTCGTCTAAGAAGGACGATGACGAGGACGAGGACAACACCATGTCCCTCGCCCAGATGGAAGCGGCGCTGAAGCCCGACGCGATCGAGCGCTTCGCCCGCATCACCGACCTGTTCGGCAAGTTCGAAAAGCTCCAGAAGGAACGGGTCGACCTGATGGCGAAGGGTGAGAACTTCACCGCCGCCAAGGAAAAGAAATACGAGGCGCTGAGCGAACAGCTCACTGCCGAAGTCGAAAGCGTCCAGTTCCACGCGACCAAGATCGAGTTTCTGGTCGACAACCTTTATGCCTTCAATCGCCGCCTGACCGCCCTTGGCGGCCAGATGCTGCGCTTGGCGGAGCGGCACAAAGTCAAGCGCGTCGATTTTCTCGATGCCTATATCGGCAACGAACTCGACGACACCTGGATGGACGACCGGGTCAAGAAGGACAAGAAATGGGCAGCCTTCGCCGAGAAGGAAGCCGACGCGATCGATCGCATCCGCACGGAAATCGCCGACATCGCCAGCCAGACCGGTATGGCGCTGGAGGAATTCCGCCGCATCGTGAACATGGTCCAGAAGGGCGAGCGCGAGGCGCGAATCGCAAAGAAGGAAATGGTCGAGGCGAACCTGCGCCTCGTCATCTCCATCGCGAAGAAATACACCAACCGCGGCCTGCAGTTCCTCGACCTGATCCAGGAAGGCAACATCGGCCTGATGAAGGCGGTCGACAAGTTCGAATACCGCCGCGGCTACAAGTTCAGCACCTACGCCACGTGGTGGATCCGGCAGGCCATCACTCGCTCGATCGCCGACCAGGCGCGCACGATCCGCATCCCGGTCCACATGATCGAGACGATCAACAAGCTGGTTCGCTGTTCGCGCCAGTTCCTGCATGATCAGGGCCGCGAACCGACGCCCGAAGAGATGGCGGAGAAGCTCTCCATGCCGCTCGAAAAGGTGCGCAAGGTGATGAAGATCGCCAAGGAGCCGATCAGCCTCGAAACGCCGATCGGCGACGAGGAGGATTCGCATCTCGGCGATTTCATCGAGGACAAGAACGCGATCATCCCTGTGGATGCGGCGATCCAGGCGAACCTCAAGGAAACGGTCACGCGCGTCCTTGCCAGCCTCACCCCGCGCGAAGAACGCGTGCTGCGTATGCGTTTCGGCATCGGCATGAACACGGATCACACGCTGGAGGAAGTCGGGCAGCAGTTCTCGGTGACCCGCGAACGTATCCGCCAGATCGAGGCCAAGGCCCTGCGCAAGCTCAAGCACCCGAGCCGCAGCCGCAAGATGCGTTCGTTCCTGGATCAGTAGGTTTGCGGTGCTCGGAATTGTGGCCGATAAAGCACACCTCTCTCCTGCTAGCTAAGATACAGGAACCGCTGGCCCGGCCGACCATTGAGCATCCACTGGGCAGGCGCAGCTGTCCGACATCTATTGTACGTCGCGTCTGGTGGGTCCGGAATGACAATCGATTTCCAATTGGTTCTGGCGAAATCCCCAAATCCCTATGTTCTGCTCGACCGAAACTTTTGCATTGAATGGGCGAACGACGCCTATCTGGCGGCGACCATGCGCGAGTTGGAGGACATCGTCGGACGCAATATGTTCGACGCTTTTCCGAGTGAAGGCGAACCGCGCCGTCAACTGACGAAGTCGCTGGAGAGAGTCCTAGAAACTGGCGAAGCCGACGAGATCGCGCATATTCGCTACGATATTCCCAGTAGTAACGGTGGCTTCGATGTTCATACCTGGAGCGCGACGCACACACCCATCCTCGACGAGGAGGAGCGCGTTACGCATATCCTTCAGCACACCGTCCGAATTACCGATCTCGACGAGGTAGAGGGACCAAGAAATGTCGCAGGGGTAGCTCGTCGGGCCGAAGCAGTCGAACAACGCTACCAAGGAGCCGCTCGCCAACTGGACCGTTTTAAGGCGATGCTCGAACAGGCCCCGGGTTTCGTCGCCGTTCTCGCAGGTAGGAACCACAAGTTCGTCATGGCCAATGCGGCCTATCGCCAATTAATCGGCGAGAGAAAACTTGACGGGAGGCCGGTTGCCGAAGCCTTGCCGGAGGTGGAGGCCCAGGGCTTCATTGATATTCTCGACCGCGTACGGGAAACTGGCCAACCCTATTTCGGCCAGAAGGAACGCGTGCTCCTCCAGGAAAAAAACAGCGATCGGCTCGAACCTCGCTTTCTCGAATTCATCTTCCAGCCGATACATGGAGAAGACGGGTTTCGAGGCATTCTCGTCCAAGGACACGATGTTACAGAGGAAGTTGCAGCAGAGGAGCAGCAAACCATCCTCATCAATGAACTCAATCACCGTGTGAAAAACACACTTGCGGTGGTTCAAGGCATTGCACAGCAGACTTTTCGCGACATGTCGCAAGTCCAAGAGCGTAAAGCCTTCACGGATCGGCTCAATGCCCTCGCGACCGCCCACAATCACCTGACTGCTCGCAATTGGGAGACGGCGGATATGGAGTCCGTTGTCCGCCAGGGACTGGAAGCCATAGCACCAGATGATCCCTCTCGGATTACAATCGAAGGTCCTTCGGTCCTTTTGCCCCCACAGATGGCCGTTTCCCTTGCGATGGTGATCCACGAACTTGGTACGAATGCGATAAAGTACGGTGCACTCTCAGCACCCGATGGCTCCGTCGACATTTCCTGGAGTACAGATTCTCAAGGGAATGATACCCGCCTGACCTTCGAATGGACCGAGTGGGGAGGTCCTGCAGCAACCCCGCCAAACCGTTCCGGATTCGGCACGCGGTTGATTGGCCGGGGTTTGGGAACGCCCGGCGGAAATGCTAGTCTCGATTTCCGCCCAGAAGGTCTGCACTATCAGTTGGATACAATCCTGTGATCCTTGCTGATCGCCACATTCTGGTGCTGGAAGATGAAGCAATTATCGCCTTCGGTCTTGAGGACATGCTTTTAGAGGTTGGCGCTAGCGTTGCGGTCGCGACCTCAATTACAGAAGCGTTTGCAATGCTTGCCGACAACGATTTCGATTTTGCGGTGCTGGACGTCAATCTTCACGGTGAAAAAAGCTATCCGGTGGCCGACCGGTTGATGGAAGCGGGCGTCGAGTTTATTTTTGCCACCGGTTATGGCGATGCCGAGCATCCGGAGCGTTTTCGCCAGGTCCCGACCGTTACCAAACCGTATAGCGTAGAGCAGATTCAGGCTGCCGCTTCATCTCCTCCGAGTTAAATTGCGCCGTTGAGGACAACGACACATTACGGTGGCACAGCAGGGGCTAAAGCATTATGGCCCCCACCATGCGTATCGCCATCGCCTCCGACCATGCCGCCATCGAACTCAAAGCCGAGCTGCGGGACTGGTTGATCGAGCAGGGCCACGAGGTCGCAGACCTCGGCCCGGAGACTACCGACAGCGTCGATTATCCCGATTTCGGCTACAAGCTCGCCAGCGTAATCGCAGATGGCACAGCCGAGCGCGGTGTTGCGCTGTGCGGATCGGGTATTGGTATCTCGATGAGCGCCAACCGCAATCCTGCTGTGCGCTGCGCTCTCGTTTCGGAGCCACTTTCCGCCAGCCTCGCCCGCGAGCATAACGACGCGAATTGCATCGCCATCGGTGCGCGCCTGACCGGCAGCGACATGGCCAGGGCCTGCCTCGCCGCCTTTCTCGAAACACAATTTGGCGGCGGCCGTCACCAGCGCCGCGTCGACAAGCTCTCAAACCCGGAATTCTGATCATGGCCACTCTCCCGAAGGACACCTCCCGCGAACAGCCTCGATCCCCTGGGGACCGCTTCTGGCACGATAGTCTCGCCGAGGCCGATCCCGAGATCTACGGCGCGATCCGCAAGGAGCTAGCGCGGCAGCAGGATAAAATCGAGCTGATCGCGAGCGAGAACATCGCCTCGACCGCCGTGCTTGAAGCGACCGGCAGCGTGTTTACCAACAAATACGCCGAGGGTTATCCGGGCAAGCGCTACTATGGCGGCTGCGACTATGCCGACGTGGTCGAGACGCTGGCGATCGAGCGTGCGAAAGAACTGTTCGGCTGCAATTTCGCCAATGTGCAGCCCAATTCGGGCAGCCAGATGAACCAGGCCGTCTTCCTCGCCCTGCTGCAGCCGGGCGATACCTTCATGGGCCTCGACCTCAATTCGGGCGGTCACCTGACGCATGGCTCGCCGGTCAACATGAGCGGCAAGTGGTTCAATCCGGTCAGCTATGGCGTCCGGCAGGACGATGAACTGATTGACATGGACGCCGTGATGGTCACCGCGAAGGAGCACAAGCCCAAGCTCATCATCGCTGGAGGCACCGCCTACTCGCGCGTGTGGGACTGGGAGGCCTTCCGCAAGGTCGCGGACGAGGTCGGCGCATACCTGATGGTGGACATGAGCCACATCTCCGGCCTCGTGGCGGGCGGCGCGCACCCCTCGCCCTTCCCGCATGCCGATATCGTGACCACCACGACCCACAAGAGCCTGCGCGGTCCGCGTTCCGGCGTGATTCTGTGGAATGACGAGAAATACACCAAGCCGATCAACATGGCCGTTTTTCCCGGTATGCAGGGCGGCCCGCTGATGCATGTCGTTGCCGCCAAGGCGGTCGCCTTCGGCGAGGCGCTGCGGCCGGACTTCAAGGATTACGCACGGCGCGTGATCGACAACGCCCGCGCGCTGGCCAAGAGCATCGAGGCGAACGGCCTGCGGGTCGTTTCCGGCGGCACGGACAACCACTCCATGCTGGTCGACCTCACCGCCAAGGACGTGACGGGCAAGGCTGCCGAAGCAGGTCTCGACCGGGCATGGCTGACCTGCAACAAGAACGGCATTCCGTTCGACACCCGCAGCCCCTTTGTCACTAGCGGCGTCCGCCTCGGCACGCCGGCGGGGACTACGCGCGGTTTCGGGCCTGCGGAATTCGAGCAGATCGGCAAGCTTATAACGGAAGTCGTCGACGGCTTGTCGAATAACGGTCCCGAAGGCGACGCGCAGGTGGAAGATAGCGTGCGCAATCGCGTGAGCGAGCTGTGCGCTAAATTCCCCGTCTATCCCGGAAGGTAAAGCGATGAGCCAGGACGATTACGACAAGGGTTATGATCTGGGCGAGCGCGCCCGGAGCGAGGCGAAGGCCATGGCCAAGGAAGGCATGAGCCACCCCTCTACCAAGCCGGTGCTGACCGGCGCAGCCATCGGCGTGGTCGCCGCGGCGCTGCTACCGGTAGTCACCTGGCCGATCGGTCTGGCAGCCGGCGCGGGATACGCATTCTACAACAGGATCAAGAAGTAACCACCTGAATGCGCTGCCCTTTCTGTGCCCATGACGACAGCCAGGTTAAGGACAGTCGTCCGACCGAGGATTCCACCTCGATCCGCCGCCGCCGCCAGTGTTCGAGCTGCGGCGCGCGTTTCACCACGTTCGAGCGCGTGCAGCTGCGCGAAGTGACCGTCGTCAAGTCCGGCGATCGCCGACAACCGTTCGACCGCGCCAAGCTGGAGCAGTCGATCACTCTCGCCTGCCGCAAGCGCGATGTTCCGCAAGAGCGCATCGACCAGTTGGCGAGCGGGATCCAGCGGCAGGTCGAAACGGCAGGCGAAGCCGAGATCGCCTCGCAGCGGATCGGCGAGATGGTAATGGACGGCCTGCGCCAGATCGACAGCGTTGCCTATATCCGCTTCGCCAGCGTCTATCGCGACTTCAGCGAGGCTCGGGATTTCGAAGAGTTCGCCAGTACGGTGCAGGACGCGGCGAATGAGCGAAGCTGACACGCGCAAGCCGGTGGTCGTGCTCGTCCGGCCGCAACTGGGCGAAAATATCGGCAAGGCGGCCCGGGCGATGCTCAATTTCGGGCTGACGGAGCTGCGCCTGGTCGAGCCCCGCGATGGCTGGCCCAATCCTTCGGCGGGTCCGGCCGCCGCGGGTGCCGATATCCTGCTCGAACGAACGAAAGTCTACGCTACCACCGTAGAAGCGGTCGCCGATTGCGCGCATGTCTACGCCACTACAGTCCGCAAGCGCGGCGTCACCAAACCGGTCGTGACGCCCGAGGAAGCCGCGCGCGAAATGGTCGAAAATGTCGGCCGCAGCGCCTTCCTGTTCGGCCCCGAGCGCTCGGGCCTCGAAACCGACGACGTCGCCCTTGCCCGCGCAATCCTGACTGTGCCGATCAACCCTGACTTCGGCTCGCTCAACCTGGCGCAAGCAGTGATCCTTTGTGCTTACGAATGGTCGAAGCACGAAACGCTGGTGCAGCCGACGCAGGAAGATCTGCTGCCTCCCGCGCCGCAGGACGAGCTCGAAGGTCTGATCGACCACCTCGACCGCATGCTCGAACCGAAGGGCTATTTCCTGCCCGAAAGCCGAGCGGAAGCGACGCGGCGAACCTTGCGCGGGGTGTTGACCAAGCCGGGCTGGAACCACCTCGAGGTTCGCACCCTGCGCGGTGTGCTGTCATCGCTCCAGCGCGAGCCTAAGCCCTGATGCGGTCCCATTCCTCGAGTTCGTAAGCGATCGAGGTTTCGACCAGAAGTTCCCAGATTTCGCCAATCTTCTCGGATGGAAGCCCGCGTGCGTCGGCGTCCGCCACCGTATTTTCGATGACTTGCGCCTTTCTCGCTTCATCGCGCACGACATTGCGGTCGGTCTTGATGCGGGCGGCGGCACGCATATAGCCGAAGCGGCGGTTGAGCAGTTCCATCAGCTGCCGGTCGGTGGTATCGACCCCGAGCCGCACTTCGCCCATGTCGGTGCAGTCCTCGGGGAGCTTGATTGTGTCGTTCATGGCGGTGCGCACTGCCCTCCCCGCACCGCTTTGTCGAGCGCCTATCTCGGTGCTTGACGAATGGCGCAAAACTGCTATTCGCGCGCCTCGCTAATTGGCCCCGCACCCCGGTGAAGCGGTGGCCGCGCCGGACCTCATGGTTTGACGGTGCGATGCCGGGTTGGATGGCGGGCACCAGGTCCGCTCAGCAAATCGAAGGAAAGACTTATGTCGAAGCGCAAGAGCGCCAAGTACAAACTCGACCGCCGGATGGGTGAAAACATCTGGGGTCGCCCGAATTCCCCGGTCAACAAGCGTTCCTACGGTCCCGGTCAGCACGGCCAGCGCCGCAAGGGCAAGATGTCCGACTTCGGCCTGCAGCTGCGCGCCAAGCAGAAGCTGAAGGGCTATTACGGCGACGTTACCGAAAAGCAGTTCAAGCGCACCTATACCGAAGCGTCCAAGATGAAGGGCGACACCGGCCAGAACCTGATCGGCCTGCTCGAGCAGCGCCTCGACATGGTCGTCTATCGTGCCAAGTTCGCGCCGACCATCTTCGCCGCCCGCCAGATCGTGAGCCACGGCCACATCTACCTGAACGGCGTGAAGACCAATGTCGCCTCGGCTCGCGTAAAGGTCGGCGACGTCGTCAGCCTCGGCAAGAAGGCGCAGGACATGGCGCTGGTGATCGAAGCGCAGAGCCTGCCCGAGCGTGAAATTCCCGACTACGTCGCGCCCGATGGCACCGACAAGGTGACCTTCACCCGCGTCCCGAAGCTCGATGAAGTGCCCTATCCGGTCACCATGGAACCGAACCTCGTGGTCGAGTTCTACTCGCGCTAAGATCCGACGATATCGTCACGAAAGGGGCGGTCCTGCGGGGCCGCCCTTTTTCGTTGCTATTCGTCGCGTTTTCAGGAGGTTGGCCGGAACCAGCTGCCATTTTGAGACTTCCGATGATACTATGACACAATATCGCTTCGTGACGCCGAATCGGCGCGGAAAATGGTACGATAACCTGCGTGACGCGCAGTCCTTCGCCAATGCAATCGGTGCCGGCTTTCTCGACGCGGCGGGCCGTTTCGTGCCCTACCGCGGCACGATCCTCGAAATGCGGGAGAAGTCGGCGGCTTAAGCGGTCAGCGGCCAGACGCAACCCTGAGCGCACCGAAGATAATTATGACCGCGGTGGCGGTTATCAGAGCGCCCCACACCCAGTAGGGCAGCAGCAACGCTTCCTCGATCGCTCCGGTGTCGGACGTGATGAACTCGCCTCCGACATACCCACCTTCGCTGAAGAGATAGCCCAGATCTCGCCACACGCTGATCGCCGCTTGTACGCCTAGTAATTCTATTGCGAAGCGCTGAGATTTGCGACTGCCCCAAAGTGCGGCAGCAACGCAGATCGCAGCGAACGCGGGCAGGATGATCCACCCGGCCAGCGATCGCACCCAGACGATCGTGGATATGGCGAGGACGACTCCGAGCCCAGTGAGCAGAACGCGAGTAGCGGCGGGACTGCGCGAACCGACAATGAGCAGCGATCCTGCAACCGAGGGTCCAAGCAAGCCGACAGCCGCAGTAAGCGCACGGGACAGCCGCGAAGGCTCACCCGGCCAGGACGATAGCGCGTAACCCGACCCGTTCGGGAAGATCACCAGCTCGTCGAACCGTGCGCCCAGCGCCATGGACGTCAGGCCATGACCCATCTCGTGAAACCAGGTGGCCAGCAGCGAGAACGGGTAAAGCACCAATTGGCCGAAAGGCACCTGCCACAACACGACCGTGATGATGGCGATCACTAGCAAATAGCTCTCCTGCCTGGGAGCGACCTTAGCTTGCGGTAGCGACCACGCCGCAGCTGGAGGAGCCGATTGTCGGTTTCGCCGAGAGAATGGGGCCATCCTGCCTAGCTATGAACTGCCGGCCAGATAGTCACGCCGGAAGTCGCTGGCGAAGGCAGCGAAGCGACCTTCCCCGATCGCATCGCGCATCGCCTGCATCAGCTGCTGGTAGAAGGCGATGTTGTGCTCGGTCATTAGCATCGCGCCGAGAATTTCCTGCGAGCGGACGAGGTGATGGATATAGGCCCGCGAGTAGGTACCGCATGTGTCGCAGCTGCAATGATTGTCGAGCGGCTCCTGGTCCTCGGCAAAGCGCGCATTGCGCAGGTTGATCGGACCGTCCCAGGTGAAGGCCTGCCCGTTGCGGCCCGACCGGCTCGGCAGCACACAATCGAACATGTCGACCCCGCGCTCGACCGCACCGACCAAGTCGTCGGGCTTGCCCACGCCCATCAGGTAGCGCGGGCGGTCATGCGGCAACTGGCCCGGCGCGAAATCGAGCGTCGCGAACATCGCCTCCTGCCCCTCGCCCACGGCGAGCCCGCCGATGGCATACCCGTCGAAGCCGATGTCGATGAGTTTCTGGGCGCTGATTTTGCGCAATTCCTCGTCCAGCGCACCCTGCTGGATGCCGAACAGGGCCGAGCGGGCGGAGTGCTCCCCACTGCTGTCGAAGCCATTACGGCTGCGCCTCGCCCAGCGCATCGACATTTCCATGCTCGCCGCGATCTCGTCGCGCGGGCGGTCGGCGCGCGGGCATTCGTCGAAGGCCATCACGATATCGCTGCCGAGCAGCCGTTGGATCTCCATCGAGCGCTCGGGCGTGAGCATGTGCTTGGACCCGTCGAGATGGCTGCGAAACTCGACGCCCTCTTCGGTCAGCTTGCGCAGGTCGGACAGGCTCATAACTTGATAGCCACCGCTGTCGGTCAGGATCGGGCGATCCCAGTTCATGAATCTATGCAGCCCGCCGAGCCGCGCGACCCGCTCTGCACCCGGTCGCAGCATCAAATGGTAGGTGTTGCCGAGAATGATGTCGGCCCCGGTCTTGCGGACCGTCTCGGGTTTCATTGCCTTGACCGTTGCGGCGGTACCCACGGGCATGAAGGCCGGCGTGCGGATTTCGCCGCGCTGCATGGCAATTACGCCCGTGCGTGCAGCCCCATCGGTCGCTTCGATGGTGAACGCAAATCTCGGCGCCATGGCTAGAACCCGTAGACCAGCGTGGCTCGGGTGAGCGTATCGGTAGAGACCTTGCCCACCGGCGGATTGCTGTCGTAGTCGATTTGGTATGACATGCGCGCGCGAACCTTGTCGCTGACCTTGAAATCGAGCCCGGTGATCAGGTTGAGCGTCGTGTTCGAACTGTCGATGATCACGGTCGCGGCGCCGCCCGTTTCCGTCACGGCGTTCGCATCCTGTGTGAACGTCAGCCGCTCGAAAATCCTCCAGTCGAAGTCGAACCCTGCAAGGGCGGCGATGCTGCTCTCGGTCCGGCCGTCGGTATATTCGGTCACTCGGAAGGCGGGCCCCGCCTTTACGGCCAGCTTGAATTTGTCGCTGTCCGCCACCTGATAGCCGAGCCCGCCGCTGACGGCGTAGCGCGCGTCGATGCCCTGCCGCTCGTCGAACTCGTACTGGGCGAGACCATAGGCGAAGATGTCCTCGCCGAATTCCCAGCGAGGTTCGTAAGCGGCGAACAATTGCTTGCGGCTCGTGATGCCGTTCTGGCGCTGAAAATCGAAGCGCGCGCGCAGGCGGTGGGACCAGTCGATCCCCTCGCGCGTCAGCTTCAGTCCTGCCGCGAGGCCGACCGTGTCGCTGTTTCCGCTCGACTGGAAGCCGCCGAGCTCGCCCTCCCCCTTCCACCGATCGAAGACGCCCGCGGTGCGGATTGCCTGTTCCTTCGCTTCCTCCACCGTTGCGAGACGCTGCGCCTTGTCCGCTTTCCACGCGGATTCGATGGCCGCGATCTGCGCAGCGTCATCGGGCCACGTCTTGCGTGCGAGTTCGAGAACGGTCGCGATCTTCGCGTCGTCTTTGGTCGCAAGGGCTGCGTCGATCATCTGCTGCGCGCCGTCGGGAAGCTCCGCTTGGAGAGGCGCAGCCAATGTCACGCATGCAAGCAATCCAAGGCGAAAGATACGGGCGTAGATCATGGCCAAGCGCCTAGCGTTCCATGTCCGGTCCCGCAAATGCGAAAGGCCGACCCCCGCAAGGAGACCGGCCCGTCGTTGCATCACTGCGACGATCAGAAGCGCAGGCCGACGCCGACCGTTGCGCGCATCGTGTCGAAGCTGATCGTGTCGAGATTGCCGCGCACGAAAGCACGACCGACCGGAACATCTGCGCCGATGCCGACGAGGTAGTCGCTCTCGGTGTCGTCGATGCCGTCGAAATCGATCGAATCGTCGTTGATGATTTCGCTGTAGTCGACCTTAATCGCCTGGATGCCGGCACGGCCATAGATCTTCGCCCCCCCCGGCACGCTGAAGCCAAGACGGGCGTTCGCGCCGTAATCGCCGTCCAGCGCGTCGGTGCCGAAATTGTAGTTGGCTTCCGCGCCGATGAAAAGCGCGGGGCCGACAGGCACGTCGTAGCCGGCGAAGACGCCGAAGATCGGGCTCGAATCGTCGAGCTCGAGGCCCGTGCCGATGTCTTCCAGTTCATCGTCAAGGCCCAGGTCGTGAACACCGGCCTGGACGCCGATGAAGCCGTTACCCGGCACCACGTCCTGCGCCTGCGCAGCGCTCGGCAGCGCGATGGCTGCTGCGGCAGCGGCGGTGATGAATGCGATTTTCTTCATGTTCTATCCTTGAATCTGTAGCGCCGTTTCCCGTGGCGCACCGGCGCAATTGCGCCCGACCGGCTGTCCGGATTCTGAACGCGGAAAGAGCCTGTCAGAAAGGTTCGGCGATCACGCCCGCAGGCGCCAACCTGTCCTGAAGATATAGGCGATCACCGCTGTGCAGGCGGCGAGAAACGCAAGGGTGATTCCGAAGCTGACCCAGATGTTCACGTCGCTGCTGCCGTAAAAGGTCCAGCGCAACCCACTGACGAGATAGACGATGGGATTGGCCAGTGCGATCGTGTCCCACGGCGCAGGGAGCATATCGATCGAGTAGAAAGTCCCCCCGAGGAAGGTCAGCGGGGTGAGGAACAGCATCGGGATGATGCCGAGCTTCTCGAAATTGTCCGCCCAGATGCCGAGGATGAAGCCGAACAGGCTGAAAGCAGCCGCGACGAGCATGATGTAGAGCACGGCGAGCAGAGGATAGGCGATGCTGTAGTCGACGAAGAACCGCGCCGTCGCCAGGATGATGGCGGCCAGAATAAGACTCTTGGTCATTGCCGCCCCGACGAAGCCGATCAGCGTTTCGGCCACTCCGACGGGCGCGCTCAGCAATTCGTAGATCGTGCCGGTGAAGCGCGGCATGTAGATGCCGAAGCTCGAATTGCTGGTCGTCTCGCCGAGCAGGGTGAGCATCAGCAAGCCGGGGATGATGAAGGCCCCGTAATCCACCCCGCCAAGGTCGGGCATACGCCCCCCGATGGCCGCGCCGAAGACGATGAAATAAAGCGTGGTCGTCAGCACGGGGGCGAGGACGGACTGGAAGGCGGTCCGCAGGAACCGCAGCAATTCGCGCTTGTAGATCGACCAGGTGGAGCGCCACGCGATCATTGGGCGTTCTCCCCGAGCAGTGAGACGAAGATATCTTCGAGACTGCTCTCGCGCGTTTCGATGCCGACGTAATCGATGCCGGCGTGGGTGAGCGCCTTAGTGAGGTCCGCAACCTCGGCCTTGCCGCGGCCGGTGCCGTCTCCGCCGCGGTAGCAGAGCGACATACCATCCTGTTCGATCTCGACCGGGAGTTGCGCGATCACCGGCGGCAATGTCTGCATCGGTTCGGCGAGAGCGATATGCGCTTCGGTGCGGCCCAGCTTTGCCATCAGCGCGTCCTTCTCGTCCACCGCGATAATCTGGCCGTTGCGGATCACGCCGACGCGGTCCGCCATTTCCTCGGCTTCCTCAATATAATGGGTCGTGAGAATTATGGTGACTCCGCGCGCGCGCATCTGGTCGATGATCGCCCACATGCCCTTCCGCAGCTCGACATCTACGCCGGCCGTGGGTTCGTCGAGGAACAGCAGGTCGGGTTCGTGCGCCAGTGCCTTGGCGATAAGGACGCGGCGCTTCATCCCGCCCGACAGCGCCATGATCCGCTCGTCGCGCTTCTCCCACAGGCTCAGGCTGCGAAGGATTTCCTCGATCCGCGCGGGATTGGGCGGGAGGCCGAAAAGCCCGCGCGAATAGCTGACCGCGCGCTTCACCGGCTCGAACATGTCGGTGCTCAGTTCCTGCGGCACGAGGCCGATGCGGGCGCGCGCCTTGCGCCAGTCGGTGGCGAGATCGTGGCCGAAGGCGCGGATCGTGCCGCTGCTCGGCCGCACCAGCCCGCAGACTGCGCCGATCAGCGTGGTCTTGCCCGCCCCGTTCGGACCGAGCAGCGCGAAAATCTCGCCCTTGCGGATTGTCAGATCGACGTCGTCGAGCGCTTTCAGCCCGCCGGGATAGACCTTGGTCAGGCCGCTGAGTTCGAGAATCGGCTCCACTCAGCCGTGGCTAGCGGCAATCCAGTTTCCGTGAAAGCCCGGCGGGATAAGATGCGGAATATGCACGGACGCGACCGGCTCGAGCGTGACGGCCTCGAAGATTTCAAGCGTACTGGTGTTCTCGTTGCGATCAATGACATAGCCCATGATCCAGCCATCGCCTTCCGGAGCCTCGTGGCTGCGCGGCACGAAGACGAATTCGCCGGGAATGCGGCCCTCGCCGAAATCGTGTTCGATCTTCTCGCCGGTCTGCAGGTCATGGCGATAGATCGGTAGGGCGGAGACGAAATCGAGATCGCCTTCGAGCCCGTCCGACCACAAATAGCGATAGGGCTTGGTGAAATAGCGTTCGTCGGGTCGCGGGAACTCCTGCCCTGCGGCATCGAGCGTGACACGCTCGACCGATTGTATCGCGGGGTCGACAGTCCAGCGCTCAAGACCTAGCGGCTTACCATAAGGGCCCGGCATCTCACCGTCGAAAATGGTCTCGTAGGCGCACAGGTCGATCACGACCTTGCCCTCGGCCTCGAAACTGTTGCCGACGTGGAACACGTAGCAGGGATCGACATCGCACCACACGATGTCATCTGCGCCGCCCTTGCGTGGCAGCAGTCCGACGCGCGCCCGATGCTCGCGATTCCAGCGATAGGGAAAACGCTGGCCTGCGAGGAGTGCCCGCATCGAAAAGGTCACCGGCAGGTCGAGGATGACAACGTAGTTCTCGGTCAAAGCGCAATCATGGATGGAGGGGCCATTGACGACCGGAATTGCGATTTCGCGCAGAACTTCGCCTTGCTCGTTCAATGCGACGTGCCAGATCCGGTTGGGCTTGTCCGCCTGATAACAAATTGCGTGATGCTCTCCGGTCACCGGACACTGGTGCGGATGGGCGGTAAAGGATCCCGCAAGACCTCCCCCGAAATCGCTGTAAGCCACGCTTTCTAGATTCTCGTCCAGCTGGACGGGATAGGAATTCGCTTCGACCAGCGCCATGATCGTACCGCCGATTCCCATGACATTGGTATTGACCGTGTCACTGTACCCACGACGCGGACCGCCGACGCCTTTCGGGCCACCTTTCGCTTGAAGCTCGTGCGAACGGATGAAGCGGTTGCGGTACCATTCGGCCTTGCCGCCCTTCAGCCGCACACCGTGGACCATGCCATCGCCGATGAACCAGTGATGCCCCTTGCCCGCATCACCAAAGGGATTGGGGCCGATCCGGACATAGCGACCATCGAGTTCGGCGGGGATCGTGCCGGTCACCGCCAAATTCTCGATTGTCTTCTCTTCCGTCATCGGCGTGTGGACGCCCTTGAGAAACGGATTTTCCGATGGTTCGGCCAGGCGCGTGCGATTGACGGTAGCCACAGCCTGGATCGCTGGGGTGACGGCCTTGCGGATGGTTTTCTCGATGACGCTTGCCATATGCGAATCGCCTTGTCTAAAGTGAACACCGTCAACATAGAGGCAATGATAACAGTGTCAACATCGGCTGAGACTTACCACCACGGCAGCCTGCGGGATGCGCTCTTGACGGAGGGAATTGCAGCACTGGAAGGTGGCGAGGGCAAGGAGCCGTCGTTGCGCGAACTGGCCCGCCGAGTGGGAGTGTCCGCCACTGCCGTCTATCGCCACTTTCCTGACAAGCAGGCCCTGAACCGGGCCCTCGCCCGCGAAGGCTCCAAATTGCTTGGGATTGCTCAGAAACAGGCCGCGGACACGTCTCACCATCTATCGACCAAATTTGCTCTGACGGGACGAGCTTACGTCCGCTTCGCGCTCGCCCATCCTGTGCTGTTTCGCCTGATGTTTACGCAGGGGGAGCCGGTCGAGCTTGGCGATGAGGACCCGGATCCCGCACGCGAATTGTTGACCGAACTAGCTTGCGAGTTGTCCGCTACCCGCGAAGAGGCGGAGCGCCTCGCACTGCAAGCCTGGTCGATCGCGCATGGTATCGCCATGCTCATGCTTGATGGCCGGATTCCGGCGGACGACGCGCTAATCGACCGCCTGCTCGACACCGGCAGCCTGTTCCCGGTTCAGGGCAGCAGCAGCGAGGAATCCCCGTAGCTGTAGAAGCGGTACTCGTTCGCGATCGCATGATCGTATGCCGCCACCATCCGCTCCCGCCCCATCAGAGCGCTGACCAGCATCATCAGTGTCGATTTGGGCAGGTGAAAATTCGTCATCAGCCCATCCACCGCGCGGAAGCGATATCCCGGGGTGATGAAGATGTCGGTATCACCCGCGAAGGCTTGGATTACGCCATCTTCACCCGTGGCGCTCTCGAGCAGGCGCAGGCTGGTGGTGCCGACGGCGATGACCCGCCCGCCCGCTGCACGCGCCGCATTGAGGCGCTCGGCGGTCTCGGGCTCAATCCGGCCCCATTCTGAGTGCATCGCATGGTCGTCGGTATCGTCGGCCTTGACCGGCAGGAAAGTCCCCGCCCCGACATGCAGCGTCAGCGTCTCGCGCGCGATGCCCGCCGCATCCAGCGCGTCCATCAGGCGGGGCGTAAAATGCAGCGCAGCAGTCGGCGCGGCGACCGCACCGTCCTCACGCGCGAACATCGTCTGGTAGTCCTCGCGATCCTGCGCATCCGTCGCACGCTTGCCCGCGATATAGGGCGGTAGCGGCATGCGCCCTGCCCGCTCGAGCAGGACTTCGACGGGTTCTTCTCCGTGAAAGGCGAGGACGAAGCTGCCATCGGCAAGCCGCTCTTCCGCTGTCGCCGAAACTCCTCCGCCGAACGCGACTGTCTCGCCCGGACGCAATCGCTTGGCGTTGCGGATGAAGGCCTGCCAGCGTCTCAGATCGATCCGCTTGTGCAGCATTGCGCCGATCTTCGCTTCGCCGCGCCGCCCTTCGAGCTGCGCCGGGATCACGCGGGTGTCGTTGAACACCAGCACGTCGCCGCGCCTCAACAGACGCGGCAAATCGCTCACCCCCGCATCTTCGAAAGGCTCTTCTCCCCGGACGACGAGCATGCGCGCTGCATCCCGCGGCCGCGCCGGGCGCAGCGCGATCAGTTCTTGCGGGAGGTCGAAATCGAACAGGTCAACGCGCATAACGGCCGCCGATTAGGCGCGCGTCACCGAAGGCGCAAACGCTATTCCTGGATCGGAGCGTTGAGGTCGTCGACGCTGATTTCGTCGGCAGCGCGCGGCGCGGTGTTGATCGGCACGGGCTTGCCATCGGTGGCGATCGAAGCCTGCAGGATCCGCGTCGGGTTCTGCGGCGGCTCGCCGCGCTGGATCGCGTCGACTCCAGCCATGTTCGAAATCACGCGGCCGAAATTCGTGTATTTCTGGTCAAGGCTGAAGCGCGGGTAGAAGACGATGAAGAACTGGCTGTTCGCGCTATTCTCGTCCGCCGCGCGAGCCATGGCTACCGTGCCACGGACATGCGGCATCGGATTGAATTCCTCGTCGATGTCCGGAAGCTGCGATGCACCTGTACCGGTGCCGGTCGGATCGCCGGTCTGCGCCATGAAGCCGTCGATCACGCGGTGGAAGATCACGCCATCGTAGAAACCTTGGCGGGTGAGCGTCTTGATCCGCTCCACATGGTTCGGTGCCCAGCCCGGCATCAGGCGGATTGCTACGCGCTCGCCATTCGAAAGGTCGAGCAGGAGGATATTCTCGGGCTCCACCGCCATGTCGAAGCTGACCGGGTCATACGTGCGCGTGTCCTGCGCCGCAGCCGGCGTTTCGGCCTCCTGCGCAATAGCACCGATCGGCATGGTCGCGGCGAGTGCAGCGGCGGCAAGGGCAAGCGAAGTCTTGAACATGGGTATCCCATCGATGTGTCTGGATTGCCGCCCCTCTAACGAGCGCGGTCTGTCCATTCAATGAATAGCATTGGTGTGTCTCAATAATCGCCGCGGAGACCGGTTTGCTTAACACGCGCGACCACTTCGTCGCATACGGATTTGCTGACGAAGGGGCTGATGTCGCCGCCGAACATCGCGATTTCCTTGACGAGCCGCGAGGCGATCGGCTGGAGCGAGACATCGGCCATGAGGAATACGGTCTCGACGTCGTCGTCGAGCTGCTGGTTCATACCGGCCATCTGGTATTCGTATTCGAAATCCGCCACAGCGCGCAGCCCGCGGATGATCACGTTTGCGCCCATCTTCTGCGCGAATTTCACCAGCAGGGCGTTGAAGCCGACCACCTCGACATTGGTAAGCCCCATGTCGGCAATTTCGCGCTCGACCATGGCGAAGCGTTCCTCGGTCGAGAACATCGGGTTCTTGGACGGATTGGTCGTCACACCGATGATGAGCTTGTCGACCAGCTTCGAGCCGCGCCGGAGGATGTCCGCATGGCCCAGCGTGATGGGATCGAATGTGCCGGGGTAGATGCCGATGCGCTCTGCCATCAATGGTCCCTCTTCACGATAAAGCGCGCCAGTTCGACCAGCAGCCGCGCGTCTTCGCCGTGGCTGCTAAGATGCTTGCCCGCTTGCTCGACCAGCATTTCCGCCTGTGCGCGCGCCTGGTCCACGCCCATCAGCGTAACGAAGGTCTGCTTGCCCTGCCCTTCGTCCTTGCGCAGCGCCTTGCCGGCCTTGTCCTCGTCGCCTTCGACGTCGAGAAGGTCGTCGGCAATCTGGAAGGCGAGACCGATGTCGCGGGCATAGGCGCGCAAGTGCGTGCGTCCTTCCGGCGGAACCCTACCGAGCACGGCGCCCATTTCGACGCTCGCGGCCAGCAGAGCGCCGGTCTTGAGCTGTTGCAGCCGGGTGATCTGGCGCAAGTCGTATTGCTGCTGTTCGGAGGCGATATCCATCATCTGCCCGCCAGCCATGCCGTCGTGGCCGCTGGCGCGCGAAAGCGTCGCGACCAGTTCTGCCCGCACGAACGGATCGGTGCTGGTGTCTGGCTGGGTCAGGATATCGAAGGCGAGAGCGTGGAGGCAATCGCCTGCCAGCACCGCCGTCGCCTCGTCGAACGCTTTATGCAGCGTCGGCTTGCCGTGGCGCAGATCGTCGTCGTCCATGCAGGGCAGATCGTCATGAATCAGCGAATAGGCGTGGATCGCTTCGACCGCACAGCCCGCGTTCACCGCCGCACTCCGATTCACGCCGTAAAGATCTGCCGTCGCCGCCAGCAGCAGCGGGCGCACGCGCTTGCCGCCGCCGATCGCGGCATAGCGCATCGCCTCGATCAGCGGCGCGCGGCTGTCGTCCGGGACGGGCAGGAAAGCGTCGAATGCGCTGTCGATCTCGGCCTGAATACGCTCGAATGCTGCGGCGAGGATGTCGGGCATTGCCGTCATCGCGTTCACGCGGGGCTGCCTGCATCGAAGGGCTCGGTTCCGGCCGGCTTGCCGTCGGCGCCTTGCACAATCTTCTCGATCCGCGCCTGCGCTGCATCGAGCCGCGCCTGGCAGGCCTTGCGCAGTGCCTCGCCGCGTTCATAGAGGTCGATGCTCTCGTCGAGCGGCACATCGCCGCTTTCGAGCCTGCGAACCACGTCTTCGAGCGCGCGCAGGGCCTCTTCGAAACTCATATCTGCAATCGGAGTGTCTTGCTCTGTCATCGCGGCGGAGCATTGACCGCGCGGGCGTGGGCGGTCAAGTAACCCGAAACACCGGGGAGCCGATATGACGTGGATTGTCGCCTTTGTCGCCGCCGCCATCGTGTTTGGCGTGCTCGACGCCCTCTGGCTCGGCTGGGCCGGCGACAATTTCTACCGCCCTCGCTTGAGCGACATGCTGGCGGACAGTTTCCGCATGGCTCCGGCGCTGGTTTTCTACGTCGCTTACATCGCCGGGATCGTGTGGTTCGCGGTGCGTCCCGGTCTGGCTGGCGGGGTCGGGACGGCGGCGCTGAACGGCGCGCTGCTGGGGGCGCTGTGTTACGCGACCTACGATCTCACCAACCAGGCAACGCTGCGGCAGTGGTCGACGACGGTGACGGTCGCCGACATCTGCTGGGGCGCTTTTGCTACGGCGGTCGCGGCGAGTGTGGCGACATTCGCGGCGACCAAGCTGGTCTGAGCCGAGCATGTTCATCGGCCACTTCGCACCTGCGCTAGCGGCGAAAGCGATCACTAAGGACGCACCGCGTCTTGGCACGCTGTTCATAGCCGCGCAGCTGGTGGACTGGGCCTTCTTCCTGCTTGCCATGGTCGGTATAGAGAAGATGCGCGTGGTGCCGGGCATCACCGAAATGAACCCGATGGATTTCTACCACATGCCGATCACGCACAGCCTGGTGGGCACGGGAGGATTCGCGATCGGCTTCGCCGCGTTGGTCTACCTGCTGTCGCGCAACGCGATTGCAGCCATTTGGGCGGGCATAGTGGTCCTGTCACACTGGTTGCTCGACTTGCTGGTGCACCGCCCGGACCTGACCATCGCGGGCGGCGAGACGAAACTCGGCTTCGGGCTATGGAACAAGCCGTGGATCGAAATGCCGCTGGAACTGGGGCTGATGGGCCTCGCCTTCTGGTGGTACATGCGGCGTACGAAGGGCCCGATCGTGCCGCCGCTGGTATTGCTCTTCACCCTGCTCGCTCTGCAAGCCATCAACTGGTTCGGGCCGGAACCACAGGCCGCCGATTTCGCCTTCCTCGCGACCGGGCTGTTCGCCTTCGCCTTGCTCACCGCACTGGCCTATTGGGTCAGCCTCACACGGTGGCATAAGGGCGAGGTGGGACTAGCGGTCGCGACCCCGCCCCGCTAAGGGCGCGGGCCATGAACACACCCGAGTCCGCCATCACCCCCGACGTCGTCGCCCAGCACGGGCTGAGCGAGGAAGAATACGACCGCGTATTGCATGCGCTGGGCCGCGAGCCGAACCTTGTGGAACTGGGCATCTTCTCGGTGATGTGGAGCGAGCATTGCTCCTACAAAAGCTCGCGCCTCCATCTCAAGAAGCTGCCGACCGAGGCACCTTGGGTCATATGTGGTCCGGGCGAGAACGCGGGCGTCATCGATATCGGCGACGGTCAGGCCGCCATCTTCAAGATGGAGAGCCACAACCACCCGAGCTACATCGAGCCATACCAGGGCGCGGCGACGGGTGTCGGCGGCATCCTGCGCGACGTCTTCACCATGGGTGCGCGCCCGGTCGCGAATGCCAATGCGCTGCGCTTTGGCCGCCCCGAGCATCCGAAGATGAAGCACCTCGTGCAGGGCGTGGTCGCGGGCATCGGCGGCTATGGCAATTGCGTGGGCGTGCCGACCGTGTGCGGCGAAACCAATTTCCACCCTGCCTATGACGGCAACATCCTCGTCAATGCGATGACCGTCGGTGTCGCCGATGCGGACAAGATTTTCTACAGCGCGGCGACCGGCGTCGGAAACCCGATTGTCTATGTCGGCTCGAAGACCGGGCGCGATGGCATCCATGGCGCGACCATGGCTTCGGCCGACTTCGAGGAAGATGCCGAGGCCAAGCGTCCCACGGTTCAGGTGGGCGACCCGTTCACCGAGAAGCTGCTCATCGAAGCCTGCCTCGAACTGATGGCGACCGATGCCATCGTCGCCATCCAGGACATGGGCGCAGCGGGCCTCACCTCTTCCAGCGTCGAAATGGCGACCAACGGCAAGGCGGGCATCCGGCTCGACATGAATAAGGTGCCGTGCCGCGAAGAGGGGATGACGCCCTATGAAATGATGCTCAGCGAAAGCCAGGAGCGCATGCTCATGGTGCTGAAGCCCGGCAAGGAAGAAATGGCGGCGGCCATTTTCGAGAAGTGGGAGCTCGATTTCGCAGTCATCGGTGAAGTCACCGATACGCAGCACATGGTGCTCGAATTCGGCGGCGAAGTCGTGTGCGACATTCCGCTCGGCCCCCTCGCGGCCGATGCGCCCGAGTACGACCGCCCTTACCTCTCGAAAGAAGAATACGCTTCGTGGGCTGGCATCAAGCCCATGACCGAGCGTCCCGACACCGACGATGTCGGCGGCGATTTGATGACGCTGCTCGCCTCACCCAACCTGTCTTCGCGCAAGTGGATTTCCGAGCAATACGACAGCCAAGTCGGTGCCGATACGCTACAGACCGGCGGCGATGCGGGCGTGGTCCGCGTCCATGGCACCAAGAAGGCACTGGCCACCAGCACCGACTGCACCCCGCGCTATGTCCACGCCGACCCCTATGAAGGCGGCAAGCAGGCGATTGCCGAGGCATACCGCAACCTGTGCGCAGTAGGCGCGCGTCCGCTGGCGGTGACCAACTGCCTCAATTTCGCCAATCCGCAGCGCCCCGAAATCATGGCGCAATTCGTCCACGCGCTCGAAGGCATGGGCCGCGCCTGCCGCGTGCTCGACTTCCCGATCGTGAGCGGCAATGTCAGCCTCTACAACGAGAGCAAGGCGACCGGCGGCGGCTCTGCTATCCTGCCCACCCCGGCCATCGGCGGTGTCGGCCTGATCGACGATTACGACCACATGATGACGATGCCGTTCAAAGCCGAGGGCGAGGCAATCTACCTCATCCACGCCGAGGAATGGGCCACCGCCGATCCGGAACGTTCTCATCTCGGCAAGTCGCTGTGGCTGTCTGAAATCCACGGCCGCGACGAAGGCCGCACCCCGCCGACCGACCTAACGGTCGAAAAGAACGCGGGCAAGATCGTGCTCCAGTTAATTGCCGACGGTCTGGTCAGCGCGGTTCACGATGTCTCCGACGGCGGTCTCGCAATTGCGCTTGCCGAAATGGCCATGGCAGGCGGCATCGGTGCCGAAGTCGAGTGGAACGAGGAATATAGCCAGGCCGCGTGGTGGTTCGGCGAAGACCAAGGCCGCTACGTTGTGACCGTCCCCGATACGCAAGCGCTCAACGAAGCACTCGCCAAGGGAACGGAGAACGACGAGACCGCTGCAATCGGCTTCCGTCGCATCGGCAAGACCGGCGGCAGCACGCTCTTCGGTAAAACGATCGACGAGATGCGCGCCGCCCATCGCAGCTTCTTCAGCGAGTGGATGGACGGCTAGGCGCAGTGTCTACAGGTGTTCGGGCTGCCGATGGAAAGAAGTTAACATGACCGCAGGCCATTCCGACACCCCGCTTGCCAAGAAGCTCTCGCTGCGTGATGGCCAGCGAGTCTGGTTCTACGAAATGCCGGAAAGCGTGCAGGACGAGATCGGCGAATACGCTCTCGATCTTACCTTTGTCACTAGCCCGGACGAGCGGCCCGATGCCGCCCATATCTTCGTGACCGAAAAAGCCCTGCTCAAACGCAAACTCGCGGAACTGCGCCACAGTATCGCGCCCGACGGGCAGGTCTGGGTCAGCTGGCCAAAGAAAGATGCCGGCGTCGACACCGAGATCGACGAGCACGATGTCCGCGAAGCGGGGCTTGCTATCGGCTTCGTCGATACGAAGAAGTGCGCGGCGGACGAAATCTGGTCGGGTCTCAAGCTCGTCATCCGCAAGGACCTGCGCTGAATTGCCAATCTGAAAGCATCGAGATGCGCGATCACGATAGTCCGCCTTACTCCATGCCTGCCCTCGCCAACGAGGAGCGAGTCTTACGCGCCCGCAATATGCGCGACCGGCTGAAGGAACGGCGCAGCTGCCGCTATTTCTCCGACGCGCCAGTGCCGCGCGAAGTCATCGAGTCGGCTATCGAGGCAGCGGGCAGCGCGCCCAATGGCGCGAACCACCAGCCTTGGCATTTCGCCGTCGTCTCATCGCCCGAAACCAAGCGCGCCATTCGCGAGGCGGCCGAGGCGGAAGAGCGCACCTTCTACAGCGGCAAGGCGAGCGACGAATGGCTGGAAGCGCTCGGCCCCCTCGGCACCGATGCGGACAAGCCGTTCCTTGAAACCGCTCCGTGGCTTATCGTGGTCTTCGCGCAGCGCAAGGACGGGATCGGGGAGGACGGGAAGACACAGAATTACTACGTCAACGAAAGCGTCGGCATCGCGTGCGGCATGCTGATTACTACCTTGCACGAAGCCGGGCTATCGACCCTGACCCACACACCCTCGCCGATGGGCTTCTTACGCGAGATTTGCGGGCGACCCGACCATGAGAAGCCGCTGATGATCGTGGTTGCGGGCTTGCCGTCGGACGAAGCTACCGTCCCGAAGAAAGCGACCGAAAAGAAGCCGCTGTCGCAAATCGCCAGCTGGCTCTGACCCTCAGGCGGCGGCGCTTTCGCTCGTTGATCCGGCGAGCAAATCGTATGGATCGATCCCTTCCTCGCGCCAGATACGGTGGCATTCGCGATACCAGCGTGGCTCGGGAATATTGAGGTCGGCTCGCGCTTCGCAGAGGTCCTTCGCAAGCAAATCCCTGATCGACAGTCCGACCAGCGGTGGACATGCCTTGCCCGTACGATGCGCTTCGCGCGTTGCCTTGAGCACCGGGGCTTGGCTGCCCCTCCGCAGCTTCTTGATGTGCAGCGATCCCGCATAGCCGAGCAGCAAGTGTCCTTGGCTCGGCGACTGGCCATGGGTGAACAGCAGCACGCATTGTTCCCCAAGCGCGTCGCGACCGTAACCGGTCAGGACATGCATCAAGTCGTGCGTGTCGCGCTGGCGAAAGCCGAACCACTGGACCAGATCGGGATATGTCGGACGGCCGGCTTTTTCGAATTCTTCCACCAGGCCCGCAGCCGTCAGCCCCTCGCTCTCCATGAAGTCACAATAGGCTTGCGCAACGCTGCCTTGCGGGAAGGTGCGCAGCATGTCGTGATCGTCGAGCAGTGTGGGAAGAAACGGCTCACGCTCGCGCAATTCCTCGCCGCGCGGGCTGAGCGCAAGGTCGCGCACCCGCGGCACAAAGCTTTTCGACGGTAGCGCGTCGTAGATCTGGAAGACGATCGCCGTGTTTTCCTTGTCCTTCAAGAGCTCGCGAAAGCCCCTGATGGCGACAAGCGGCCGGTATTTCGGCTGGGGACGATCCGGGTGCCGCAGCGGCGTGCCATCCGAGGCTGCGTCCATCGCGGCAGTAAAGCTGATGTGTTCATTCATTATGCAAGCCTCTTTCCGGCTTACATATTCGAGAGCCGCGGCGCATAATTGGAAATGCGCGCCATCGAAATATTAACCTTCGACCCAGTCGGATTGCGCGATACCGAGCAATTTCAGGATCGACGTCAGGTTCTCGCTCGCGATCCTGCCATTGGCCGCATCGCGCGCCTTGGGCTTGGCGCGATAGGCAATGCCGTAATCCGCCGCCTCGACCATTGGAATGTCGTTCGCTCCGTCGCCGGTGGCCAGCACCCTCGCCCCTTCGCCCAGCTGGTCTCGCTCTTCCTCGAGCGTTGCGAGCTTGGTCGAGGCATCGCTTATGGGGCCGGCCAGTTCACCGGTCAGCTTCCCGTCGTGCACACCGAGGCGATTGCCGACGACCCGTTCGAATCCCAAACGGTCTGCGACCGGGTCCGCGAAATGATGGAATCCTCCCGTTACGAGGACGGTGCGGCACCCTTTTGCGGCTAGCGTGGCCACCAGCGTCCGCGCGCCGGGGACGGGCACGATCCGTTCGGCCAAGCATCGGTCGATGGCTGTTTCCTCCAGCCCCTCGAGCAGGCTGACCCGCTCGGTCAGCGCATCGGCGAAATCGAGCTCGCCGCGCATGGCACGCTCGGTGATGGCAGCGACCCGATCTTTCAAACCGGCGAAATCCGCCAGCTCGTCGATGCATTCCTGCCCGATCATCGTCGAATCCATGTCCGAGACGAACAGGCGCGGCACCTCGATTTCATGATCGGCAACGAGCTGGTCGACCTCGCCGAAGTGCTCAACCAGCAGTGCGGTCAGCTGCGCGGGATCGCCATGTGGCAGCGCAAATTGCAACACGTCTCCGCAGAAATCGAGCATCCCTGCCATCGCGACCGGCATGTCCGCTTCGGCGAGCGCTTTCGTTGCCGCGTCGACACGGGTTTCGATGCCTTGCTGGTCTGCTATCAGCCGGGCGATGAGCACTGCGCAATCTCCTGAAAAACCGTCGGTCGCGCTCATTGCAGGGCCGACTGCGAGCGGCAAGAGCGATCTCGCCGTGCGGCTGGCGCTGCGGCTGGAGGCGAGCGGTCGGCGCAGCGCGGTGATCAATGCGGATAGCCAGCAAGTCTATCGCGACCTGCATATCCTTTCGGCCCGCCCGAGCGCGGAGGAGACGGGCGGCATCGCGCACCGTCTGTTCGGCACTTGGGATGGCGCGCAGGCGTGCTCGGCCGTAGACTGGGCCGCCGCGGCGAAAAGCGAGATCGAGCAGGTCCATGCCGCTGGCGGCGTCCCGATCCTGTGCGGCGGGACGGGTCTCTACATGCGCACGCTGCTTGAGGGCATCTCCCCCATCCCCGCCATCGACCCCGGCATTCGCGAGTCTGTGAGAGCACTATCGGTGGAAGAATTGCGACAAGCCTTGGCAGAGGAAGACTTCGAAGCGGCCGGTCGGCTTGGCCCGCGAGACGTGCAACGCATGGCGCGTGCGCTGGAGGTCGTCCGCTCGACCGGGCTTCCCATGGTCTATTGGCAGGATCGCCCGACCGGCGGGATCGGCACCGAAATCGCGCTGCATCCGGTGGTGCTGCTTCCCGATCGCGATTGGCTCTACTCCCGCTGCGATTTGCGGTTCGAACGCATGCTTGATGGCGGCGCGCTAGCAGAGGTGGAAGCGCTTCTCGCCCGCAAGCTCGATCCGGCGCTCCCGGTTATGCGCGCCATCGGTGTTCCGGAGATCGCGGCCATGCTCGAAGGCGAACTATCGCGCGACCAAGCTATCGCCGCTGGGCAGACCGCCACACGCCAGTATGCCAAGCGCCAATACACATGGTTCCGCAACCAGCCACCGCCAGACTGGCCGCGAGCGGATAACAAAACTATCGCGGAGTACGATTTTTTTGTTTCTTTATTTCAATAAGGCGGTTGACCGCGTAATGCCAAAGGGCGTATCAGGATCGCAGTCGGCCCGGTGCTTCAGACCCCAGCACCGGGCCGATTTGTGCCTAGGACCTAGCCATACGGCCCGGAGGATGACGTGACGGACGAGCGCAGCGGTGCTGCCATATTGATCGATTGCCTCAAGCGGCAGGGTGTCGAGTTCGTGTTCGGCTATCCGGGCGGTGCGGTGCTGCCGATCTACGACGAGCTCTTCGCGGACGAGGATATTCGCCACATCCTCGTGCGGCACGAAGCCGGCGCGGCGCATGCGGCGGAAGGCTATGCCCGCTCCACCGGCAAGCCCGGCGTGGTCCTCGTCACCAGCGGACCGGGCGCGACCAATGCGGTGACCGGCATTGCGGATGCCTATATGGACTCGATCCCGATGGTGGTGATCACCGGCCAGGTGCCCACTGCGCTGATCGGCACCGATGCCTTTCAGGAAGCCGACACCGTCGGCCTCACCCGCCACTGCACCAAGCACAACTATCTCGTGAAAGACCCGGAGCGGCTACGCGCCACGATCAACGAGGCGTTCCGCATCGCCACTACGGGTCGCCCCGGCCCCGTCGTCGTCGATATTCCGAAAGACGTGCAGATCGCACTGGCCGATGCAAGCGCTCAGGACGAGACCCCCCTGCCCTCGCACCGCTACCAGCCCCGCATGGTCGGCGCGGCGGATGAGATCGCCGAGGCGGTCGAGATGATCGCCAAGGCAGAGCGCCCGGTGTTCTATACCGGCGGCGGCGTGATCAATGCTGGGCCGCAGGCGTCCGAAACGCTTCGCCAGCTGCAGTCAGCGACGAATGCCCCCGTGACCAGCACTTTGATGGGTCTCGGTGCCTTTCCCGCCGACCATCCCGACTGGCTCGGCATGCTTGGAATGCACGGCACCTACGAAGCCAATATGGCGATGAACAAGGCGGACCTGATCATCGCAGTCGGCGCGCGCTTCGACGATCGCGTGACCGGCCGGCTAGACGCCTTCGCACCGCAGGCGAAGAAAATCCACATCGACATCGACCGCGCGCAGATCAACAAGATCGTGCCCGTCGACCTAGGCATCGTCGGCGACTGCGGCCATGTGCTCGAGCAGCTGCTTGAAGGTCTCAAGAGCCGCACGACACGCGACCTAAGCGAGTGGAGGGCGCGCATTCTCGGTTGGAAGGCGCGCGACTGTCTCGCTTATCCCGACAAGGGCGGCGACCTCATCATGCCGCAGAAGAGCGTGGAGCGCCTCTTCGCCCTGACCAAGGACCGCGACCCGATCATCACCACCGAAGTCGGCCAGCACCAGATGTGGGCGGCGCAATATTTCGGCTTCATGGGTCCGAACAAGTGGCTGACCAGCGGCGGTCTCGGCACGATGGGCTATGGCTTGCCCGCAGCGATCGGCGCGCAGCTCGGCAATCCGGACAGGCTGGTGATCGATATCGCGGGCGAAGCCAGCATCCAGATGAACATCCAGGAACTCGGCACGGCCAGCCAGTACCGCCTGCCGGTCAAGGTGTTCATCCTCAACAACGAATACATGGGCATGGTCCGCCAGTGGCAGGAACTGACCTACGAAAGCCGCTATTCGAACAGCTATTCCGACAGCCTGCCGGACTTCGTGAAGCTGGCCGAAGCCTATGGCTGGAAAGGCATTCGCATCGAGGACGAAAGCCAGCTCGACGTCGGGATCGAAGCCATGCTCGCGCATGACGGGCCGGTGATCATCGATTGCATGGTGGCCAAGGAAGCAAACTGCTTTCCGATGATCCCCAGCGGCGCGGCGCATACCGACATGCTGCTCTATGGCGACCAGGTCGGCGGCACGATGGACGACGAAGCGAAGGCTTTGGTGTGATGGGTATGCACGTAAAAATACCGTCGGAGTTCGCACAGCAGGCCGAACGCCGCGTCTGGTTCGATCGTCAGCACGCCGAGCAAATGCTCGACTGGATCGAGGATAGCGGGCAGCGTTTTCTCGGTATGGATGTCGCCCAGAAGCAGGACGACGGCAATTGGGTGCTCTTGCTGGAGACCTTGGACCTCAGCCGCCAGACCGATAATTTCGAAGCCATTCGGCGTGGTCGAGATTTCCTCCGTGAATACGATGGCGCCGGGCGGATGTTCGAACCCGTTTGGGAAGGACGTTCGACGTGAAAATCGCAGAGCAAGCGTCCGAGCGGCACGTCCTCAACGTGATCGTCGACAACGAGCCCGGCATCCTCGCCAAGATCACCGGCATGTTCACGGCGCGCGGCTACAATATCGACAGCCTGACCGTGGCCGATATCTCGGAAGACCACGCGATCAGCCGCATCACCATCGTGACGCGCGGCCCGGAGCCTGTGATCGACCAGATCCGCGCGCAGCTGGAGCGGCTGGTGCCCGTGCACAAGGTCATCGACCTCACCGAAAGCGGCGCGCATGTCGAACGCGAACTGGCGCTGGTCAAGGTTGCCGGCAAGGGCGATAACCGGGTCGAGGCACTGCGCATCGCCGAACTGTTTCGCGCCAATGTCGTCGATACCACTACCAGCAGTTTCGTTTTCGAGCTGACCGGCGCGCCGGACAAGATCGACAGCTTCATCGCGCTGATGCGCGAACTCGGCCTGGTCGAGGTCGGTCGCTCGGGAATCGTCGGTATGATGCGCGGAGCGGAGAGACACTGAAGGACACCACCGCTCGTCATCCCCGCAAAGGCGGGGATCCCGCTCGCTTGCGGGACCGGGCGACATGACAGGAAACGGGACCCCCGCGTGCGCGGGGGTGACGAGAGAACAAAAGGACCAGGACACGTGCAAGTCTATTACGATGCCGATTGCGACCAGCAGCTCATCAAGGACAAGAAGGTCGCCATTGTCGGCTATGGCAGCCAGGGCCATGCCCATGCCCAGAACCTGCGTGACAGCGGGGTCGGCGAAGTCGTCATCGCGCTGCGCGAGGGATCGGCCACGGCGAAGAAGGCGGAAGGCGCGGGCTTCACCGTCAAGACCGTTTCGGAAGCTGCCGAATGGGCCGACGTGCTCATGATCCTCGCGCCCGACGAGCACCAGGCTGCGATCTATGCGAACGAAATTGCGGGCAAGATGCGCCCCGGCACCGCTCTCGCTTTCGCACACGGCCTCAATATCCATTTCGGCCTGATCGACCCGCCGGGCGATGTCGATGTCATCATGATCGCCCCCAAGGGCCCCGGCCACACCGTGCGCGGCGAGTACATCAAGGGCGGCGGCGTGCCTTGCCTCATCGCGGTCCACCAAGAGAGCAGCCAGTCGGGCGGCAACGGCTTCGCCAAACAGCTCGCTCTCTCCTATGCCAGCGCCGTCGGCGGCGGCCGTTCGGGCATCATCGAGACGGATTTCAAGGAAGAGTGCGAGACCGACCTTTTCGGCGAACAGGCCGTGCTATGCGGCGGCATCACCCACCTCATCCAGGCCGGTTTCGAAACGCTGGTGGACGCCGGATACGCG
This sequence comes from Qipengyuania sp. 902, assembly GCF_051195295.1. Lineage (NCBI taxonomy): Bacteria > Pseudomonadati > Pseudomonadota > Alphaproteobacteria > Sphingomonadales > Erythrobacteraceae > Qipengyuania > Qipengyuania sp. 902. Next base: position 55,213 of record NZ_JBNJLJ010000002.1, on the reverse strand, counting down.
CCCGAAATGGCCTATTTCGAATGCCTCCACGAAACCAAGCTGATCGTTGATCTGCTCTATGAAGGCGGCATCGCCAACATGCGCTATTCGATCTCGAACACTGCCGAATACGGCGACATCAAGACCGGACCGCGTATCATCACCGACGAGACCAAGGCCGAAATGGCTCGCGTGCTCAAGGACATCCAGTCCGGTCGCTTCGTGAAGGATTTCGTGCTCGACAACCAGGCCGGCCAGCCCGAACTCAAGGCAAGCCGCAAAGCCGCTGCCGCGCATCCGATCGAGAAGACCGGAGCGCAGCTTCGCGCCATGATGCCGTGGATCGGTGCCAACAAGCTGGTCGACAAGGAACGCAACTAGTCGAAAACCCGGTGACTTTCGCAGAGCGCGCGGGAAGCTTGGCGGGATGACCGACATGTCCTTTTCTTGCGCCTGCGGCACCGTGACCGGGTCTATCGCCGACGTCGGCCCGAAACAGGGCGATTACGTCTATTGTCATTGCACCGACTGCCAAGCGGTCCCGAAGCTGCTCGGCGCGGAGGAGCGCATTCTGGAGCGAGCGGGTGGCACGGCGCTCTACCAGACACGCTGCGCGCGATTGCGCTTCGCATCGGGCAAAGACAAGCTGGCAGGGGTCCACATGACGGTCAAACCGACTTTGCGTTGGTACGCCAGTTGCTGCGACACGCCGATGTTCAACACCTATGCCAACGGCAAGCTCCCCTACACCACGATCCTTCTCGCCAATTGCGACGAGGTTGGGCGCGCAGCGCTCGGTGAGCCGCGAGGGCACCTGCATCTTGCCGACGCACCGGGCGAAACCGCCGATCTGAAACCGATGTCGATGGCAGCCCTGCTGCGTAGTTTCTTCAAGCGACTGGTCAGAGACATTTTTTCCGGCGACCGGCGACGCAACCCGCTTTTCGATCCGAAAACGCTCGAACCGATTGCGATACCTCGCCGGCTCATTCCTCGGGAACGCGAAGCGCTCGGATAGTGTGATCGCCTTTTTGTGTCGGCGATTGACGGAACGGCGCAGCGTCCGGCGGTTTTTGTGTACGAACCCTCAGGAGACCGACCATGAATAAGCCGATCCTCGCTCTCGCGCTCGCCGCCAGCGGAACGCTGGCCATGACTTCCATCTCGGCGCAGGAGCAGCCGCAGATTCCGGGCGCAATGGACATCAGCCGTGTTGCCGCGGGCAGCTACGCTCTCGATCCGTCGCATACGCTGGTCCAGTGGAGCGTCAGCCATTTTGGTTTTAATGACTATTTCGGCCTGTTCGGCGATATCGAAGGCACGATGACGCTCGATCCGGCCGATATCGCTGCGACCGAGTTCGACATCACCATTCCGATCACCAGCGTCGCCGTGCCCAGCGAGGGGCTGCGCGATCATCTCCTGCGCCCCGGTGAGGACGGTGCAGAGCCCGACTTCTTCGGACCCGAGCCAGAACCGGCGCGCTTCGTTTCGACTTCCGTGCGACAGACCAGCGACACCACTGCCGTGGTCACCGGCCAGCTTACGATGAACGGCAATACCGGCCCCGTCACCATGGCGGTGCAGTTCACCGGCGCAGGCCAGAACCCGATGAGTGAGGCACAAACGGTCGGTTTCCACGGCCGGGCGACGATCGACCGCACGCAGTGGGGTGTAAGCTACGGTGCGCCGATGGTCGGAAGCGAGGTCGATCTCGACATCAGCGCGGCCTTCGAACTGCAGTAAGCCCTCTCGACAAGCGCATTGCGAGCCGCCACGAGGCACGGCATGCGCTTGTCCGACTGCCACAATATCGACGATTTCCGGAAACTGGCCAAGGCGCGGCTGCCCTGGCCGGTTTTCGATTACATCGACGGGGCTGCAGACGACGAGTTGACCAAGGCGCGCAACACCAGCGCCTTCGACGATGTCGATTTGGTGCCCGACGTGTTGGCGGGCGTGGGCGCGATCGACACCAGTTGCACCATCATGGGCCGCAAAAGCGCCCTGCCGCTTATGCTCAGCCCGACAGCGCTGCAGCGCGCCTTCCACCGCGATGGCGAGCGGGCGGTGGCAAAGGCGGCGGACAAGTTCGGCGTGTGGTTCGGCATATCCAGCCTGGCGACCCATTCGATCGAGGAGATCGCCGGGCTTACCGGGGGCCCGAAGCTGTTCCAGCTCTACGTCCACAAGGACAAGGGACTCAACGCCAGCATGATCGAGCGCTGCCAGCAGGCAGGCTTCGATGCGCTGGCTCTGACAGTGGACACGATCGTCTCCGGCAAACGCGAGCGTTGCCTGCGCTCGGGCTTCACCACACCGCCCCGCTACACCCCATCCGCAGTCTGGAGCTATGCCACGCGCCCGCGCTGGACGCTGGACTATGTCTTGGGGCCGAAGTTCCGCCTGCCCAATCTCGACGGGCACGTGCAGGAGGGCAGCGGCAAGGCGGTCAGCATCCAGGACTATTTCAACACCATGCTCGACACCGGCATGGATTGGGACACCGCCGCGCGCATCCGGCAGGACTGGGGCGGGACCTTCGCGCTGAAAGGCGTGATGAGCGCAGCCGATGCCCGCCGCGCGGTGGAGATCGGCGCTGATGCGATCTGGATATCGAACCACGGGGGGCGCCAGCTAGACGGCAGCCGCGCCCCGTTCGACCAGCTACGCGAGATCGTCGATGCGGTCGGCGGCGAGATCGAGATCATCCTCGACGGCGGCGTCCGGCGCGGAACGCATGCGCTGAAAAGCGTCGCGGCTGGAGCCACGGCCGCGAGCGGTGGACGGCTCTATCTCTATGCTCTGGCAGCTGCCGGACAGGAGGGCGTCGAGCGCGCGCTGCTGATCCTCAAAGAAGAGATCGAGCGCGGCATGCGGCTGATGGGCGTAACATCAGTGGACCAATTGACCCCGAACCGGTTGCGCTGGCGCTAGAGCATCTGGCCGAAACAGCTCCGCAATTCGCCGACGAACAACTCCGGCTGCTCCCACGCCGCAAAGTGTCCGCCCTTCTCGAGTTCGTTCCAATAGACGAGGTTGGTCAGGCTGCGCTCCACCCATTCGCGCGGGGCCGGCAGGATTTCCTCCGGAAAAGCGCTCGCACCCGCCGGGATCGCGACCGTCCCTTCCCCGAACGATCCGAAGCTCTCCCAATAGAGCCGCGCCGCCGACGCGCCCGTCGCGGGTAGCCAGTAGAGCATGATGTCGTCCAACACCTGGTCCATCGACAGCGCATCCCAGGGCGAGCCGTCGTTATCGGTCCAGTAGAACACCTTCTCGAGGACCCAGGCCGCCAGTCCGACCGGGGAATCGACCAGCGAGTATCCGATCGTCTGCGGGCGCGTGCTTTGCTGCTTGGAATAGCCGGAGTCCCAGTCGCGGTAGAACCCCAGCTTGAGCAGCGCGCGCTGCACCTTCGGGTCGGTGCTATGCATGTCCTCCGGGCCGGGCCGCCCGATCGGCATGTTGAGGTGGATGCCCCTGCACCCTTCCGGTGCAAGCTGGCCGATCGCGGTCGTTACAGCCGCGCCCCAGTCACCGCCTTGCGCGACCCATCCGGCATAGCCGAGCCGCTGCATCAGCTCGGCCCAGGCGCGCGCAATTCTCTCCACGCCCCAACCCGTGCCCGCAGGCTTGCCGGAGAAGCCGTAGCCCGGCAGCGATGGCGCGACGACGTGGAAGGCCGGTTGGTCGGGGTCCGCAGGCTCCGCCAGCTCGTCTATCACGCCAAGGAATTCCACCACCGAACCCGGCCAGCCATGCGTGATGACAAGCGGGATTGCGCCTTCCCGCGGACTGCGGCGATGGAGGAAGTGGATCGACAGCCCATCGATCTCGGTCGTGAACTGTCCGATGGAATTGAGCCGTGCCTCGCAGCGCCGCCAGTCGTATTCGATCCGCCAGTACGCTACGAGTTCCTTGAGCGCCGTCAGCTTCGTCCCTTGCGACCAGTCCTCGACCGTCTCTTCCTCCGGCCAGCGCGTCCGGTCGAGCCGCTCCGCCAGATCCACCAGCGTATCCTCCGCAATGTCGAGGACGAAGGGTTCGATCACATTCATCCGTCGCTCTCCCGCGCCCTTTTAGATGCCGCCATCACGCGTTCGATATCGGCGAGCAGGATGGTGCTGGTCGCTTTGGCCAGCACGGTGCCTCTGCCGTCAAGCAGGTGACCTTCGTAGAAACTGGTCTGCCGACCGTGCCGCTCGACCCAGGCCTCCGCCACCACCAGCCCGGGTCGCGTCGGGGCGAAATAGCTGACCTTGAATTCCAGCGTCATCGGCACGATTCCGCTGCCGTTCTTCGCCATCGCCGCATGGGCCATAGCGGCATCGATCCACCCGCTGATGAAGCCGCCCTGCACCACGCCGCCCGAATGACACTGCTCCGGTTTCGCCATGTACTCAAGGCTGGCGCGGCCCTCCGGATCGGTGGAAACGATCCGCACCAATCCCATCGTCTCGTATAGCGAATGCCCGTCGGCCATGCCCCAGCTCTCCCATCCGTGAAATATAATTTCATGGGATGCCCAAGACTGTTTTGCTTTACAACCCCGTTCCACCCCAGCATAGCTTGGAGCATGCAAACTGCACTCGGCCTGCTTCTGCGACTTACGCGCCCTTGGGCGTGATAGCTGGCGTGCCGGACCGGGTGCGCTGAGCGCCCAAGGGACCGACCGACCTCTTCCCGCTTCGCACAATCCGAGACTTTCCCGATGCCCATGCTCTCCGACCCGAGCGCCAAATATGCCGCTTTCCCCCAGGTTCCGCTGGCCGACCGCCACTGGCCGAGCCGCAGGATCACCGCGCCGCCCCGCTGGCTCAGCACCGATCTGCGCGACGGCAATCAGGCGATCGTCGACCCGATGGACGCCCACAAGAAAAACCGTTTCTTCGACCTGCTGGTCGAGATCGGCGTGAAGGAAATCGAGGTCGGCTTTCCCAGCGCGGGCGCGACCGAGTTCGACTTCATCTCCGGCCTCGTGCAATCGGGCCGCGTGCCCGACGACGTCATTGTGCAGGTCCTGACGCAAAGCCGCGAAGACCTGATCCGCACCAGCTTCGCCAGCCTCACCGGCGCGAGACAGGCCATCGTCCACCTCTACAACGCCGTCAGCCCCGCCTGGCGCGAGGTCGTGTTCGGGATGAGCAAGGATCAGGTGCGCGACATCGCCGTGAAGGGCGCGAAGGTCATGCGCGACGAGGCGGGCAAGCAGCCCGACACCGAATGGCATTTCCAGTACTCGCCCGAAACCTTCTCCACCGCCGAGCTCGATTTCAGCCTGGAGGTTTGCGAGGCCGTGATGAAAGTCCTGGCACCCACGCCCGAGCATCCGATCATCCTCAACCTGCCCGCCACGGTCGAGGCGGCAACGCCCAATATCTACGCCGACCAGGTCGAGTATTTCATCCGCAATCTGCCCAACCGCGACAGCGCGGTGATCAGCCTGCACACGCATAACGATCGCGGCACCGGGGTCGCGGCGGCGGAGCTGGCGCTGATGGCGGGCGCGGACCGGGTAGAAGGCTGCCTGTTCGGCAATGGCGAGCGCACGGGCAATTGCTGCCTCGTGACCATGGCGCTCAACATGTACACGCAAGGAATCGATCCACAGATCGATTTCTCCGACATCGACCGGGTGATCGAGACGGTCGAGTATTGCAACGAGCTACCCGTCCACCAGCGCCACCCCTATGGCGGCGAGCTGGTCTACACCGCCTTTTCCGGCAGCCACCAAGACGCGATCAAGAAGGGTTTCGCTGCGCACGAAAGCCAGAACTCGCCGCAATGGCGCGTGCCTTACCTGCCCATCGATCCCGCCGACCTCGGCCGCAGTTACGAAGCGGTGATCCGCGTCAACTCGCAGAGCGGCAAGGGCGGGTTCGCCTGGGTGCTTGAGCAGCACCAGGGCCTCAAGCTGCCCAAAAGAATGCAGGCCGATTTCAGCCCGCATGTCCAGCGCATGGCCGACGAACTGGGCCGCGAGCTCAACGCCGCAGACATCTGGCGCGCTTTCCAGCAAGCCTATCACGTGCAGACCGAGGACAAGCATTTCCAGCTGGTCAATTACGAAGAACGCCGCGCGACGGACGGCACGCGCTTGTTCAGCGGCACCATCGCCGTCGAAGGCACGGAGCAATCTGTCTCGGGCCGGGGTAACGGCCTGATCTCCAGCGTGCTCTCGACCATCGAAGACGCCTTCGGCCTGTCACTGGAAGTGGTGGACTACACAGAACACGCGCTAACCACCGGCCGTGACAGCCGCGCCGCCGCCTATCTCGAATGCCGCGACGCGGACGGCCGCACTATCTGGGGCTGCGGGATCGACGAAGACGTCGCGACCGCGAGCGTGAGGGCGGTGTTGAGCGCAGCGAACTCGGCTGTCGGATGAGCCCGATTTTCCCAGCAGAATTGAAATGAAAGAGTAAGGTTTTCCGGCTATTAACATTCTCGACGGGCCAAAGAGCCCGCTCGGGTACGCATATCGATGACCGGCACCAACACTCCTACGCTGTCCGCGAAGGATGGCAACATCTGGGCCCTTTGGCCCGATGGGAGAGGTGCAATCAATCTCGGCAACGAGGAAGCCTTCTGGGCGGCGGCGGCAAACCTTTACGACGAGCTGCATCCCGAAACCCCGGAACGACCCGACGCAGTGATGGCAACTGCGCCGCAAATCGATGATCGCCCTCCCCTTCCGCCGGCGGAAACCCGCAAGCAAGCGGAGCGCATCGAGGCCAGGCACGGGGTGACGATCGTGGGCCGGGTCTATGGCCAGGGCGGCAGCCGCGAAGCGAAGATCTTCGATCTGTCCACCCACGGGTGCCGGGTTGAGGATCGAAGTCTTGCGAGACCCGGTTCGCGCGTCACTATCAAGATCGGCTCAATCGGCCCGCTGGGAGCGGTGATCAGATGGCGAACCGACGACATGGTCGGCCTGAAATTCGAAAGTCCGCTTTATCCCTCCATACTCGAGCATATACGCAACGAGGTGAGCCTTCGATAAATCGGCGCGCCCGCAAGGGGGGTGACGACCGCTACTTTGACGTGCAAGTTTCCTACTCGACCAGCATGACCTAGAGCGGAGCCATGCAGATCGCTAGCACTCGCTCCGTCTACGCCTTTTCCAGCCCGCGGCGCTTGCACCCCTGCTTTTTCTTGCCAGGACAGTGGTCCATGTGGTCCATGTGACGGGACTGGCACAGGGGCCTTCCAACATGGGTCCTACAGCGCCGGCGCGTAGAGGAGAGAGCCTGTTATGACCGCGACCGAAGAAATCCTCGAGCCCGATCTGCCGATCATCGACCCGCACCATCACCTCTGGGATTTGCGACCATTGGTGCCGTCATTTCCCGAACCGCGGCACGACTTTATCGAAGCGATTGCGGGCGCGGATTATTACACGTTCGACGAGCTGTTCGCAGACACTCACTCGGGCCACAAGGTCGTGGCTACGGTGTTCATGGAATGTGGCGCCTTCTACGATGCGAGCCGGGACGAGGCCTTGAAGCCGGTCGGCGAGGTCGAGTTCGTCAACGGCGTTGCAGCACAGGGGGCGAGCGGGCTCTATGGCGAATACCGCCCCTGTGCGGCAATCGTCGGCCATGCGGATCTGACCCGGGGCGATGCGGTAAAGCCGGTAATCGAGGCGCTGATCGCAGCGGGCAACGGGCGGTTTCGGGGGATCCGCCACGCGGCCGCCTGGGATGCCGATCCCGATGTGCTCGGCCCGCCCTTCCATGCACCGGAAGGGCTCTACGGTTCGGATGCTTTCCGCGCCGGCTTCGCAGCCTATGCCGACTACGGCCTGACCTTCGATGCCTGGCTGCTGGAGCCGCAACTGGGCGATGTGCTGGAGCTGGCGAAGGCGTTTCCCGACCAGCAGATCGTGCTCGACCACTGCGGCACGCCGCTCAACATCGCGTGCTATCGCGGCAAACTGCACGAGCGCTTCGACATCTGGCGCAAGTCCATCCACGCGCTGGCCGAGTGCCCGAATGTCGCGGTCAAGCTGGGCGGCCTCGCGATGGCATTCTGCGGTCTTCCCGAAGACGGCCCGGCCAGGGGCTACGGGTCGGAGCATCTGGCCGCCCTCTGGCGACCCTATATCGAGACTTGCATCGAGGCCTTCGGGCCGGATCGCGGCATGTTCGAGAGCAACTATCCCGTCGACCGCTGGGGCGCGAGCTATCCGGTCCTATGGAACGCCTTCAAGCGGTTGGCACAGGGCCACAGCGCGGATGAGAAGCAGGCGCTGTTCGCAGGCACCGCCGCGCGGATCTATGGCATCGAGCAAGTGCTGCCCGCCGCCTGATCCTTACGTAACGTCAATCTCGACAAGCTCCCTTGCGCGCCATAGGTCGCAACCTGCAACTGACCTGAGAGGACCTGCCGCATGCCCCTGCCCGCCCCGTTCGACAAGCTCCGCATCCCCGTCATCGGCTCGCCGCTGTTCATCGTCTCGGGGCCGGAACTGGTCATCGCGCAATGCAAGGCGGGCATCGTCGGCGCATTCCCGGCGCTTAACGCTCGGCCGCAGAGCCAGGTTGACGAATGGCTGCACCAGATCACCGAGGAACTGGCCGCGCACAATCGCGACAATCCGGACCGCCCGGCTGCGCCTTACGCCGTCAACCAGATCGTCCACAAGTCGAACGACCGACTCGATGCCGACATGCAGACCTGCGCCAAATGGCAGGTGCCGATGGTCATCACCTCGCTCGGCGCGCGCGAAGAGGTCTTCCAGGCGGTCGACAAATGGGGTGGCATCACGATGCACGATGTCATCAACGATCGCTTCGCGAGGAAGGCGATCGAAAAGGGCGCGAGCGGCCTCATCCCGGTCGCTGCCGGTGCGGGCGGCCATGCGGGCACGCTCAGCCCCTTTGCGCTGATGCAAGAAATCCGCAGCTGGTTCGACGGGCTGGTCGCGCTATCGGGCTCGATCGCTCACGGCCGCTCGATTCTGGCCGCGCAGGCGCTGGGCGCGGACTTCGCCTATATCGGCTCGCCCTGGATCGCAGCCACCGAAGCCAATGCGGACGAGAATTACAAGAAGGGCATCGTCGAGGGCGATGCGAGTGGGATCGTCTATACCAACCTGTTCACCGGCGTGCACGGCAACTACCTGCGTTCGAGCATCGAAGCTTCGGGCCTCGATCCGGACAATTTGCCGGAAAGCGATCCTAGCAAGATGAACTTCGGCAGTGGGGGCAATACCAAGGCCAAGGCGTGGAAGGACATCTGGGGGTCGGGCCAGGGCATCGGTACGGTCAGGGAAAGCGCACCGGTGGAAGACACGGTTGCGCGGCTGGAGCGCGAGTACGATGCTGCAAAAAGCGCGCTTGCCGAAGCGACGGCCTAGGCTTTTCGCCAATGGTCCTCGACCAACGCATCTAGATCGGCGAAGTCGGGAGGCGAACTGCGGGGATCCTTGCTGCTAAGACGCGGCCCGCGGCGCCGGTCGAGCAAGTTGAGCCGAAGCCTGTCCTGAAGCCGTCCGAGCCGGTTGAGCGCGTCGATGTGGCGGGCATCGTCGCTCCGGCTACGACGCCGGGACAAGGATTGCTCGATCCAACCGACATTCTCGATGACCATCTCGTTATAGTCGCGATGCGGACCCCGATGGAGCGGCATGGCCAGGCGCACCGCCGCCTCTTCGCGAGATGGCAGCAGGAGTCCATTGCGACGGAAATCGTCGAAGCCGATGCGCTAAAGGCCCGAGCTTGTCGAACAAGCGTCCAAAGCAGGGAAAGCTCAACAACTGACACGGCAGCAAATGATGCCGTTGCATTGCGCGGTCGTAAGTCGGCGTGCCTATCCGGTTGACCGCCCGGAATGGTAGGTGGGGACGCGGCGTCCAGACGATGCGTCGCGCGCCTTCGATGGCGCTCGCGAGTTGCGCACCGAGGGCGAGGATGGTGCGGACGATCGGCAGGGTATGGGCGCCTTCTGCCAGATGCGGTCCAGGGAAAAGGCCAATAGCCTCGAGCGCGATGTCCTCAGAAGCGGCAGAAAATCCAAACCGATGCCGGGGCTCGAGCGCCTGTATACCCGGACCGGGCGCCAGACCGAGAAGATCGAAAGTGAGGCCATCTTTGAGAACCTCGAGCCACCGTTCTTCATCCGGCCCGGTGGATGCGTCAGCTTCGGGCGCGGGATCGAAACTGATGGAGGTTCGATGGAGCTTGGCAAGCAAATCACGAACATCCGCCCCACTCGGTCGACATCCGGCGTCAACTAACAGCACAACGCCGGCAGCGCGCCCTTGCGCTTCAGCATGCGCAATCGATCCATCCCTGCCCGCTATGGCCGCGCCCTCCAGTCCCGTACTCTCAATTTGATATCTAGCCGAGCGTTGTCGAGTTATATAGAGGCAATTAGGTCCGATCCGGTTGCTTTGGTTTAGAAAATCCCAAGCTCGATCCCTTGGGCGAGAGCCTCGCCAAGCGTCTTTGCATCATCGATGTCACCCCGATGGACTTCCTTCCGGGCCTCGATTTCCGCCTGCGACTGGGCTTCGGTAACAACGATGAAGGGATCGGCAACCCGCTTCAGCCGCCAACCCTTTGCGATACGGTCGAGCTGCCGCTGCGCGCCTTCGCCATCGCTGCCGGCAGCTATGATGCTGGCATAGGGCCGCCCCTCGATCTTTCCGAGTACCGGATAGTAGCAGCGGTCGAACATTTCTTTCATCTGCCCGCTCATCGACGCGAGATTTTCCGGGCAGGCGAAGAGATAGCCCGATGCATCGAGCAAATCCTGTGGTTCGACATCGCAGGCGGGCTTCAGCAGACCGACATCGCCAGCACCCTCTGCGGCAGCGGCAGCAAGCGCCTCGGCCGTGCCCGTACGGCTATGCCATATGATGAGAAGCTGTGGAGACGGCATATCACGCTCCTTCGCTGGCGGCTGTCGATTGTCAACAATCCGCCGTTCCCTGACTGCACCTGCTGGTCTAAACCCATCGCATGACATCGCAGGCTCTCTCACACGTATTCGGCGTCTCGCAATCCCTCACCGGGCGCGCGTGGCGCTGGCGAGGCGGCAATATGGAGCTAGGCGCAGGCGCCGGGTCCGGACGCGACATCGTCGACCAGCTGATGATCGCGCGCGGCGTGGCGCCAGAGGATATCGATCGGCATCGTCAGCCGACGCTGCGCAATTTCCTGCCGGACCCCTCGATCTTCCAGGACATGAAGACGGCGGCAGACCGTCTTGCCCAGGCAGTCCTCGCGCATGAGCGGATCACGATCTACGGGGACTACGATGTCGATGGCGCAACCAGTTCCGCACTGCTGATCCTGCTGCTGCGCGAGCTCGGCCTCGAGGCCGACTATTACATCCCCGACCGGCTACTGGAAGGATATGGTCCTTCGGGCGAGGCTCTGGTGAAACTGGGCGAAAGTGGTAGCAGCCTGGTCGTCACGGTCGATTGCGGCGCGATGGCGCATGATGCGCTCGCCATGGCGCATGACGCGGGCGTGGATGTGATCGTCGTCGATCATCACAAATGTGCGGCCGAGCTGCCGAAGACGGTCGCGCTGGTCAATCCCAACCGGCTGGACGAAGCCGACGATGCTGCGAGCCACGGACACTTGGCAGCAGTTGGCGTCGCGTTCCTGCTGGGCGTCGCGCTCGTCCGCACTTTGCGCGAACGGGACTACTTCGCCGATCGGCCCGAGCCCAATGTGCTGTCGTTGCTGGATCTTGTGGCACTGGGCACGGTGGCCGATGTCGCCGCGCTCCATGGCCTCAATCGCGCCTTTGTGTCGCAGGGCCTTAAGGTCATGGCGAAGCGTGAAAATATCGGCATGGCGGCGCTGATCGACGCGAGCCGGCTGAAGCGTGCCCCCGCCTGCTCCGACCTCGGATTTGCACTCGGCCCGCGTATCAATGCAGGCGGACGGGTCGGCGAATCGACCCTTGGCGTGCGTTTGCTCACGACGCGGGATCCGGACGAAGCGCGTGACATCGCGGCCCAGCTTTCGGCGCTCAATGACGAACGTCGGGCGATCGAGGCAGCCGTGCAGGAAGAGGCCGAACAGCAGCTTGCCGGGCAGCACAATCGGGCTGTCCACCTGCTTGCCGGTGAAGGCTGGCACCCTGGCGTTATTGGCATCGTGGCCGGGCGCATAAAGGAGAAGACCGGGAAACCCTCGCTCGTCATCGCGCTCGACGCGGAAACGGGCCAGGGCAAGGGATCGGGCCGCTCGATCGCCGGCGTCGATCTCGGTGCAGCCATCATCAGGGCGAAGGACGAGGGCCTGCTTCTCGCCGGCGGCGGTCATGCCATGGCCGCCGGCCTGACCGTGGATGCAGCCCGGATCGAGGATCTCTCGGACTGGCTTGACGCGACGCTCGAAGCGCAGGTTGCGGGGGCCTCGGCCAGTCGGGAAATGCTGCTCGACATCGCGGTGGCTCCCGGCGGACTGGTGCCGGATCTGATAGCGTCACTCGATGAAGGTGGACCTTACGGCGTGGGTTGGCCCGGACCGCGCGTCGCCGTGGGACCGGTGCGGCTGGTCAAGTGCGATATCGTCGGTGCAGACCACGTGCGGATTATCGCATCCGGAGACGATGGCCACAGCTTCAAGGGCATCGCTTTTCGCGCCGCAGATAGCGACATGGGCCAAGCGCTGCTGCACGGCTCTCAAGGGCGCAAGCTCTGGCTCGCCGGTCGCGCGAAGATCGACGACTGGGGGAGCAGACCGCAAGCGGAATTGCACCTCGAGGATGCCGCCTGGGCAGATTGATACGCGCATCGACCGGAAGCACCGCATTGGAGGGTTGACGCCCCGCTCCACCCCGCCTAAGTGCGCCGCCACGCCACCGATGTGGCCCCTTCGTCTAGCGGTCTAGGACGCGGCCCTTTCACGGCTGAAACACGGGTTCGAGTCCCGTAGGGGTCACCACGGTGGCGTTTTGCATTCCGGCGATCCGAATGGTTTCGCTCCGGCATGTGGCCCCTTCGTCTAGCGGTCTAGGACGCGGCCCTTTCACGGCTGAAACACGGGTTCGAGTCCCGTAGGGGTCACCACCACTCCCTTTCATGTGACAACTTTGCGAATGTGGTTGGCACGCGCGTGGTTGCGCCGCTAAGCGGCCTGTCGATGGATGCGCCCCGCCTTCCACTTCCGGGACTTTTGCTTGCGCTCGCGACGTGCATCATACTCGCCTTCGCCGGTGCGGACCTGCTGTACGTGGTCACGATCCTTCTCTTGTGGGCCGGGTCGCTCTGGCTGGTGTATTCCGAGCCCCCTGCCCCTCAGCCCGAAACGAATGGCAAAGGCTTTTCTCGGGAATCCATGGGAGAGCTGTTCGAACATTCCGAAACGCCCATCATCATTACCGAACGCGACCGGGTGACCATCGCCAATCTCGCCGCGCGAGGCCTGCTCGGTTCGCACATTCTTGGCCAGGATGCCCGCATGGCTTTACGCCAGCCGGAGGCGGTGCGTTTGCTCGATCGCGATGCAGACGGAAGCGCAATCGTACGCGGCCTGTCCCGCCGCAACGACATCTGGCGGATCAATCGCAAGAAGCTCGACGATCAGTTGGCAGTCGTGGAATTCGTCAACAAGACCGCCGAGGCCGACATCTCCCGCGCACACACGGACTTCGTCGCGAATGCCAGCCATGAACTTCGCACGCCCCTCGCGGCCATTATCGGTTACGTCGAAACACTGAGCGAGGATGCGGGCAATCTGGAGACGAAGACCGCCGAGCGATTCCTCGATACGATCCAGCGCGAGGCGAAGCGTCTGCAAAATCTAGTCAGCGACCTCATGTCCCTGTCGCGGATCGAGGCGGAAAAGCACGATTTGCCAAGCGCGCGCATCGAGCTTTCGGGTCTGGTGGAATCGGCCGCGCGGGACGGCGCCGGTAGCGAACGGCTCGATCGCCTCGACATCGCGACGAGTGGCCAGTTCTTCATCCGCGGCGATGCCCAGCAGCTCGAGCAGCTCGTCCGCAACCTCGTCGACAATGCGCTCAAATATGGCCACGCCGACCAGCCTGTGACGATCCGCTTGCATCCGCGCGGCGACAATCGGGTGCGACTGACGGTCACGGACAGGGGTGATGGCATCGCTGCCGAGCACATCCCGCACCTCACGCGGCGCTTCTATCGCACCGATCCCGGTCGTAGCCGCGCTTCGGGCGGAACCGGCCTCGGCCTCGCCATCGTCAAGCACATCGTCGAGCGCCACCGCGGACGGCTCGACGTGGAAAGCACCGTGGGCGAAGGCACTCGCGTCACGGTTACGCTGCCGCTGAATAGCGACGCGTCGGGCGACTGACGCTTCTCAACGAGCGAGACTTCACCGATGGTCCACAGCTTGTCCACTGTCGAGCACGACCGGGTCCATGGGCTGTCACAATAGTGTAATTTGCCGGTCATAGGGGCGTCGCCGGATCGAAACATTCCCGTCCAAGGAACTCGAATGAACCGCATGATTCACCTCTCCGTGGCAGCGGCAGCGCTCAGCTGCACGATGGCCACCCCCGTACTCGCGCAGGATGTCACGGTGTCTTCCGACGAGCTGGCAGCCATGCGCGCGCAGCTCCAGGCGATGAACGCCCGCATCGACCAGCTCGAAAGCGAGCTCGCGGCGGCGAAACAGGTCAACACGGCGCAGGACGAGGTCATCGCTGCCACTTCTGCAGCTGCCGAATCGGCGGCCGATCCGGTCGTCGAGAAACTCGTCACGAGCGATGGGTGGAGCTTCAAGCCGCGCGGTCGCCTGATGTACGACGCTGGTTTCACCAATGCACCGAATTCCACGGGTGCGGTCGACGGCTTCGGCAATGAAGTCCGCCGGGCGCGCCTCGGGGCCTCGGGCGATATCCCGGGCGGCTTCGGCTACAAGTTCGAGTTAGACTTCGCGGGCAACGAAATCGACGTTGCGGATGCGATCCTCACTTACGGGGACGGACCCCTCGAAATCGCAATCGGCCATCATAATAATTTTCAGTCGCTCGAAGAGCTGACCAGCAGCCTGCACACGACCTTCATCGAACGCGCGGCCTTTACCGACGCCTTCGGCTTCGAGCGTCGCATCGGTGCTTCGGTCGCCTACGAAGCCGGTATCGTGCTCGCCCAGGCCGGTGTCTTCACGGACAATTTCGACGACACGGAAACCAAGAACCGCGGTGTCGACGGTCGTCTCGTGATCATGCCCAAGCTGGTCGATGCCCAGCTGCACTTCGGCGGCTCGGTCCATTACAACGACATCGACGAGGTCGGCGCGACCGTGCGCTATCGCCAGCGCCCGCTGGTGCATTTCACCGCGGAGCGTTTCGTAAACACCGGCAATCTCGATGCTGAAAGCGAGTTCGGACTGGGCGTGGAAGCCGCTGCGATCGCCGGTTCGTTTCATGCCGCGGCCGAAGGTTTCTGGCAGACCGTCAACATGCCCGGCGCCATGCAAGACCCGACCTTCTTCGGCGGCTATGCCGAACTTGGCTACTACCTGACGGCAGGCGATACGCGGGGCTACAAGGCCGGCAAGTTCGATCGGACGAAGCCGTCTAGCCCTGTCGGCAAGGGGGGCATCGGATCGGTGCAGTTCAACCTGCGCTACGATTATCTCGATCTCAACGACGCGGGCGTCCTCGGTGGGACGCAGAACGGCTACCTCGCCTCGCTGATCTGGAAGCCGACCGCCTACGTCCTTTTCGGCGTCAACTACGGCCTGCTGGAATATGACAACGCCGTCATCCCGACCGCCGATGGTGATACGTCCTATTCCGTGAACGCCTTCGGCGTGCGCGCTCAGGTGGACTTCTGATCCGCGGTCAGACTTCTGTCGCAACCCTGTAACATCGAAGCGCTTATGCGCCGCTAGTTAACACGTAAGGGATCTATCATGACCAAGACCAAATCCTTCATCTTCGCCGCCGTTTCGGCTGCCGCTCTCGCCGCTTGCGGCGGCGGTGCGGGCGATTCCGCTTCGCGCGATTCGATCCGCGCGGTCGGCTCCTCGACGGTGTTCCCCTTCGCCAAGGCCGTCTCCGAAGCCTTCGCGCGCTCGAACCCCGACTACAAGAGCCCGATCATCGAATCGACCGGCACCGGCGGCGGCATGAACCTGTTCTGCTCGGGCGTCGGCGCAGATACGCCGGACATGACCCATGCTTCGCGCCGCATGAAGGCCAGCGAATTTGCCGACTGCCAGGCCAATGGCGTCAATGAGATCACGGAAATCCAGGTCGGCCTCGACGGGATCGCTTTTGCGTCGGCGCAGGGCGGCATCATGATGAATTTGACCCCGCAGCATGTTTACGAAGCGCTTGCCGCCAACCCCTACGGCGAAGAGCAGACCAACGAGACCTGGTCTGACGTCGACCCGTCGCTCCCCAACGAGCCGATCCTCGTCTATGGTCCGCCGAGCACCTCGGGCACGCGCGATGCGCTCAAGGAACTGGTTCTCGAAGTCGGTTGCGACACCAATGCCGAAATGAAGGCGCTCAAGGATAGCGACGAAGATCGTCACGCCCAGCTGTGCACCGAAGTACGTTCCGACGGTGCCTATGTCGACCAGGGCGAGCAGGACAACCTCATCGTCCAGAAGATCGAAGGCAACCCCAAGGCTGTCGGCGTCTTCGGCTACAGCTATCTCGAAGAGAACGCCGACAAGGTTCAGGGCCTGCCGATGACCGGCGTCGAGCCCACCTACGAGAACATCGCCAACTTCGACTATCCCGGTGCTCGTCCGCTCTACGTCTATGTGAAGAAGGCGCACCTCGACGCCATTCCGGGCCTGCGCGAATATCTTGCCCAGTGGACCACCATGTGGGGCAAAGGCGGGGAACTGTCGAAGATCGGGCTTGTCGCCTCGCCTGACGACGTTATGGCGGCCAACACCACGGCGGCGACCGAGTACACCACGCTCGACGGCGCGCAGCTGAAGTAAGGCAAGCACACTAGCGTATGTCACCGACCATCCTGCTTCTCCTGGCCCTAGGCCTCGGGCTCGCCGGATGGTTGGCGGCCCGCGCGCGCGCCTGGACGCTCCGCCGCGAAAGCGCTGACGGGCGGCTGTCGAGCCTGCCGACCTACCACGCATGGTATGTCGCGCTTTGGATCGTTCTGCCGGTCCTCGCTTTCGTCGTTCTATGGAGTGCGATCGCGCCAGGTCTGATCAGCCAGGCGGTGCTGTCCAGCCCCGCCGCGGCCGATCTGCCCGCATTCGGATTCCAGCGTCAGACGATCCTCAACGAGGCTCGCGCGGTAGCGACTGGTGCGGCGCCTGCCGTGTTCAATCCGCAGGCGCGCGATCTGGTCGAGCCCTTCCGGGACGCGCTGTCCTATTACAACACGATCGGCATAGTGGTTACCTTGCTGATCGCGTTCCTTGCGGGCACGTGGGCATTCCTGCGCCTCAAGCCGGACTTCGCCGCGCGCACGCGGGTGGAGCGGATCGTGATGGCGATTCTGCTGGCCGCATCGCTGGTCGCCATCCTGACGACCATCGGCATCCTCGCCAGCCTCATCTTCGAAACCGTGCGCTTCTTCGGCATGGTTTCGCCGATCGATTTCCTGTTCGGAACCCATTGGGGCCCGGACCCGATGGCCAATCCCGACAATCCGGACGCCTCGCGATATGGCGCCATCCCGCTGTTCTGGGGCACGCTCTTCATCGGTGCGATCATCGCCATGATCGTTGCGATCCCGCTTGGACTGATGAGCGCGATCTACCTCACGCAATATGCGAATCCGAAGGTCCGTTCGTGGGTGAAGCCTGCCCTCGAGATCCTCGCTGGCGTCCCGACAGTGGTCTATGGCTATTTCGCGGCACTTACGATTGCGCCCGCGATCCGCGACCTTGCCATCGATCTCGGCGCTTCCAACCCGTCCAGCGAAAGCGCGCTGGCGGCAGGCCTGGTCATGGGCGTGATGATCATTCCCTTCGTCAGCTCGATGGCCGACGACAGCATCGCGGCGGTCCCGCAATCCATGCGCGACGGCAGCCTGGCGATGGGCGCGACCACCAATGAAACCATCCGCCGTGTGCTGGTGCCGGCAGCACTACCCGGCATCGTGGCAGGCGTCATGCTGGCCATCAGCCGCGCGATCGGCGAGACAATGATCGTGGTGATGGCAGCCTCGACCGCCGCAAACCTCAGCGGTAATCCGCTCGAATCGATGACCACGGTGACCGTGCAGATCGTCGCCATGCTTACCGGCGAAGGCAGTTTCGATCATCCGGCCACGCTGAGCGCCTTCGCGCTCGGTTTCGTGCTCTTCATGGTCACCCTCGGCCTCAACTTCGTCGCCCTGCGCGTCGTCAAACGGTATCGCGAAGCTTATGAGTGAAGAGGCCGCCACCATGCGCGCCCCGACGCGCACCGCCGCCTTCGAAGCGCGGCTAAAGAAGCGCTACGCCGCCGAACGCCGCTTCAAGGCCATCGGCCTCGGCGCGATCCTGTTCTCGGTCGCAGTGCTGGTGTTCCTGCTCGGCACGATGACGATCAACGGCATCGGCGGCTTCCAGCGCGTCGAAGTGGAAGTGCCCATCGATTTTACACAGGCAGGCATATCCGCCGACGCCTCGACCATGGCGCAATCGGGAGCAGTCCAGTCTCTCGAAGCGCAGGGACTGCCCGACGTCGTCCAATATTTCGCCACCGAAGCGCTCGGCGACGAGGCGGCCGAGCAACTCGGCGGTCAGGCGTGGCGCGATGTTGCGGCAGCGATTGCAGCCGATCCAGGCATCCTGCGCGAACAAGTGACCTTTTCGCTGCCAGCCTCGGCCGACCTGGCTTCCGGGTACGAAGGAGAAGGCTCGCCAGAGATGCAGGCGCTGGCGAACTCGCTCTACGAGCAAGGCCGGATCGGCAAGAATTTCGACCCGGGCTTCCTCTCCCGCGCCGACGCCACCAATCCGCAGCAAGTCGGGATCTGGGGCGCGCTCAAGGGCTCGATGCTGACGATGATCGTTACCCTTTTGCTCGCCTTCCCGATCGGCGTGCTGGCAGCGCTCTATCTCGAGGAATACGCGCCGAAGAACAAATGGACCGACATCATCGAGCTGTCGATCAACAATCTCGCGGCGGTCCCGTCGATCATCTTCGGCCTGCTCGGCCTCGCTGTTTTCCTGACGATCTTCCCGAACCTGCGCTCCGCGCCGTTGATCGGCGGCATGACGCTGGCCCTGATGACCATGCCGGTGATCGTCATCGCGGGCCGGAATGCGATCAAGGCCGTCCCGCCGAGCATCCGCGACGGCGCGCTGGCCGTCGGCGCCTCGCCGGTACAAGTCGTGTTCCATCACGTCCTGCCGCTCGCCCTGCCCGGCATCCTTACCGGCACGATCATCGGCATGGCTCGCGCCCTCGGTGAGACCGCTCCGCTACTGATGATCGGCATGCGCGCTTTCGTGGCGACACCGCCCGATGGGTTCACTTCGCCTGCAACTGTTTTGCCGATGCAGATCTTCCTGTGGTCCGATGAAATCGACCGCGGCTTCGTGGAGCGCACCAGCGCGGCGATTATCGTGCTATTGCTGTTCCTGCTCCTGATGAACGGACTCGCAATCTACCTGCGCAACAAATTCGAGAAAAGCTGGTGACCGTAGTACACGAAAACCTTGAAGCGACCGACGCCAAGATGAGCGCGCGCGACGTCTCCGTGTTCTACGGCGACAAGAAGGCGATCGACGAGGTGTCGATTGAAATTCCGACCAAGTATGTGACGGCCTTTATCGGCCCGTCGGGCTGCGGCAAGTCGACCTTCCTTCGCACGCTGAACCGGATGAACGACACCATTCCTTCGGCACGGGTCGAGGGCGAGATCACTCTGGACGGCGAAGACATCTACCGTTCCAAGATGGACGTGGTGCAACTTCGCGCCCGGGTCGGGATGGTGTTCCAGAAGCCTAATCCCTTCCCCAAGTCGATCTACGAGAACATCGCTTACGGCCCCAAGATTCACGGTCTTGCCGAGGGCAAGGACGAACTCGATGCCATCGTCGAACGCTCGCTGAAGCGTGCGGGTCTGTGGGAAGAGGTAAAAGACCGTCTGCAAGACAGCGGCACAGCGCTTTCCGGCGGCCAGCAGCAGCGCCTGTGCATTGCGCGCGCCATCGCGGTCGATCCGGAAGTCATCCTGATGGACGAGCCGTGTTCGGCGCTCGACCCCATTGCGACGGCGAAGATCGAAGAGCTGATCGCGGAACTCAATGGCCGTTATGCCATCGTGATCGTAACCCACTCGATGCAGCAGGCCGCCCGCGTCAGCCAGCGTACGGCTTTCTTCCACTTGGGAAAGATGGTGGAGTACGGTCGTACTTCTGACATATTCACCAATCCGCTGGAGCAGCGGACCCAGGATTACATCACCGGACGGTACGGATAAGAGCATGGATTCCATTCAAGAACATACCGTCAAGGCCTTCGACGAAGACATCACGCGCCTGCGCGGCCTGATCGCGGAAATGGGCGGCCTCGCCGAGGCGGCGATCCAGCAGGCAATCGATGCGCTGGTGAAAGGCGACGACGAACTTTCCGACAGGATCGTCAAGGCCGACAAGAAGATCGACGTGCTCGAAAGCGAGGTCGATAAGCTTGCCGTGCGCATCATAGCGCTGCGGGCGCCGATGGCGGACGACCTTCGCGAAGTCATTGCCGCGCTGAAAATTGCCGGCGTGGTCGAGCGGATCGGCGACTATTCCAAGAACATCGCGAAGGCGAGCAAGGAAATCGGTTCAAACCGCAAGCAGTTCGAGCCGCTCACTCTTCTGCCCGCAATGGCCGAAGTTGCCAGCGAGATGGTGCATGACGTGCTCACGGCCTATGCCGCCCGCGATGCCGAACTGGCGCGCGAGGTCATTGCCGCGGACGAGAAGGTGGACGCCTTCTACAATTCGATTTTCCGCAATCTAGTCAGCCACATGGTCGAGAACCCTTCGACGATCTCGAGCGCTGCGCAGCTGCTTTTCGTGGCGCGCAACCTCGAACGTATCGGCGACCACGCGACCAATGTCGCGGAGATGGTCCATTTCGCCGCCGTCGGAACATATCCGCCCGACGAAGACGACTGACACAATTCTGTAGCGCGAAGGTCATACTGCCATGCCCGACAAGGAATCATCGCGGGAAGGCAAGGATTTGAACGCGGCCAAGCTATTGCTGGTAGAGGACGATCCGGCCCTCTCCGAACTGCTCGAATATCGTTTTGCCAATGAAGGCTACGATGTGCGCACCACCGCCGATGGCGATGAGGCGCTGCTCATGGCATCGGAAGAAACGCCCGACCTCGTAATCTTAGACTGGATGATTGAAGGAACCAGCGGGATCGAAGTCTGCCGTCGCCTGCGCCGTGACAAGGAAACGGCGCATGTCCCGATCATCATGCTCACCGCGCGCGAGACCGAGGACGATCGGGTCAGGGGCCTCGACACCGGTGCCGACGACTACCTCACCAAACCCTTCAGCCCGCGCGAGCTTCTGGCGCGCGTTGCGGCCGTGATGCGGCGTATTCGGCCCGTGCTCGCCGGTGAGACGATCGCGGTGGGCGACATCGTGCTCGACCCGGTCGCGCACAAGGTCACTCGCCGCGGTCAGGGTGTACAGCTGGGCCCGACCGAATACCGGCTGCTCAAGTTTTTCATGGAAAGCCCGGGCCGGGTATTCAGCCGCGGCCAGTTGCTCGACGGCGTATGGGGTACCGAAAGCGAAATCGAGCTGCGGACCGTCGACGTTCACATCCGCCGCCTGCGCAAGGCCATCGAGATCGACGGTGCCAAGGATCCGATACGAACGGTCCGCAGTGCGGGATACTCCCTCGAAGCCTGACCGTTCAGCCTGCGACAAGGCACGGCGTGCGAATCTGAGAGGATGCAGCAATCCTCCCCGCTCGAGCGCTTCATCTGCGCGCTTGGTGCCACCTGCGCCACCGCGACACTTTTCGCGTGCGTGCCTGCTGTGCAGCAGTTGGGAGAGCCTGCACCGGTGACGGCTGCCCCGGTCGACCCAAGCCGCGCCACTGTGCAAGTTGAACCGGTTGCCAGCAGCCAGGACATCCTCGGCGAGTGGGACATCGTCAATTTCGACGGCCATGAACCGCACCGCCTGTCGGGTTCGACACGGGCCGCTTTCGCCGACTTCGGTGACAAAGGCGTGAGCCTGCAGATCGAATGCAACTACTCGGGTGCGTCGGGAGCCGTGCGCGACGGGCGCTTCGTGTCGTCGCCCGGCCAACGCTTTCAGACCGAGATCGGCTGCGGACCCGAGAGGGAAGAGCGGGATCGTCAGCTTTTCACTTTCTTCGACCGCAATCCGAGCGTGGAACGATTGCCGGATGGCCGATTGTTGCTCACTGCCGGAGAAACGCAGTTGCTGCTAGAGCGGCCGGCTCAGCGGCGACTTGCCAATTTGCTGCCACCGCAGGAATTGCTTGGCGAATGGCGCATGGTCGGGATCACCCATTATCTCGAGCAAGGTGGTCATGCCGGGATCGGATTGTCCGAGGTGCCCGGACGCATCGTCTTCGACGGGATCGAGGTTGGCTATTCACGCTGCCCGCAATACCAGATCGCCTATCGGTACACGGAGGCGGGAGTCGTCGAGAAGATCGGTGGTGCCGCGCTGCCGCCCAGCGCAACCGACTGCGAACCGCTGACCGAAGAGCCCTTCAATCCCGACATGCCATTGCGCTGGGACGTGATGAAGGTTTTGCACTCCGATCCGCGGCTGGAGAAGGTCGATGACGACACGATTCTCATGTCGACGGACCGCTATGGCGTGTTGCTGACCAAGGCTCCCTGCGAAAGCCTCGAACAAAACGATGACCATTCAATGACGCGCGTTGTAGACTGTGCGTCGCCGCGTTGATCAACGGCACACGCCCCGCCAGCGAGCACTCATGTCGAGGTGAAAGTGATCCGCATGGGCGGCGTTGTAGGCCGGGCTCAAGACGGTTGTGAAGCCGTCGCAGGCTCCATCGCGGGCACGGCGTAGGAATTCCGCTTTCGGGCCGTCCGCATCCCAATCGTCAAGCACGCTGATTTGCGTCCCGTCGGATAGCCGGATGCCGGCGATATCGATGGCATTGGCCGTGGCATGTTCGCTCCAGGGACCCTCGTCACGACCGTAGAGACGACGGCAGGAGTATGCTCCAAGATGTTCGATTTGTTCGATTTCGCTATCGAATAGCTCCCGCGCCAATGGTTCGAGTATGTCGCGTTCCCACAAATAAAGCGCGACAGTCGTCGGACAGGTCATGGCGGGTGTCGATGGCGATAGAGGGTACCCATCGAGCCGCGTCCGGTCCTCGCGCCTGCAGGCTCCCTCTCCTGCGGGATCGAGCGAAGTGAAGGCAATCTCACTCCGCTCCAGCGCGGCGCGACATTGTGCGGGATCGTTTCGCAGTGCGAGGAGCTTCGCTTCCGTCGCCCACCCCACGGGGTCACGCAGGTCGAGCGGTGCCCAGGGGTTATGCTCGGGATGCTCGGCCAGCCACACCCGGCCGGCAAGCCCCAAGCCGATTAGCACTAGCAGGATTACTACGCGACGGTCGGCACGAAAGCGGCCGATGCGGCGGGATATGTCAATTTTCATCGATTGGTGCTGCCGACCTGCATACCGGACCAAACCGCTTGCGGCGCGGTTCGCTCCCGCATCAATGGAAGTCGCGCGATTTCGGGATCACGCGCACATCGCGCGGATGCCCCCCGCCCCATCCGCACTCGCGATTGCCCGGCGGCGGGTCCTGCCAGTCGTCCTTCGGCGGCGGTTTCGCCGTGGTTTCGGAAGCCGGAGCATCGGCGCTCCCGGCCGGGTTCTCCCATCCCGCCTTGCAATGCGACGGGAGCGGGCTGTTCACATGGTCCGCCCGCGCGATCGGCGCGACCAGCAGGTCGTCCGACAGGCGGTGGAGATCCTGCGTCGCATCGGTCATGTGCTGGGCAATGACATGTACGACCTCGTCGTCATATTCCACGCGCCCCCGCACTTCCATCAGCCGCGCACCCATTACCACCTTGCGCTGGCGGGCCTTGAGATCAGGCCAGATGACGAGGTTCACGACGCCGGTCTCATCCTCCAGCGTGATGAAGCACACTCCCTTGGCGCTGCCCGGTTGCTGGCGGATCAGCACCACGCCTGCCACGTTGACGGTGGAGCGAAACTTGCGCTCGCGCAGGTCGCACGCGCGCACGAAGCCGCGCGCATCCAAATCATCGCGCAGGAACGACATCGGATGCGCCTTCAGGCTGAGCCGCGTGGTCTGGTAATCCGCCACGACTTCCTCGCTCAGCGGCATGTAAGGCAGCTGCGTGGCCGACGTTTCGGCACCTTCCTCCCGCTCCGCCGCGGCGGCGAAAAGCGGCAGGTCGGGCTCGGGAATCAGGCTGCGCGCATCCCACAGCGCCTGGCGTCGCGACAGCGCGATCGAACCGAAGCAATCGGCGCTGGCAAGCCGCTCGACATGCGAAGGGCCGATGCGGGCACGGTCCCGCAGCGCCGTGACGTCGGCATAGGGCCCCCGTTCCTCGCGCTCCCCGATCAGCCGTGCCGCCACGGCCTCGCGCAAGCCGTCGACCTGCCTGAGGCCGAGGCGCAAGGCGATCTCCCCTTGGCACTCTTCCAGCGTGCAGTCCCAGTCGGACAGATTGACGTCGGCGGGCAGCACCGTGACGCCATGTTCGCGCGCATCGCGCACGATCTGCGCCGGGGCATAAAAGCCCATCGGCTGCGAATTGAGCAGCGCGCAGGCGAAGGCCGCCGGGTAATGGCACTTCATCCAGCTCGACACATAGACGAGGTGGGCGAAGCTGGCGGCGTGGCTTTCCGGGAAGCCGTATTCACCGAAGCCCTTGATCTGCTCGAAGCACCGTGCGGAAAATTCGGGATCGTAGCCGCGTTCGATCATGCGGCCGACCATCATATCCTGATGCTCGTTCACCATGCCGCGGCTGCGGAAGGTCGCCATGGCCTTGCGCAGCCGGTTCGCCTCCTTCGAGCTGAACTTCGCCGCATCGATGGCGATCTTCATTGCCTGTTCCTGGAAGATCGGAACGCCGTATGTCCGCTCCAGGATCGACGAGAGTTCGTCGGGCGGACCGTGCTCCGGCGCGGGCGACGGCAGGTAGAAATCGGTCTTGCCCTGGCGAGCCCGGCGGCGCTGCTTGAGATAGGGGTGAACCATGTCGCCCTGGATCGGCCCGGGCCGGACGATGGCGACCTGCACGACGAGATCGTAGAATTCGCGCGGTCGGAGCCGCGGGAGCATGTTCATCTGCGCTCGGCTTTCGACCTGGAACACGCCGAGCGAATCGCCCGTGCACAGCATGTCGTAGACCGCCGGATCCTCACGCGGGATGGTCGCGAGCTCGTAGCTCTTGCCATGATGATCTTCCAGCAGTTTCAGCCCCTTGCGGATGCAAGTTAACATGCCGAGCGCAAGCACGTCGACCTTGAGGATGCCGAGATCGTCGATGTCGTCCTTGTCCCACTCGATGAAGCTGCGATCGGGCATGGCGCCGTTCCCGATCGGGACCATCTCGGTCAGCGGGCCGTCGGTCAGGATGAAACCGCCGACATGCTGGCTGAGATGGCGCGGCATGCCGATCATCTGCTCAGTCAGCTTGAGCACGCGGCGCAAATGCGGATCGGTGAGGTCGAGGCCGGTTTCGTTCTCGACATGCCCCTCGTCGATCGTGCGTCCCCATCCGCCCCAGACGGTGCGCGCCAGCACGGCGGTGACATCCTCGGAAAGGCCCATCGCCTTGCCCACCTCGCGGATCGCCATGCGCGGGCGATAGTGGATCACCGTGGCGCACAGGCCGGCCCGGTGGCGGCCGTATTTGCGATAGAGATACTGGATCACTTCCTCGCGCCGCTCATGCTCGAAATCGACATCGATGTCGGGCGGCTCCTTGCGGTCTTCGGAGATGAAGCGGTCGAACAGCAGCTGGTGCTTTTCAGGATCGACGCTGGTGATGCCGAGGCAGTAGCAGACGGCCGAATTGGCTGCGCTGCCACGTCCCTGACACAGGATCGGCGGATCGACCTTGTTGCGCGCGAAATCGACGATGTCCTTGATGGTCAGGAAATAACGCGCAAGCTGCATCTTTCCGATCAGCGCGAGTTCCTTGTGCAAAGTCTCGCGCAGGCTATCGGGAATGCCTTCAGGATAGCGCCAGGCGGCCCCCTTCCAGGTTTCGCTTTCGAGATAGCCCTGCGGGTCGACGCCGCCGGGATAAAGCTCTTCGGGATATTCGTATTTCAGCGTGTCGAGGCTGAAATCGCAGGCATCGGCCACTTCGCGCGTGGCGGCGATGGCATGTGGCCAGCGGGCGAACATGCGGACCATGGCGGCAGGCGACTTGAGGTACCGCTCGGCATTGCCGAACAGCAGGTGCCCGGCCTCGGCCACTGTGGTCTTGTGGCGGATGGCGGTCATCACATCCTGCAGGGGCCGCTTGTCGGGCGTGGCGTAATGCACGTCGTTGCTGGCGAGGATGCACAGGCCGTTGGTCCGCGCGAGATCATCGAGCCGCTCGATCCGTTCGATATCGCTGGCGGTGTAGAGATAGCTCGCGGCGATATGTCGCATCGTCGGGAGTTGGCTGGTCAGGTGCAAGAGAAGGTTGGCCAAGTCACCCTCGACCTGCGTCCACCGGGTTTCGACTGCCTCCCCTGTATCCGCCTGGCGAAACGGCACGACATTGCTCGGGATCGCAATAGTGAAGTGCTGCCCAAGATCGGACGGTGGTACGAGGATCAGCTGCACATCCTCGCTCTGCGCAGCGAGCATGGCCAGCGAGATGTGGCACTCACCCTTGGCCTGCCACTCACCCTCCAGCGTGGCCATGCGCCCCTGCGAGATCAGCTGGCACAGACGCCCGTAAGCGGCGCGATCCTTGGGATAGGCGAGGAAGGCGAAACCTTCGACCGTTTCTATCCTGCAGCCGATAAGCGGCTTCAACTTAAGGGTTTTCGCCTCGCTATGGATGCGCACCACCCCGGCCATGGTATTGGCATCGGCAATGCCGATCGCATCGTAGCCGAGCCCATAGGCCCGCTCGACCAGATCGACCGCATCGGAGGCTCCGCGTAGGAAGCTGAAGCAGGAAACGAGCCCCAGTTCGACGAAAGGTGCGCGCTGCGGCGCCCTTACGAGATCGGGATCGACATCGATCCTGCGCTTGGGGATCTGGTGGTCGTTCTCCGGCACACCGTCACCCTGCCAGTTCCTCGAGCCGTTCCTTCACTGCGGCAAGATCGGCATCGAACAGGCGCGCCTGCTCCTCGCGCGCGGACCCATCGAGCCGCAGGAGGTAGGATGGATGCGCCGTCACCCACAGCTCGCTGCCGTCTTCGAGCGCAATCGGTTCGCCGCGGACCTTGGTGATGCTGACAGTCTTGCCCAGCATGCCGCGCGCTGCACTTGCCCCCATCGCGAGGATTAGCTTGGGTTGCACGATCGCGCGCTCGCTCTCGATCCACCAGCGGCAGGTGTCGATCTCCTTCGCGCCCGGCGGCTGGTGGATGCGCCGCTTGCCCCGCTGGACATATTTGAAGTGCTTGACCGTATTGGTGACGTAAGCCGCGCGGCGGTCGATCCCGACCTTCTCCAGATGCGTATCGAGCAGCTGGCCCGCCGGCCCCACGAAGGGCCGCCCCTGCTGGTCCTCCTGATCGCCCGGCTGTTCGCCGACGATCATCAACGCAGCATCCTGCGGTCCCTCGCCCATCACCGCATGGTTGTCGAGCTGGCCGATCGGGCACTTGCGGCAGGCATGGATCGCCTTGTCGATCGCTGCGAGCGTTTCAGGCCGCTCCTCGAATTCCAGCGTTCCCTTCTCGACCATCGCACTTTCCCGCTTCTGCGCGCCCGCCACCAACTCGGGAATGAGCGCGGCTTCGGACATGTTCT
This sequence comes from Qipengyuania sp. 902, assembly GCF_051195295.1. Taxonomy (NCBI): domain Bacteria; kingdom Pseudomonadati; phylum Pseudomonadota; class Alphaproteobacteria; order Sphingomonadales; family Erythrobacteraceae; genus Qipengyuania; species Qipengyuania sp. 902. Next base: position 27,351 of record NZ_JBNJLJ010000002.1, on the reverse strand, counting down.
TCCAGTATTTCTTGGGCATTTCCTTCAGCATTGCCCCGATCTTCAAACGCGCAGGGTTGAAGATGGACGCGTAATAGCTGCGCCACAGATCCTCGGTCGGATCGCCGCTCGGCGCGTCGCTGCGATCGGCGGGCGGACCTTCCGCCATCGTCTCGCCATCCCAGTGGAGCGAGCCGCGCGGCGTCAGGATCGACCAGCGCATGTTCGAAAAGCGGCGCATGAAGAACCCAGCGTTGGCGCGCAGAATGTGGTGGTCGGGCTCGAACCAGGCGACGTAATGCTCGGCGCCCTCCTCATCTTCGACCAGACGAAAGCGGACGAAAGCGTGCATCTTGTGGCTGTCGCGGCGCACATTCTTGTCGAGTTCTTCCAGCTTGCGGACATCGAGGTCCGCCTTGTCCTCCATGATCCGCGGATTGGCCTGCAATCGCCACAGCAGGCGGTAGAGCAGCGCAAAGCGCTCGGGATCGGAATGAAGCGTAGCATTGCGCGCCAGGCTGATGAAGCGGCGGTTGGCGCGCACCGGCGGGGCATCCTTCGGCGGCACCGGCATGCGGCGCTTCCCATGCGCGAACAGGTCGCCGCTGCCGCCCAGCTCGACCCAGGCGATTCGGTCGGGCGGGACATCGCACTGGATCAGCCCGCGCGCCCGCTCGCGCCAGAAGTCGAAATCGTCCGGCTCCGGCATGTGCACCACGTAATAAGTTCCGAGCTTCACGCCCGAGAGGCTGCGCGAGGACCTCATGCCGCGAACAGCTCCAGCTGCTCGGTCTTCGGCGCGAGCAGGCTGCGCAGGTCCGCACGGTCGGTCAGCGTGATCGGGCGCCAGTCTACCGTACAGATGAACGGCCGCACCTTGGTGATCGATTGCGTCAGCAACGCCACATCGTCGAGCCGCAGATTGCGATGGCGGCGACTGGCGATGATCTTGTTGACCGCCTTCACGCCGAGACCGGGCACGCGCAGCAATTGCTCGCGACTGGCACGGTTCACATCGAGCGGGAACTGCTCGCGAAACTTGAGCGCCCACGCGAGCTTGGGATCGATGTCGAGCGGCAAGTTCCCGTCCGCCTCGGTCGCCTGCATCACCTCGGTCGGCTTGTAGCCATAGAAACGCATCAGCCAGTCCGATTGATAAAGCCGATGCTCGCGGATCAGCGGCGGGCGTTTCAGTGGCAACACCGCGCTGGCATCGGGGATCGGCGAGAAAGCGCTGTAATAGACCCGGCGCAGGCGGAAATTGTCGTAGAGCCGACTCGCCTTACCCACGATATCGGCATCACTCGCGGCATCCGCGCCGACGATCATCTGCGTCGATTGGCCCGCAGGCGCGAAACGCGGCGCGTGGCGGAAGCGTTTGCGGGCATCCTTTGCCTCGACGAGGTCGGCCTTCACCTTGCCCATCGCGCCTTCGATCTGGCGCGCATCCTTGTCGGGCGCGAGGCGGATGAGGCCACCGTCGGTCGGCAGTTCGACATTGATCGACACACGGTCGGCATAGAGCCCCGCCTGATGGACAATCTCGGCATCGGCTTCGGGAATGGTCTTGAGGTGGATGTAGCCCCGAAAATCGTGTTCTTCCCGCAGGATGCGGGCGACTTCCACGATCTGCTCCATCGTGTGGTTCGAGCTTTTCACGATCCCTGAGGACAGGAACAACCCTTCGATATAATTACGCCGGTAGAAGGCGAGCGTCAGGTCGACCACTTCCTGCGGCGTGAAACGCGCGCGCGCCACGTTCGAGCTCTTGCGATTGACGCAGTAATGGCAGTCGAACACGCAGTGATTGGTCAGGAGGATCTTGAGCAGGCTGATGCAGCGGCCATCGGGCGCATAGGCGTGGCAGATGCCCATCCCCTCCGTCGAGCCGATCCCCTTGCCGCCCAGACTGTTCTTCTTCGCCGTACCGGACGACGCGCAGGACGCATCGTATTTCGCTGCATCGGCGAGAATCTCAAGCTTCTGAAGGATGGTTTGCGACGCCATTCGTTCTTTATATGTTCTTACGCAGGTTTTTCCAACAGCAAAATGCTGCGACCGTGGGAACCCCCAGGCCAGAACAGCGTAAAAATTGCACGGACCGGGCCCCTCTGGCGGGCGCATATGCGCTCGTGATGTCGGACGTTGAGCGATCGCCCTTGGCGATAAAGCAAACCAGCGCCCGACCCACTCTGACTTCGGGCGCCAACGGAGAGTGGTTATGATATCTCGTCGATCCATGCTTGGTGCAACGGGGGCTGCCAGTGCCGCCGCCTTGCTGAGCGGTAATTCGGCCTTAGCGCAGGATAATCCGGCAATGCCCGAACCTGCGCCGCCCGCTTCCGACCTCACCCCCGATCAGGCACTCGAACTGTTGCGACGAGGCAACGAACAGTTCCTGACCGGCGGTCGTACGAGCGTCCTAACCAGTTCCCAACGACGGCTCGATCTCGCCGCTGGGCAACAGCCTTTTGCCGCCTATGTGACGTGTTCGGATAGCCGGGTGCCGCCTGAACTCCTGTTCGGTCGCGGACTGGGCGAACTCTTTATCATTCGCAATGCCGGGAATACCGTAGATACGGTCGCGCTCGGGTCGATCGAATATGCCGTGGCGGTGCTGAATGTCCCCCTGGTGGTCGTGATGGGACATGAGAGCCGCGGTGCCGTGAAAGCAGCGACCGAAGTCGTTACGGACAATGCGACATTCCCAGGTTCCATCGGTCCGATGATCGAACCGATTATCCCGGCGGTCCTGTCGGTACGCGATAAGGACGGCGATCTGCTCGATAATTCGGTGCGCGCCAACGTCAGCCGCGTCGTACGGCAGCTTCGACAGCATACCGACCCCATCCTGCTCGAGCCGCAGCGGGTCGGGGCACTGAAAGTCGTCGGTGCTTATTACGATCTCGACGATGGGCGTGTGGACTTCTTCGATCGCCCCTGAATGCGATACCCGTCCGGCAAGGTGCCGGGCGGGTATCCCTAAAGTTTATTTACCGTGTCAGAAAAGGTCACGGTAACCAGAGCCCCCCGATGACGTCCGGTAAGGGGGCACCGCGTGGCGCTATTCCAGAAAAAACAGGTCGCAAGCCAATCCGAACGACGCATCAGTCGGCGCCATGCCGTCGATTGCCCGGCGTCGCTTCGCCTGCTCGGCGGCGAACGGTATGGTCGGCTCAGCGATCTGTCGCTCGACGGCGCATGTTTTGAGGCTGACGACCTGCCTGCCAGCGGGGTTTCGGGGTTGCTTGTCTGGGGCGATCAGGAACACTGGTGCAAGGTGGTATGGAGCCGCGACGGTAGCTGCGGGCTGGTGTTCGAACGCAGCATTCCGCAAGCAGCCGTGGACGCCACAACGCAGACCGTCGAAGTCGAAACCGGCCCGGTGGCGAATTTCAGCAACATACCCCTCGGCCAGAAGCGCTCGCGCCGCGCGTTTCTCGTGTCCGAGAGTTAGGCGCACAGCCCCTGCAGGAACCAGTCCGGTGGTCCGCCCCGCCCGTCTCCGGCGATGCCTTGGCGATAGATCCAGTAGCGCCGCCCTCGCTCGTCCTCGATCCGGTAGTAATCGCGTAGGCGGACCGAACCGCGCTCGCGCCACCATTCGGGTGCGATCCGCTCCGGCCCTTCGACCCGCGCGACTTCGTGCACCCCGCCGCGCCAGCGAAAGCGCTGAGGGTACCCGTCGGGCGAAGCATAGAGCACGGCGATCCGCTCCGGCGTGTCGAGCATCTTCAGCGGGCGAGCGTGGAATTCCAGCACCCCTTGCGTCGGTGGCTCGCGCTCCAGCGGCGGCTTCCAGCGCTGCGCGCGCTCCGGGATGTGGCTGGCGAAGGGCACCGGGCGACTGACCGCCTTGGGGCCAAGCCTCACGGTCAACCGGTCGATACAAGTGGCAAGCGAGGTGCCGGGACTTTCCGTCTGCGCCTCGATATCACCTTGCGCCAGCGCGAGCGGCTCCGTCCAGCTGGCGCGCAGACGCAGCAGCTCGATGCCGAAGCCCGCCTCGATATCGTCGAGCCGCGCGGCGAACAGGCGGCAGATATGGGCGGGATCGCGCGTGGCGGCGGACATCTCCAGCCTGCGCACTGCAACCTCTCCATCGACCCGCCACAGCCCCAGCTCCAATCGCCGCGCGCCCAGCCCCTTGCTCTCGAGAAGCTGTGCCATGTCATCGGCAAGATCGTTCACCACCTGATCGAGCAGAGTGCGGTGACGGATCGGCTCCATCAGGCGCCGCTGGGTAAGCGGCGCGTGTTGCTCGATTACCGGAAGGAGCGGTTCCGGAATCCGCCCGAGCAGCTGGTCGAGGCGCAGCAGCGGGTTGGCCTCGGGCACCTTGCGCTTGCGGAACCGGCGCTGGAGCGCGTCGCGCCCGATGGTCGTGATGTCGCCGATCCGTTTGAGGCCGAGGCGGCGCAGCACGGTGAGTACATCGCTGCCAAGCCGCAGCGCCGCGACGGGCAGGTCGGCCAGCATTTGCTCCAGCTCGCGGTCCACGATCGCTCCGGCCCGGCCGAAATGGGCCAGCGCCCACGCCGCGCCTGCGGTGGGTGCAATGGCCGTGCGGATGGCGAGATCGCGCCGGGCGAACCCCGCACGCACATCTTCAAGCAGTGCGTCCTCCCCGCCGAACAGGTGCGCGACGGCAGTCACGTCCACGAGCAGGCCGTCGGGTTCGTCCATCGCCGACCACGGGCCCCAGCGCTGGGCCCGGACGGCAAGCCGTTCGAGGAACGCCAGATCGCCCGCCGGATCGCTGGAGGCGGTCGCGATCTCAGGGCACAGCGTGCGGGCATCGGCCAACATCATGCCCCGGCGCGCACCGGCATCCATCGCGAGGCGATTGGCAGCCTCGATCCGCGGGCCGTGCGCCGTGTCGGCAATCAGCACCAGCGGCCCGCTATCGAGCGTGCCCCCGGCCTTCTGCGTGACGATCCGCCAGCGGTCGATTGCGAAAGCGGGTAGCCAGATCGCGAGAATGCGGCGGGACGACCCTAGGTCGCCGGAACGCGCGCTCATGCCTGCTGCGACAGCCGCCGCCGCTGAAGCCCCGCAGTCCAGTTGAGCGCGCCGGTGTCATTGTCCGCCTGCCGTTCGCGCCGGGCTTTCAGTGCCCCGCCCTGCTCGTGCAGCAGCCACTCGCCCGGCGCATGCCCGCGCGCCCGGAACAGCTCGGCCCGCCAGACCGGCGTACCGGGGGCTTGCGCGTTCCACCGGGGCGCGTCGGAGGCGGCAGAGCTCACATCCCAGCGCATCCGGGCGGAGGACAGGTCGCGCGCCGCATCGAGCCGGACGAGGAACAGCGGCACGCCGTATTTCTCGCTCGCCAGCGTCAGGCGGCGGGAGGCTGTGAAATCGAGCGCTTTCGGATTGCCCGCGATCTCGCCCATCACCCAGGCGATGTCCCGGCAGCGCACGCCCTCTTCCAGCGCAAAGAGTGCACCCTGCGCGGTATCGGCAAGCACATGGATCAACCGGTCGCGCATCTCTTTCGGCAGGCCTGCCCGGTAAGGACGCCCGGAAAGCCGCGCCGCATCGCGCGTCTGCACCCACAGGATAGGCCGGGCGTCAGGTTCGCCGTGTGTCCCGGCGTGAGTATCGCCGCGACCTCCGGCGCGACCTTCGCCGCGAGGCAGGTTCCGCCAATCGTCGAGCGCCAGCGCCAGCGCCGCCCCCGCTCCGGCCGCTTCGTTCGGCGAGGCGAATACCTCGCTATGCAGCGCCGGCTTGCCCGCTGCCGCCAGGCCCGGCCGCCAACGCGAACTGTTTCGTGCCGCGATGGTACCGGCATCGACGAGCGAGGCCAGCGGCAGGGAGGTGGTGGCGGAAGGCATGACGGAACGACTCATTTGTTCCTAATATGTTCCAACACGGACCGATTCGCAATCGGCTAGTTCGGCCTTGCCGCCATGCCCCGGAACGCATCGCCTTTGCCGCACGTTGCACAGGCAAACGACCGAAAGGACCCCACATGAAATATGCCGAAGGCAATGCCGACGAACTCAAGACCAAATTCTGGAAGGCGATGGCCGATTCGCCTTTCGTCTTCCTCGAACTCGACGGACAGCCCGACACTGCCGTGCCGATGACCGCGCAGCTCGACAAGGATGCGAACAGCTCGGTGTGGTTCTTCACGCACAAGCACAGCGATTTCGCCAAACTCGGCAACGCCACCGCCACCTTCACCGGAAAGGGCCATGAAATGTTTGCGCGCTTCGGCGGTGCGCTTGCAGTCGAAACCAGCAAGGAGCGCTTCGACCATTTCTGGAACAACTTCGTCGAAGCCTGGTACGACGGCGGCAAGGACGATCCGGACATCCTGTTCCTGCGTATGGACCTCGGCACCGCAGAAATCTGGAACGGCGATCTCGGGATGCTCAACACTGCCAAGATGGCGCTCGGCATGACCGTCCACGACGAAGCCGAAGAACAGCATGCCAAGAAGGTCGACCTTTAAGATCGGCCGATAATAACAAAAACGAGTCGCAAAGGGCCGCTCCTTACGGGAGCGGCCCTTTTCCGTTTTTCATTCGTTGCGTGGCGCAGGATTGATCGGGATCATCGTCTCCTCGCCCGCGATATCGTCGACAACCTCTACTATCCCTTGGGCCAGATGGCTCATCCTGCGGCTGTATCCGAAATAGACCAGCAGGCCTATCGCCGACCACAATGGCAGCACGAGCATGGCTTCCAGCGGCAGGTTGAGGAAGAGAAACGCACAACCGAAGATAGTGGCAGGGCCGACGAACCATAGCATGGGTGTCCGGAAGTCGCGCGGCCGATCCGGAGCCGTCCGCCGCAGAACCATCACTGCCACCGCCACCATCGCAAAGGCATAGAGCGTTCCGGCATTGGCAATATCGGCCAGCTGCCCGACCGGAAAGAAAGCGGCACCAACGGCCACGATCGCACCGGTCAGGAGCGTGACGACGTAAGGCGTCTTCCAGCGCGGATGCACTTTCGACAAGCCTGCCGGGAGAAGCCCGTCGCGGCTCATCACGAAGAAAATGCGCGTCTGCGCGAACAGCAGCACGAGGATCACCGAAGGGAGCGCGAGAAAGGCTGCAATGCCGAGCAAGTTGCCGATACCCGAAAATCCGATCTGCCGCAGCACATGCGCCAGCGCCTCGTCCGAGCAAACGAGAGCACCCGAATAAGCGGGAAGCGCGCACTGCCGGGCCAGCTCTTCCGAGCCTGCGGGAAACGGCACGCCGCCGGGCCCCATGATCGGTTGACCGCCGATCGTCCCGATCGCTCCGGCGGCGACGAGAATGTAGAAGATCGTGCAGAAGACCAGCGAACCGACCAGCCCGATCGGTACGTTGCGCTGCGGGTTCTTCGTTTCTTCCGCAGCAGTCGAAACCGCGTCGAACCCGACATAGGCGAAGAAGATCGTCGCAGCTGCGCCGACCGCGCCCACACCCGTCCCGAAACCGCCGAACACCCCGGCCGGCAACAACGGATTGAATTTGTCCGGATCGAAATAGGCGCTCGTCAGGGTGAGGCCGATGAATGCGGTGAGGGCGGTGACCTTGATCGCGACCAGTGCCGCATTCACCTTGGCGCTCTCGCTCGTACCGATCATCAAAAGCCACGTTACCAGCAGGGCAATTACCAAAGCAGGCAGGTTGATGAAGCCGCCCGGTTCCCCGCCCAATGCGAGCGGACCTGCGGAAAGCCATTGCGGAAGCGTGATGCCGAGGAACTCGTTCAGGATGGTGCCGGAGAAATACCCCGACCATCCGACCGACACTGCCGATGCGGCGATGGCGTATTCCAGGATCAGCGCCCAGCCCACGGTCCAGGCGAGCAGCTCACCCATCGTCGCATAACTGTAGGTATAGGCCGACCCTGCGACCGGGATCATCGCGGCGATCTCCGCATAGCAAAGCGCGGCCACGATGCACACGGCACCGGCTATGACGAACGCCAGCATCAGGCCCGGCCCTGCCTTCTGCGCGCCGGCGGCGGTGAGCACGAATATTCCGGTCCCGATGATGCATCCGATGCCGAACAGCATCAATTGCCATGCACCGAGCGATCGATGCAGTGACTTCTTCTCGGCCGCCGCGAGTATCGCGTCGAGCGGCTTCACCCTGTCGAGGATCATATGTGGCCAGCTGGCTCCACCGGCCCGCCGCGGGACACCCCCGCTCCGCCAGCCGGAACGCCTCGATTACTCGTAAATATCGCGCCCGAAAAGCGCAATTGTGATCAGGCGCCGAGAATGCTGGGGAACAGCCCCGTCACCAGAATGATCGCCACCGCGATCGGGCACAGCCAGGCAATCAGGAAGCGCCAGATACCGAATGCGATCGGCGAAAGTCCCGTCGTCGTCCGCAGCAGGTTGGTATCCGCTTTCCAGCCGATGAAGATCGAGGTCAGCAGCGCACCGACCGGCAACATGACCTTGCCGGTAAACCCGTCCACCGTGTCGAGGATGTCGGTTTCCGCGAACAGCGACCAGAAGCCGAGCGGGCGGACGTCCGACCAGACGTTGTAGCCCAGCAGGCAGGCGATCCCGATCAGGAACGCGCCGCCGCCGAAGATCAGCGCCGACTTGTGCCGGCTCCAGCCGCGCTCTCCAATGCCCCAAGCGGTCGGCACCTCGAGCAAAGAGATCGAGCTTGTCACTGCGGCGACAAGGATCAGGACGAAGAACAGGAAGCCGAACAGCGCCCCGGCAGGCATCGTCTGGAAAGCGAAGGGCAAGGTCTGGAAGACCAGCGTCGGGCCGGCTGCCGGGTCGAGACCGACGGCAAAGACGATCGGGAAGATCATGAAGCCGGCAAGCAGCGCAACCGCGGTATCGGCCACTGCAATCAGGGCCGATGTCGAGCCGAGGCCGCTGCCTTCCTTGATGTAGGAGCCATAGGTGATCAGTCCCGCGACACCGAGCGAGAGCGAGAACAGCGCCTGCCCGAGAGCCGAGTTCATCACTTGCGGCGTCAGCTTCGACCAGTCGGGCGTGAACAGGAACGCCGCAGTCTCGGCAATATCGCCTTCGATCGCGCCATAGATAACCAGCCCGACGAGCAGGACGAAGAACATCGGCATCAGATAGGTCGCTGCCTTCTCGATCCCCGAGCTGACCCCGCGCGCGACGATGAACAGCGTTACGCCCATGAACGCGAGGTGCATGGCAAGCAGCAGCCCGGGGCTGGCGAACATATCGCCCAGCCGCTGCTGGATCTGTGCCTGATCCTCTCCGGCAAGCGCACCGCGGAACGGCTCGCCCGCCATGATGGCGTCGACGAGGTCGCCGCCCATCACGCCGGCATAATACAGCACCCAGCCGGCGACGACCGAGTAGAACGAGACGATGAGGAACGCGGCGATCGCGCCGATCGCCCCGAACACCGCCCAGCCGGGTGAGGATTGCGATTGCGCAGCAACCTTGCGGATCGAACCGACCGCATCGGTCTGCCCCACGCGCCCGATGAAGATTTCCGACAGCACCAGCGGCAGGCCGAGCAGGAAGACGCAGGCGATGTAGAAGAACACGAAGGCCCCGCCGCCGCTCTCCCCGGCAAGGGTCGGGAAGCGCCAGATATTGCCGAGGCCGACTGCGGCCCCGACTGCGGCAAGGATGAAGGCTGTACGCGAAGACCAGCCTTCGCCGGTCGAAGTGGTGGTGGCGACCATTGTCGTCGAATTCCTCTCTGAAGAGCGGCCCCTCAGCCGCACTTTCCCGTCGGCGCCCTTAGACACGCAATCGCTGCCGATTCCAAGCGCCGCTTTGCCTTCCTTTCACGGCTTGCTAGGGGCTGCACCATGTCCACGACTTTCCAGCTCGACACATCGACTAGCCGCGCCAATCCGACGCCCCAGCCGATGAAGCGCCTTACCGTGCCGAAGATCCGCGCGCACAAGCGCGATGGCAAGGTGGAGGAGCCGCTGGTCATGCTGACGGCCTACACCGCCCGCCAGGCGCAATTGCTCGATGCGCATTGCGATATCCTGCTGGTAGGCGACTCGCTGGCGCAGGTGATTTATGGGCTGCCGTCCACGATCCCGGTAACGCTCGACATGATGGCGAACCACGCGGCCGCCGTCGTGCGTGGGAGCTATCACGCGGTGGTCGTGGTCGACATGCCTTTCGGTTCGTACGAGGCGTCGAAGGAGCAGGCCTTCGAAAGCGCGGCCTATCTCCTCAAGCAGTCCGGCGCGGCCGCGGTGAAGCTCGAGGGCGGAGAGCAGATGGCCGAGATCGTCGCTTTCCTCAACCAGCGCGGCATCCCGGTGATGGGGCATGTAGGCCTCACCCCACAGGCGGTGAACGTGCTCGGCGGCTATATGGCGCGCGGGCGCAGCGATGCGGAAGCCGACAAGATCGTGACCGACGCGAAAGCGCTGGACGAGGCAGGTGCCTTCGCCATCGTCATCGAAGGCGTTGTGGAACCCATCGCGATCGAGGCCACCAAGGCCGTTTCCTGCCCCACCATCGGCATCGGCGCTTCGGCCCAGTGCGACGGGCAGGTGCTCGTGACCGAAGACATGCTCGGCATGTTCGAACGTGTGCCCCGCTTCGTGAAGAAATACGAAGCCATCGCCGACGTGATCGAAAAGACCGTCGCGCAATATGCCGAGGAAGTGCGCGAGCGCAGCTTCCCCGGTCCCGACCAGACATACCAGCCCAAGAGCTGATTACCGGAAACCTCGATGGAAACCCTGCTTCGCTATTACGCGTTCTCGCTCGGCTTTACGGCTGTCTGCCTCGGACTGGGGGCATGGTACGGCTATGCCAGCACCGGCACGATTACCGGTATGCTGTCGGTTCTGTGGATCGTGATCGTCCTGTCGATCCTCGAAGTATCCCTCAGTTTCGATAATGCCGTGGTGAACGCCACGGTCCTGCGCGAGATGGACCCGGTGTGGCAACAGCGGTTCCTGACCATCGGTATTCTCATCGCGGTGTTCGGTATGCGCATCATCTTCCCCATCGCCATCGTGGCGATTGCGGCGAATGTCGGCCCGGTCGAAGCGGTCAGCCTCTCGCTGAACGATCCGGAAGAATATGAGCGGATCGTGGAGGGCGCCCATATCGGTATCGCCGGTTTCGGGGGCGCGTTCCTCGCCATGGTCGGCCTCGCCTTCTTCTTCGATCACGACAAGGATGTGCACTGGATCGGGGTTCTGGAGCGGGCGATCAACAAGTTCTCGAATGTGCCGGCGGTGGAGATCGGCCTGGTCCTGACGCTCGTCTATTTCGTTTCGACTGCCTTGCCCGATGCCGACAAGATCACCTTCCTCACCGCCGCCATCCTCGGTCTCGTAACCTATATCGCCGTTCATGCGCTGGGTGCGATCATCGAGCAGCGCGAGGCGCGCAAGAAGGCTGCGGGTGAGATCGTGCGTTCGGGCCTTGGCGGGTTCCTCTATCTCGAAGTTCTCGATGCGAGCTTCAGTTTCGACGGCGTAATCGGGGCCTTCGCGCTCTCGAACAACATGATCATCATCGCGCTGGGCTTGTCGGTGGGCGCGATGTTCGTCCGCTCGATGACCATCCACCTCGTGCGGCAGGGCACGTTGGCGCAATATCGCTATCTCGAACACGGCGCCTTCTGGGCGATCATCGTGCTCGGCATCATCATGCTGCTGTCGGCACGCTATCACATTCCCGAAACGATCACTGGCCTGATCGGCGCTTTGCTGATCGGCGTCAGCTTCTGGTGGTCTGTGCGCTACAACCGTCGCCATCCGGAAGACGCGATGCACTCAGCCGACTAGCGAGCGGCGCTGCCAGCACCAGCTGGAACAGATGATAGAGCAGCAGGGGCAGGACGATGAATCCCGCCGCCTCGGGCGGGAACAGGATCGTGGCGAGCGGCGCGCCGACGGCGGCGCTTTTCTGCGCGCCGGAAAACAGGAACGCGATGCGATCCTCACGCTCGAAGCCTGCCAGCTTGGCGACCAAGTATGCTCCGCTATGGGCAAACACGAGAAAAAGCGCCACGAATGCCAGCAGGATGAGCCAGCCCGCGCCATCGACACGGCTCCAGATGCCCTGCTCGACCGCGCCAGAGAAAGCGACGTAAACGGCAATGGCGATCACGAAGCGATCAACCCAGGCGATCTTGCCTTTGATGCTCTCGATCAGCGGCGCCGCGGGTTTCTGGAATATCTGCCCTAGGGCGAAAGGCAGGACGAGGATGCCGAGGATTTTGACCAACACCTCGCTGCCCACCGCCCCCTCGCCGCTGCCGCCGAGAGCAAGGAACAGCGGCACGGACACGAACACGCCGAGAATGTTCAGAAGAGCCGCGCTGACCACCGCCAAGGCCACCGCTCCGCCCGCCAGCGCCGTATAGGACGTCGCCGATTGCACGGTGGACGGCAACACGCCGAGATAGAGGAAGCCGAGGGCGATCAAGGCAGGCAGGTAAGCCTCCCCGACAAGCGACAGCGCCAGTCCGCCCAGTGCCATCGCGCCGAACACCCACACCACCAGCACCGCCTGATAGCGCCAGTGGGCGATGCCGCGCACGATCTCGCTTCGCGCGATGCGCAGGCCGTTCAGCAGGAACAGCAGGAATACGGCGCAATTCGCGAAGATCTGCGCAACGTCCCTGCCGCCACCGGTCACCGGCACGATCGCCGCAAGCGCGGTGGCGAGCGCTAGCATGCGCAGCATCGGGTCGGCCAGGATCGTGCGCAGCGCCATGCGCTGCCCCTGCCGCGCGTGCTCCGCCTTGTCGAGGCCTCAGGACGCGAGGAGCGAGTTCAGCTTCGCCTGCAGATCGGCACGCGCTGCATTCTGCTCCGGCGGCAAGGTCGCGATCAGCGCGGCAATCGCGCGCGGATTGAGCGGTTGCAGTTCGTGGGCGCGAAACGCAAAGTCCAGCGCCGTATCCGCATCGCCCAGCTGACCGGCGGCGATCCCTCTGGATGCTAGCACCCACGGCACGCGGGATTGGCCGTGCGCGATGGCGTGGTCCAGCAGCGCCGCTGCCTGCTTCCACTTGCCTTGCGCAGCATAGGCATCGGCCAGCAGCGCCGCCGCATGTCCGTTCATCGGATTGGCCTGCAGATACTCCGCCAGCAGATCGGCAGCTGCCTCGGGTGTCGCCTGGCTTCCTGCCAGCCTCAGCGTAAGCGGCCAGGGCTGCCTGATGTCGGCGGCTCGCACGTAGGCGTCTCTCGCCGCGCGGCGGTCACCGCTGGCAAGCTCGGCGTCGCCGAGGATCGCATAGCCGTCGGCCGACCCCGGAAATCGCCTGACGAAATCTTCTGCAATCCCCACTGCCGATCTGCGCGCCTGACCGAACAATACCGAGCGCACGAAATCCCGCGTCTGCGCGCCACCGCCACCGGTAGCGGTGAGCGTTTCGGTAGGCGTGTCGCTCGGGAGAGGCGCAAGTCCGTCCGGACCGAGTGCCGCAAGGTCGATGAACTGCGCCGCCTTTGCTCGCTGCTCGAGAGCCTCGTGAGCCCGTCCGACCAAAAGGCGCAAGTGTGGTGAGCCTGCAGGACCCAGCGCGCGGTCGGAAAACCGATAGACCAGTTCCCGCTCGCTCCCACTTTGCAAAAGCGCCGCCGCCAGCAATTCCACCGCGCGGACATTGTTGGGCTGGTCGAGCAACAGGCGATCGAGGGTCTGTGCCGCGCTTGCCGGATTGGCGTTTTGCAAATCGATGATCGCCGACAGCATCAGCGCGGCAGGCACACCCTCGGTTTCCAGGCCGGAGCGTTGCAGCAATTCACGCGCCAAGAGGAACTTGCCGCCACGCGCCGCGATCACCGCCTGGAGGTAGAGCCCGGTTTCGGATAGGACAGCCCCCTCGCCGCCTTCGCGCAGAACAGCAAGCGCATCGGCCGCCCGCCCCGAATCGCCGAGAGTAGCAGCATATTCGAGCCGCAGGTCGAGGTCGTCCGGGTGCAACTCGAGAGCGCGCTCGAACCATTCGAGCGCGGGCACCATCCCCGATGCCTCGCGGATCAGCTGGCCGCGGAACCGCAGGGCGGCCTTGTTTTCAGGTGCGAGTGCCAGAGCCCTGTCGGCAGCTTGCACAGCCTCGACCTGCTCGCCGCCCAGAAAGCGCAGGCGACCGATGTCTACCCAGAGCTCCGGGTTGTCCGGTGCGACCGCATGGGATCGGTCGAACGCCTTCCCGGCCGCGGCTAGATCCCCGCGTGCCATCTCCAGCCTGCCGAGCATTCGCCACCCGAGCGCTGCCGTATCGTCAGAGAACGATCCGGGTTCTAGCCACCGCGCCGCGCTTTCCAGGTCTCCCGACTGGAGCGCAGCTTCGCCGAGCAATGCGGCGGCATCGGCACGTTCCGTTCCCTCCGCCAGCTGGCGTTCGAGGATAATCCGCGCATCTTCGGGAAAGCCACGCGATATCTCGTATCTCGCCTGCTCGACAGGGTCTAGACGGTCCGGACCACTCTCGCATCCCGCCAAGCCGAGGGAACAGAAGAAGACGGCGGCAACAGGCCGAAGGATGTCACGCCTGAAGATCATACTGCTTCAGGAGGTCGTACAAGGTCGGCCGGCTGATGCCGAGCAATTTCGCCGTATTTGAAATGTTACCCTCGCTGCGCGCCAAGGCCTGGCGAATCATCCGACGATCGGCCTGTTCGCGGGCCGATTTCAGGTTCAGCGCGAGATCGCTCTCGCCTTCATCGATATTACCGAGATCGAGATCTTCCGCGCCCACCAGCTTGCCATCGGCCATGATGACGGCGCGTTTCACACGATTTTCCAGTTCGCGGACGTTCCCCGGCCAATTCCAGCTGTCGATCGCCGCCAGCGCATCTGGCGCAAACCCCTTGACCTGCGGGTTCATTTCCGCAGCGAACCGAGCAAGGAATGTCTTCGCCAGCAGCACGGCATCGCCCGGCCGCTCTGCCAAGGTCGGAACTTTGACGACGATTTCGGCAAGGCGATAGAACAAATCCTCGCGAAAGGTGCCCTCCCCGATCATCGCCTCGAGATCCTGATGGGTTGCACACACGATCCGCGTATCGACCGGGATCGGTTTGCGACCGCCAATGCGCTCGATCGTGCGTTCCTGCAGGAAGCGCAGCAACTTTACCTGCAGAGGCAGCGGAATATCGCCGACCTCGTCGAGGAACAGCGTCCCGCCATCGGCGAGTTCGATCTTCCCCTCGGTCGTCTTGACTGCCCCGGTGAAGGCCCCTTTCTCGTGACCGAACAATTCGCTTTCGAGCAGGTTTTCGGGGATTGCCGCACAGTTGATGGCAATGAATGCGCGCGACTTGCGATCGCTCGTCTCGTGCACACCCTTGGCCAGTAGCTCTTTCCCCGTGCCGCTAGCGCCGAGCAGCATGACGGAGACGTTCGTCGGAGCAACGCGCTCGATCGTACGGGCGACCTTGGCCATCTCCGGCGCAGCAGTCACCAGCGAGCCCAGCACGGTCCGGTCCTCGCCGACCTTCTCCGACAGGCGCCGGTTCTCCTGCTCGATCCGATGCAGGCGCAGCGCCCGATCGACGATCAGGCCGAGCGTATCGATATCGACCGACTTCTGGTAGAAATCATAAGCCCCGCGCTCGACTGCCTGAAGCGCGCTTTCCCGAGCGCCATGACCGGAAGCGACGATCACCTTCGTGTCGGGCTTCATCGCCATGATCGCATCGAGCACGGCGAAGCCTTCGGTGGTGCCGTCCGGATCGGGCGGGAGTCCCAGGTCCAGCGTGACGACTTCCGGCTCCTCCGCTCGCATGGCGGCCAGAGCGGCTTCGCGCGTTCCGGCGATCACGACCTCGTAATCGTCATAGGCCCATTTGAGCTGGGCCTGCAGCCCCTCGTCGTCCTCGACAATCAGCAGCTTGGGCTTGGAGCCTGACATCATGCGTCCTCGTATTTCGGTTTGTCGGGTGCTTGCCCGACCAGATGTTTGGTCGCCTGCAACGGCAGTGTGACGGTGAAACGCGAGCCTATGCCTTCGCGGGATTCTGCATCGAGCCGTCCGCCCATTCCGCGGATAGTCTCGCGCGCCTCGAACGCGCCGATGCCGAAACCACCCTCCTTGGAAGATACGAAAGGCTTGAATAGGCCGTTGCGAAGGAATGTCGCAGACATGCCGCGGCCGTGGTCGATTACGTGCAGCTTGCCGCTGACCCCGTCGGTATAGACTTCGAGTACGACCGAACTCTCGGTGCCGCTGGCATCGATCGCGTTCTGAACGAGATGGACGAGTGCCTGTTCGAGCCCCTCTTCGTCACCCAGCACAAGTGCGCTTTCGGACCTCAGCAGGGAAACGGAGTGAATGGCCGACAAGCGATCGACGACACGGCGCGCGGTGGAAGCAAGATCGAACGGCGAAAGCGCGCCTTTGTCTTTCGTCCCGTAACGCCCGAGCCGCGCGAGCAGCGTGTTCAGTTTGTCCGCGCTGTTGCGCAGCGTGACCAGCATGTCGGCACGGAATTCCGGCTTGTCCGCGTGCTTTTCTGCATTGCGGAGGAGCAGCGACATCTGGCTCGACAGGTTCTTGATATCATGCATCACGAAAGCCATGCGGCGGTTGAATTCGTCGAACCGACTCGCCTCGATCAACGCCGCCTGCCCGGCCTGCTCCGCCAGATAGCTCGCCAACTGACGGCTCACCACGGTCAGGAGATCGAAGTCCTCCCAGTCGAGCTTGCGGGTGACCAAGGGCCGCGCGAGAATGGCGAGCCCGACCAGGCGATCGAAGTGCAACAGTGGCACCGCGGCCCAGGCCGTCTGGTCATCACGCAGCCAGTCCGGGATAAGATCGCACTCTCCATAGTGATCGACGCCTGCGCGCACCTCGTCGAAATCGACGATAAGTTCCTTCTGCTCCAGCAAGCCTGCCAGCGCGGAAGGAAGCGTCGGTGGCGGCATTTCGTCCTCGCGCCAGCGCCAGTCCGCTGCCAGTTCCAGAGCGCCGTCGTCATCGGTCAGGAACAGCATCCCGGAAGGGCTGTCGGTGATATCGGCCAGCGCCTTGATCGCCCGCTCCGGCAAGCTGGTCTCGTCGAACCCCGTGCGCCCGATAGTGTTCGTGAACCGGATCCACTCGTTGCGATAGTCGTAGCGATGTTTGAAGAGGTGCTTGACTGCCGTCACGCGTAGCCATCCCCTGAGCTGTGCCGAGGGTAGCCAGATCAGCGCCAGCGCGCCTGCCGCAATCACAACGCCAACCTGAACGAGCCGGGCGAGGTCGCCTGTCAGCATGTCGAGCCAGCGGGTAAGGCCGAGCATCAGCATCAGGTATGCGCCGATGACCAGCAAGGAGAGGAAGCGGAACGCCACTGCCCGCGACGGGCGGAATTCCAAGCCGGAAGCGGCGCGGGCGAAGCCCAGAGCAAACGGTATGGCGACAATCCCCGCCGCGAGGCCGCGCAAGGCGGAAAGTTCGACCGGCACCGACCCGAGAATATAGGCGATTGTGTAGTAGTTGAGATCGAAGGCCCAGAGCCCGGCTAGCGCGGCCGCATTCCACCGCAGCAATTGGCGGGACGCGGCGGCCGCGCCGACGTAGAGATTGTGAACCAGCACCAACGCGCCCACCGCAACGAGGACGCGGAACATCGTGGCAGTCTCGAAGGTGAGTGAGACAAGCTGGGGCGTCACCGCATAGCGATGCGCGATCAGCAAAAGGACGAGTTGTAACGCCTCGACGAAGCATAGTGCAATCAGCGCCGGCCTGACGATGCGCAGCGTCTCGTCGCGGCCGTCGTTTGCAAAATGGCGGAACAATACGAAGAGCCATGCGAAATTGCGCGCGATCTCGGTCAGTTCGACGATCGCGCGCCCGGGCTCGAAACTTGCTGCCGCGAAACACCAGTTCGCCGTCAACGCCAAAGCCACGATGGCCGGCGTCCGGTCGTTGCGGCTCGTGTCGCCTTTGGTAGCCACCCAGACGGCGCAGATCGCGCACACGATCGCACCGATCGTGTAAGTGACGTAAGAAGCGGTGCTCGCCCAAGCCATCAGCGCGCGCCATGCGGCCAGAGGATCACCCGCGCCGTCTGCAACAGGATCAGCAGGTCGAGGAAGGGTGTGTAATTCTTGGCGTAATACAGATCATATTCCAGCTTTTGCCGGGCATCCTCGATGCTTGCACCATAAGGGAAGTTGATCTGCGCCCACCCCGTGATGCCGGGCTTCACCTCGTGCCGTTCTGCATAATATGGCAGTTCGCGTTCGAGCTGCGCTACGAATGCCGGCACTTCGGGGCGCGGCCCGACGAAACTCATGTGGCCTTTCAGGACCGACCATAGCTGAGGCAGCTCGTCGATCCTGAGCTTGCGGATTAGGCGGCCTACGCGCGTGATCCGCGGGTCGTCCTCTTCCGCCCATTTCGCGCCCCCCGCTTCTGCGTCCGTGCGCATCGAACGTAGCTTCACGATCTGGAATTCCTGACCGTAAAGGCCTACACGGCGCTGGCGGAAGAAGATCGGACCCTTGCTGTCCAGCTTCACCGCCGCACCGAAAATCACGATCAGCGGCAGTCCGACGATCAGGATCAGCAAGCTGCTTATTATATCGAAGACGCGTTTGCCTGCGGCGGAGATGCGGCGCCCCGCCGAAAAACCGTCAGAGAAGATGAGCCAGCTCGGGTTAAGCGTGTCGAGATCGACGCGGCCGGTCTCGCGTTCCAGGAAGCTGGAAAAATCGTTGATCGGCACGCCCTTGGTCTTCACTCGAAGCAGGTCCTTGAGCGGGAGTGCGTTGCGTCGCTCCTGCAGCGCGAGAACCACTTCCCCCGCCCCGATCCGTTCGACGAAACGGCCTAGATCCCCGATGACCGAACGCTCTACTGCCCCATGGACGACCGGTGGGCAGTCGCCCATGTCGATGAAATTGAGGGGAGTGAAGCCGGAACCCTCAGCTTTCGCAAGCCGCTGAAGGCGTGCAGCTCTTTCGCCCGCTCCAAGCACCAATATCCGACGGCGGAAGGTTTCGGAGCCGAGCATGCGGGTCGCGAGCAGCCGATTGGCTACAAGCGCGACCATTGCGATAGCCATCGCGTAGAGCAGGACCGAGCGCCAGATAGCGGTGCCCGGCAGGAAGAAATTGATGAGCGAGATGCCCAGCACGCCGAGGCTCACCGCCACCAAAAGACGCGCGGTGCCAAATCGGATGGAACGCAGCGCTTCGGGGCTGTAGCCGCCGACGGCGATGATCGCGAGCCAGACGACGAGGGCGAACCCTCCGAGTTCCGGCAGCCTGTCCCACAGCGGACCATTGCTCGATCCGATCTGGCTCACACGCAGGCGCCAGCCAGCTTCCCCCGCCGCCGCGAGCAGCAGCAGATCCACGAGGCACAGCAGCACCACGTTGTAGGGAAAGTAATGCTTGAAGACGCGGATCATCCGGTCGCGCTCGCGAAATTGCTGGTGTCGGAATATTTGACTAGCAGCGAGGAATGAACCGTCGGTAAACTTTACACAATCCCGAACTCACACGAAAAAGGCGGCGCGAGCGATCCGCGCCGCCTTTTGGGATATCGTCGACCGGTTACTGCTGGACGACGTCAGAAACGGCGTCGCCTGCATTTTGAGCTGCATCGCCCACCTGGCCCGCAGCTTCGCCAACCTCGCCGGCTGCATCCGCAACTGCGTTATCCTTCGCCACTTCCGCACCGCTCATCTGCGTGAAGATGATCACGCCTACGATGGCCACGACAGCCAGCAGGATTAGCAGGCCCCAGCTGGCACCGCCGCTTTTGCGAGGCTCGTTGTCGGTGACGACTGTGCGGGTCGTGTGCGTATTTCCCGAAGGGGTTGTCGTTTCGGTGATGCGTTCTTCGGTCATGAGCTTGTGCTCCCTGATAGACTTTTATTGGCGACCGAACGCTCCATCGCGAAATCCGGTTCCGCGTAGAGAACAGTTTGTTGGTTAATCGCTCGCAAACTCGAAGGGGGTGACGCCGCGCCGGACCGTGTCGAAGGAGAGCGCCCGGCCCCGGGGGGGCAGCGAGCGCTGCGTGCATTGCCGCCGGTGGCAGCCGGCACATCCCGGCCCAATCCGCTGGGCTTCCTGCGAGCGAAGGGATATGGCGCGCGCCTGTGCGAGTTCCTCTGCGAGGACGGCCTCGACACCCAGCGCGACGACAAATTGCGCTTCGCCCGGTGCACCGCTGCCTTCGACAGTGCGCGCAAAGGTAAGCCAGCCCCCTTCCCGCTCGCCCGCTACGTCGAGTGCCACGAACTGGACCTGCAATTCGCCCGCGCGTTCGAAAGCCCGGTGGGCATGCCACAACGGACAACTCGTGTCGGAGTTGATGAACCGCGCGGTGCTCGCTCCGGTAAAGGTTTTCGAGAACTGCCCCGCCCGATCGAGCCGCACCATGAAGAAGGGCAAGCCGCGCTGGCCGACGCGCTGTAACGTCGTCAGGCGGTGCGCAAGTTGCTCGAAGCTGACACCAAAACGCCGTTCGAGGACAGGCAGATCGTAGCCGGTTGCTTCGCAGGCCCGCAGGAAGCGGCTGTAGGGCATCAACAATGCGGCTGCGAAATAACCGGTCAGGTGCCGCGAGAAAAAAGCACGCGCCGCATCGTCATCGAATTTGGCGCCCTTCGCGATGGAGTCGATGTTTTCCGAATACTCGAGCCGGGCTAACTGCAGCGCGAGCTGGAAATTGCGCGATGCATGGCTCAGCATCTCGGACAGCTGAACCTGCCGCGCATGGAGATCGAGCCTGCGAAGGCTGTCGGGCATGACATCGCGCGGCAGGATGCGCACCGACAGCTGGTGCCGCTCCCGCAGCCGCTCGGTCAGGGCGAGGCCGATATCGCCGCGCGACAGGCGCATCTCGTCCGCAAGCTCTTCCGCAGCGAGGTCGAGATCGGCGAAATGATTGCGCCATTTCTCGATTTCGCGACGCGAAGCCACCAGGGGGCCATCGTCGGTGGCGATTGCCGATCCAGCACTATCGTAGAGCCGCGCGAATGCCGCCGCCGCGTGCGGAGCAGCAGAGAGAAACTCCTGCAACTCGTCACGGTCGATTCCGAGATCGGAAAATCGCTCGTCCGCGAAGCGGCGCGACAGGCCCTCGAGACCACCGATCGTCTCGTCCTCGCGCAAATTGCGCGGATCGAAATCGAACTGATCCACCAGCTGCATAACCACGCGCGCGCTGACCGGTCGCTGGTTGCGCTCGATGAGGTTCAGATAGCTTGGCGAGATGTCGAGCCGGGCCGCCGTGGCGGCCTGAGTCAGGCCTTCGCGCTTGCGCAGGCGGCGAATGGCGGGTCCTGCGAAAAGTGCTTCGTCGGCCATGTCATGTCACTTTCTTTACATGTTTACACAGCGAAATGCCCTAGAGGAGCGATTTAGACAAGAAAGTTTGTAAATTTCCCTATCGCTGGCCGCGTCGCTCCTCCACCTAGTGCTCAAGGCGATCCCGCCAGACGCATTTTTAGGAGGACCCCCGTGACCTACCAGGCCCGGATCAAGGAACTGAACGAAACCATCGCTGCCAACGGTGCACCCTGGGGCGCGATCGACGCCGAGAGCGCTGCGCGCATGGTCGTGCAGAACCGCTTCCGTACCGGTCTCGACATCGCGAAATACACCGCGAAGATCATGCGCGAAGACATGGAAGCCTATGACCGCGATCCGGCGAATTACACGCAGTCGCTCGGCACCTGGCACGGTTTCATCGCCCAGCAGAAGATGATCTCGATCAAGAAGCATTTCGGCAGCACCAAGCGCCGTTATCTCTATCTCTCGGGCTGGATGGTTGCCGCGCTGCGCAGCGATTTCGGCCCCTTGCCCGACCAGTCGATGCACGAGAAGACCAGCGTGCCCGCGCTGATCGAAGAACTCTACACCTTCCTCAAGCAGGCCGATGCCCGTGAACTCGGCGGCATGTTCCGCGATCTCGATACGGCTCGGGAAAACGGCGACGAGGTAGAAGCCCAGCGCCTGCAGAAGGCGATCGACGACCACGAAACCCATGTCGTGCCGATCATTGCCGACATTGACGCCGGTTTCGGCAATGCCGAAGCGACCTATCTGCTCGCCAAGAAGATGATCGAGGCCGGTGCCTGCGCGCTGCAGATCGAAAACCAGGTATCGGACGAAAAGCAGTGCGGCCACCAGGACGGCAAGGTCACCGTACCGCACGAGGACTTCCTCCAGAAGATCCGCGCGATTCGTTACGCCTTCCTCGAACTCGGCGTCGAAGACGGGATCATCGTGGCGCGCACCGACTCGCTCGGCGCCGGCCTGACCAAGCAGATCGCTTATTCGACCGAGCCGGGTGATCTGGGTGACCAGTACAACAGCTTCCTCGATTGCGACGAAGTCGATCCGGCCGACATCACCAACGGCCAGGTCTTCATCAGCCGTGACGGCAAGCTGCTTGCTCCGAAGCGCCTGCCGAGCAACCTCTACCAGTTCCGCCCGGGCACCGGCGAGGATCGCTGCGTTCTCGACTGCATCACCGCGCTTCAGCATGGCGCCGACCTGCTGTGGATCGAAACCGAAAAGCCGCATGTCGAGCAGATCGCCGGCATGGTCGACCGGGTGCGTGAGGTGATCCCGAACGCGAAGCTGGTCTACAACAACTCGCCTAGCTTCAACTGGACGCTGAACTTCCGCCAGCAAGTCTATGATGCATGGGCAGAAGCCGGAAAGGACGTAAGCGCGTTCGACCGCGACAGGCTGATGAGCGTCGATTACGACGGCACCGAACTGGCCGCCGAAGCCGACGAAAAAATCCGCACCTTCCAGGCCGATGCTGCGAAGCGCGCGGGCATCTTCCACCACCTCATCACCCTGCCGACCTACCACACGGCGGCGCTGAGCACCGACAACCTCGCGAAGGAATACTTCGGGGAACAGGCGATGCTCGGATACGTCAAGAACGTGCAGCGCGAGGAAATCCGCCAGGGCATCGCTTGCGTCAAGCACCAGAACATGGCCGGATCCGACATCGGGGACGACCACAAGGAATACTTTGCCGGCGAGGCAGCCCTGAAGGCCGGCGGCAAGGACAACACGATGAACCAGTTTGCCGCTGCCTGAGGAGTGAGAGGATGACGACCGTGACCGAAGACACCCCCAAAACCGAACCCGGCCGCGCCCGCGCCCTGTTCTCGACCGCCGACTTCCGCCTGCTGCGCACTGCGCTCACGGCCTATGCCCGGCAGATCGAGGATCGCGAGGAACTGGCGAAGATCAACGCACTGCATCACCGGCTGGGCACCTATGTGCCGTCGGATGGCTGACAGCCACTAACCTGACAATCGATTCTCCTGGGGAGGAGAATACGGCCGTCGGAGCGACCCCAAACGCTCCGGCGGCCACACTTTTTGCGAAGCTGTCGGTTCAACCGCCGTTACGCGGCATCAGGTCGAGCGCCGCACTGGCCAACGCTTCGGCGCCGGTGGCGATCACCTTCTCCGCATCGGGCGCCCAGAAGGGCGAATGCAGCGAAGGCAGCGGCGTGCCGTCCTGCTCCAGCGCATCGAGCATCGGCTGCGGGGTGCCGCTGATCCAGAAGATCATGCTGTCGACATTCTCCGGATCGGCGCGGCGGAATTGGCTGAAATCCTCGCCGCCCATCACCGGCGGCCATTCCATCACCCGCTCCTCGCCGAAGCGCGCCTTGAAGGCAGCTGCCATCTCGTTGCTGAAGTCGACATCGTTGAAGGTCGCGGGCGTATAGGTTTCCTCGACTGCGATTTCCGGCATCAGGTTTTCCGGCAGCCCGGCGGTGATCGCCTCGCCGCGAGCCACCCGGCGGATGCCGTCGAGCAACAGCTTGCGGCTCTCGTCGGAATAGCTGCGCACGGTAAGCTGCAGCTTGGCCTCGTCCGAAATGATGTTGTGCTTGGCGCCTGCGTGGAAGCTGCCCACGGTGATGACGGCTGGATCGAGCGGCGAGGAATTGCGGCTCACCACCGTCTGCAACTTCATCACGATCGCGCTGGCGAGCACGACCGGATCGACGGTCGTGTGCGGGTAAGCGCCGTGGCCGCCGATGCCCTTCACCGTGATGTCGACGCTGTCGACATTGGCGAGAGCGAAGCCGGGTGTGTAGCCGATCGTCCCGGCAGGCGCGGGCGCGGCGGCATCGTGGAAGGCAAGCGCGTAGTCCGGCTTGGGAAAACGGGTGTAGAGCCCGTCCTCGATCATCGCCAGCGCGCCCAGCCCCAGCTCTTCCGCCGGCTGCAGGATCATCACCAGCGTGCCCTGCCACTCGTCCTTCCGCTCTGCCAGCAACTGCGCGGCGCCGATGAAGCCGGCCATGTGCGTGTCGTGACCGCAGGCGTGCATCACGCCGGTGGTGACGCCGCTTGCAGGAGTCGCGGTGACGGTGCTGGCGTAGGGCAGTCCGGTCTGTTCGACCACGGGCAACCCGTCCATATCGGCGCGCAGCATCACGGTCGGACCCTCGCCGTTCCGCATGACTGAAACCACGCCGGTCCGGCCGACGCCTTCGGTGACTTCGAAACCGAGCTCCTTCATTCGGCTGGCAAGCTTTGCCGCCGTTTCATGTTCCTCGAAGCTGAGTTCGGGTTTCGCGTGCAAGTCGCGGTAAAGCTCCATCAGCTCCGGCATATCGGCCTGCAAATCGGCTCGAAGATCGTCGGCCTGCGCCGGACTTGCGACGGCGATAGCCAACGCCGCCATTGATACTGGAGTGAATTTGCGCACGGTTTTCTCCCTCAATTCAAATGTCGGCAGCCGGCCTGAGCGGCCGCAGTCAGCCTACAGACCGTATGTCATGACCAGTAGTATCGACAAGGCGGCGACCATGATCAGGACCAGCGGGACGCCTGTGCGGACGTAGTCCTTAAACTCGTAAGATCCCTCGGCCATGATGAGCATGTTGGTCTGGTAGGCGATCGGCGTCGCGTAACACAGGTTGCAGCCGAACAGCACGGCCAGAACCAGCGGCTCTGCTGGAAGACCCAGCTTAGTCGCGATGGCAAAGGCAATGGGTGTGCCGACCGTGGCGGCCGTGGCATTGGACGCGAAGTTCGTGAGGAAGGTCATCGCCAGCATGATTGCCGCCAGCGCCGCAGCGGACGAGAGGTAGTCGAGCCCTACGGCCATGACCGTGCCGATCCAGTCGGCGGCCCCGCTGTCGAGGATGATCCGGCCCAAGGCGATACTGGCGGCGATCAGCACGATTACGCTGCCCGACAGGCCCCGCCCGACGCGGTCGAACTTCACGCAGCCGGTGACGAACATCAAGATCGCCCCGGCCAGCGCAGCGATCGCAATTGGAATGAGGCCGACCGACGCCAGCGCCAGCGAGCCGCCCATGATCGCTGCGGCGAGGGTCGCCTTCGAACGCCGCGGCAACTCGCGCATGCCCTCGAGCTGCAGCAGGCTGTCCGACCGGGCGAAGTGTTCCATGTCGTCGGGCAGACCCATGACCAGCAGCACGTCGCCTTCAGCGAAGCGATGATCGCCACCCTCGGAAAACTGTTCCTTCTCGCCGACGATGCGGTCCGGCCGGTGGGTGCCGATAACGGCAACCCCGTAAAGATCGGCAATGCCGGAACTCGGCAAGGTTCGGCCGATCAGGCGCGAATCCGCTGTGACGATCATTTCGACAACTGCGATGTCGATCCCGGTTTCGTTCGAACGGCGGCGGATGCGGTCGATCACCCAGCTGGGGGCCGCATCGCCGCGCAAGGTAGCCATCGCTTCCTCGATCGCCTCATGCGTGCCGGTCATCCGCAAGCGGTGCTGTGGGCGAAGCAAGCCTACCGGGACATCGTGAAACTCGATGCCGGCAGGTAGGCGCGAGGACACTTCGGACAGTTCGCGGCCATTCAGGACGGAGTCCTCGGTCACCCGCAACCGGGTCTCGAACAAGCGATGCGAATGGACCGACTCAACGCGGTTGTCACCCAGCAAGCGAGGCATCACGATCCACACGAAGGGCAGCGCGACCAGTGAGGCTATCAGCACGATCGGCGTGAAGTGAAAAACGCCCATCTCCGGCATGCCAAGATCGACTGCGATCGACACCACGAGAATGTTGGTCGAGGTCCCGATCGTGGTCGCCATGCCCCCCATGAGCGACGCGGCGTTGAGCGGGATCAGGGTCTTCGATGCCGCCATTGCGCCGCGCATGGCCAATTGCACGAAGATCGGCATCAGCAAGACAAGGACCGGTGTGTTGTTGACGCCCATCGACAGCAGGAATGTCACGACCAGCGAAAACAGCAGGCCGAGCTGGAGATTGACCTTGAACAATCGCTCGAGGAAGCGCGCGGCGGGCTCCAGGGCGCCGGTCACCACCAGCCCGCGCCCCATGATCATCAGGGCGCAGATCGTGATCAGTGCGTAGTGACCAAAGCCCGAAAACGCGAGCGCCAGGCCGTCGGTCGGCTGGGTCTCGGGAAGGGGGAAGAAGTACAGGCCGACCGCGATCACCGCGATGGTCAGGAGCGAGATGATCTCGACCGACATCCGCCCGCGGGCGAAAGCGACGAACATCCAGAGCGTGACGACCATGGCCGCGATCGCATGGTATGAAGGCATCCCGATCATCCGGCCGAGGCAATCCCACCCCTAAGCTCGGATGACAAGGATTTTCGCGAAGTCAGACGTTTGCCTCGTCAACGCCCGACATGTTTTCGGCGAGACGCAGGAGGATGGCGCGAAGACCGGGCCCGGCGTTGCGCACAACGGTGTCCCCGAACAACCGACTGGCAATTTTGGGGAGCAGAGCAATGCCCAGCGGCCGAATTGGTGCGCGAACGGTCGACTGTGGAGTGAGCCCTTTTGGATTTCGCGGCTCAATATCGCTTTGCCCGATGTTCACCGAAAGGATGTGAAAGGTTACACCGCAGCGCGCGGAAAGCTTGGTACCCCTGGCCGGAATGCCCTGTTCCCTTAGAAACAGGCACTTGCCGCTGTCCAACCTGCCCCGACAGCCTACGTTTTCCCGCCGCATCCCGGACTGCGATGTCCAACCTTTCAAGTTAGCATTGTGACGGACTGGAGGTCAGCTTTCTCGCAGTACACCTTTCAACTCTTCGTCTGAAATTGGGTGGTTAGCTGCCGTTCCGATCTTTGCGGAGGGCCAGCGTTCGCAGAAGCCTCACAAGTCCGAAACCCAAGAGCGCTCCGAGGCTCGGCCAGAGGGGATTGAACACGTAAAGGAGCGCATCAAGGGCGTCTGGACGGCGGTTTGCGTCGTTTAACTGGATGGCGGTGTAGACGAGCATCGCAAGCGGGATAATGACAAGGGCCCCGCAGCCGATTTTGGCCCGAGGCACCAAGCCAACCACCGCACCTACAAGCGCGCCGATCAGCAGAGCTGTTTCTATTCCGGTCACGCCTCTAACTTACCGCGCTCAGAAACGTCCGGAACCGGGGCGCTGCACGAACCCGCTTCGCGGGATGGTTGCTTGTGGTGAGGGTGATGTAGAACGACGGGCGTAGCGTCTGGTCCGAGA